>NZ_JCAXEB010000019.1:0-85097 GCF_059758655.1 Flavobacterium sp. GQ95
GTCATAGACTGCGCTCAGATGGGAGCGGCATCCTTTTGCGATTCCCTGAAACTTTTTTCCCAAACCAAACTTTTGTAGCAAAAGATACAGCAGACAGCCCGGCCCGAAGGGAAACGCCCAAAATATTCGTATTCTTTCAACAATATATCATCTTGTTTCTGTTAAATATAAATCAATTTTCGGTTTTAATTTAGCCTCAGTTAGCCATTTTAAATGTGAATCTGTATTTTTGTGTAAAATATTATAATTTAAGTATGAAAAAAAGTATTGTATTGTTAACATTGTTTGTTATCTCAAATTTAAGTGCTCAACAACGGCCTAAGTTAGTTGTAGGTATTGTAGTTGATCAAATGAAAATGGAATATTTATATCGATTTTCAGATGACTTTTCTCCAAATGGTTTTAAGAAATTAATGAATAGTGGGTATACTTTTCAGAATATGCATTATAATTATATGCCAACTTATACGGCTCCGGGACATGCTTCAATTTATACTGGGACGACACCAGCGACACATGGAATTGTTGGTAACGAATGGTTTAGCAGAACAACTGGAAAAGAAATGTATTGTACAGATGATGCTGGTGTAAAAATAGTTGGAGATGGAACAGTTGAAGAAGGCGCAATGTCTCCTAAAAATCTTCAAAGTACTACTATTACGGATGAAGTAAGAATGGCTACCAATTTTGAAGGTAAAGTTATTGGAATGAGTCTTAAAGATCGTGGTGCAATTTTGCCAGCGGGTCATTTTGCTAATTGGGCTTTTTGGTACAGTAAAACTGGCTCTTTTATTTCTAGTACTTTTTATGGTGAAAAATTGCCGGAATGGGTGACTCAGTTTAATAATGAGAAACATTACATGACATATATTAACAAAGGCTGGGATTTGTATAAGCCAGCTTCAACTTATAATGAGAGTTTACCTGATAATAACCCTTATGAAGGTAAATTATATGGTAGTGCTGCACCAGTTTTTCCATATGATTTGAAAACAATGTATGAGAAAAATGATGCCGGAATTTTGAGAGCTACTCCTTATGGAAATGATTTGTTAGCTGAGTTTGCTAAAAAAGCTATTGAAAAAGAAGAATTAGGAAAGGATAATATTACCGATTTTTTAACTGTTAGTTTTTCTTCTACAGATTATGTGGGACATTTGTTAGGGCCACGTTCTATGGAGCTTCAGGATACTTATTTAAGATTAGATCAGACTATTGCTGACTTCTTAGCTTATTTGGATAAAACAGTTGGAAAAGGGAATTACTTGCTTTTCTTAACAGCTGATCATGCTGGTGCCGAAAATGTTATTTATTTGAAAGATCGTAAATACAATGTAGATAATTTTCCTTCAAAAGACTTTAGAAAAAATCTTCAGGATTTCTCTATAAAAACTTTTGGTGTTGATTTGTTACTAAATTATTCTAACTTCAATATTTTCTTCAATAAACAAATAATTAAAGATAAAGGTTTGGAGTTAACAAAAGTAAAACAAGCTTTTAAAGAGTATATGATTTCACTTCCACAAATTAAGAAAGTGTATACGGAAGAAGAAATTTTAGCTAATTCTGGAAATGATTATTATTTGAATTTTGTTGCAAAAGGATATGATGTTACTCAGGATGGTGATATGGTTATCATCAATAAGCCAGGAGATATGGAATATTCTGTTACAGGAACTTCTCACGGAACTCCTTATAGTTATGATACTCATGTGCCTGCTATTTTTTACGGATGGCACATTAAAAAAGGAGAATCATACGATAAAAAAGCGATTACTGAAATTGCCCCAACAATAGCTCAAAAAATTAAAGTTAGTTTTCCTAATGGAACTGAGGCAAAAGTGTTGCAAGAAGTTTTAGACGAGAAAATCGAGAAAATCGAGAAAAAATAGTTTTTCTATTTATATATAAAAGTAAAACCTGTCATAAAATATGACAGGTTTTTTTATACATAAAAAAAAAGCTTTTCAGTTAAGAAAAGCCTTTTGAGTAGTGTTTTTTAGTAAGCACTTATTATAATGTTAGCACTATGCGTTTGCTAACACTAATTCTTCGTTGTAAGGAAGATTCCATGCCTCAGCAACTCCTTTGTAAAGAATTTTTCCGTTAGCAATGTTTAATCCTTTTTTCAATTCTTCGTTTTCGTTACAAGCTTTTTCCCATCCCTTGTTAGCTAATTGTACCGCGTAAGGTAAAGTTGCGTTAGTTAAAGCTAGTGTTGATGTATAAGGAACAGCTCCTGGCATATTAGCCACACAATAATGAACGATATCATCAATAATAAAAGTTGGATTTTCGTGTGTTGTAGGAGTACAAGTTTCAATACAACCTCCCTGATCTACAGCAACGTCAACTACAACAGTTCCCGGACGCATTAATTTTAGCATATCACGAGTAATCAGGTGAGGTGCTTTTGCTCCTGGAATTAAAACAGCTCCAACAATTAAATCTGCATCTTTAATTGCTCTTGTAATATTGTAATGGTTTGACATCTCTGTATTTACATTTGCTGGCATGATATCGTCAAGTTGACGTAAACGTGGCAAACTTAAATCCATAATAGTTACCTGAGCACCTAAACCAGCAGCCATTTTTGCAGCCTGAGTTCCAACGATTCCTCCACCTAAAACTAATACTTTAGCTGGCGGTACACCTGGAACACCACCTAAAAGAATTCCTCTTCCTTTCAATGGTTTTTCAAGATATTTTGCTCCTTGTTGAATTGCCATACGACCAGCAACTTCAGACATCGGTACTAATAATGGTAAACTACGATCTGCTTTTTCAACTGTCTCATAAGCTAAACAAACTGCACCTTTTTCAAGCATGGCATGAGTTAATGGCTCTGATGAAGCAAAGTGAAAATAAGTGAAAAGCAATTGATCTTTTTTGATTAAAGGATATTCAGAAGCAATTGGTTCTTTTACTTTAATGATCATTTCTGCGATTGCATAAACTTCTTCAATAGTTCCTAAAACTACTGCTCCTGCATTTGCATATTCATCATCGCTAAATCCACTTCCTACACCTGCAGTTGCTTGTACATAAACTGTATGTCCATGTTTTTTCATTTCAGAAACACCAGCTGGAGTTAATGCTACACGATTTTCGTTGTTTTTTATTTCTTTTGGAACACCTATTATCATCTTGTTATATTTTTTTGTTATCTTCTTGAATTTGTTTTACAAAGCTACTGATAGAGAATATATTATTGATATTGGAGGTATAAATAAGAAAATATTATTTTATTTTATACTTTTACAGAAAAATATTCTTTTTGGATAGGTTTAGGCTTCTCAAAAAAGAAAAAAAGACTAAATTTTACTAATTTAAGAAAACGTTTTCGTTATGGCTTTAGATGAAATTGACAAAAAAATCTTACGACTTTTGCAGGAAAATGCCCATTACACTTTAAAGGACATTGCAAATAAAATAAATCTATCTCTGACTCCTGTTCATGATAGGGTTAAACGCCTTGAGAAAGAGGGAGTTATAGAGAAATATGTTTCTATTTTGAACAAGAAAAAACTCGGAAATAATCTTACTGTTTATTGCCAGGTTACCTTAACGAAACAGACTTACGATACTTCTGAAGGGTTTAATCAATCCATTCTTAATTTACCGGAAGTGGTTGAATGTAATTACGTTTCTGGAAATTTCGATTATATGCTTAAAATTATCATTCCTGATATGGAAAGCTATCACCATTTTCATCAAAAAAAATTATCAATCTTGCCTGAAGTTTCCTTAATTAACACTGTTTTTGTGATTTCAGAAGTAAAAAGTACGACAGTTCTTCCAATTTAAAATAAACAAAAAACCACCAAGAAAACTTGATGGTTTTGAGAATAGTTGGTTTTAGTTTTATATTAATAATAAGTAAAACGTCTAACTTTAGCAATGTACTTTGCTAAACGAATTACCTGGTGACTATATCCATATTCATTATCGTACCAAATGTAAAGTACGATGTTCTTACCGTCTTTAGAAACAATTGTTGCATTGCTGTCATAAATCGATGGAGCAGAAGTTCCCACTATATCAGAAGAAACTAATTCATTATTTAAAGAATATTTGATTTGCTCTACAAGTTCTCCTTCTAAAGCGTATTTTTTCATTATTTTATTAATTCCTGCTATAGAGGTAGCTTTTTTAACTTCTAAGTTTAATACCACCAACGATCCGTTTGGAACGGGAACTCTGATAGCATTTGAAGTTAATTTTCCTTCAAGGGATGGAATTGCTTTTGCAACTGCAGTTCCGGCACCAGTTTCGGTAATAACCATATTTAATGCAGCAGCTCTTCCGCGACGGTATTTTTTATGCATATTGTCAACCAGATTCTGATCGTTTGTATAAGCATGAATGGTTTCTAAGTGACCTTTTGTAACCCCTAAAGTATCTTCAACTGCTTTTAAAATTGGTGTTATGGCATTTGTAGTGCAGGATGCTGCAGAAAAAATATTTATTTCGTCAGGATTATATTCAGTATGATTAACGCCGTGAACGATATTTGGAACTCCTTTTCCAGGTGCAGTCAATAAAACTTTGCTAACTCCATTTGAAGTTAAATGCCTTTTTAGCGTTTCCTCAGTTGTAAAAGCACCAGTATTATCAATAACTAAGGCATCGTTGATTCCGTATTGTGTGTAGTCTATTTCTTCGGGAGTATTGGCATTTATAATGTGAACAGTGGTTCCGTTTATAATTAGGGCATTATTTTTTGGATCTGCAATTACTGATCCCTGAAAATCCCCATGAATTGAATCGTAACGTAATAGAGAAGCTCGTTTCTCTAAAATTGAAGCGTCATTTTTGTCGCGGGTTACAATTGCTCTTAAACGCAATTGGTTTCCTTTGCCGGTTTTTGACATTAATTCTCTTGCTAGCAAACGTCCAATTCTACCGAATCCATATAAAACAACATCTTTTGGCTGAATTTCTTTTGTTGATTTTGCTTTTTTCAATTTTTCCATAACAAAATATCTTGCATCCGGATATTTCTCTTCTTCTAAAAGATATTCGTAGGTAAGTTTTCCTAAATCTAATTTTGCAGGTGGAAAATCTAAGGACAAAATTACTTTTGCAATTTCAACAGAATCAAAGACACTAATGGGCTTTCCTACGAATTCACCTGCGTATTGATGTAAATTGATTATATCACTGACATTTTTATCCAATAATTGGTTTTTGAATAGAACCATTTCGATGGATTTGTCATACCATAAATCGCTTATGACTTTTATTAATTCGACACCAGCTCTTCTTCGGTCGACTTGTAATGATACCTCTTTTTGGTATAAAGTTTTTTTACTCATAATTGATCAAATTGAAAAAATAAATAGACGACTATTTTTAAATTTGGCGCAAAAGTATCCATTTCAATCGATTTCGTAAACTATTTTGTGATTTATTTTTGAAAATAAAAAAGCCACCTTAATTTCTTAAGATGGCTTTTTTTGAGTTTCAGTCCCAGTCTCAGTTTTCAGTTTTTGACTGAAGACTGAGACTGATAATTGCGACTAAATAATGATTCTGAAGATTTCTCCATTTCTGTTTATCATTTCGATACGGACACTTTGTCCTTCGTCTTTTTTGCTTAAAAGTTTCGAAACGGTTTCAACATTTGTTGCTTTTACATTATCAATGCTTAAAATAATATTTCCTTGCAACTCATTTTGATATTGCATTAAATTGTCATTGGTTATGTTTTTAATTTTTACACCATAATCAATTCTGAATTTCTTTTTATCAGCGGCATCGATATTTTCTAATTCTATACCTTTAAATTCGGTACTAAAAAATTCATTTTTACTTAAAGTTACCGGAACTGTTTTGGTTTGCCCGTCTTTCATATAAGTAACCTTGACAACATCGTTTGGTCGTTTTGTGTTGATGTACCCAGAAAGATCAGCATAAGTTGCAATGTTTTGATCATCTAGTTTTACAATGATATCTCCTTTTGTAAGGCCCGCTTTTTCTGCTCCGGAATTTTTAGAAACTTTACTGATATAAAATCCCTGAGTTTGAGTTACTCCTAATTCTTTTGAAGCAGTACTATTTAATTCACCACCTTCAACACCTAGAATACCTCTTTGAACATTACCAAATTCCATAATGTCTTCGATAATTTTTCTGGCGATATTAGACGGAACTGCAAATGAATATCCAACATAAGATCCGGTCATTGACGAAATCATCGTGTTAATTCCAATTAATTCTCCTCTAGTATTTACTAACGCTCCACCACTATTTCCAGGATTTACAGCTGCATCAGTCTGAATGAATGACTGAATACCACTGGTGTCTAAATTTCGGGCTTTCGCCGAAACAATTCCCGCAGTTACAGTTGATGTAAGGTTGTACGGATTACCAACTGCCAAAACCCATTCGCCAATTTTTACATTGTCAGAATTTGCAAAAGCAGTGTAAGGTAGTTTTTCATCGGCATTGATTTTTAATAGTGCGATGTCCATTTTTGAATCGGTACCAATCAATTTTGCCGTATATGATTTCTTGTTGTTTAAGGTAATTTCAATTTCTGAAGCGTCTTTAACTACGTGATTATTCGTCACGATATATCCATCTTCAGAAATAATAACACCAGAACCAGTTCCTACTTGTTCCTGTTGTTGTTGACCACCGTATCCATAGAAAAATTCCATCATCGGATTACTGACTGTTCTTCTTGAAACATTCTTTACGTGAACAACAGTATGGATTGTCTTATCCGCAGCAGCTGTAAAATCAACTGTTTCAGCTGACAATGCAACATTTCTGCCAAATGAATTGGGGGCGAGCGTAACAACAGAATTTTCTCTTCCAAAAAAAGAATTGTTGCCATCAAATAATAATTTGTAAGCACCAAGTGTAGTAGCACCACTTAGTAATGACACTAAAAATAAGCTTGAAAATCTTTTCATAATTAGGATTTATGTTTAAGTTACTAACGTAAAATTAAAGGAAAAAATTATTTCAAAAAATGCTTTAACGCTCTTTAACATTGATTAACATTTCATTAATTAATAGTTCGTACTTTTGTACTTATTAATAGACTAAAAATGCAAATAGAATTTTATAAATATCAAGGTACGGGCAATGATTTTGTAATGATTGACAATCGTACTAATTTTTTCCCAAAGGAAGATATTCAACTGATTGAGCAATTGTGCGACAGAAGATTTGGCATTGGCGCTGACGGACTTATTTTACTCGAAAATGATTCGGATACTGATTTCAGAATGGTTTATTACAATTCTGACGGTAACGAAAGTTCGATGTGTGGAAACGGAGGTCGTTGCTTGGTAGCTTTTGCAAATCAATTGGGCGTGATCAAGAATCAGGCAATTTTTATGGCAACGGACGGATTACATCATGCTTCTGTTGGAAATGATGCCATTGTTTCTTTGCAAATGATTGATGTAGATGAAATACTAAAGAAAGATTCTTATACTTTTTTAAATACTGGATCTCCGCATCATGTTCAAATTGTTGA
The DNA here is from genome assembly GCF_059758655.1 of Flavobacterium sp. GQ95. Taxonomy (NCBI): domain Bacteria; kingdom Pseudomonadati; phylum Bacteroidota; class Flavobacteriia; order Flavobacteriales; family Flavobacteriaceae; genus Flavobacterium; species Flavobacterium sp. GQ95. Next base: position 7,496 of record NZ_JCAXEB010000019.1, read on the forward strand.
AGATTTGAAAAACTATAATGTAAAAGATAATGGAGCATCGATTCGTTACGGAGAATTATATGGAGAAAAAGGAAGCAATGTCAATTTTGTAAAGAAAATTGATGATGATACTTTTTCTGTTCGTACTTATGAAAGAGGTGTTGAAGATGAAACGTTAGCCTGTGGAACAGGAGTAACAGCAGTTGCAATTGCAATGAACGCGATAGGTCAAACTGACAAAACATCCATTAATTTAAATGTTGAAGGAGGAAAACTAGTTGTTTCTTTTGATAAAGTTGGAGATCAATTTACCAATGTTTTCTTAACTGGTCCTGCAAAATTTGTTTTTAAGGGAACAATTGAAATTTAAAAAAATCCAATTTTTAAATTCCAAAATCCAAAAATTAGAGAAGTCAAAATCTAAAATCAACAATCTAAAATTACAATGATCACACTCAAAGGAGAAAATATCTATCTGCGTGCATTAGAACCTAATGATTTAGAGTTTGTGTATGCGATGGAAAATGATCAGAGCATTTGGGAAGTTAGCAATACGTATACGCCATATAGTCGTTTTTTGGTTCGTCAGTATCTTGAAAATGCACATCAGGACATTTATGAAGCCAAACAATTGCGGTTGGCTATTTGTCAGGATGAAGATTTTCCTGCTATTGGATTAATTGATTTATTTGAATTTGATCCGAAGAATAATAAAGCGGGAGTTGGAATCGTTATCCAAAAGAATGAAAATAAAAGACAAAATATTGGTTCTGAAGCATTAGAACTTTTAATTAAATATGCTTTTTATAATTTAAATTTACATCAGCTCTATGCAAATATTAGTGTCGAAAATGTAGCAAGTATAGCTCTTTTTACTAAATTTGGTTTTGAGAAAATAGGAATTAAAAAAGATTGGATCTTGCTGAACAACCACTATCAAGACGAGGCAATGTACCAGTTAATTAACAAACAAATTTAAAATTTAGACTTTGAGCTTAAAAAAAATTATCACGATAACTGCTGTAGCCGTAATTTCAGGTTTAATGATTTACGGATTTATTTTAATCAGCAGGATTTTTAGCGCCAACACCAAATTTGAGGAAAAAGAACTGTATGTTTATGTTCCAACGGGTGCAAATTATACCGATGTTAAAAAAATATTAGAGCCGTATATTAAAAATTTTGAAAACTTCGAAATGGTAGCCAATAAAAGAAGCTATCCGGAAAATGTAAAATCAGGTCGTTTTTTGCTTAAAAAAGATATGAATAATATGGATTTGGTTCGTGCAATGCGATCTAATGTTCCGGTTAAATTAGCTTTTAACAATCAGGAACGTTTAGAGAATTTTGCCGGAAGAGTTGGTTCTGAAATTGAAGCGGATAGTTTATCCTTAATGAAAGCGATTAAAGATTCGACTTTCATGGCTGCTAATGGTTTTAATGAAGACAATGTTTTCGCCATGTTTATTCCAAATACTTATGAAGTATATTGGAATACTTCTGCTGAAAAATTCCGTGATAAAATGATCAAGGAATATCACAATTTCTGGACAGATAAAAGAATTGCAGAAGCAAAAGAACAAGGTTTAACACCTGTTCAGGCAACAATCTTAGCTTCAATTGTTCATAAAGAATCCGTTAAGAAAGATGAAAGACCTAGAATTGCCGGAGTGTATTTGAACCGTTTGCGTTTAGCAATGCCTTTACAAGCTGACCCAACTGTAATTTATGCCTTGAAATTAAGAGACAATAACTTTGATCAGGTTATCAAAAGAGTTTTTTATAATGATTTGGTTATGAAGTCTCCCTACAATACTTATGTGAATATCGGGCTTCCTCCGGGACCAATTGCAATGCCTGATATTACAGCTCTTGAGGCAGTATTAAACCCAGAAAAAAACGATTATATTTATTTTTGTGCTAGTGTTGAGCGTTTTGGATATCATGAGTTTGCTTCAACTTTAGCAGAACATAATGTAAATGCAAAAAAATATTCTGACTGGATCGCTAAGCAAGGAGTAACGAGATAATTTTTTTGAAAATTATTTCCATAAAATATAACCGAAGTTAAAGCTTCGGTTTTTTTATGGAAATTTTTGAAGTGTTGTGAATTTGAAAAATTATAGTGCAGAAAATACATTTGCATTCTTACTTTTTTATTTCGAGCAATAAAAAACCAAAGAAAATGACATTCATTTATATGTAAAAAAAATGAAAAACATGTAAGTTAAATATTGTTATTTTAACATATTTGCTAAAAATTTGCTAAAAATGATATTTTGAAGATTTATTTTTTTGAGGTTTTTGAGGAAAATAAATAATGCTTATTAACGCTCGAAAACTGCACTAATAAAGGGCTAGGGCAGATATTTGTATTCTTTGAAAACGTGTAATGTGTTGGATATCAGCATTGTTTGTTTTTGCTTACCTTTGCACCGTAGAAATTTCAAGAGGGTGACAGCGTTTTGAAGAAAAACAATTTATGATAAAGAAATGGTATTTTTATGCGAGTTTAGTCGTTATTATTACATTTTTAACTTTGGGTTTTAAACCCTTTAATCTAGAAACCAAACCTTGGTTTTTAATAGAAAAAACAGATGGATCAGAATACTTATTTCCATCGCTAGATAAGGATGATTATCCTGAATCAAACAAATTAAACGTCCCATACACGGGAAATCATCTAATCGGTTTTAAAGAAGCAGTTGCTTTTAAAGAGTCTCAGGGAAAATATCGTTTGGTAAATTCACTTGGTTACATGGGCAAATACCAATTTGGTCCTCAGGCATTGAGATCTATTGGTGTTCGTAGTGGAAAAGCATTCTTAAAAGATCCTGCTTTGCAAGAAAAGGCATTTATTGCGCTATTATCCAAAAATAAATGGATTTTGCGTAATGAAATCGAACGCTATGAAGGAAAAATCATTAACGGAATTGCCATTACCGAATCTGGAATTTTAGCTGCTGCGCATCTTGGTGGTGCCGGATCAGTCAAAAACTTCTTTAAAAATAAGGGAAACAGGTTTTTTAGAGATGCCTATGGAACTTCATTAAGAAGCTATATGAAAGCTTTTGGCGGTTATGATCTCTCTTATATTGAAGCAGATAGTAACGCTACAATAAACGACTAAAAAGTAAAAATTAAAAAATCCCGAGTTAATCGGGATTTTTTTATGGAATATATTTAATCAATTAATATTTCTAAAATTTTAATTGCTGCTTCGCTAATCTTTGTTCCTGGTCCAAAAATGGCTACTGCACCGGCATCAAATAAATATTGATAGTCTTGTGCTGGTATAACACCACCCACAATTACCATAATATCTTCGCGACCATGTTTTTTAAGTTCTTCGATAACCTGCGGAACCAAAGTTTTATGTCCTGCAGCTAAAGAAGAAACACCCAATATATGGACATCATTTTCAACAGCTTGTTTTGCAGCTTCAGCGGGAGTTTGGAAAAGTGGACCAATATCAACATCAAAACCTACATCGGCGTAGCCTGTGGCCACTACTTTTGCACCTCTGTCATGCCCGTCTTGTCCCATTTTGGCAATCATAATTCTTGGGCGTCTTCCTTCTTGTTTTGCAAAGGCATCAGCTAGTTGTTTTGCCTTTGCAAAATTTTCGTCATTTTTTATTGCTGCACTATACACACCGCTAAAGGATTTAATTTGTGCTTTGTACCTGCCAAAAACACTTTCCAGAGCATCGCTTATTTCGCCTAATGTTGCTCTTTCGCGAGCCGCTTCGGTTGCGATTTCCAGTAAGTTTCCTTGTCCGGTTTTGGCACAATGAATTAATTTTTCCAGTGATTGATTTACTTTTTCAGTATTTCTTTTTGCTTTTATATCTTCCAGACGTTCAATTTGTTGTTTACGAACCATTTGGTTATCAACATCCAAAATATGCAACGGATCTTCTTTCTCTAATCTAAATTGATTTACACCAACAATAATATCTTGCCCGCTATCAATTCGTGCCTGCTTTCTTGCTGCAGCTTCTTCAATTCTCAGTTTTGGAATTCCGGCTTCAATAGCTTTTGTCATTCCACCCAATTCTTCGACTTCTTCAATAAGTTTCCAAGTGTTTTCTAAAAGTTCATTTGTCAAACTTTCAACATAGTAACTTCCCGCCCAAGGATCAACAGTTTTTGTGATTTTAGTTTCTTCTTGTAAAAAGATCTGAGTATTACGTGCTATTCTTGCAGAGAAATCGGTAGGCAAGGCAATTGCTTCATCAAGTGCATTGGTATGTAAAGATTGTGTACCTCCAAAAGCAGCGGCAGTTGCTTCGATACAAGTTCTGGCTACATTATTAAAAGGGTCCTGTTCTGTTAAACTCCAGCCACTTGTCTGACAATGCGTTCGTAAAGCTAATGACTTATCACTTTTTGGATTGAATTGCTGAATTAATTTCGCCCAAATCATTCTTCCGGCTCTCATTTTAGCAATCTCCATAAAATGATTCATTCCAATGGCCCAAAAGAAAGAAAGGCGAGGAGCAAAGTCATCAATTGTCATTCCGGTTGATAGTCCGGTTCTAATGTACTCTAAACCATCTGCTAAAGTATAGGCCAATTCAATATCTGCAGTTGCTCCGGCTTCCTGCATATGATAACCCGAAATTGAAATAGAATTGAATTTGGGCATTTTTTTGCTCGTAAATTCAAAAATATCAGCAATAATTTTCATTGATGGTGTAGGAGGATAAATATAAGTGTTACGCACCATGAATTCTTTCAAAATATCATTCTGAATGGTTCCGGATAGTTTTTCAATTGCAACACCTTGTTCTTCAGCCGCTACTATATAAAAAGCCATAATAGGTAAAACAGCACCGTTCATAGTCATGGAAACCGACATTTCATCTAATGGAATCTGATCAAACAATACTTTCATGTCTTCAACAGAATCAATTGCAACACCTGCTTTCCCGACATCGCCGACAACTCTTTCATGATCTGAATCGTAACCACGATGCGTTGGCAAATCAAATGCAATTGAAAGTCCTTTTTGTCCTGCAGCTAAATTTCTTCTGTAAAAAGCATTACTTTCTTCTGCAGTTGAAAAACCTGCATACTGACGAATAGTCCATGGGCGTCTTACATACATTGTGGCATAGGGTCCACGTAAATTCGGCGCAAAGCCGGCTCCAAAATCAAGAAATTCTAGATTTTCAAGATCTTTTTCAGAGTATGTTTTTTTAAGCTCAATACCTTCAGCGGTTATGAAGTTATGAGTTAGGGGTTTTGAGTTATGAGTTGGCCCGCCTAACTCGTGACTTTTAACATCTAACGTTATATGTTTAAGGTCTTTTCTTATCATGGAGACACTTCGTTTGTTGGGTTATTAATTACTTTGAAAGAGATTATTCAAGTTCTAATCGTTCTTGTTCTAATTTCTCGGCTAATCTTTTTTCTATTATGGGTGTAATTAATGTTTTTCTTGGTTTTATTTTTACAAAAGGAAACAATTCTAAATCATGTTTCATTTTGTCTTCTTTGTTTGGATATTTATTCGTTCCTAATAAAACTTCTTTTTTTGAATCAAATAATTCCTGTTCTTTTGCAGCACTTTCCTGAATTTTCTTTTTAATTGTTCCGTCGTTCAAAAGTTTCAGAAATCCTCCATTTGCTTCAATATCTTTAAATAAAGCCAAACTTTTTTCTGCTAATTGGGTTGTTAAACTTTCAATATAGTAACTTCCATCGGCAGGATTATCTACTTTATCAAAATAACTTTCATGTTTTAAAACCAATAATTGATTTCTCGCAATTCGGTCTCCAAATTCGTTGTCTTTGTGATATAAAGCATCATAAGGCAAATTTGCTACGGAATCAGCACCGCCTAGAATAGCTGACATACATTCGGTTGTAGTGCGAAGCATATTTACATTATAATCGTAAATCGTTTTATTTCGTTTTGTTGGCGTAACCAAAAAATGACATTCAATTTCAGGATTATATTCTTTGGCAATTAATTTAAAAAGCATTCGTAAAGCGCGAAGTTTTGCAATTTCAAAGAAATAATTAGTTCCAACGGAAACCTGAAAAACAAAAGGTTTTGTTATGTTGGGCAAACGATTTAAATATTCATTTGCATGTGCTAAACTGTAAGCAATTTGTTGTGTGATATTGGCGCCTGCATTTTGATATAAACCTAAATCTATGCTTAGTAAGGAAAGGTTTGTAGTTGCTTTTGCAATATTCTCAATCGTTTCAAAATTATTTTTGTCTGATGTTGGAAACCAATTTCCTTCTCGTGCAAAATGACCAATCGGATCAATATTACAATAAAAAACAGCTTTTTTTTGTAAAGAAATAGTGTCTAATTTTTTTACGAAATCGATTGAAATAAAATTCAAATTAAAGTAAACGATTCGGTTTTCTAAAGGAAGAGTTTCTAATAATTTTTGAATATCTATTTTTTCGTTTTCAATCGTAAAACGTAAACTTTCTGCACCTCTTTCAATGGTATTAATAGCTCTTTGAATCGATTTATCGATATCATAAACAAAAATATTTTGACAGATTTTAAAATTCGAAGCTTCAGTTTTTATTGTTGCCGCTTTTGAAAATTCATCTCTGTGATAAAAAGGCTTTACCTGAATATCTTCCGGAGAATTCCAAATTACAGTTTGGTTGTATTCGGCTCCATCTAATTCAAACTGAATTTTTTGTTTCCATTGTTTGGATGAAATCGGGTTAAAATCGTCGAATAAGGTAGTGGCCATGGAGTGTTTTTTCTGATTATTCTTTTTCTTGAATGGTATCTCCTTCAAATTGGATGATGTAAATATCTTCGCTGTCTTTTTTCATAAAATACTTTTCGCGAGCATATTTTTCTATTTGTTCAGGATTTTTAAGTTGTTTGATCTGTTCCTGATCTTTGTTTATTTCTTCCTGATAATATTTTTTATTGTCTTGTAATTCATTGATTTGCCCATCTAAAAAGCGATGATCAAAATAGGAGTAATTGTCTAAAAATAACATCCAGATAACAAAAAACAGCAACACCCAAACATATTTATTGCCTAGGAATTTAAACCATGATTTGTCTTTATATGGATTTTTCATTTTCATTTTTAATTAACCGATTGTGTCTTAGAATTTTGACTCGTCTTTCTAGCCCTGATGGAGCCGATATCCTTTTTATGTCCGCCGCGGCGGACATAAAAAGATAAAGGCGAGAGCGGGAAAGAGCTCCTAATTTTTATGGACTAAATTTACAATAAAAATTATAAAATTCGCTGATTAATTACGGCACGAACCACATCAATTGCTACAGTATTGTATTTGTCATTTGGAATAATGATATCAGCAAAAGCTTTTGATGGTTCGATAAATTGCTCATGCATTGGCTTTAAAGTAGTTTGATAACGGTTTAAAACTTCGTCAATATCGCGTCCACGTTCTGAAATATCTCTTTTTAAGCGACGAATTAATCTTTCATCAGAATCGGCATGAACGTAAATTTTAATATCAAATAATTCACGTAATTCAGGATTAGTGAGAATTAAAATCCCTTCAATAATCATTACTTTTCGCGGATGTGTTGATACAGTATCGTCGGTTCTGTTATGCTGAATAAAAGAATATACCGGCTGGTCAATGGTTTCGCCAGCTTTTAAAGCTTTAAGATGTTTTACCAATAATTCAAAATCGATCGCTCTTGGATGATCAAAATTGATTAATGCTCTTTCGTCAAATGACAAATTGCTGGTTTCCTTATAGTACGAGTCCTGAGAAATTACCCCAACTTCCGTATCTGGCAATTCGTTCATGATTTGGTGTACTACTGTTGTTTTTCCACTTCCTGTTCCCCCTGCAATTCCTATAATGAGCATAAATTTGATATTATATATTTATTCGGCAAAAATAATAATTTAAGTGAATTGTCTAAGCATATTATTGATTTAAACCATATAAGTAACGTAAGTAAATTTAAATAAACAGATGTTTAAACAAAGTATTATTTAACTGAATTTATATCACTTATATGGTAAAAACTATAAAAAAAATCCCGAGAGCAAAGTCATCGGGATTTCGTGCAATCAGTATAGTTTTAATAAAATATTCTGAATTTAGTAAGCACTTGTAATTATTTATTCTTTTTTGCTTTTATCATCATTTCAAGCTGATCCCAAAGTTCTTCCGGAATTGCTTCTAATAAATTGAATTGTCCAGCGCCTTTTAACCATTCACCTCCGTCAATTGTAATGACATCTCCGTTTATGTACGCTGAGAAATCGGAAACTAGATAAGCTGCTAAATTGGCTAACTCCTGATGATCACCTACACGTTTTAATGGTACTTTTTTGGCCATATCAAACTTTTCTGCAAGATCTCCGGGTAATAATCTGTCCCAGGCACCTTTTGTAGGGAATGGTCCCGGAGCAATTGCGTTAGAACGGATTCCGTACTTTGCCCATTCTACGGCAAGACTTCTTGTCATTGCTAAAACTCCAGCTTTGGCGGTAGCACTTGGAACCACATAAGCAGAACCAGTCCAGGCATAAGTCGTAACAATATTTAAAATTGTTGCCGATGTTTGTTTACTGTCAATCCAATGTTTTCCAAAGGCAAGTGTACAGTTTTTAGAACCTTTCAGTACAATATCGATAACAGTATCAAATGCATTTGCAGATAAACGTTCTGTTGGTGAAATGAAATTTCCGGCAGCATTGTTCAAAAGAACATCTACTTTTCCAAATTCTTTCAAAACTGCCTGAAGCATATTTTCTACTTCTTCATAATGACGAACATCACATTGAAGCGGTAAACATTTTCCGCCAGTTTCGGTTTCAAGTTCTGTAGCAGTTGCTTTTAGTTTGTCTAAATCTCTTGAAGTAATCGCTACCTGAGCGCCTAATTCTAAGAAATATTTAGTCATTGCTTTTCCTAAACCACTTCCACCACCTGTAACTACAATGACTTTTCCTTTTAAGGCATCATCGCGCAACATTTTATCTGTATAGCTCATACTTTTTTCTTTTTATTGCAATATTAATTAAATAAATAGGATGCGTGCATAATAATGTTATAAAATTTTGATAAATTTTATATATCGCACAATTTTTTTGCTGCAGACTCCAGAGTGAAATTGTCTTTAGCGAAACAAAAACGTATTAATTTTTGATCTTTGTGATCCGAATAAAAAGTTGAAATTGGAATTGCAGCAACACCGTGATCTGTAATTAGTTTTTTACAAAAGGTCACATCATCATTGTTTGAAATATTTGCGTAAGAAGCGACTTGAAAATATGTTCCTTCACAAGGCTTTAATTCGAATCGGCTGTTTTGAAGGAGTTTTTGAAAATAATCTCGTTTTTCCTGATAGAATTTTCCAAGTAAATTCACATTTACAACATCTAAATATTGACTGATTGCAACCTGAGAAATACTGTTGACGCTGAAAACCAAAAATTGGTGTACTTTTTTGATTTCTTTCATCAAATATTCCGGTGCGACTGTATAGCCAATTTTCCAGCCTGTAATATGAAATGATTTTCCGAAGGAAGAAACCATAATACAGCGATTCAAAAGAAAATCTTTGGTGTGAGCTGAAATGTGTTTTTCTTCAAAAGTGATGTATTCGTAAACTTCGTCAGATAAAACTAGAATTTCAGGATATTTTGAAAGTAGTTTTTCAAGTTCTAAAAAATCATTTTCCGTCAAAATTTTTCCTGTCGGGTTATGCGGATTATTGATGATAATCATTTTTGTTTTCGACGAACATGCTTTTTCGATTGTTTCCCAATTTGGTGTATAATCGTCATTTAAAGCAACGCGAACCGGTTTTGCATTGCAAAGTAAAACAGGTGATTCATACGAGTCATAACTTGGATCCAGAATAACAACTTCATCCCCAGTTTTAACTAAAGCTAAAATAGTAGTGAAAATTCCCTGCGTTGCACCGGCTGTGACCAAAAGTTCTAAATCAGGATTTATAATTCGGTTATAAGAACTCTGAATTAGTTTAGCAATTTGATTCATCAATGGCGGATAACCTGCCATTGGTGTATATTGATGCACGTTTTCTTTGGATAATTTCGCCAGAATATCGGTCAGTCTTTCGTCCACAGGAAAGTTTGGAAATCCCTGCGACAGATTAATTGCATTATATTCGGCTGCCATTTTGGACATTACCGTAAAGATGCTTGTGGTTATGTTTGGAAGTTTACTCATGAAAAAGTTTGATTTGGAAAAACTTGTGAGTACAATATAAGGTAATTTTTATTTTATTGAATAATTACTTTACGAAATTATTTACAGAAACAGGTATTGAAAAAAATGTTCTAACCACATTATTGTTTTGCTTTCCAGGAATCCATTTAGGAGACATCTTTAGAACACGGATAGCTTCAGCACCGGTTCCATGGCCAATATCTCTTAAGACTTTAATGTCACTTAGCGACCCGTCTTTTTCTATTATAAAAGTTATATAAACTCGCCCTTTTATTTGCGGATTTTCTGGATTTTTATAATTCTCTTTTAAATAGCGATCAAATGCTTCTTTTCCTCCTGGAAATTCTGGCTTTACTTCTAGACCAGCTGTATTGTAGACTTGGTTTTCTTCATTTATAACAACTCCTTTGTAATTGTTTATATTCTCTGGAGTTATTTTTACATCTTCAGTTTGAGAAGATATATTTTGTGCCACGCAAATTAAAATCAGAACTAAAAGTTTTTTCATTATAGGGTGTTTTTAAAGTTAGTTTACATTTTATGCAGGATAAAAATCGTAGGACGGTTATGTAAATCAACTTTCAGTTTCTTCCAATCGGCAACGCGCATTGTTTTAATAAATTCGGTTGGTAATGTAATATCTGTAGCAATGCAAAGATGTGTTGAAGGATTTAGAATTTGCAAAAGATCTTCAACTAGCTTATTATTTCTATAAGGCGTCTCAATAAAAATCTGAGATTGATTTTTATCCTGAGATAATTTTTCAAAATGTTTTAAGGCAGATTTTTTCTCGTCTTTTTCAATTGGCAAATAGCCGTTGAAAGTAAAGCTTTGTCCGTTCATACCGGAAGCCATCATTGCTAATAAAATAGAGGAAGGACCTACTAAAGGCACGACCTGAATTCCTTTTTCATGAGCTAATTTTACAATTACCGCACCTGGATCTGCAACGCCTGGACAACCAGCTTCGCTCATTAAGCCTACATTTTTTCCTTCTAATAATGGTTTTATGAAATCTAAATGTTCGCTTGGTTCAGTGCGTTTATTGAGTGTGAAAAGAATTAATTCCGATTGTTTTTTCTCCGGAGAAACTGCTTTTATTGATTTTCGTGCTGTTTTTTCGTTTTCAACAATATAATGGTCTATAAAATCAATGCTTCTTTTTACGGTTTGAGGCAAAACATCCATAGGATCGCTTTCGCCCATTGTCGTTGGAATTAAATATAGTTTTCCTGGAAGTTTCATGTGATTTATTTTATAGATTATAAAAATGAAAAATTTCAATTATTTAATGGTTAAAATAATTGAAAGTAAATAAGTTAAGAATGTTTTTTGATAAGTTTTTTAGAAATGATCTCAGCAGCTTCGTCTAACATTTGGTAAACATTGTCAAAACCATTTACAGCGCCAAAATAAGGATCTGGAACATCTACATTTTCACCCGGAAATAATTCGTTTAAAATAAGATGAACTTTATTTTTATGTTCTGGAGTTTTTGCAAGATGAAGGACATCACGATAATTCGAATTATCCATTACATAGATATAATCGAATTCATCAAAGTCGGCAATTTTGAATTGTCTTCCTTTTTGATTGTCAATGCATAAACCGTTTTTTTGGGCAACCGCAATAGAACGTTTGTCAGGTGCGTGACCCACATGCCAGGATCCTGTTCCAGCTGAATCAACTTTGAATTTGTCTTTTGGAAGTTTAGAAGCTAAAATTCCTTCGGCTAAAGGAGATCTGCAAATATTTCCCAAACAAACCATTAAAATTTTTACCGGCATGATTCGCGTTTATAGCGTTAATTTTTTGTTGATGTCTTCGACAAATTTTTTGAATTGTTTGTCTGTAGAAACTAAATTGTCAACGGTTTTACAAGCGTGTAATACGGTAGCGTGATCGCGATCTCCAATTTGTGAACCAATGTTTGCCAAAGAAGCCTTAGTGAATTTCTTTGCAAAAAACATAGCTAATTGTCTCGCCTGAACAACGTGTCTTTTTCTGGTTTTAGATTGAAGTGTTTCAATATCCAACTGAAAATAATCAGACACAATTTTTTGAATATAATCGATAGAGATTTCTCTCTTTACATTTTTAACGAATTTCTCTACAACACTTTTGGCTAACTCGATTGTAACTTCTTTTTTGTTGAAAGAAGATTGGGCAATTAATGAAATAATAGCGCCTTCAAGTTCACGAACATTGCTTTTGATGTTACGGGCAACATATTCAATGATGTCTTCCGGCATTTCAACACCATCGCGGTACAAAATGTTTTTCAAGATTGAAATACGAGTTTCGTAATCTGGCTGATGTAACTCAGCAGATAATCCCCATTTAAAACGAGATAATAAACGTTGCTCGATATCCTGCATGTCAACAGGAGCTTTGTCCGAAGTTAAAATTACCTGTTTTCCGTTTTGGTGCAGGTAATTAAAAATATGGAAAAATACGTCCTGAGTTCCTGATTTTCCAGATAAAAACTGAACGTCATCAATAATCAAAACGTCAATTAACTGGTAAAAGTGAATGAAATCATTACGATTATTCTTTTTAACCGAATCAATATATTGTTGTGTGAAAATTTCGGCAGAAATATATAAAACCGTTTTTTCTGGGTATTTATCTTTTACTTCAACACCAATAGCGTGTGCTAAGTGTGTTTTTCCTAAACCAACTCCACCAAAAATCAATAACGGATTAAATGAAGTTCCTCCAGGTTTATTGGCAACAGCCATACCTGCAGAACGCGCCAAACGATTAGAATCACCTTCAAGGAAATTATCAAAACTGTAGTTGGCATTTAATTGCGACTCAATTTTTAAATTTCTAATTCCGGGAATTACGAAAGGATTTTTAAGTTCCGGATTTAAGTTCTTAAACGGAGCATCAACCTCTTGCGGTTTCATTGGCACTCGGTTGGAACTTGGCAACTGTTCGGTAAATGGTTGTTTATTACCATAAGTGTTCTCCATTTTAATTTTATAGAGTAACTTTGCGTTTTTCCCCAGTTCTTTGGTAAGCGCAACTTTCAATAATTTAACGTAATGTTCTTCTAACCATTCGTAGAAAAACTTACTTGGTACTTGAATATATAACGCGTTGTCGGTTAGCTCAACTGATTTGATTGGTTCAAACCAAGTTTTATATGCTTGATCTTGAATATTGTCCTTTATAAAAGACAAACAGTTTTCCCATACCGATTGAGCAGTTTTAGTCATAGATTCAGATAAATTTTTTTATTATTGATAAAGATTCTCCTAATAAAAAGGGAGCAATTTTATTCCGTATTTCGGGATAACAAATATGTGAACAAATTTCTGTAAAAAAAAATATTTTGGGGTCTAATTTTATAAAAAAATGTTGTAAGTAAACTTTTGGAAGTTAATTTTTTTTAATCAATAAATAATGAAAAATCATCAAACGCAAGTGCGTGTTCGTTACTCTGAAACAGACCAAATGGGGGTCGTTTATCACGGAAATTATATCCCATATTTTGAGATCGGACGCGTGGAATGGCTGAGAGATAAAGGGATTTCGTATAAAAGCATGGAAGAAAGCGGAATCGGGTTGCCAATTGTTTCAATGCAAATAAATTATAAAAAATCGGCGCGCTATGATGAGCTTCTTACGATTCATACTACTTTCAAAAGTCAATCTTCTGTTAAGATTGAATTCGACTGTGCAATCTTTAACGAAGCGAATGAGTTATTAACAACTGCCGTGTTTATTTTAGTATTTATTTCGTTAAAATCAGGTCGCCCAACAGCACCTCCGGATTATATTTTAGAATTATTTAAAACACTTGTATAATTGTTAAAATGATGCAGGTTTTTGTGTTAATTTATATAATTTTGATATCGATTTCAAACATTAAATCAAAAATGTCGAATACTGATTCGGCATTTTTTTTTCGTGTTTTTGTGATTATCTTGCCAATTGGAAGTCCGGATTCTTCATCAATTTCCATTTCCTGAGATGTAATCTCCAATTTTTTTTCTTTAATAACGCGCATCACTTTGTTCATATTTTTATAATCAAAAGAGATTAAAAAATGAACATCGATTGTTTTTTCTACAATTTCACAAACTTCAAGTGTCATTTGTGCGGTTGTTTTATAAGCTGCTATCAATCCGCCAACACCCAATTTGACTCCGCCAAAAATTCGGACCACAACTATTAAAACATTTGTTAGTCCAAAAGACTGAATTTGACCATAAATAGGAGCTCCGGCTGTATTGCTCGGCTCACCGTCGTCATTGGCTCGATAGGATATTTTAGGAGCTGTTCCCAATTGATATGCATAACAGTAATGAACGGCATGAGGATGCTGTTTTTTTAAGTTTTCAATAATGGGTTTTACTTCGTCTTCATTTGCTATGGGAAAGGCATAGCCAAAGAACTTGCTTCCTTTTTCTTTAAAAAGGACTTCTTCAGACTCAAAAGCAATGGTTTGATACGTATCGTTATATTCCAAAAGTAAAATTCTAAAGTATTTTTTTATCAAATAAATCCACAACATCTTCCTTACCTACTTGTAAATTCCAGACATTGAAACCTAAAGCAGCGGCAGAATCTGTGTTTTCTTTTTTATCGTCTATAAACAAAGTACGTTTTGGCGATAATTCATGTTTGTTGATTAAATATTGAAAAACATCAGCATTTGGTTTTCGTTTTCCAATTTCAAAAGAGAAATAAACTTTTTCAAAACATTGATAGAAATCACTATAAAATGAAATGCCACTTTTGGTTTCGAAAGTTTCAATATGAATAGAATCGGTATTGCTCAGTAAAAATAAGCGATATTTTTTTGAAAGCATTTGAAGAAATTCTAATCGATATAATGGGAAATCAGCTAAAATGGCATTCCAGGCTTCCAGAATTTCTTCGATCGAAGCATTGGGAAGTTCTTTTTGAAAACCTGTCAGAAAATCATCGTGCGAAATATCTCCGGTTTCAAACAACAGATTCAAACGATCTAATTCTGAGTTCCATTCGGTCATGCCTAGTTTCTGCAATCCTGAAATAGTAGCCTGTTTATCTAAATTGATAAAAATATCTCCAAAGTCAAAAATTATAGTATCAATCATGATTTCTAACGTATATTAATTCGTCGTTTTGAATATGAGTTTTCGTTGTAGACTTCTTTTGAAGAACCGGGGCTTTTGTTCCTGTATTAAAAATAATTTCTCCAATAAAAATACGAGCTTCATCCCAAATGTCCTGGTCGATAAATGCTTGTAAAGTTTTTAAGCCGCCTTCAATAATAATAGACTGAATTTGGTTTTGATACAAAACAGCTAAAATCTGTGGGATTATATTTTGATTAAAATCAATTACTTCAAAGGTAGTGTTTTCTGCTGAAAAGTTAATTTGAGATTTCGTAAATATGATAGTTTTTACACTGTTATCAAAAATAAAACTCTCTTTTGAAATGCGATTATTCTGATCTAAAACAACTCGTAACGGATTATTCCCGGACCAATCTCTAACGTTTAATTTCGGATTGTCATCAATTACGGTTTGCGTGCCAACTAAAATAGCCTGTTCTTCACTACGCCATTTATGAACCAATTGTCTCGAATAGGTATTGGTAATCCAAACGGGTTCTCGTTCCTGATTAACTAGTTTTTCAGGTGCCAGAAAGCCGTCCTGACTCTCGGCCCATTTTAATATAATATAAGGTCTCTTCTTATTATGAAAGGTAAAAAAACGTTTATTAAGTTCGTGGCATTCTTTTTCTAAAACGCCTACGGTCACATTTGCTCCTGCTGCAATTAGTTTTTTAATTCCGTTGCCGGCTACTTTTTCGTTTGGATCCACAGTTCCCACAACGACATTCGGGATTTCATTTGCAATAATTAAATCACAACAAGGTGGTGTTTTTCCAAAATGACTGCAAGGTTCTAAACTTACATAAATAGTAGCTTTTTTTAATAATGATTTGTCTTTTACAGATCGAACTGCATTGACTTCTGCATGTGGTTCTCCTGCTTTTTTGTGCCAGCCTTCACCTATAATTTTATCTTCGTAAACAATTACACTTCCCACCATTGGATTTGGGTAAGTTGTCCCAAAACCATTTTTGGCAAGTTCTATACAGCGTTTTATATATTTCTCATGTGTATTCACCTTACAAAAGTAATTATTTTTGGGTTTAATCCCGATAGTTTACATATAGTTAGGAAACTTTCGAAAAACTATTTTTACTTTTGTATATATTACAAGAATAAACGAAATATGGAAAATTGGCTTATTAGAAAGATTAAAAAAGAAGACAATCAGGCAGTTGCAAAATTAATACGATCAGTTTTTGATGAAATGGAAATTCCTAAAGTGGGTACAGCTTATGAGGATCCTTATTTAGATTTGATGTTTGAGGAATACAATAAACCACGATCCGTTTACCTTGTGGTTGAAAATGAAGGTGAAATAGTGGGGTGTTGCGGAATTGCACCTTTAGAAAATGGAGATCCTGCAATTTGTGAATTGCAAAAAATGTATTTTTTGCCTGAAACACGAGGTTTAGGAATTGGAAGTAAAATGATGGAAAAATGTTTGGAACAGGCTAAAGCTTTTGGTTTTGAAAAATGTTATATAGAGACGATGCCATTTATGCATGCGGCTCAAAAATTATATAAAAAATCAGGGTTTGAATATTTAGATGCGCCGATGGGATGTACCGGCCATAGTTCATGCCCGGTTTGGATGTTGAAAGATTTGTAAACAATTGTAACAAATTTGGTTTTGCAATACTTATTTGAAAGAAAATTGGCTTTCGCCCGAAAAGATAATACTCAAAGACCCGAAATGAAAATTAAACAATACCGCACTCAATTTATAAAAGAATTATCGCCTTTTTACGATGCGTATGAAGCGGAAAGTTTTTTCTATTTAATTTTAGAGGATAAGCATAAATTAAGACAAATTGATTTAGCCTTAAATCATGAATTAAATTTTTCGGAAAGTGATTTTGTAATTTGGGATTCATTGTTGGGTCAATTAAAAAAAGAGGTTCCGATTCAGTATTTACTTGGGAAAACAAGTTTTTACGGTTTGGATTTTGAAGTGAATGAAAATGTTTTGATTCCCAGACCAGAAACGGAAGAATTGGTTGAATGGATTATAAACGAGAATTCAAAAACAGATAAAACTAAAAAACTTAGAATTTTAGATATCGGAACGGGAAGTGGCTGTATTGCTATTTCGTTGGCTAAAAACCTTCCGAATGCTGAAGTTTTTGGTTTTGATGTTTCGAAAAAAGCTATAGAAACAGCCAAAAGAAACGCTATAAATAATAAAGTTGATGTAACTTTTGTCCTTTTGGATATTTTAGAAACCGATCTGCTTACCTGCAATTTTGATATTATTGTTTCGAATCCGCCTTATGTTCGAAATTTAGAAAAAGAAGAAATCAAAAAGAATGTTCTGGATTATGAACCACATTTAGCTCTTTTTGTGGATGATAATGACGCTTTGGTTTTTTATAGAAAAATAGCTGTTTTGGCGAAAAGTAGTCTTTTAGAAAATGGTCAATTGTTTTTTGAAATCAATCAGTATTTAGGAAAAGAAATGACAGATTTGTTAGAGACAATGAATTTTAAAAATATTGAATTGAAAAAAGATATTTACGATAATGACAGAATGATGAAAGGGAATATTTAATTTTTAAAGCTTTACAAAAAGTTCTTGAAAGATTGAAATTTCTAATTTAGCCCCGATAGCAGTGGAAATCCTTTTTTGCTGGGGTTCAGCAAAAAAGATTGAAACGAATAGCGGGACAAGACGTCTTATAAAGCGATTCGCTTCTGCTTCTATAAACTCATCGGATTTTTACAATACAGTAACTGATAACTGTGACTGAAAACTGAAAACTAAAATCTACTCGTAACGCAAAGCCTCAATAGGATCTAGTTGAGAAGCTTTTATAGCAGGATATAACCCGGAAACTATGGCAACCATAAAACTGGTCGCAAAAGCGGCAAAAATCGCCATCCACGGAATAACAAATGCAAAACTCATTGCAGCCGCAAATGCAAAACCAATCAAAATTCCTAATACGATACCCACCATACCTCCAATTTGCCCGATCAATAAAGTTTCGATAAAAAACTGAACTGATATAGTGACTTTTGTCGCGCCTAAAGCTTTACGGACCCCAATCTCGCGGGTACGTTCTGTAACCGAAACAATCATAATGTTCATCAGCGCAATAGACGATCCGAGAATCGTAATAATACTGATAATCCAGGAAGCCCAACCTAAATATTTAGTGATTCCTAGAATTCGATTAATCAAATCGTCGCTTCGGCCAATGCCAAAATTATTATCACGAACCGGACTCAGTTTACGCACTCTTCGCATGGTACTTGTGGCATTATCAACAGCTTCGTCTAAAAGTTCTTTTTTAGAAACCATTACGCTCATCGTGTAATTGATGTTTGGAGCGGTAAATAAGGAACGTGCCACCTGAATTGGAATTAAAACACGCAAATCCTGACTGTTTCCAAACGTTGATCCTTTTTCTTTTAGAACTCCAATGACTTTAAAACGGGCGCCACGAATCGAAATTACTTTATCAATTGGGTTGACATCTTTTAGTAAACCTTTTTCAAAATCAGAACCTACAACGCAGGAATATGTATTGTTGTCTATATCAAATTGATTAAAGGAACGGCCTAAATTTATTTCTAAACCTGAGTTGCTGATGAAATGTTCGTCGACACCAAGCACTTTAATTTCAGGATCTGTTTTTTGATCTAAATATTTTACTTCTGCCGTTGATGTTGCGGTAAAGGAAAGAGAAGTTTCTGTAAAAGGATATTTGTATTTGTTTTTGAAAGCAACTGCTTCAGGGTAAGAAATAATTGGATTTATAATTTCGCGTTCATTTCCGCCACGATTCTTAACGTTGTTTTCGTACTGATTGATGTTGAAGGTGTTGGCTCCCATAGAAGCAAAATTGGTCGAAACGGTATTTTCAAGAGCCGTTACAACTGTCAGGATTCCAACAAGTGCTGTTATACCAATCGCGATGATTAATACGGTAAGAATAGTTCGCAGCAATTGTGTTTTGATGGAACCAAAAGCAATTCGGATATTTTCTTTAAATAATTTTAGCATCATGACCAATTTGTCACGAAAATACGTTTTTTGTTACAAGTTTGTTTTCTAACTGCCAATATTTATTTTAAAAAATAAGATATTTGCAGACTATTTAGGATTTCAATATTTTGATTTCTAAAATCCATTAATCTAAAAAGGTTTTGAATTTTAAGTTTCCAAAGAAACTAAAATCTAAAATCTACAATCTAAAATAACAAAGATGGCTTCAAAACCAAGCATCCCACAAGGAACAAGAGATTTTTCGCCTGCAGAGGTGTCAAAACGTCAATATATTATTCAGACGATAAAAAACAATTTTGAGAAGTTCGGTTTTCAGCCGATTGAAACTCCTTCGTTTGAAAATTCAGATACCTTAATGGGGAAATATGGCGAAGAAGGAGATCGTTTGATTTTTAAAATATTGAATTCAGGTAATTTCTTCTTCAATAAAAATAAAATCGAATTACCGGAATCTATTGAATCGCTGCAAGTTAATTCGGCTGAAACAATTGACCTTAATCAAAGAATTGAGCTGAATAAATTTACCGGAAAAATTTCGGAGAAAGCCTTGCGTTACGATTTAACAGTTCCGTTTGCAAGATACGTGGTACAACACCAAAACGAAATTGAATTTCCTTTTAAAAGATATCAGATTCAGCCCGTTTGGAGAGCAGACAGACCACAAAGAGGACGCTACAGGGAATTTTATCAATGTGATGCTGACGTTGTTGGTTCAAAATCATTATGGCAGGAAGTAGAATTGGTTCAGTTGTACGATACAGTTTTTACTTCTTTAGGTTTAGAAGGTGTTACCATCAAAATCAATAACAGAAAAATATTATCCGGAATTGCTGAAGTGATTGGCGCTTCTGACAAATTGATTGATTTTACGGTTGCCCTTGATAAACTGGATAAAATTGGTGAAGACGGAGTAAAAAAGGAAATGATTGAAAAAGGAATTGCTGAAGAGGCTTTGGTTAAAGTGCAACCGCTTTTTAGTTTCACAGGAACTTTTTCGGATAAAATAAACCAGCTTTCAGATCTGTTAGCTTCATCAGAAGAAGGAATGAAAGGAGTGCAGGAATTGAAATTTATTTGTGACAATGTGGCTACTTTAGGATTGTCGACTGCGACATTAGATCTTGATGTGACATTGGCTCGCGGATTGAATTATTATACAGGAGCTATTTTTGAAGTAGCGGCGCCAAAAACCGTTTCGATGGGTTCTATTGGTGGAGGTGGAAGATATGACGATTTGACTGGTATTTTTGGTTTGAAAAATATGAGTGGGGTAGGAATTTCTTTTGGCTTGGATAGAATTTATCTGGTTCTGGAAGAATTGCAATTGTTTCCGGAAACAGTGGCGGCAACATCAAAAGCATTATTTATTAATTATGGAGATGCTGAAGCGTTGTATGCTTCTCAGGCAATCCAAAAATTAAGAAAAGAAAATATAAAAGTAGAATTATACCCTGACAACGTAAAAGTAGGAAAACAGTTTCAGTATGCAGATAAAAGATTGATTCCGTTTGCGGTAATTGCAGGCGATCAGGAAATTGCGTCAAATTCCTATTCGCTTAAAAATTTAGTGACAGGAGAGCAAGTTTCAGTTGATTTCGAAGGATTGAAAAATGCATTGTTAGGTTAACTATTTGAAACGTAGGTTTTTGTCGTAAATGGCCCAGATTTAAAGGGATTTCTTCTTGAATATCTTCCTGAAATAGTTGCCGGGGAAGAAAAAAAACTTTTAATTTGCCGACCTTAAGTTACGGGCGTAGTTCAAGGGTAGAATAGCGGTCTCCAAAACCGTTGATGGGGGTTCGAATCCCTCCGCCCGTGCAATATTTTTTACCGCAAAGAACGCAAAGATTTTTATTTAAGATACTTTAAAAGGTAAAGTTCGCAAAGCTAAATCGATACAAAGCTTTGCAAACTTTGCCTTTTTATAAAGCCTAAGAGTAAAAAGTCTTTGCGTTCTTTGCGATAATTTTTTTCGCTTTTCAGGTTTTTAGTATTGATCTGGCTGAGTAAAAAACATAAAAAAAAGCTTCGCCTAAATTGCAGACGAAGCTTTTTTTAATATAAGGTAAACTTGAATTAATAATTATTTATAAAGCCGAGGCTAACCCTTAAATTCAATTTTGATAGGTAATAATTTAGTTTTCATTTTGGATTTCAAATATACTATAAACTATATCGTAATAGTCTTAAAATTATACTAAATTTTTTAACCTAAATTTGTCGTTTTAAAAGACTCATTTTTAATAAAGTGACAATTTGACATTTTAAAAGATTTGGCAGTACTTTTGCAATCCAACAAAAAGAATAAAAAATGAAGTTTAAAGATATTTTTAAAAATAAAAGTAATATGACTACGGAAAATACAGAGTTCGATCAGGAATTAGATGATGTAACGTTAGAAAACAATGCCAACGGTGAGCAATTAATTGTTGAAGAATTAAGTGTTGAAGAGCAATTGGCTCAAGACTTGGCAAAAGAAAAAGATAAATTTTTGAGATTATTTGCCGAATTTGAAAATTACAAAAAAAGAACTTCAAAAGAACGTATCGATTTGTTTAAAACTGCAAACCAAGAAGTTTTGTTAGCAATGCTTCCTGTTTTGGATGATTTTGACAGAGCGACTGTAGAGATCAACAAGTCTGACGATGAAAATTTGAAAAAAGGAGTTGAATTGATTCACGAAAAACTAAAAAGTACTTTAGTAGCTAAAGGTTTAGAGCAGGTTGAAGTAAGAGCAGGTGATGCTTTTAACGCTGACTTTGCTGAAGCAATTACTCAAATTCCTGCACCTTCTGACAAATTGAAAGGTAAAATTGTTGATGTTATTGAAAAAGGATACAAATTAGGAGACAAAATTATTCGTTTCCCTAAAGTGGTTATTGGAAACTAAAAAATGCAAATAAAATTCTAAATGCCAATTTTTTAAGTATTGGAATTTGGAATTTGTAGTTTGGAATTTAAACCTAATTATGAAAAAAGATTTTTACGAAATACTAGGCATTTCAAAAAATGCTGACGCTGCCGAAATAAAAAAAGCTTACCGAAAAAGTGCTTTGAAATATCACCCGGATAAAAATCCAGGCGACAAAGAGGCAGAAGAAAACTTTAAACTTGCGGCAGAAGCTTATGAAGTTTTGAGCGATCCGAACAAAAAAGCGAAATACGATCAATACGGACATCAGGCATTTGATGGTTCTGGCGGATTTGGCGGTGGCCACGGTGGTATGAATATGGATGACATTTTCAGCCAGTTTGGTGACATTTTTGGTGGAGGATTTGGCGGTTTCGGTGGAGGTGGAGGCGGTCCTCGTCGCGCTAAAGGAAGCAATCTTCGTATTAAAGTTAAACTGACATTAGAAGAAATTGCAAATGGAGTTGAGAAAAAAGTAAAAGTAAAACGTAAAGTTCAGGCTAAAGGTGTTACCTACAAAACGTGTTCGACTTGTAATGGTCAGGGACAGGTAATGCGTGTAACGAACACTATTTTAGGAAGAATGCAATCTGCATCAACTTGTCCTACTTGTGGTGGTTCTGGACAAATTTTAGATAAAAGACCTTCTGAAGCAGATGCTCAAGGGATGGTTTTAGAAGATGAAACTGTTTCTATCAAAATTCCTGCGGGAGTTGTTGACGGAATGCAATTGAAAGTTTCTAATAAAGGAAATGATGCTCCAGGAAACAGTGTTCCAGGGGATTTAATTGTTGCCATTGAAGAATTAGAGCATGAATTTTTGAAACGTGAAGGTGAAAACATTCACTTTGATTTATACATTAGTTTCCCAGAGGCTGTTTTAGGTGTTTCTAAAGATATCGAAGCAATCAACGGAAAAGTTCGTATTAAACTGGAAGAAGGAATTCAATCTGGAAAAATCTTGAGATTAAAAGGAAAAGGTATTCCAAGTATCAACGGTTACGGAAGTGGAGATTTATTAGTTCACGTAAACGTATGGACGCCTAAAACGTTGAACAAAGAGCAAAAACAGTTTTTTGAAAATGCCTTAAACGACGAACATTTTGTTCCGAGTCCTGAAAAATCAGAAAAATCATTTTTTGAAAAAGTAAAAGATATGTTTTCATAAGCTAAACTTTTTTAGAAATGTTTAAATAAATATAAAACCCATTCTAACATAAATTTAGAATGGGTTTTTTGCGTATTAGTACTCAGATTCGCTGTGAATTATTTACTTTTACAGGCGCAAAGCCACAATGGTCAAATTGACCGCAGAAAATCTAAAAAATCGCATGAGCAACTTACTCGAAGTACATAAAGTCGTAAAAAAATACGGTGATTATGTAGCGCTTAACGAAGTTTCATTAAATGTGCCAAAAGGCAGTATTTACGGATTATTAGGTCCGAATGGAGCTGGAAAAACTTCCCTTATCCGTATCATCAATCAAATTACTTTGCCAGATAGCGGAGAAATAATTTTAGATGGAGAAAAATTACAGCCTAAACACGTGCAGACTATTGGCTATCTTCCGGAAGAAAGAGGTTTGTATACTTCGATGAAAGTGGGAGAACAATGTTTGTACCTGGCACAGATGAAAGGACTTTCTAAAGCAGAGGCAAAAGTACAATTGGAATATTGGTTTGACCGCTTAGGAATTCAGGGTTGGTGGAACAAAAAAATTCAGGAACTTTCTAAAGGAATGGCACAAAAAATTCAGTTTGTTGTTTGTGTACTGCATAAACCTAAGTTGCTGATTTTTGATGAACCCTTTTCTGGTTTTGATCCGGTTAATGCGAATGTGATTAAAGATGAAATTTTGGCATTGAAAGAACAAGGCGCAACCATTATTTTTTCAACACACCGAATGGAAAGTGTTGAGGAACTTTGCGATCATATTGCGCTAATTCATAAATCAAATAAATTAATTGAAGGAAAACTAAGCGATGTAAAGCGTCAGTTTAAAACGAATAGTTTCGAGGTTGGAATCCTGACAAATAATGTCGAAGGCTTAATGTATGACATCACACAGAAATTTACTGTTTCATCAGCAAATTTTAAATCCTTAAATGATGATTTGAAATTAAATATCCAGATTGGAGACGCTGCACCAAATGAGTTATTGCATATTTTAACGCAACGCGGACAAGTGACGCATTTTGTAGAAAAAATTCCGAGTGTAAACGATATTTTTATTCAAACAGTAACGGGATAGATCGTTAGATTGTTAGACTGGCTTAGATCTTTAGACTAAAGCCAAAAAAAATCTAACAATCTAAGAAGTCTAAAAATCTAACAATCTAAAATAAATGAGTATAATTTCGTTAATTATAAAAAGAGAATTCATTGCAAAAGTGCGCAATAAGTCTTTTGTTGTCATGACTTTTTTGAGTCCGTTGTTGTTTGTGGCAATTGCCGGATTTATCGGTTATTTGAGTTCAATGAAAGCCGAAACCAAACGAATTGCGATTCACGATGAAACGGGTTTGTTCGCCAATGATTTTTTGAAACAAAATAAGAAAGACGGTGAGTTTAAATACTTAAATTTATCTGAAATAAGTGTAAAAGCTTTAAAAGACAGTATTACTAAAGAAGATTTCAGCGGTCTTATTGTTATTCCAAAAACTAATAATTTAAGTGATTTAGAAAGTAAAATTGAGTTTGTTTCGAACAATAGTCCAAGTATCAACTTTATTGAAAACACGCAGGATATTATTGCCGGAAAAATTACAAAATTAAATTTGGAAAAAGCTAAATTGGATACTCTTGCAATTCAGAACGCTCAGGCTGATGTCAATATTCATTTATCAAAAGCTTCCGGAGAAGAAAGTTTAAAAGGTTTAAATGAAATTAAAATTGGAATTGGCGGTGCATTTGGTTATTTGATTATGATGTTTATTATCATTTATGGAAATATGGTTATGCGAAGCGTAATCGAAGAAAAAACAAACCGTATTGTCGAAATCATTATTTCATCAGTAAAACCATTTCAATTAATGATTGGTAAAATCGTTGGAACTTCGCTTGCAGGATTATTACAATTTTTGATTTGGGCGATAATCGGTCTGGGATTGATGTTTGCAGCGTCGGCATTTTTTGGAGTCAATGTTGGACCAACAGCCAGAATTTCACCAGAATTAATGCAGTCAGCACAGCATGAAATGTCTGGAACGGCTCAAATGTATATTAGTGAATTATGGAATTTGCCAATCGCCAGTATCATTATTGGCTTTGTGGTTTACTTTGTTGGAGGTTACTTTTTGTACAGTTCTTTTTATGCCGCAATTGGAGCAGCAGTCGACAATCAAACAGATTCGCAACAATTTCTTTTGCCTATTATTATGCCGCTTATTTTAAGCGTTTACATAGGATTCTTTACAGTAGTAAATGATCCACACGGAACCGTTGCGGTAGTATTTTCAATGATTCCGCTAACATCGCCAATTGTCATGCTAATGCGTATACCGTTTGGCGTACCGTGGTGGCAAATTGCGATTTCGGTATCATTATTGTTTGCTACCTTTTTCCTTGTAGTGTGGTTCGCAGCTAAAATTTACCGAGTTGGTATTTTGATGTATGGTAAAAAACCAACTTGGAAGGAATTGTATAGATGGCTTAAATATTAATTTTTTTAAAGTTGCTAAGGTTCTAAGGGACTAAGAGGCTAAGTTTCTTAGTTTCTTTATAAATAAAAACCTTAGAACCTTAGCAACTCAGAACCTTAGAACCTCAAAAGAAATGAGTAAAATACTAATTATTGAAGACGAAGCAGCGATCAGAAGAGTTTTGGTAAAGATTTTATCAGAAGAAAATGATACATATCAGGTAGATGAAGCTGAAGATGGTGTTGCGGGACTTGACAAAATAAAAAACAACGATTACGATTTGGTTTTGTGTGATATCAAAATGCCAAAAATGGACGGTGTTGAGGTTTTAGAAGAAGTAAAAAAGATCAAACCGGAAATTCCGATGGTCATGATTTCTGGTCACGGTGATATGGAAACAGCGATTCATACCATGCGTTTGGGGGCTTTTGATTATATCTCAAAACCGCCAGATTTAAATCGACTATTAAATACCGTTCGCAATGCTTTAGATAAAAAACAACTGGTAGTTGAAAATAAAATCCTGAAGAAAAAAGTAAGCAAAAATTACGAAATGGTAGGGGATAGCGAAGCGATCAGTCATATTAAATTAATGATTGATAAAGTAGCTCAAACCGAAGCCAGAGTTTTAATAACAGGTCCAAACGGAACCGGAAAAGAATTAGTAGCACATCAATTACATGAAAAAAGCGAGCGTGCTAATTTTCCATTAATTGAAGTGAATTGTGCTGCGATTCCGAGTGAATTGATCGAAAGCGAATTGTTCGGTCACGTAAAAGGGGCCTTTACATCAGCAGTGAAAGACCGCGCCGGAAAGTTTGAAGCAGCAGATAAAGGAACTATTTTTTTAGATGAAATTGGAGATATGAGCCTTTCGGCGCAAGCCAAAGTGTTACGTGCTTTGCAGGAAAGTATGATTACGAGAGTGGGTGCTGAAAAAGATATTAAAGTTGATGTTCGCGTAGTTGCTGCAACAAATAAAGATTTAAAAACTGAAATTGCCGAAGGTCGTTTCCGTGAAGATTTATATCATCGTCTGGCTGTGATTTTGATTAAAGTGCCACCATTGAATGAAAGACGTGATGATATTCCGGCTTTAGTAAGACACTTTGCTGAGAAAATTGCTTCTGAACAAGGAAATGTTGTTAAAGTATTTTCGCAGCCAGCCATTAAATTATTGCAGGAATACGATTGGACAGGAAATATCCGTGAACTTCGAAATGTAGTCGAAAGATTAATCATTTTAGGTGGAGCAGAAATTTCTGAAACCGATGTAAAAATGTTTGCAAGCAAGTAGGTGCTTCGCACGCAATAGGCTTTAGGCAATAAGCTTTAAGCTATTAACGATGTAGAATTTTTGCCTATAGCTTATTGCTTAAAGCTTATAGCATTTTAAAATATAAATAATTTTAGCTTACGGCTTATAGCCTAAAGCCTAAAGCATTAAAAAATGAAACTAAAAAAAATAAACGAGAAGTTACAGGATGCCTTAATTGAAAACGGTTTAACAGAAGCAAACATCTTGCAGATGGAAACTTTTTCAACCATAAAGAGTGGTGCAGATTGTATGATTATCTCTCCAAAAGGAACCGGAAAATCGACAACAATTGTATTGAATGTGATCCAGCAATTGGTGGGACATACAGAAGAATCACCACGTGCTTTGATTATTGTGGAAGACAAGGAAAAAGTGCTGGCTATGGAAGCTCTTTTTGAGAAATATGGAAAATATACCAATCTTGAAGTTTACGGTGTTCATGACAAAGGGGATATGGACTACGATAAAAACTATATTTCAACCGGAGTTGATGTTTTAATTGGTACACCAAACAAACTGAGTGATATGTTTACCACTGCAGGTTACAATGTAAACCGCTTAAAAATGTTGATTTTAGATGATGCAGATCCAATTTTGAGATTGCGTAATGAAACTAAAATCATGCGTATTTCGAACAGTATTGCAAAAACACAGCGTATTATTTTTGCTGAAATATTGACAGAACGCATCGAAATTCTTGCCGATAAATTCCTATTAGAACCTTATTTCTTTGACATGGATGAAGAAGGTGAGGAGGAGTTGGACGAAGAAGAGGATGGAATTGAAGAGGAGGAATAAGTTTTCAGTTGCAGTTCACAGTGTGAAGTGAAAAAACTGATATTTCAAAAATCAGCTAAATAATAAAAAATAATAAATATAAATGTTATGGGATTAATGAAGGTATTTTCAGGAAGTGAAGTTTTAGCAATTGCTTTGCAGGAAAGATTAGAAGAAGCTGGAGTAGAAACAACAAAAAAAGATAATATTCAATCAGCGCGTTTGGGAGGCTTCGGACAAAGCGATTTAGCTGTTGAAGTTTTCATTCAGGAAACTGATTTTGCAAAAGCAAATCCGGTGATTGAAGATTTCAGAATGAGCATTTAGATAAGTAATCAGTCTCAGTATTCAGTCACAGTTTGCAGTTACAACACTGAAAACTGAGACTGCGACTGAAAACTAAATAAAAGTATGCAATATAAAATGTTAGTGCTCGACATGGATGATACCCTGTTGACAGACGATCATAAAATATCGGAATTAAATAAAAAAGTACTTCTTGAGGCTCAGAAAAAAGGTGTTTATGTGGTTTTGGCTTCCGGCCGCCCAACATCTGCCATGACAGCCTATGCTAAAGAACTGGAATTAGATTTGAATGATTCTTATATCATTTCCTTTAATGGTGCTATAATTAGTACAGTAAAAGATGATCTTGTTTTATTTGAACAAAAACTGACTGTAGAACAAATTCATGAACTATACGATTATAGTGTGAAAATGAAAACTCATATTATAACGTATCTGGATAACGAAATTATCAGTGAAACAGATTCTGAGTATATTGAAATCGAAAAAGAAATAACAGGACTAGCGCATATTAAAGTTCCAAGTTTTAAAGACGCCGTTTCTAAACCTGCGGTAAAATGTATATTATTGGCGGAGCCATCTTATTTAAAAGGACTAGAGCAGGATTTGAAACTAGCAATGCCTCATTTAAGTATAGCAATGTCAAAACCTTTTTTCCTGGAAGCAGCTCAATACGGAATCGATAAAGCAGCAAGTATAAAAATCTTAGCAGAGAAACTAAATATTCATCAAAGTGAGATTATTGCTGTCGGTAACGCAGGAAATGATTTAACCATGATCGAATATGCCGGTTTAGGAGTTTGGGTTGATAATGTAACGCCTGAATTGCGTGACAGGGCTAATGTAATTGTAGCGTCAAATAATGACAACGGTGTTGCCGAAGTTGTTCAGCGCTATATCTTAAATAATTTTGTTTGTGAAGAAGTCAATTGAAACGGAACGTCTGCTTTTGAGAGAACTGGAACTTTCTGATGTAGAAGGCATGTTTGAATTGGAATCTAACTCAAATGTTCATAGATATGTGGGTAATAAACCTATTAGCCATATTGAGGAAAGCCGGGCTTATATTGAGTCCGTTTATCAACAATATGCAACTTATGGAACAGGCCGTTGGGCTGTCATTCTAAAAGAAACCAATGAATTTTTAGGCTGGTCCGGAATAAAGTTTATTACAAATGAAATCAATAATCATAAAGAATTTTATGAAATTGGATATCGTTTTATAGAAAAACATTGGGGAAAAGGATATGCTACTGAAGCAGGGAAAGCTTTTATAGATTATGCTTTTAACGAATTGAAAGCTGATGTTCTTTATGCTTATGCAGATGCAGGAAATGAAAATTCAAGAAGAATCCTTGAAAAACTTGGTTTGAAATACATCAATTCGTTTGAATACCAAGAAGAAATAGAAGTTTGGTACGAATTGAAAAACCCAAATTTATTTTAAACCAGAGAAATGCGTCCCAAATCTTTGTAAACTTTCCTCATAAAGGTTTGCAAAGATTTGGAAAACAACTCGTAATTTTTATTCTCTGATTTTTTTGGTATTATTTTTTAGCTACAGAAACAAAATACTTATTTCCATCACCCATAGTTAATTTTACACGCTCGTCGCAAAGATCGATTGCAAAATTTACACTTTCGTAACAGCTGCAAGTTGTGTTTTTGTCTTTAGACATTTCAGTTTTACAGTTATTGTTTTTGAAAGTCGCCAATTGTGGTGTGTATAAGCTTACTAAATCTGTAGAAGCAGTAACTAGCGAAATAATACTTGCTGAATTATTGTTTGTAATTCTATAAACAATTCTATCAGTATAATTCACTTCATTTACAGTCACTTTGCGAATATAAGTATAAGCAGTTGAACCTTCACCTGGCTCTTTTACTTCAAATTTAAATCCAACCGCACGGATAGCAATATCAAATTGTGATTGAGAGTTTAAACTCGCCCAATTCGTTAAAGTGCTAATAGAAGGAAATGGATTTGTAGCAGCCGGAGTATTAGTTTGCGCTTGCGAACTAAAAACGGTTAAGAACATCAAGCAGATCGTGGGTAAAAATGCTTTCATATAGAATTTAATTTATAATTTTCGCCTACTCTTTCTGGTTTTCGGCCTGCCCATTTTTTATTATAACAAAACAACAACATAACGAGTAAAAAACAAAATTGTTATGTGTAATTTGTTTATAAAATAATTTAGTTGTTTTTGGTGAAGTGAAAATACTTCGAAAAATTTTCTAAACAAAGCTAAATGTAAGAAAATTTCAATTTAAATCGTAAAAAAATGTATTTAATCGATAATATTTGCATTTAATCGATATTTTGTCATTTTATTCTTATTGAAAATATTTTTTGTATTTCTAAAATAATCTTCTTTCCCAAATATACTTTGTTTGGATTACTGTTTTTTATGCTAAATCAAAATATATGTTTCGTGCAAAATATTGATATATAGTATATTATTGATTTTATTTTAAAGAATATTGTACGTAAATTTGCAAACTCTTCAAAAGAGTTATGTAAATATAATATCTTACTACTTAAAACGTAGTTTATTCCTATGGAAAATAGAAAAAAAGTTGCTTTTTATACGCTTGGTTGCAAACTGAATTTTTCAGAGACTTCTACAATCGCCAGAAACTTCAACGATGAAGGTTTTGATCGTGTCGATTTTGAAGAAGTTGCAGACATTTATGTTATCAATACCTGTTCGGTTACAGAGAATGCAGATAAACAATTTAAGCAGGTTGTGAAGAAAGCAATGAAGCTCAATGAAAAGGCTTTTGTGGCGGCTGTTGGTTGTTATGCACAATTGAAACCAGAAGAATTAGCGGCAGTTGATGGTGTTGATTTGGTTCTGGGGGCTACAGAGAAATTTAAAATTACCGATTATATACATGACTTAAGCAAAAATGATATGGGAGAAGTTCATTCCTGCGAAATTGCTGAAGCCGATTTTTATGTTGGAAGTTATTCTATTGGAGACAGAACCCGTGCTTTCCTTAAAGTTCAGGATGGTTGTGATTATAAATGTACTTATTGTACAATTCCATTAGCAAGAGGAATTTCACGAAGTGATGCTCTTGAAAATGTTTTGCAAAATGCTAAAGAAATTTCAGCTCAAAACATCAAAGAAATTGTTTTAACAGGAGTAAATATTGGAGATTACGGAAAAGGAGAATTCGGGAATAAAAAACACGAACATACTTTTCTTGATTTAGTTCAGGCTTTAGATAAGGTTGACGGAATTGAGCGTTTACGAATTTCATCAATCGAGCCTAATTTATTGAAAAACGAAACTATAGAGTTCGTTTCTAAAAGCCGCACTTTTGTACCACATTTTCATATTCCGCTACAATCAGGAAGCAATGATATTTTGAAATTGATGAAACGTCGTTACTTACGAGAAGTTTACACGGAACGTGTAAACAAAATTCGTGAAGTAATGCCGCACGCTTGTATTGGTGTTGATGTTATTGTTGGTTTTCCTGGAGAAACAGATGAGCACTTTTTAGAAACCTATCATTTCTTAAATGAAATGGATATCTCGTATTTACACGTTTTTACGTATTCCGAAAGAGACAATACGGAAGCCGCTAATATGACAGGTGTTGTTCCTGCAAATGTTCGTGCAAAACGAAGCAAAATGTTACGTGGCCTATCCGTTAAAAAACGTCGTGCTTTTTATGAAACTCAATTAGGAACGAACAGAACGGTTTTATTTGAAAGTGAAAATAAAGAAGGATACATTCATGGTTTCACAGAGAATTATGTAAAAGTAAAAACGCCCTGGAACCCAGAATTGATTAATACATTGCAAGAAATCAATTTGACAAAAATCGACGAAGACGGAAGTGTTCGTTTAGAGTTTTTAAATAAATTGGAGGAAGCTTAGCACATAGTTTGTCGAATGACAAAAAATAACAAAAGCCCTTTTTAAAAGGGCTTTTCTGTTTTATAAATAAATTCTACTTCTGATTGTCCGGAATTACCAATTTCAATGAATTGATGTAATCCGTATCAAATTCAATTACTCTGATTTTTTCGGGATTAAAACTCAATTCGCCTCCAAACTGACCTCTAGTGTCTAAGAAATCAATGGTAAGCTCTTCATCATTTAATTCAAGCAATTTTCCTAAATAAGCTGATTTAGCCGATTTTTTTGAAATCTGAAAAATGCCATATTTATTGGTTAAGAAATTTACAATCGTAGATAAATCTCTAATCGGGATAATATCTTCTGCATTTGTTTTTAAACCTTTTAAGCGGATTACTTTTTCAGTAAATGCAAGATCCTCATCTCTGTGGATGGCTTCTATGTTTTTATTTTTTAGAATCACAAAACCATCTAAAATATAATCAACCGGATTATTTCGAAGTAAAATCCAGTCATCAGAATAATCAATAAGGAATCCAGTAAAAATTTCTTTTTTATCTGTGAATTCTATTGCAATTAATTGTCTTAAATATTGTTCCATTTGTTAGTTTTATTTGTTTAAATTCCAATAATTAAATTCTAAATTCCAATTCGTGCGAGATGATTATTTTTAAAATTTCTAAAAGAAATTTCAACCCGCCATTGGAATTTGGAATTTAAAAGTTTGAAATTTAAATTTAAGGATTTGTAGACCAAATACTGCTGTTTTTGATGAAAACTCTACGGTTTAATTTAAGTTGAGCAATCAATAATTCTGCAATATCTTCAGATTGCATTACTTTCTCTGGATTACCGTCTGTTAAATTTAAATCTTTAGCCATATCGGTTGCGACGGTACTTGGGGTTAATGCTGAAACGCGAATATTGTGTTTTCTCATTTCCTGCATTAAAGAATCCGTCAATCCTAAAACGGCAAATTTTGAGGCGCTGTAAGCACTTGTTAATGCATTTCCGTTCAACCCTGCTGTTGATGAAATATTAATAATATCACCCGTTTGTCTTTCGATCATATTTGGAATAACAGCACGGGTTGTATAATAGGTTCCCATTAAGTTCACCTGAATGATTTTTTCCCATTCGGCTGGTTCTAATTCCATGAATTTTCCGAATGAAGCAATTCCGGCATTATTAATTAAAATATCTATTGTTTTAAATTTTGATAATGCTTTTTCTACCGCACTATTTATAGAATTAATATCTGAAACGTCTGCAGCCAACGCCAATGATTTTACGCCTAAATTCGATGCTTCATCTGCCAATTGATCAATATCGGTTTGGGTTCTTGAAACTAAAATTACGTTTACGCCTTCTTTTGCTAAGGCAAGTGCAATCGCTTTTCCAATTCCTTTTCCTGCTCCTGTAATTAGGGCATTTTTATTTTTTAAGTCTGTCATGGTAGTATTTTTAGAAATGCAGAAAGCATCATTTTAGTAACACAAAAATACAGTTTTTGCTTCCTAAAATAATGCTTTAAATGTTTTCTTAATCTAAGTTTAACAACTTTTTTATTCTTTCAGAACCATATCGATACACATTACAGCAGCTAAAATTAATTGTCTAAGCGGGCTATCCTGCGCTACAGTTTCTTCTATTTGAAGAACATAATTATCAGCGCTGGTAAAAAACTCTTTACCCATTCCTGCCCATTTTTTACTTACCTGAGCAAGCTGTTTATTTTCATGGCTGAATTTAAAATCCCAACCCGTCCATTTTCCTTGCAAAGTAGCAACTGGTCTTTCATTTTTATCTAAAATCTCAAATTTGCCTCCAATAGAAAAGAATTTTTGTTTGAATGTTCCAACCAGACGATCTTTCTCATCAAAAATTTCAACGGTAGAACGGAAGATTGCAACACCACGTTTTACAGCAATTATTTTTTCACCAGAAGCTGTTGTGATTTCAACATCAAAAGGAGTCATTCTTTTGTAATCTGTAAAGCGAAGCATTTTAGTGAAAAATCCCAGATTGTTTTCTCTGCAATTCATTATGATTTGATTGCTTTCGGGATTATAAATATCATAATTGTTAGCGGCCTTAAACATTCCAACGTGTTCTTTTACAAGAAATAAATTCTGATTTAAAATAGGGTTCATGAAATTTTGTTTGAAATTGATTTGTACTAGAATGACTTTTGAATGATTTTTCAAAAGGAATCCAAATGTAAATAAATATTGGTTAATAATCGAGATGAATTAGATGCTTAAATGAATTTTATTCGTCGTTATTGTTTTGATTGTATTTCTTTTTTGTTGTAATAATAATAACTCCGTTTCTGCCTTGATTTCCATAAATGGAAGTAGTTTGAGCATCTTTTAGAACTTTTATCTCTTGAATATCATTTGGATTGATTCTAGAAAACTGTTTAGAATTTATTACAACGCCATCCAAAATATATAAAGGTTCATTAATAAGAGATCTCGACGGAGCACAAATTATGATTCTGGTAGCTTTAGTTTCTTTAGAAATTGTATCAGGATTTATTTTCTCTTGTGCGTGAGTTATGAAACAAATAAGCATAGCAATGCCTAATGAAAGAATTTTTACATTTTTCATGAAAGTGATTTTTAAGATTGATGTTGGAATTAATCTTTGTCAAAGTCTGAAACTTTGACAAAGATTTCTAAGTAAGATTATTTTTTGTCGGCTGGCTTTCCGTTTTTGGTTGTAATAATTACAACTCCTTTTTTTCCTTTTTCGCCATATTTTGCAACAGCTTCCAAGTCTTGAAGAATAGTAATGGTTTTGATTTCCTGTTTGTTCAAAGGTGCATACGGACTCGTAGGATTATCTCCGAATAAATCATTTTCCGAATAATAAACACCATCAATAATATATAAAGGTTCGTCTAAAACTACTAACGATTCTACGTTTTCGGGTTGTAAGTTTGGAAGTTCGGCCTGCATCATTTCATCTCTTTTTGCATCGTTGCTATGAGACAATGCTTTTCCGTTTAAGATAACCAATGGCGTGCTTTTTTTAGCTCGTTCTGCTTGTTGTCCGGCAGCTTTTGCTGCAAAAGCTTCTCTTTCTACCTTTCTTGAATAACCAAAATCAGCAACTTTATCTTTTTCGACTGAACGTTCGTCCTCATTAATATAACCTGAAGAAACAGATTCTGAAATTGGTGCGCTTACTTCTTCATAAACAGGCGTAGAAGCTGTTCCTGAACCTACCGCTTCTGCAACTGAAATTTGTTCATTGTTGGCAACTGTAGTTTGCTGTTCTTTTATTTGTTTGTCTAAAATTTTGACTGCTTCAGCTTTCGGAACTAGTTTTGAATCTTCGACAGCAACTGCATCTTTCTTAATTTCTGCATTCTGAATTACTTCTTCATTCTTCTCATTTACTACAACTTTTGAAGCTGGAATTGTATTGTTTTG
This sequence comes from Flavobacterium sp. GQ95, assembly GCF_059758655.1. Taxonomy (NCBI): domain Bacteria; kingdom Pseudomonadati; phylum Bacteroidota; class Flavobacteriia; order Flavobacteriales; family Flavobacteriaceae; genus Flavobacterium; species Flavobacterium sp. GQ95. The sequence continues at coordinate 43,063 of NZ_JCAXEB010000019.1, forward strand.
ATCTGTTTTAAAAAATTGAGAACCTAGAGAAATTAATAATAAAAGAGAAGCTGCAATGGCAATTTTTTTCCATAATGAAATGGCTTTTTTATCTTCTTTTTTGTCCAGTTTCTCTTCAACGCGGGCCCAGACCTTGTCCATTCCCGGAAAGTCTTTTTGTTCCGAGTTGTGAGCGGCTTCTTTAAATTTATCGAATATTTTATCTTGATTGTCCATGACTACTTTGCTTTTTGATAATACAATTTGTTTACTAATTCCTTCAGCTTGGTTTTAGCTGCATTCAATTGTGATTTTGAGGTGCCTTCAGAAATATTCAGCATCGCTGCAATTTCTTTGTGCCCAAAACCTTCAATAACAAAAAGGTTAAAAACAGTTTTACAGCCGTCCGGAATATGGTTTAGTAAATTGAGTAAATCTTCTTCTTCCAGTGAGTTAATCTCATCTGTAAAAGGTTGTGACAGCAATTTGACATCATCAAGATACATATTGAAATTGGTGTTTTTCTTGATAGTTGCCAAACAGTGATTGACGGTTATTTTTCGCGCCCAGGCCTCAAAAGCTTTTGGTTCTTTAAGCTGATCCAGTTTAGTGAAAACAGTGTAGAAAGCATCGGCCATAGCTTCTTCAATTTCTTCTTCCTTTTTTAGGTACCGTTTGCAAACGCGATACAATTTTGGAGCCATATGTTCATACACCTGACGCTGGGCATCACGGTGCATTTTTTTGCAGTTAGAAATGATGGTTTCGTTTATCACAATTGTTGTCTTTATACTAAAGAGAGCTTAAAAATGAAAAAGGTTGGGAAGGCTATGAAAAAAATTTTAGAAATGGTGTTTATAATAGTTTATAAATTTTTAGTCTTTGTGTTTCTCTGTTATTTCTTTGTGAATTTCTGTGTTAAAGCTATTACACAAAGATTACAAATAATCCGCAAGATTGCACAAAATGAAATGTAATATTTATTTAATCGGCAAACTCAACTTAAAAATCTTAGTTTCCAACAATTCAGTATCATTATCCTCACAAAGCAAAAACTCAATTTTGTTGTTTTCTTTTTTAAAAAAAGTCAAACCTTCAAATTTATTAGTTGAGGTTATTTTTTGAGTGAAATCGATTTTCATGGTTTTAAGATCGATTCTTCCGATGAAACTTCCTAAAATTTCGCCGTCATCATAAGTCGATTTGGTATCTTCTGCGGTAGAAAGGAAATAGATTTTATCTTCAACTAAAATAGCATCGGTAAAACTGGAACGAACGCCTTTTATTTTTGGTAATTTATAATTGGTTGCTACCAAAGCAAATTCTTCACCCAGACTTTTGGCGTGAATCGTAAAAATGGTGTTTTTGTTGGATATTCCATTACCGCGGTTGAATAAATACCAGTTTTCGCCATCGAAAATAGCACCTTCCAAATTGAAATCTTCCGGTTTTATTTCACCGAAACTTTGCATTAAGGCATACAAATCGACTAAATCATTCTTCTGTAAAATGGTTTTCGACTTGATATCGAAGGCAATCATTTTGTTTCGGTTTATGGTGGAGCCGGAACCAAAAACATATAAAGTATCATTATGATGCGTTACCGATTCGAAATCGGGTTTTATGTTTTTGGGAATGTTTTGCGACGGATTGTCAATTAAAGGATGATGACTTAATTGTTGATTTTGCATATTGTATTCGTATAAAAATCCGCTATTATCGCCAATGATATAAAGTGAATTGTTATTGAAGAATAATCCTGATGCTGATCCGATTCCGATGATTTGAAATAATATTTCTAATGTGAATTTTTCCATGTATGTTGTTTTGAAAAAGAATGTCTAGCCCTGATAGAAATGAAAATACTTTGAAAAGAAATTGTATTTTTTACTGGCAGAACAAAGCGACCAACGGAAGCTCTTGGTATGGCTTGTAAAAAAATAATTTATTGAAAAAGTATTGCAATGAATAGCAGGAATATGCTTCGTAAAATTAGTATATTTATAATATAAAAATGGAAAAATATGAAATCGCCATATTAATAATTGTCTAAAAACAATAAGGCATAAAAGGCGATAACATATATGACCAATAAAAAATAAATTTAACATATATGAAATCGATAGATCCAAATGATTTTAAAGTTACAGATAAAATAAAGTTAGCCAAGATTTCGACTTTGCTCAATATTGAGGCCAATGACGATGAAAAAGAGGAAAAGCTGGATAAGGTTCAGAAGAAATTAAGCGATTTGCAGGACGTTATGTATTCGCATAATAAATATGGCGTTTTGATTTGCCTGCAGGGAATGGATACATCCGGGAAAGATAGTCTGATCAGGGAGGTTTTTAAGGAATTTAATGCGCGTGGGGTTGTGGTGCACAGTTTTAAAACACCCAATTCGACCGAATTGGAACATGATTATTTATGGCGTCATTACTTGGCACTTCCGGAAAAAGGAAAGTTTGCGATTTTTAACCGTACACATTACGAGAATGTTTTGGTAACCCGTGTACATCCGGAATTTATTCTCGCGGAAAATTTACCTGGAATTAATTCGGTTAAGGATATTACGCCAAAATTCTGGAAAAAAAGAATTGATCAAATTAATAATTTCGAAAAGCATATCGCTGAGAATGGAACAATTGTAATGAAGTTTTTTCTCCATTTAAGCAAAGAAGAGCAGAGACAACGTTTACTACGTCGTTTGGAAGAAGGAAAACACAACTGGAAATTCTCTCCCGGAGATCTAAAAGAACGCGAACACTGGGATGAATATCAAAAATATTATGAAGAGGCTATTAACAGAACTTCGACTGAACATGCGCCGTGGTATATCGTTCCTGCTGATGATAAAGAAATGGCGCGATATATAGTTGCTAAAATTATTTGGGAAGAAATGCAAAAACATACCGATATTAAAGAACCAGAGTTAGACGATAAGATTAAAGCCAATATCGAATTGTACAAAAAGGAGTTAGGTGGTTAATTAGATAATTAGAAAATGTGTCAATTAGATAATTTTTTGATCATATTAAACCCGATTGGTTTTTAAGAACTTGTCGGGTTTGTTTTTTGCAGATGTTTTTTTAAAACTACTAATTGCTTTAAACAACAAAACCCGACAGACTATGAGGATCTGTCGGGTTCATACCAAAAACAAAAGAATAAATGAACGTATTTTTATAAATCAAATCCGTAGGCAAGACGTAAGGCCACCTGATTGGTTTTGAATTTGTTGTAGTCCTCGTAGCGGACACTGATATCGATATATTTGTTAGCGTACCCAATTCCTGGCGCCCATAAAAAAGTCGTGTCGTCATATCCGTTTGTAACGGCAAAACCAGCACCAACTTCACCTAAAACATAGAATTGATCTTCCCAAATGAAGGCTTTAAAACCTGCTTTTGCAGGAATAAATCCAAGATCTTTTTGATCAACTCCACTGTCATCTTTTCCCATAAATAAGTTTGTAAAACCTGTGGTCAATGTCAATGATGTTCTTTTAGACAAATCATATTGTAAACGAACATCTCCACCAAGAGACCAATCGTAAGCATTGTCAGTTGGTAAACCTCCGTTTAAACCAAATCCCAATCTAAAACCTTGATCATAATTTTTAATTTCACCTTCAGTTGTTGCAGTTGCAGTATCTTGAGCGAAAGTTGTGTTGGCAGATAAAAAAGCTATAGCAGCTAGGCAGATAAATTTCAGATTTCTTGAGATCATAAGGTATTTTTTTTAAATTATTAATGATGTAAAAGTAGTAGTGAGGTGTTTTGGGATCGTTATATAATTTTCTAAAATTGTTATATAATTTCAAAATCGGTTTGGTTTTTTGTTTTAAAAGTTTTGGAATTTGTCCCGAGACTTCAGGATTGCAATTTTAATATTGTCTTATCTTTTTTAATAATATCACAGAATCCAAAGCTTCTGATTATCTTTGCCGACTTAAAAAGAATAGAATTGAACTTAGCAGTATACAAAGGAGTTTTCGTATAACTTAAAGTTAGCTTATCCTGATTTCCCGATTTCGCATTATTTGGCAGAATATATGCCATGGAAAGCAGAAGGCTTATGGATTGGACTTTTAGCAGGATTAACTTAAGCAGCTGTATTTCTGTATATTCGTTTTCAATACTTAACCAAAAAATTAATTAATAATTCAGTTTCAAATAGTTAAATTTGAAGCATATAAAACAATAATAAAATGGAATTACCTAAATTTTTACTTGGAGACAATACTGACTTTCCAGATGATATTTTTATCGTTCACCTTGACTACCCAAGATTTATAATCAATTTAAAAGATGATGAGGTTGAATTTTTAGAAGAAGCAGAAGATCTTGATGAAGCTGAATTAAATGCAGAAATGGAAGGCCTGATCGAAAAAGCAAATGAATTTTATGACAGAGAAATAAATCGTTACGAGGAGTAGAGACGCACTGCTGTGCGTTTCTACTTAATTTTTTTAAGTTATTTTTTACGTTCTAAATCTTTCTAATGAAAAAATTAAGTTTTTTAAAACCCATTTTCAATTTTATAGCAATCGGATTGCTAATTACTACTTTAAGCCGAATATTTTTATTTTTTCTTTTTAAAGACAGAGTTGTCGAAACACCAAATTTCTGGTACATCTTCCCAATCGGTCTTCGAATGGATTTGATTTTACTATGTTATTTGTCTTTTCTGCCGGCTGTTTTAATTACTTTTTTACCGAATAAGTGGTTGAAGTTTACTAATAAGTTTTTAGTAATTTATAGTTTCTTATTCCTGTTTCTGATTTTATTTGTGGAATTAGCTTCGCCGGATTTTGTAAAACAATACGATACGCGTCCGAATAAAATTTTCTTAGATTATCTAATTTACCCTAAGGAAGTTGCCGGAATGCTTTTAAAAAGCTACCTGACTTCGATTATAGTTACTTTCCTAATTTTAGGAGGGGTTATCTATTTTGCTTTCAAAAATGGGAAAAAATATTTCTATACTTCACTTGCTGATTATAAATTCAAATTAATGATTTTTCCATTAGTTGCTTTTTTATTGTTTTTTGGAGCGCGTTCAAGTCTGACTTCAAAGCGTCCAATTAATGCCAGTAATGCTGTTTTCTCAACAGATCAGTTAACAAATACTTTAGGGTTAAATTCATTTTATACCGTTGCATTTGCTGCGTATTCCATTAAAAATGAAGGAAACACCAAGATGTACGGAAAAATGGATGAAGCTGAAGCAATCGCGCGTGTAAAGAAATACATGATTGCCGGTCCAAATGATTTTACCGATGCAGATATTCCATTTCTGCATGTACAACAACCAGACTCTGTTAAGAAGAAACCTTATAATTTGGTTATTTTTTTACAAGAAAGTCTTGGTGCAGAATATGTTGGGATTTTAGGTGGAAAACCATTGACACCTGAATTTGATAAATTGTCAAAAGAAGGCTTATTGTTTACCAATCTATATTGTACAGGAACAAGAAGCGTACGTGGAATTGAAGCGGTTGTAACCGGATTCTTGCCTTCACCTTCAGAAAGTGTCGTAAAATTAGGAAACTCACAACAAGGTTTTTTCACACTTGCTGATGCCTTGAAACAAAAAGGATATGACACTAGTTTTATTTACGGTGGAATGGCGAATTTTGATAATATGGCTTCATTTTTCAACGGAAATGGTTTTCAGGATATTGTAGATCAGGAAGATTTTGAATCAGATGGAAAAAAATATGCTTTTAAAGGGACCTGGGGTTATTCAGATGAAGATTTGGTTACTAAAGCAAATAATTATTTTAAGGCAAAAGGAGATAAACCTTTCTTCTCATTAATGTTCTCGACTTCAAATCACGAACCTTTTGAATATCCTGCAGGAAGAATCAAACCTTTTGATAAGAAACCTGCAACTGTAAATAATGCCATGAAATATGCCGATTTCTCCATTGGAAAATTCTTCGAAATGGCTAAAAAAGAAGCGTATTTTAAAAACACTATATTCATTGTTATTGCTGATCATAACACAAGAACATACGGTAAAAATTTAGTGCCAATTAATAAATTCCATATTCCGGCTTTAATAATGGGACCAGGAGTGAAGAAAGGTACAGTTTATCGCAATTTGGCAAGCCAGATTGATATTCCGCCAACCTTATTAGGTTATTTAGGAATTCCTTTTGAAACTCCAATGGTTGGTAGAAACTTAAATAAGTTAGATGCCAAAACGCAAGGAAGATCAATCATGCAGTTTAATGATATCAATGCATTCAGAGTCGAAAATCAGGTTGTAATTATGCAGCCTAATTTGAAACCATTGCAATTTGAAATCAAAAATGATACTACTTTAATTCCGGTTAAATTAAATGAAGAATTAGCGAAAGATGCTTTGGCGCATGTGATTACAGCAGGAAATTTATATAAAGAGAATAAGTATAAATTGAGAGGAACAAAATAGGTTCATAGCAACAAAGGAACAAAGGTTCAAAGAAACAGAGTGTAAAACCCTTTGTCGCTTTGAACCTTTGCTACTTCGAACCTTTATTAAAATACATTTTCAACAAAAGCTGGGCAGCTGCAAAAGGTGAAATCTCATCATTTTGCACTGCTTTTTTGTTTTCTTCTAATTGCGAAATAATTTCAGGCTGATTGTAGAAATTTAATTTCAATTGTTCATTAATAGTTTCCATCATCCAAAAATGATTCTGTTCTTTTCGCTTTTCAGAAAAGAAACCAGTTTCATTTGTCATTTGAACATAATCAGAAATGGTATTCCAGATATCTGAAATGCCTTCTTTGGTGATAGCGCTGCAAGTGGTAACCTTTGGCTGCCAGTTTGATTTTTTGGGAGGAAATAAATGCAAAGCTCTGTTGAATTCCAATTTCGCCTGATTAGCCTTTTTAATATTGTCGCCATCTGCTTTGTTGATGACAATAGCATCGGCCATTTCCATGATACCACGTTTAATACCCTGAAGTTCATCTCCGGCACCAGAAATTTTTAGTAATAAGAAAAAATCCACCATACTGTGAACAGCAGTTTCGCTTTGACCAACGCCAACGGTTTCAATAATGATGGTATCATAACCAGCGGCTTCACACAAAATAATCGCTTCACGGGTTTTTCTCGCCACACCGCCTAAAGTATCTCCGGAAGCACTTGGTCTGATAAAAGCATTTTCGTCTTTTACCAATTCTTCCATTCGGGTTTTATCCCCTAAAATACTCCCATGCGAAAGTGAACTACTAGGATCGACAGCCAAGACAGCTACCTTTTTTCCAAGTTGCGTTAAAAACGTTCCAAAAACTTCAATAAAAGTACTTTTTCCAACGCCGGGAACACCTGTAATTCCAATGCGGATGGATTTATTGGCATGTGGCAAACATCCTTTAATAACTTCATTTGCTTTTTCAGCATGTTCAGGATTGGTACTTTCTGCCAAAGTTATGGCACGACTTAAGGCAGTTGTGTTTCCCTCCAGGATTCCTGTAATTAATTCTTCTGAAGAAGGTTGCTTTCGCCTGTTTTTCTGAATTTGACTAATAGCCGATACATTGATAATTTCAGGAGGTGAAATACCGGCTTTTTCTTGTAAACTGCTGGATTGTTTTTTTGGACTTGACAAAATACATTTTTTGGTATTGTAAAAGTACAGAAAACAAAAACAGTTTCAAAAAGTTAGTTTGCCACGAATTACACGAATTTACACGAATTTGTTATTCTGTTTTTGTCATCCTGACGAAGGAAGGATCACACACGGAACTCCTCATAGAAAGTCGCCAATCTTTGTAGAGCTTCTAGTGTGGTCCTTCCTTCGTCAGGATGACAAACAGTACCTATTTTTACTAAAAAACTAGTGAAAATTCGTGTAATTGGTGGCAAACAAAAAAATTAATACCCAGCAGTAAATCGAACTTGATGGTGTTTTGGAGTTTCGGCTTCATCAGCAATTACAACAGCCAGATCTTCTACAGATAAAATACTTCTTTGTTCGTCATTGAATACTGGGTTTTCTAATCCTAAACGGTATTTCCCGGTTCTTCCTGTTGTCGTTCCGGCGTGCATTTCGAATGCCGGACTAAAAAAGGCCCAATCCAATTCTTTTTCTTCCTTAATAATATTCAGGTAATCACGTGCAGCAGTCGCAGCAACATAATATTCTTTCGGAAAATCGGGTGTATCTACAGCTTGTAAATCGGGTGCGACAAATAAACTTCCGCCACCTCCGATAACAATAAAACGTTTTACTCCTGATTTTTTTACTGCTTCCTGAACAGATTTTGAACCAGCAATAAAATCGTCATAAATGTTTGGATTGGTCCATCCGGCGTTGTAAGCACTAATGATAAGATCATTTCCTTTTAATATTTCGGCTAATGCATCTGAATTAAAAATATCTGCAGTTACCCAATTCACATTTGCAGTTTCTTTCGGATTTCTTGCAATAGCAGTAATTTCGTGATTTCTGCTTGTTAATTCATTTAAAATGGCTGATCCAACAAATCCTGTTGCTCCAATAAGTGCGATTTTCATAATATATAATTTTAATTAGTAATAAAAAATGTTACAGTTTTGTGTAAAAAAATAGCTTAGAACTGATTCGAAAAATCTTCTAAAGAAATTCCTTCTAGTTGCAAACTAACTTTCTGATTCATATCCGCATATAAAGCGGCTAAATTTTGATTGATTTTTTTTCCAACCGGACAATCCGGATTCGGCTGATTTTTAGCATATCCCAGATTAATGGTTTCAAAAGTCATTTCGAATATCTCTTTTAATGAAATATTCGACGGATCTATAGCTAATTTTGTTCCGCCATTTTTACCTTCTTTGCTTTCTACAATATGATGTGCTTTTAAATTGGCAATTTCTTTCCGCACCAAAACAGGATTCAGGTTAATACTTCCCGCAATATATTCAGATGATAAATAATCATTTGGATATTTGGTGAGCAAAGTAAGAATGTGAATCGTTATGGCAAATTTACCTGAAATCATACTGTAATAAAATATGTTACAAATGTAAAGTGTTTTATTGAACAAAAAAAATATTTTGACGGTTTTTTAGTTCCTGGTCATTAGCTCTTAGTAATTAGTTTTGGTGGATAAGTAATTGTCTGGGGATTTTAGTGAAATTATCTTTAAAAAATGACTAGACTAATTACTAACGACTAAGCACTAATTACTAAATTATAAATCCTTATTTTTGCGATCAACCTACGATATGAACAACTTTATTCAGATATTCTTCTTCTTGTTTTTAGGATTGCTTTTGCAAAATGTAAAGCGGTTTCCAACCCATATCTACAAGACCATCAATAAAATTGTCATTTATATATGCTTACCGGCCATTACTTTATACCATATCCCAAAAATAAAATGGAACAATGATTTATTGTTTCCAATAGGAGCGGGCTGGATTAGTTTTTTCCTGGCATTTGTTTTCTTTCATTTTTTAGGGCGACGATTGGGCTGGTCAAATAAACTTATTGGTTGTTTAGTGCTGACAGCAGGATTGAGTAATTCCTCTTTTTTAGGTTATCCTATAGTAGAAGCTTTATTTGGGAAAAAAGGTTTAGAAACCGCTATTTTGGTGGATCAGCCAGGCACTTTTGTTGTCGTTTCAACTTTAGGTGTGTTTGTAGCGGCTTTTTACTCAAAAGGAAGTCCGGATGCGTGGAGTATTATTAAAAAAGTACTTTTCTTTCCACCTTTCATAACGTTTGTGGTAGCCTGCTCTTTGAATGTTTCTCAATATGATTTAGACTTAGATCTTCAATCTGTTTTATTGAAAGTGGGAAGTTTGGTTACGCCACTAGCTTTGTTTTCTGTCGGATTGCAATTAAATTTTGATAGAAAAAGTCAGCATTGGCGGTTTTTGCGATTAGGGCTTTTTTTCAGACTGATCGTGACACCATTCATTATTATGGTTTTATATGTTTTCATTTTCAATCAACATTCGGAAGCAATTAAAATTACTATAATAGAAATCGCAATGGCACCAATGATTACAGGCGCAATATTAGCTTCGACCTATGGTTTAAAACCAAAATTAAGCAGCATGATGATTGGTTTCGGAATCCCGATATCTTTTATAACCCTCGCGATCTGGTACTTTATTGTTGGTTTTATATAGGATATTTTGACCCATTTTAATAGTTTAGAATAAAATTGATAGAAAAAGTAGAGTTTAGTTTTTTTAATTATATTTTTTAGTAATTTTAGAGGAACTAAAAAAATATAATTATGTCAACATTAAGATTAGGCGATATAGCTCCGGATTTTCATGCAGAAACCACTGAAGGACCAATCAATTTTCACGAATGGTTAGGAGATTCCTGGGGAGTTTTATTTTCGCATCCATCAGATTTTACTCCAGTTTGTACAACAGAATTGGGAACAGTAGCCAATTATCTTCCGGAATTTACAAAAAGAAATACAAAGGTTATCGCTTTGAGTGTTGATGGTTTAGAGTCACACAAAGAGTGGATTAAAGACATTAACGAAACTCAAAATACAACAGTAAATTTCCCGATCATTGCAGATGAAGATAAAAAGATAGCCACTTTATATGATATGCTGCATCCAAATGCAAGCGATAAATTTACGGTGCGTTCTGTTTTTGTAATCGGTGCCGATAAAAAAATCAAACTGACTTTAACGTATCCGGCTTCAACAGGAAGAAATTTTGACGAATTGCTTCGTGTTATTGATAGTTTGCAATTAACAGCAAATTACAGCGTAGCAACTCCGGCAAACTGGAAAGACGGCGAAGATGTAGTAATTACTCCGGCAGTTCCAGATAGTGATATTCCGGCTAAATTCCCAAAAGGGCACACGCCAATAAAACCCTATTTGCGTATGACACCGCAACCGAATAAATAAAAGGTGCTAAGATACTGAGGTTCTGAGGGACTAAGATTTTATGGTTTTCAAAGAGTAAAAACTCAGAACCTCAGAATCTTAGTCCCTTAGAACCTTTTTCCTAAGTTCTCTTCATCAACTCACTCATTCTTTTTTTATCTCCTACAACCCAGATAATATCATTTTTTCCTAATACGATATTGGATTCCGGATTTAAGATTCGGTTTCCGTTTCTTTCAATTCCAACAACCATTCCACCCGTTTTTCCTCTAAACTGACCAATACTTTTATCAATAAATTCTTCTTGTGAAACTTCCAATTGACGTAATACAATTTGAGATTCCTCAACGGATGCAGGCGCTTCAACCTCGTTTTGATTTAAATATTTAGTAAATTCAGTAACTTGTGCATCCGTACCAATTACACACACTTCATCACCAGGAAATAAACGTTCATTTTTAGTCGGAATAGAAATCATGACATCACCTCGTTTTATATAGGCAATATTAATTCCCATTTGCTCACGAATGCGCAATTCTTCCAGCGTTTTTCCAGCCAAATTGGATTCTTTGCCAATATCAAAAAACGACATGTGACCGTCCCATGGCATCAGGTTGGCGTAACGTCTGTCTATTTTTTTATTTTCACGATCGTTGAGGTTTTTTAAGAAGTGGCTTTCAATTCGATGATATTGTTCATTTAGTTTTTTAGGGAATATTTGGTATACCGCAATCGCAATTATCAAGGCAACAAAAGCAACTAATGGTGAGAAGAAAATATTCAGTAAGAATCCAATGAAAAATAATCCTAAACTCATTCTGATCAAAATCATCATCAACAGCGCGCCACGGTATTTACGTTCTTCCCAAAGTAATTCTACTTCTTCGTCAGCAATGCGTCGCAGTGAGAGAGCCCATAGAAAAGGAGCAATAATAATTAATGTGATAAGGGCTGCCAATGTATTTCCAAATCGGGTGTCTGCCACTAAAGGTGCTACAAATTTGGATGATAATAGAATGACGGCTGCAATTATAGCCGTGTGTAAAACGATTTGTATAATGTAAGCATTTAGCACTTTTTGCCAAATACTAACTGATTTTATAGCTTGCGCATTGACACTATAACGGTTAATGTTTTTGACCCATTTTCGTGGTAATTTACGTTCCAGAAAATTTGAAAAAGGAACTGCATATTTCACCATAAAGGGAGTTGTAAACGTTGTTATGGCAGAAACCGCTACCACAACCGGATATAAAAACGAACTAGTAACATTCAATGTCATTCCTAAGGTGGCAATGATAAATGAGAACTCTCCAATTTGAGACAAACTCATTCCCGTTTGTACAGATTGTTTCAGAGGCTGTCCGGCGAGCAGAGCTCCAATGGTGGAACTTACAGATTGACCAATAATGGTAACAAGTGTTAAAATAGCAACCGGAAGCGCATGTGTATAAAGCATTTTAGGGTCAATTAACATTCCCACAGATACAAAGAATATCGCCCCGAATAAATCTTTTACAGGTTTAATTAAATGTTCAATATGTTCCGCCTGGGTAGTTTCTGCAATAATAGAACCCATTATAAAAGCGCCTAAAGCAGGTGAAAATCCAACATTGGCAGCAAAACTAACCATCATTAAACATAAGGCTAATGAAACAATTAATAGCATTTCATCTGTTAACAAATGCTTTGTTTTTTTAAGAAGGGTAGGGATAAAAAAGATTCCGCCTAAAAACCAAACGGTTAAAAAGAAAACCAATTTTAATACCGACATCATCAGCTCGCTTCCTGAGAATTGCTGACTTACTGCAATAGTCGAAAGTAAAACCATCATTAAAATGGCCACAATATCCTGAACAATAAGTGATCCGATAACAATTCCGGCAAACTTTTGCGCCTTAACGCCCAATTCATCAAAGGTTTTTAAAATAATAGTAGTAGAGGAGATCGATAAAATAACACCAAGAAAAATACTATCCATAGAAGCCCATCCCATCCATTGCCCGACCAGATAACCAATAATGACCATGGTGATAATTTGGGTAATAGCGGTAATAGAAGCCGTACCGCCAACTTTCATTAATTTCTTAAAGCTAAATTCGAGTCCCAAACTAAACAATAAAATGATGACACCAATTTCGGCCCAAACTTCCACACTTTTCATTTCGGTGATAGAGGGAAAAAAATCAAAATGATTTCCTGCTAAAAACCCAGCAATCAAATACCCTAAAACCAAAGGCTGTTTCATTTTTTTAAAAAGTAATACAGCAATTCCGGCAGTGATCAGGATCAATCCCAAGTCACTAATTAAAGGTCTCAAATGGTGTGTAGTTTCTGCAGCAGCGTATAAGGAAATCATAAAGTGGTATTTTTTGTTCAGGAGCTAATCCAGCTTTCCATTTTAAGCTTTTATTCAAAAAACATATTTTTAAAGTAGTTACAGGAGTTTCTCCCGAAGCGTCGGGAGCGCTCTGTATCTACAAAAAAATATAGTTTTTTTTACAAAAGGCTTTCCATTGTAATCTGGGCTAGTTCCCAATCGGGTTTATAGGGAATAAAAAAAGCTATCGTTAAAGATAGCTTTTTTTAGTAAAATATTTTAGGTTTTCTTTAAATTCCTGTGAAATTTGCAGGTGTTATCTGCATTAATTCTTCCTTAATAGCATCAGACACTTCTAAAGTCGCAATAAAATTATGAATTGCTTTTTTGTCAATAGCTTCATTTGTTCTTGTCAAACCTTTCAAAGCTTCGTATGGATTTGGATAAGCCTCACGACGTAAAATCGTTTGAATAGCTTCTGCAACAACTGCCCAGTTTTTCTCTAAATCTTCAGCAAATTTTGACTCGTTTAATAACAATTTGTTTAAACCTTTCAATGTGGCTTCAAAGGCAATAATGGTGTGTCCGATTGGAACTCCAATATTACGTAAAACAGTACTGTCAGTTAAATCACGTTGTAATCTGGAAACTGGTAATTTAGCTGCTAAATGCTCAAAAATAGCATTGGCAATTCCTAAATTTCCTTCAGAATTTTCAAAATCAATTGGGTTAACTTTATGTGGCATAGCTGATGAACCAATTTCACCCGCTTTTATCTTTTGTTTGAAGTATTCCATCGAAACATACGTCCAAATATCACGATCTAAATCAATAATGATGTTGTTGATCCTTTTTAAAGCATCAAAAAATGCGGCAAAATGATCGTAGTGTTCAATTTGAGTAGTCGGAAAAGAGTGGTGTAAACCAAGATCTGTTTCTACAAATTTATTTCCGAATTGTTTCCAGTCGATTTGTGGATAAGCTACATGATGTGCATTATAATTTCCAGTTGCACCACCAAATTTAGCTGCAAACGGAATGTTGAATAACAAACGCATTTGCTCTTCTAAACGCTCTACAAAAACAAGGATTTCTTTACCCAAACGAGTAGGAGAAGCTGGTTGTCCGTGCGTACGCGCCAACATTGGAATGTCTTTCCATTCTATGCTTAATTCTTTTAATTTAGAAATTAAAGTAATTAAAGATGGCATATAAACCTGTTCAAAAGCTTCTTTTGTAGAAAGCGGAATAGCGGTATTGTTAATATCCTGAGATGTTAATCCGAAGTGAATGAACTCTTTATATTGAGATAAACCTAGTTTTTCAAAAGCATCTTTGATAAAGTATTCCACCGCTTTTACGTCGTGATTGGTTACTTTTTCCGTTTCTTTAATCCAAAGCGCGTCTTCAGTTGAGAATTTTTTGTAAATATCTCTTAAACTGTCAAATAAATTTGGGTTTACGCCTGAAAGTTGTGGCAATGGTACTTCGCATAAAGCAATAAAGTACTCGATTTCAACCAATACACGGTATTTGATTAAAGCTTCTTCAGAGAAAAAAGGTGCTAATGAAAGGGTTTTGCTTCTATATCTTCCGTCAATTGGTGATATAGCATTCAATTCGTTTAAAGTAGTCATTGTTATGTTGTTTGTTCGAAAGGTGCAAATATAAGTCATTGTTAAAACTTCTGAAAGTTACAAGAGATATATTATGCCTTAATCGTATGATTTAGAAAATAGTTTTAAAGATTTTGTCCCAAATGGTAAAATAAAAACCATAATTATGAGATTGATGTTTATGATGATCAGAATGAAATTTAGTTGTTGAGATCCATTTTGTAGCAAAATTTTTATACCAGAAATCGGGAAATATGTTGGTTTTTAAATGTCCAAATATTCCATATAAAAGATTTAAAATTAGATAAATAATAATGCTAAGATAGTTGAAGTTCAAAACCGTAATCGAAAACAACCAGATAATTCCAAATCCTAAAGTTTCTACAGGATGTAATACATATAAGCTATATACACTCGTTTCGATATGTGTGTGATGAAGTTTGTGAATGGGAGAAAACCATTTTAAGTAATGCGCCAGAAAATGGAAACAAAACATAAAAAAATCCATTACTATAATCAACAAAAAAGTATCTGCTACAATTGAAAGTAATGAAGGAGAAAAATCTATTTTGATAATACCAAAACGATATAATTCAAATCCTAATAGTGTTATAAATGTATTGCAGATTAAAGTTGCAATTACCCATTTTCGATCTGTTTTGTTCAGTTTCGTATTATCATATTCAATTATTTTTGCTAAAATAACAGACAGAATTATCAGAACTAAATTTTCTATCAAAAAGAAAATAAATAAACTCAGTAAATTGAATTGACATAAGAGCTGTAACCAGCTTTGAAATATCATATTGTTTTCTCCTTTTCAAATAATTTTTCTCTCATAATTGCAACTCCTTCTGAAGCAATTTTAGCAATAATTTCAACTTTATTTTGAATATTCGGAATCGCAATTGGCTTTGGATCAATATAAAAAACCGGTGTAATGCTGTAAGTATATGAAATCAGTCCTGCCGCAGGATATACTTGCAATGACGTTCCAATGACGGCAAAATAATCGGCAGTTTCCGTAATTTCGATTGCTTCTTCAAGCGCTGGAACATCTTCGCCAAACCAGACAATATGTGGCCGCAATTGATATCCGTTTTGGTCTAAATCCCCAGTATATAAATCATCGTTCCAATCGAGAATAAGATTTCTATTTTGAACGCTTCGTACTTTTAATAATTCACCATGCAAATGCAAAACCTTTGTACTTCCGGCACGTTCGTGCAAATCATCCACATTTTGTGTAATAATATGAACATCAAAATCCTGTTCTAATTCGGCTAAAATTTTGTGACCCAAATTTGGTTCTACTTCTTTAAGCTGTTGACGTCTTTTGTTGTAAAAATCTAAAACCAATTCCTGGTTTTTGCGCCAGCCTTCCGGACTTGCCACTTCCATTACATCATGTCCTTCCCATAAACCATCGCTGTCACGAAACGTTTTGATACCACTTTCAGCACTGATTCCCGCTCCGGTTAAAACAACTAATTTCTTTTTCATCTTATTTAATTAAAAGATAAAAATAGTAATTTACCTATCTAATTCTTCGAAAAAATGGAGTTTATAACACAATTTCTTTTAGTATTTGGAATGCTGATAAAAGCGTATTTCTACTTATTGTACCACTCTTTTAAATTATTTAGCTTTAATGTGAATAAAAACAAAGCCCATTTTCGATGATTTTAATTCAGTTTACAGGATTGTCAGGTTCGGGTAAAACGACATTAGCAGAAAATGTTCGGCATTTGTTAATTGAAAAAGGGTACAAAGTTGAAATAATTGATGGCGATGTCTACAGAAAAACGATTTGTAAAGATCTGGGGTTTTCTAAGGACGACAGATGCGAGAACGTCAGACGTCTTTTTAATTTAGGACGAAATTTTATAAGTGAGGACACAATCGTTTTGATGTCAGTAATAAATCCATACGAAAACCTGAGAAATGAATTGCGATCCTATGAATTTGTCAGAACTGTATTTCTGGATTGTTCTATCAATAATTTGATAAAAAGAGATCCGAAAGGATTGTATAAAAAAGCATTATTACCAGATCATGATCACAATAAAATTAATAATTTCACAGGAATAAGTGATGTATATGAGGTTCCCTCAAGAGCAGACTTAGTACTAAAAACAGATTTTGAAACAGTTCCCTTTTCAACTCATAAGTTATACGATTTTATTATAACTAATTTATCTTAACTTATAATCTAATCATTAAAATATGAATCCATCTTTCAGTAAACTTCCGATTTCTTTCTCGATAGATAAATTGCAAAAAGAACTCGCTATATGCGAAACTGATTTGTGGACTCCTCATTTTAATACCAATCGATATGAGGGCAATTGGACGAGCGTTTCTTTAAGATCCCAATCCGGCTTAACAGACGATATTACCTCTTTTGCAAACAAAGCGTATAAAAATACAACCCTGCTTGATAGTTGCCCATATTTTAGGGAAATAATAGACTGGTTTCAATGTGAAAAAGAAGCAGTACGATTACTTAGATTGGGTCCACAAAGTGAAATAAAAGAACATGTTGACAATGATACTTCGTATGAGGATGGTTTTTTTAGAATCCATATTCCCATTATAACAAATTCTGAAGTGTTTTTTTATGTTGATAAAAAACGAATTCCAATGAAAATGGGAGAAAGCTGGTACGCCAATTTTCAGCTTCCGCATAGTGTAGAAAACAAAAGTGTTGAACCGCGTATTCATCTTACGCTTGATTGTATAAGAAATGACTGGTCGGATACATTATTTACAACAATGGGTTTTGATTTACAATTTTCCAATAAAAAAGGACAATATTCAGATGAAGTAAAACAACAGATTATAGCGGAACTTTCAAGAAATCCTTCAGAAGTTAACGCTAAAATTATAGCTGATTTATTAGCAGAATAATATAGAAAAATGGAAAATAGAAATCACCCTCTTTCAAACTGGATTCCGTATAAGTTAATCGAAAAAGATAACGAGGTTTATTTCGAATGGATTTATCTGGGAGATTTAAAATATGCAGACCCTTTTTTTGAAGAAACAATTTCAAAATGCTGGAAACATTCTTATAACTCAAATCCATTTAAGGTCATTACAACTGCAGAAAATCTAATTGATTGGTCTAATCAATTAATTTCTGTTGAACTCAAATCCTTAATATTTCATGTATCGCGTTGTGGTTCTACCATGTTGAGTCAGTCTTTGGCAACTTCTTCGGAAAATGTTATGATTTCTGAAGCACCTATTATTGATGAAATCTTAAGAAGCAATAATTTTGATTTAGATAAAAAAAGCATTCTTTTAAAATCGGCGCTTGTATTATTGGGACAAAAACGATTTCCGGAACAAAAGAATTTAATTATAAAATTAGATGCCTGGCATATCTTTAATGCCAGTTATTTGAGATCGATTTTTCCTGAAATACCTTTTGGATTGCTTTACAGAAATCCGGATGAGGTATTAAAATCACAGCAAAAACGGACAGGAATGCACATGATTCCTAATGTATTACCGCCTGCTATTTTTGGAATTACAGCTAAAGAAATTCATGAAATTAGTTTTCAGCAATATGGAGCTTTAGTTTTAGAAAAATATTTTCAGGGCTTTCTGGATTTTTATCAAACGGATCAAAATGTTATCAAGCTTAATTACAATGAAGGAATGCAGAGCGTCATAGAAAATTTTCTTTCCTTTATTAATGCCGATTTTCCTGTCGCCGAACTTGATAAAATGTACGAACGTTTAAAAAAGCATTCTAAAGATCAAAGTGCCATTTTTAGCGGTGATTCTTTTACCGAAGAAACTTTGCAAATAGATTTTACAAATGTTAATCAGCTGCATGAAAAACTGAATAATACTCTTCTTGAAGATGTAGTGGGTTGAAAATGCGTATGAATTTTTCTTTCTGTTTTATTTATAATGTATTTTTGCGCCAAACTCAAATAAAATGATTGATTTAGAATACCTGGCATTTCTTGAAAATATATTAACCGACAATCGTAAAGAAAGATTTTTAAATGTACTCGGAAACCGTACCAAACATTTTACAATTGCGGTTGAGGACGTTTTTCAAATGCACAACACAAGTGCCGTAATGCGCAGTTGTGAAGTTTTTGGAATTCAGGAATTGAATGTTATCGAACAGCGTTACGGAAAAAAAATCGATAAAGAAATCGCGATGGGTGCTCAGAAATGGGTTGATATCAATCAGTTTGATTCCATTACAACTTGTGTTTCTACTTTAAAAGAGCAAGGCTATCAAATTATTGCAACAACGCCACATGAAAATGATTGTTTGTTGGAAGATTTCGATATTACAAAACCAAGTGCTTTATTCTTCGGAACAGAAAGAGACGGATTATCAGAAGAAATTCTACAAAAAGCAGATGGTTTTCTTAAAATTCCAATGGTTGGTTTTACAGAGAGTTTGAATATTTCAGTTTCCGCTGCAATCATCATTCAAAACTTAACCAACAGATTACGAAATTCAGATATTAAATGGCAATTGTCAGAAGAGGAAATTTTGGAGAAACGTTTGGCCTGCGCTAGAAATTCTATTAAAGATATTAAGAGAATTGAAGCGCGATATTACGAAGAAAATCCAAAATAAGATACTAAGCGGCTAAGTTACTAAGTTGCTAAGAAAAAAACTTAGTCCCGAAGCTTCGGGATAGCAACTTAGAACCTCAGTACCTTTGTTTTACTTCTTCAAAAACAAAACAAATCCTAAAACACTCACAATCAAAATGGTCAAGGCTGCCAAAACCATAGTTAGATCGCGAATGTTTTTTCCTGCCCAATCCATAAATAAAAATTTGTGGAGGATAGCAAACGAATAACCTTCAACCATATCAGAACTTTTAATTTTAGCGGCTAATCTGGAAGTTGCCGTTTCGATGAAATAAGTTGTTTTTTCAGGAGTATCATACGCCAATTTTACAACAGGCAATCTTTTATTTACAAAGCCATATTCTCTGCTTTCAAAATCCGTCAGAACTTTAGATTCTAATAATTTTGCATTTTCTAATGAAGCTTCCGGTTCGTCTGAACTTTCTACCATTTCGCAGCAAGCGGCTTTTGACGCTCCATCTGTAAAATAGTAAGCAAGAAACTCGGCATATTCAAGATCAATATTCGGAACAACTTTATTCGTTGTTACATTGATATAAACTACCTCCGATTTTTTATCGTCTTTTTTGTTCCATTTCGAATTAGAATCTGCTTTTGGTTTTTTGAATTTTTCTTTTTCCAATAATTGACAACGGAAATATGTCGTGTCGTTTAAAGTAATAACACTAGCGTTTTGGAAACGACTCCAGTCTAAATTCAAAGTATTACTGGCTAAAGGAATTTCTTTGGTTTCAAAAGTTGGTTCGTAAACCATTTGCGATAAAGTGTACGGAGCCCATTTTGTAGTGGCATGATAAGCACCACTAAAAGCAAATGTCAAAGTGAAAAGTGAAACCCAGATTCCGATTTGACGATGGTATTTTCGAATTCCTTTTTTGGGTTGTAAACTATCCGTTTTTTTGAATTGTTTCCATAATAAACCATAAATTAAGATTCCGCTCAAGGCAGAAAATCCAATAATCGATAATAAGAAAATCATTGTAATGATTCGGATACTATTGTTTGTAATTGCATCTACAAATGACCAATTATGAAAAGTATCGAAAAACCAAATAAACCATTGTCGTGAAGTTGGATTATAAGTCGCCAGTTTACTGGAAGAAGTTTCTACATAAACTTCCATAGTATCATGGCGATCAAAACTTAGTTTGTAAACCGGTAAATAACGGTTTACATATTTGTATTGTGAGGTAAATTCAGTCACAACTTCGCTCTTTTTTACTGCGCTTTTTTGATCGTCTAAGAAATATCTGGAAAGCCATTCCGCATATTTTTGATCTCCATTTTCCAGTTTCTGAGCTGTTGCAGTATCGTAATACCATAATTCGCCAATTATAGTTTTAAGCTGATAATAGGTTTTATTGTTGAAGGTAACGATTCTGAAATTTTTGAATTGCTTTAGTTCATTTTTCTGTAAAACTTCCTGAATAGAAAACTTTAATTGATTTTTATCAATTATTTGCTGTTCCAGTTTATCATGTGCAATTTCAGGTTTGAAAAAATGCGCCATAAACGGATGCATCAAACCAGATAATGTCCAAAAAATCACAGGAATAATGGTAATCAAGCCTATTGTACGATGCCATTTGTACATGTGCTGTTTGATTTTCCTGACAAGCTTAGAATCTTTCTTTTTAGATTTTTTCTCTTTTATTTCTTTACTCATATTCGTGTTATTATGATTTGTCTATTTTTTTGCCACAGATTAAAGGATTAGAATGATTTTTACAATCTGTGTTAATCCTTTAATTTGTGGCTAAATATTATTTTTTTAATGAAAAATTATACTGAATTCCGAAAACAAAAGTTCTTGGCGCTGCTGCTGTATACGTTGGTTGTGCATTTGTCGTATTAGCTCTCGAAACGTTATAAGCGTATAATTTGTCTGTTAAATTAAGTACGTTTCCGTACACTTCAATACCTTTCCATTGATAGCCAATTCGGGCATTGAAAATATTGTAACCATCATATTTTACAGTATTGATCTGATCCTGGTAATAACTTCCTACCAATTGCCATTCAATTGAAGTTCTTAGGTTTGGAAGCCAGTTTGGATAATAACTTAACTCCGAATTTCCGGACCATTTTGGTGCTGAAGGCATTTCTTTTCCGTTTAAATTCTGAATCGGATCTGATGGTTTGTCTGAAAGTTTGAAATCGATATAAGTATGTTGCGCGTAAGTTCCGCCAAGACGAAAGTTAATTTGTTTTGATGGTCTGTAAGTAGCTCCAAATTCAATTCCTTTATGACGTGTCTCGCCAGCCGAACGATAATCAGTTGAATTATCAGCAAGTTTGATGTTTAAAAGTTCATTTTTTCCTTCCATATAATACAAAGCATAATCAAAATTTAATTTATTTTGAAGGAAAGAAAACCATCCTCCAACTTCGTAATTATTGAAAGTAGCAGGTTCTAAATTATAATAGAAATCAGTAGGAATACCAGTTGTTCCGCCTGTACCTGGTTTTGTTCTGAAGATAGAAGTAATTCCCGGAGGTGCAAACCCTTGAGAGTAATTCCCGTAAAAACCGGCAAATTCAAATGGATTATAATTCGCACCGGCTTTAAAAGTCATTTTGTCGTAAACTTTGCTTCCTGTAGAATTATCTAAAGCATTATCATAATTGACTTTCATATTGTCATAACGCCCGCCAACAGTAACAACTAATTTTGCTATCGGATTCAAACTTACTTGTGCATAACCAGCCGTGTTGAAAATATCAGCGGTATAATCAGCTAATTTAGAATCTGGATGTTCTGCAATAATTTCATAAGAATCTACAGTTTGTTTGCCTGGTTCTCCCGGATTTAAGTTCGCTTTCAAATCAATCACATATGACCAATACGTAACTGGAGAATAATCATATAATGCTCCGGCAACAATTTTAGTATTTAAGAAATCAAATTTTTGAGTATGTTGGCCAATCGTTCCGTAACTTTTAAAATTATTTGAATTTACTTCGCCCGTTGCTTTTGTCGGATTTACGGTTGGACTCCATTTGATTCCGTAAGAAGGATTTTGGCCTAATTTATTGTCACGTAAATAAGCGGTAATATAGCTACTTGAATTACTGTTCCAATCATGTTCTAATGTTAAACGGGTTCGTAAGGCATCCGATTTTCTATAAGTAAAATCTGTTGTGCTTTTATAAGTTCTGTTATTAAAAGCATCTTCGTTTACACTTCCGCTCATGTCAGAATAATATTTTCCATACATGGTATTACTGATCAGTCGAGTAGAAGGAGAGATGTTATAATCGATTCTTGCGTTCAAATTATCTTTGTTGTAATCAGAATACGTCATCCAGCCATTTTCCTGCAAGCTTGAAATTCCTGCAATATGAAAACCAACTTTTCCAATCGTTGCCCCGCCGGCAGCCTGAAATCTTCGGTAACCATAATTATCGGCCTGAATGCCAAATTTAAATTCAGGATCAACAGGCGGTTTTACTGAAATTAAATTAATAGTTCCGCCAACTGCTTCCGGCCCATATAAAGAAGAAACAGGGCCTTTTACCACTTCTATACTTTGTAAATTATATTGATTGATTTCCAGTAAAGCATTGTGATTAAAGATTCCCATTGGGCGAATTGGTAAGCCATCTTCCAAATATAAATAGTAGGCATTGGTGGTCATGGGCTGACGAATCGACATCATATGCTGTTCGTTTCCTAAATTAACCATTAATACTCCAGGCGTTTTATTAATGATTTCGTAGACTGCCGTTGCTTTGGTTTCGTTGATCGTTTTTGCTGTTATTTTACTGATAGCAACAGGAGTTTCTTTACGTAATGTTGCAGTACGATTAGCAGTTATAAAAACGTTTTCTAATTCTTGAGATTTTGTAGTGTCTTGCTTCACTTCATTTTGAGCAAAGACACATTGCCCTATGATTAGTAGGGTAAAGTATATTTTTTTCATTTTAAATTATATAAATTAAAAAGTAACATGTCTTTTTCCCTGACTTAAAGCCAAGAAAAAAATCTTTTCAGTTTTGAAATTGAAAAGTGTAGCTAAAATTTATATAAAATAGGATGGAGGGTGGAAAGTACTGTTTGAAACCGAAATTGGTTTCTCATCAAAAGAAGCAAAAAGTTTTGCTGCAGATTTGATAGGAGTTACTAATTTATAATTAGCGGTTGCTGTATTTTGAATGTAAACTACTTCTGTTTTTTCTTTCAGATTGTTTTGCATTCTTTTTTCATTGTCAGCATATTTCTTCAAACTTTTTTGAAGTTCGCATCGACCGTTACAAGAATTAAAAACCATTTTTCGTTGCACACAGATGGTTTTTGAAATTTCTTCCTGATTTAATTTGAATGAGGTATAAACAAAGAAACTGCCAAATGAAGGCAGCAAAAGCATGCAGGAAAGAAATAGTATTAAAATTCGCTTCAAAACTTTGTTTGTTGTTTACGGTTGCAAAAATACAGTTTATTCGATTTAGAAAGAATTTATTTTTAAGTTTTCCGAAAAAAAGTTTATAGTCTCAGTTTTCAGTCACAGCCTACAGACTGTAAACTGAAAACTATTTTAAAAGACAAAACCCGACAGGTTTTAAAAACTTGTCGGGTTTGATGTATATAATTTAGAGTACTAGTCTGTAAACTGAGACTTATTTAACAAGTACCCAAGCGCCAGAAGCGATTAAAGTTTCTGCTTTTTTAAATTTCATTTCTTCAGTTTTACCTGTTGCAACTTCCTGAACTGTTACAGTGTCATTACGGTTGATTTTTGGCATATCTCTCACAATTGTTTCAGTAACCTGACGTTGTTGTGTTTCTCCAGCTTCGCGGTTGATATCTTCGCTGTTTGGAATTTCATCTTTGCTTAATTTGAAGTTTTCTTTCTGACGAACTTCTCTTGCTTCGTGAATTTCCGGAACGTTTTGAGCTGGTAAATCACCTTTGAATAAGAATGAAATTACTTCTTTATTAACGTTGTCCAACATTCCTCTAAACAAGTTGAAAGCTTCTAGTTTGTAGATAAGCAATGGATCTTTTTGTTCGTGGACAGCCAATTGAACAGATTGTTTCAATTCGTCCATTTTACGTAAATGTTTTTTCCACGCCTCATCAACAATAGAAAGTGTAATGTTTTTTTCGAAATCAGCAATTAACTGAGTTCCTTCGCTTTCGTATGCTTTTTTCAAGTCAGTTACCACATTCAAAGTTTTGATTCCGTCAGTAAATGGAACTACGATACGCTCAAAATGATTGTTTGGCTCTTCGTAAACTCCTTTAATGATTGGGAAAGCTTCTCTCGCACTTCTTTCTGTTTTTTCAGTATAGAAAGCCAGAGTTTCTTTGTATATTTTTCCAGTAATTTCAATATCAGTTAATTTTTGGAAATCAGCTTCAGAAATTGGAGAAGTGATAGAGAAATAACGAATCAAATCGAATTCGAAATTTTTGAAATCGTTAGCTGGTTTAGTTTGACTTACGATCAATTCGCAAGTATCATAAAGCATGTTAGCGATATCCAGTTTCAAACGCTCACCAAATAAGGCGTGACGACGACGTTTGTAAACTACTTCACGTTGCGAGTTCATAACGTCATCATATTCTAATAAACGTTTACGAACACCAAAGTTATTTTCTTCTACTTTTTTCTGAGCACGCTCGATAGATTTGGTCATCATAGAATGCTGAATAACTTCACCTTCCTGTAATCCCATTCTGTCCATTACTTTGGCAACTCTTTCAGAACCAAATAAACGCATTAAGTTATCTTCCAAAGAAACATAGAATTGAGAACTTCCCGGATCTCCCTGACGTCCTGCACGACCACGTAACTGTCTGTCAACACGACGAGAATCATGACGTTCTGTACCCACGATTGCTAAACCTCCGGCAGCTTTTACTTCTGGAGATAATTTAATATCGGTACCACGACCAGCCATATTTGTTGCAATAGTTACAACTCCGGCTTTACCTGCTTCTTCTACAATTTGTGCCTCTTGTTTGTGCATTTTAGCATTCAAAACGTTATGTGTAACGCCTCTCATTTTCAACATACGGCTTAATAACTCTGAAATCTCTACAGAAGTTGTTCCAATTAAAACTGGTCTTCCTGCATTTGACAGTTGTGTTACATCTTCAATTACAGCGTTAAATTTCTCACGTGTCGTTTTGTAGATATAATCCTCTTTGTCTTGTCTTGACATTGGACGGTTGGTTGGAATTTCAACAACATCCAATTTATAAATCTGCCATAACTCTCCAGCTTCAGTAACCGCTGTACCTGTCATACCTCCTAATTTGCTGTACATTCTGAAATAATTCTGTAATGTAACAGTTGCAAATGTTTGTGTAGCAGCTTCGATTTTTACATTTTCTTTAGCTTCGATCGCCTGGTGTAAACCGTCAGAATAACGACGACCATCCATGATACGACCTGTTTGCTCATCGACAATCATAATTTTGTTGTCCATGATCACATATTCTACATCTTTTTCAAAAAGAGCATATGCTTTTAAAAGCTGAGTAAGGGTGTGAATACGCTCGCTTTTTACTCCAAAATCCTGGAATAATCTTTCTTTAGCTTCCGCCTCAGCATCTTTATCCAATTTTTGTTTTTCGATTGCAGCAATTTCAGTTCCGATATCCGGAAGGACGAAAAAGTCAGCATCAGTATCTCCTGAAAGGTATTGAATACCATTATCAGTCAATTCAACCTGATTGTTTTTTTCTTCAATTACAAAATACAAAGCTTCATCCACTTTATGCATTTCGCGATTGTTATCCTGCATGTATTGATTTTCAGTTTTTTGAAGCAATTGTTTGATTCCTTCTTCACTCAAAAATTTAATTAATGCTTTGTTTTTAGGTAAACTTCTGTAAGCTCTTAATAATAAGAAACCGCCTTCTTTAGTATTTCCTTCTTTGATTAATTTTTTAGCTTCTGCTAAGAAACCATTTGCTAATTGACGTTGTTGAGAAACTAAGTTTTCAATTTTTGGTTTCAACTCATTAAACTCATGACGATCTCCTTGTGGAACTGGTCCTGAAATAATAAGCGGTGTTCTTGCATCATCAATCAATACAGAATCGACCTCATCGACAATGGCATAATTATGTTTTCTTTGTACTAAATCGCCTGGCGAATGCGCCATGTTATCTCTTAAGTAGTCAAAACCAAATTCGTTGTTGGTTCCGTAAGTGATATCAGCGTCGTATGCTTTTTTTCTTTGTTCTGTACTTGGCTGGTGATTATCAATACAATCAACAGTTAAACCGTGGAATTCGAATAAAGGCGCTTTCCATGTACTATCACGTTTTGCTAAGTAGTCATTCACAGTTACTAAGTGAACTCCGTTTCCGGTTAAGGCATTTAAGTAAAGTGGAAGAGTAGCAACTAAAGTTTTACCTTCACCTGTTTGCATTTCGGCAACTTTACCTTCGTGCAAAACCATACCTCCAATTAACTGAACATCATAATGAATCATGTCCCAGGTAATTTCTTTACCGGCGGCATTCCATTTATTTGCCCATGTAGCTTTTTCGCCTTCAATAGTAATATAAGTTTTAGAAGCTGAAAGTTCACGGTCTTTTGGAGTTGCAGTAACTTCAATAAAAGAATTGTCTTTAAAACGACGTGCTGTTTCTTTAACTACCGAGAATGCTTCCGGAAGAATTTCTAATAAAGTTTTCTCAGAGATTTCGTAAGCTTCTTTTTCAAGAGCATCAATAGCATCATAAAGATCTTCTCTTTTATCGATGTCTTCGATGTTTTCTACTTCCTCTTTAAGCGAAGCAATTTTAGCATCTTTATCAGCTCTGGCTTCTTTTATTCTTTCTTTAAAATATACGGTTCTGGCTCTTAATTCGTCGTGAGACAAACTCATTAAGCTGGTTTCGAATGTTTTAATTTTGTTTAAATAGGGTTGTAAAGCTTTGACATCTTTCTGTGATTTATCACCTACAAAGACTTTAATAATACTGTTTATGAAACTCATGATTTGTTATATTTCTATTATATGTAAATGTTGTATTTTGAACCAAAAAAAAAGCCTCTGTGATGAGACTTTTTCCTTTGGTTTATTTTTTAATATTCATCCTCATTCCAAAGATAATCTTCGTCTGTTGGATAATCAGGCCAAATTTCTTCCATTGATTCATATATCTCTCCTTCGTCTTCAATTGACTGAAGGTTTTCTACCACTTCTAATGGAGCACCAGCTCTAATAGCGTAGTCAATAAGTTCGTCTTTGTTAGCAGGCCATGGCGCATCACTTAAATAAGATGCTAATTCTAATGTCCAATACATCTGTTATCTGTTTAGTTTGTGCAAAAATAAATTTTTTACTGAAAAAGACAAGTAAATTTTGATTTATTTTAATAAAATTTAAGAACGTCTCTGTAAGTATTCAGTTTTCAGTGCCAGTTTTCAGCCTGAAAACTTGAAATTCTTACTGTTTACTTCTTTTTTTAGTTATCTGTTTTAGCTCCAGTTATTATTCTAAAAACTGAAAAACTGCGACTGATTACTTTCTCGGAATCCATTTCACTTCCTCCGCTTTTAAGTCTGACGACAACTTCCGTGCCAAGACAAAAAGGTAGTCAGAAAGTCGGTTTAAGTACATGATTGCGATTTCGGGAACGTGTTCATTATGACTTAAATGTACTGCCAGACGCTCGGCACGACGGCACACACAACGCGCAATATGACAATATGACACAGTTTGATGCCCTCCAGGTAAAACAAAATGGGTCATTGGCGGAAGGCTTTCTTCCATTTTATCAATTTCATTCTCTAGTAATTCAATATCAGTATCGATGATTCCTAAATTTTTCAATCGAAGTTCACCGTTTTTTAAAACTTCTTTTTCTGCAGGAGTTGCCAAAATAGCACCCACCGTAAAAAGACGATCCTGAATTTCAATCAAAATAGTTTTGTAATGCGAATCAATTTCCTGATCACGAATGAGTCCTATATAAGAATTCAATTCGTCAACAGTTCCGTAACTGTCAATTCGGATGTGATCTTTAGGAACACGCGTACCTCCAAAAAGAGCCGTGGTTCCTTTATCTCCGGTTTTTGTATATACTTTCATTATTTTAAGCTTCTAAGTTGCTGAGATGCTAAGGGGCTAAGTTTTTTTTACAGTTAAACAATTAACCAAATAAACGGTTAAACTATTTAGTGGTGTCGCTTTCAATCAAGCCATCGCGTAAACGAATAACACGATGTGCATAAGCAGCAATATCTTCTTCGTGTGTTACCAGAATTACAGTATTTCCCAATGCGTGAATATCGCCGAAAAGCTTCATAATTTCTACAGAAGTTTTACTGTCTAAGTTTCCTGTTGGTTCATCGGCCAGTATAATAGAAGGTTTGTTGACCAAAGCGCGGGCAATGGCAACACGCTGGCGTTGTCCTCCTGAAAGTTGGTTAGGCTGGTGATCCATTCTGTCTGCAAGATTTACCTGTGTTAAAACTTCTTTAGCACGTGCATTTCGATCAGATTTAGAATATCCTGCATAAATCATTGGTAATGCAACATTATCTAAAGCAGTTGTTCTTGGCAAAAGATTAAAAGTCTGAAAGACAAAACCAATTTCTTTATTTCGAATTCCTGCCAATTCATCATCTTTCATTTGGCTGACATCTTTTCCATTTAAAATATAGTGTCCGGATGTTGGCGTATCTAAACAACCCAGTAAATTCATTAGAGTCGATTTTCCGGATCCGGAAGGGCCCATTAAAGCTACATATTCTCCTTTATTGATTTCTAAATCTATTCCTTTTAAGACATAAACGATTTCATTACCAAGTACAAAATCTCGTTTAATGTTCGTTATTTTAATTAATGGATTTGCCATTTCGTATTTACAATTTGGTTTTAAAAGTACAAAACACTTTTCAATAAACGATAAGTAGCGTGAAATTGATTTATGTTACAAAACATCTTTTGGTTTACAGGATTAATTAGATAATGAATATGTTTTTTTTGAATTAATTATATATTTTTTGATTTATTTTATAAAATTATCATTATTCTGTGAGTTTTACATGTTTAATATCTTTTTAATATTAAAAACATGGTAATGATGTAATTTTTGATATTAGGTTATTAGATACATTTGTTAATGTATTAATTAAACAATAAATAATTATGAAAAACATACAATTATTATCGGGAATTGCATTAATTGCACTGAGTCTTACATCGTGTAAAGACGAAAAACAAGAAAAGGCTCAAAAAACAATTGACGCATATGTAACCTACGTCGACTCAGTAAAAAATGTCAAAGCTGATGATTTGAAAGCTGATTGGGCAACTGTTGAAGCTGAGTACGATAGAAGAGCTGAAAATGCTCAGTTAGCTTTGGCAGATATTAAAGACAATACTGCTGAGAGTGAAAAAATAAATGCAAGTAAAGTTAAATACGAAGAATTTAAAAAAGAAATGACCACCGTTCTTGCCCCACCTGCTCCAAGTCCGAAACAACAATTGCGTAATGCTTTGTTTGGTGAAGGAAAAATTGGAGACGATATGAGTTTTTCCTGGGTAAATGCCCAAAACATTCACAGTGTGTACCAACAATTTGTTCATACAGTTGAGGATAATAAAGATAGTTACTCTCGTGAAGACTGGGATGAAATTAAATTGTTGTATGAAGCATTAGACAGCCGAAAAAATACTGTTGAAAAAGAAGGTTTATCATCTGAGGATAACAGAAAAATTGCTGGTTTAAAAATGAAATTTGCTCCTATGTATACTGTAAACAGAATGGGAGCTAAATCTGATGAAAATAAAGAAGCTAAAAAATAAAATTAATTGAATTATTATAAAAAATGACAATCAGAAATGGTTGTCATTTTTTTATGCCCGAATTGTAAAATGCTCTTTTTTTTGCTCGTATCTAAAAAAAACAAATCCCCATTGAAAAGTATCAATCGTAACGGTCACTTTCGGATGGTTTTTAATATTTTCCCAAGCTTCTTCCATTTCTGTAGACCAATGAATGTCATCGAAAATCCAAACGGTATCGTTGTCAATAGTTGGTAATAACAGATCGAAATAAGCTAAAGTTGCTTTTTTAGAATGATTACCGTCAAAATATATTAGATTGTAGATTGTAGATTGTAGATTTTCAGAAATTAAAAAAGATTCGAATTCTGAAATAATACTTTCTACATTTTTACAATAAAATTGATTTAGTTGATTTTTGGCAACATTTGCTGTTTCTGGACAACCTTCTAATGTAGTTACATTTGCATTGGTATTACCCAAAGCCAGAGCTGAAGTCGCTAAACCTAATGAAGTTCCTATTTCCAGAATAGTTGAAGGTTTGAAATAATTGGTAACTCTAAATAGTAGTTCCGCTCGTTTTGGAGAAATCCCTGCTGTTGATGCAATCTTCGAAATTTGTCTTCTATTTGATTTAAAAACTTTTGATCCGGCACCAAAATCAGTTACTTCAATAAAGTTTTTATTCTGAAGTAATGATTTTCGATAGTTTTTTAAAATTGCATATTCAGGTTTAGACTTTTTATCGTAAAAACATTTTGTTAGTAAACTAAAAACAAACGGAGAATGTACTCCGTGTTCGTTTTTTGAATTCCACAGGAATTTTAAATAAGCTTTTATTTGAAATAGCATATAAATAATTATATCAGGGTACGAAGATAACAAGATAATACAATTGTCAAAAGAGAAGAGCAGTCAATTTGACTTAGAATTGTTCCGACTTCAAAAAGACTATATTTGCGCACTTTAAATAAAGCTAATAGTAATACGTTTTTTATGATGTTGAAGGAAGAAATAGAAGATAGCAGCATAATATCTTCTGAAGAGATTAATCGGTGCATTGCTATTTTGGCACAATTGAATGCCAATACAGATCAAATATTTGACATTCCAAAAGGGCAACGTATAGCTTTAATTAAAGAAGCAGGAATGTTTTCCAGACCGGATAGAGGTGAGTTTTCCAGAAGAATTAAAGACGGATTACAGGCCGCTAAACGAAAAAAAGAAAAGAAGGACAAAACTGCACGTAAGGAAACCGGAATTAGGCATGCACGTGAAGCGAGCATATTTGTCGCACCGAAATTACTAGCTTATACTGATCTGGTTCACAAAGAACAATTAGAACTTGAAACACCAAGAAACTGTTACGTTTGTAAAACAGAGTTTACTAAAATGCATCACTTTTACGATACAATGTGTACGGATTGTGGCGATTTTAATTATGCTAAACGCTTTCAGACTGCAGATGTAAAAGGACAAATTGCGATTATTACAGGTTCTCGTTTAAAAATTGGTTATCATATTACTTTGATGCTTTTGCGTGGAGGAGCAACTGTTATTGCTACTACTCGTTTTCCTGTTGATTCAGCTTTGCGTTTTGCTAAAGAAGATGATTTTATGGATTGGGGACATCGGTTGAAAATTCATGGTTTAGACTTAAGACATATTCCGAGCGTAGAGATTTTCTGTAATTTTATTGAGCAGAAATATGAACGTCTTGATATTTTAATTAATAACGCGGCACAAACAGTTAGGCGGCCGGCGGGATTCTATTCGCATTTGATGGAGAATGAAGAGTTGCCACTAAGCGCACTTCCTCAAAAAGCACAAGAATTATTATTGGATCATATTAATTGTTTAGACGAATTGAAGATGTTGACCACTGCAGCTTCTTCAAACGAAAATATGCCAGTTACCTGGCACGGTCCAGAACCTGGAATTGGTTTGCGGGCTTCGGCTAAATTATCTCAAATTCCCTATTCTTTCGATAATGCGTTAGTTGCCAATGAAGTTTTTCCGGAGGGAGAACTTGATGCCGATTTACAGCAGGTCGATTTACGAAAAACAAACAGTTGGCGTTTGCGCCTCGGTCAAATAGAAACGACTGAAATGATTGAAGTACAATTAGTGAATTCAGTTGCGCCTTTTGTATTGTGTAACCGACTTTCGGAAGTAATGAAAAAAGATAATACGGGACAAAAACACATCATTAATGTTTCGGCGATGGAAGGAAAATTTCATCGTTTTTTTAAGGAAGATCGTCATCCGCATACCAATATGGCAAAAGCAGCTTTAAATATGTTAACCCATACTTCTTCAGGAACGTTGGCAAAACATGGAATTTTCATGAATGCCGTTGACACAGGTTGGGTAACAGATGAAGATCCTGCTGAATTGGCAAAGAAAAAGCAGGAGTTAGAAGACTTTCAACCACCATTGGATATTGTTGATGGTGCGGCGAGAGTTATGGATCCGTTATTTGACGGAATCAATACCGGAAAACATTGGTGTGGAAAATTTCTGAAAGATTATAATCCGATCCCTTGGTAGTTTTCGGTTTCAGATTCAGTTAAAATATAAAAAACCACAACAAAATTCAATTCTATTGTGGTTTTTTTATTGAAAAATAAATAGATCATCTATAGATATTGAGTGCATTATTTGCTCTCCATTGCTGTTCAAGATATTCGGCATCTTCGCTATTACGCGGATGAACACCTAAAACAACATGACCGTCCTTAATTCCATCTTCATAAATTTTTGCTCTGTCTTCAGGAATTCCTGACCCTACTAGAGCTCCAATTATACCTCCGGCAATTCCTCCTGCACCAGCACCAGCTAATCCTGCAGCTAATGGACCAGCAACGATTAATCCTAAACCAGGTATAACAAGACTAGTTCCTAATGCAGCAACTACTCCTGCAATTGCTCCAATTGTTCCTCCAATTGCAGAACCAGCTCCGGCAGTTTCAGCTGCTTTTGTTCCTAGTTCGGAGTGATCGTCTTTGTCTGAATAATGCTTTTTTCTGGTTTCGTCAGACATGATCAGGTTAATTTCATCTTTTGTATAACCTCTTTCGCTTAGATTATCGTAAGCTCTTTCTATGCTGTCACGATCTGAAAACATTCCTGTTAAAACCTCACGTTTAGTTCCATCGGGATTATGTAAATTTTCCATTTTATATATGTTTTATATTGTGAATTCATTTTCACTTAAACAAAGCTCGGAAAACAGATATAATATTATTTACACAATTTTTTCAAATCATTACATAATGAAATTCAGACTTTTATAAAATAGAGGATGTTTTTATGCTATTACTTTAACTTTAGCGATATTTTGTGATAGTAAAAAAAAGACCACAATAAAATCTATTTTATTGTGGTCTTTTATATTAGAGAATAATTTGGTGTGACTAATTTACTGAGATCAATTTCACATCAAAAATAAGTACTGAACCCCCAGGAATACCACTATAATCGAAAGGTCCATAACCTAAATGTGAAGGAACTAGCAATATTCCGCTTCCCCCAACTTTAAAATAAGGAATACCTTCTGTCCAGCCTTTAATTACCTGATTTAACCCAAAGGAAATCCCTGCGGCTTTGCTCTGATCAAAAATACTTCCATTAGAATAATATCCTTTATACGCTACAGTTACATTAGAACTTGTGGTCGGTTGAGCTCCGTCTCCAGGTTCGTTTATCACATAATACAAGCCAGAATCTGTTCTTTGTGCAGTTAATTTGTTTTTGGCAATATAATCAACTATTTCTTTTTCGTTTTTAACAGTGTAATCAGTTTTTTTAGGATCGTCGTTAGAATTACAAGAGATAAAAAGTGTTAATGCAAGTAATGATGCTAAGATGTATTTCATGATATTTTAAAAATATATTTTTTAATGGTGCAAATATAATAAGTTTTCAGTCGCAGTCACAGTTTTCAGTTTGTTACGATTAGATAGGACATCCAAATTTATAAGGATTATTAATCATATAGTTTATCAGTTTTCCTATCTCAATGCTTTTCTTGTTTAAAATTTCAAATATTTCCTGATTTGTATATTTACATTGTAAAGCGAATTCAAGCCAAACAAATGTCTCTGAATTTTCTGCATCGCTATCAGTTAACTTACTTATAAAATGATTTAAGTATCGTCTTTTTCTATAAGATTCTGCAATATTTGCAGAAACGCTTCTTGAAGATCTTCTTATTTGATCTGTTAAGGAATATTTTTCTTCTTTTGGAAATGTCTTTGAGAGTTCAAATATTTTCATCGCAAGTTCAAATGACTTTTTGTAAGCTAATAATTCTTTAAAATCCATTGTTTAATTTTTCACAAGAATATTAAAAAAATAAGAAAAAACTTATATTTTAATGAAAAATATCAGAAACCAAACTGAAAACTGCCACTGAGACTGAAAACTAAAATCAACCTTCTATTTTAGCTGATAATTCAAACCAACGTTCTTCTTTTTGATCTATTTTATTGATGATATTTTGTAGTTCATTTGCTTTTTTCTCAATATCAGCATCAGCTACTTTTCCGTCAGAAAATAATTGTTCGATTTTAGTTTTGTCTATTTCTAAATCTTTAATTTCTCTTTCTAGTTTTTGATATTCTTTTTGCTCGTTGAAAGTTAAATTTCCAGTCGGATTATTTTGTTTCCAATCTTTCTTTTCGGCTTTGTTTTCCTCTTTTTGAGCAACATCAGCACTATCTTCATAAGCTCTGAAGTCAGAATAATTCCCTGGGAAGCTTTCGATTTCACCTTTTCCTCTAAAAATAAATAGGTGATCGACAATTTTATCCATGAAATAACGGTCGTGAGAAACTACCAGTAAACAACCCGGATAATCTAAAAGAAAACTCTCCAAAACATTAAGTGTTACAATATCCAAATCATTTGTTGGCTCATCCAGAATCAAAAAGTTTGGATTCTGAATCAAAACTGTACATAAGTACAAACGTTTCAATTCGCCACCACTTAATTTTTCGACAAAATCATATTGTTTTTTAGCATCAAAAAGAAAACGCTCTAATAATTGCGAAGCCGAAATCATTCTGCCTTTTGCAAGCGGAATAAATTCACCATATTCCTTAATAATATCAATTACACGCTGATTTGGTTTTGGATTGATTCCACTTTGTGTATAATATCCTATCTTAATTGTATCACCTTTTACAACACGACCACTGTCCAATGGAATTGTTCCGGTAAGAAGATTTAAAAAAGTAGATTTTCCGGTTCCGTTTTTACCAATAATTCCGATACGTTCTCCACGCTGAAAATCAAAACTAAAGTTATCCAGAATAACATGATCCTTGAATTTTTTTGAAATTTTGTGAAGCTCGATAATCTTGCTTCCCATACGTTCCATGTTAATTTCAAGTTCTACCTTGTTTTCAAGACGACGACTTTGCGCTTTTTCTTTAATTACATAAAAATCATCCTGGCGCGATTTCGATTTTGTAGTTCTCGCTTTTGGCTGACGGCGCATCCATTCTAATTCTTTTACAAATAAGTTTTTTGCTTTGTCAACGCTGGCATTTTCAGAAGTAATTCGCTCTTCTTTTTTTTCTAAATAATAAGAATAATTTCCTTTGTATTGGTATAATTTTCCGTTGTCTAATTCGATAATTTCGTTACAGACACGCTCTAAAAAGAAACGGTCGTGCGTTACCATAAACAAGGTGATATTTTCTTTAGCAAAATAACTTTCTAACCATTCGATCATTTCAAGATCTAAGTGGTTAGTTGGCTCATCCAGAATCAATAAATCAGGACGATTGATTAGGATAATAGCCAATGAAAGACGCTTTTTTTGTCCACCCGAAAGATTTTTTACTTTCAGTTTAAAATCTTCCAGTTTTAATTTGAATAAAATTTGCTTGTATTGTGTTTCAAAGTCCCAGGCATTGTGCTGATCCATTCCGTCAAAAGCTTTTTGATACGCTTCTTCATCATCTGGATTTTCAAGTGCTTTTTCGTAGGCTTCGATTACTTTTAAAGTTTCATTATCCGAAGCAAAAATACTTTCTTCAATAGTTAACTCTTCCTGTAGATTATTATCCTGAGAAAGAAATGCCATGCGGATTCCCTTTCTCAAAACAACTTGTCCTGTATCAGGTTCATCCAAACCATTGATAATACTCATTATTGTGGTTTTTCCAGAACCGTTTTTAGCGATAAAAGCGATTTTTTGGTCTTTATTGATTCCGAATGAGATGTTGTCAAAAAGCGTTCTTTCGCCAAAAGACTTCGATATATTTTCTACAGATAAGTAATTCATGTTGTTAAGTTGTTTAAAATCAAATAATTGCAATGTTTTTAAATATACAGGTCTCTAATTTAGTCTCTAGCTTGAAAAAGCTGTTTTTTTATTTAATTGGCAAAGATACCCTTTTGAGCGTAACAAAAAAAGATAGCGCTAGGCTATCTTTTACTTTGAATCTTTAATAGTTCAGTGACCTTGTATCTCTTTCGATTACTAAAGGGTCTGTAAGCTGTAATTTTGCCTTCAGTTTCATATTTACCAATTGTGGTTTGACTTTTAATTCCTAAAATAATCATTGCTTCCTTTGTGCCAACAAATTGCTCATTTTGAAAAGTCATTAAATTTAGGCTCTTTTTAAGTTGTGTATTTCTGTTCACTTTTTTTTGCTCTTTTTTCATTTTTAAATCCTTTACATTAAAAAAAGACCTAAACAGATCTTTTTTGCTCTACATCATTTATTTTCTAAAGTTAAAAAAAGAATTATAATTAATCATAGTCAAAATTTACTTATGATACTCTAGGGTATTTGTTTTAAAAGTTGATATAAACGAAAGAACATTTATCTAGAAATGTGAATGGATTATTTAGGTGATAGTTTTATGGAAGATTGAAAAAAAATATATTATCGAATGTATTTTCTTACCGATTGTTTGAAGAGAATATAAGTTAAATAAAAATTAAAAAAGACATGAATATATTTAATAGTTTTACTCTCTATTATTTACTTTTGTAAGTGGGAGCAGCCTAATAAAGATTAGTTTATTTCAAAGACACAATCTCTAGTAAGTATGAATTTTTTAAAAAAAATAATGCAAGTAATTTGATAAATCTTGCAATATAATCATAAAAAGGCGCTTGTAAAATGCTTATAATGACAGGAGTTGTATTGTTGAATTTCTTCCAAAAAAAATAAAAGAATATTGGAAAAAACTAATATAATGATGTTTTATAATTTTATAAAGGCATTTATAAGCGCCTTTCTGCAAAAGAATAATAGATTTGGGAGTTATAATTAATCTAATAATGTAATATCAAGAAGTCTTCCAACTGCAGTAATAACTGTCTTTTAGTTTTTAAACCATCATTTGTTAAAATTACAAACTCTTCATTTATAATTCTTCAGATGCCATTTCTAGCAAAAAAATATCAAAGAAACGTCTAGGTGTATGGTACTTATCTAAAACAATACTAAATAATCAGTTTAAAATTAGTAATCAACTTTGTTAGAAAATATATTAAACTAATTTAGAAAAGCTTCGATCGCATTAAATAAGATATCTTAATTGATGCATAGAAATAGCTTGTATTTATATTATTTTTTAATTCCTTGTCCTTATAAACAAAAGCATATGAGAAATTAACATTGTTTTTTCCATATTTCACACCTGTTTCAAGATTACATCGAAATGGAATCAAATTATACACAACTGGACTGGTATTATTAAATAAACTTCCTTGAATAGTAGTATCATACAATTGGTAATTAATACTAGGAGCTACATAAAAATAAAATTCACTTCTTAAGTGTTTTGGATTAGTATTAATCGAAGCGCCATATATATTTGAATCATAAATCGGATTTAGTTTTTTAAGGCTAATTCTTGTCAAAAAACCTGTAGAGGATCCTGTAAAAATCGTCCCTAAATTTATTTCTGTTTGTAAGTTAAAATCTATTGTACTGGAGTTTTTTATGGGAAATAATTTAATTGAATATAAAAAATGAGTTTGTATGGCTAATGCATTTTTTATTTGATTCTGCCAGCCATGAACTTCTCGAAAACCAAAAAAATCATGAAATCCTATTTGTACTTCTTTTGCAAATGAATTTTTACCAACAAAACCCAATTGGAAATTGGCTTTAAGGACTGATTCTTTCTTATAGAAAATATTTCTCCCCGCTTCTAAAAAGAGATAACCTGCAAACGGACGATCATTGTTCTCAACATCATTCGCTTTAATAGTGTGTGGAGTATAGATGTATTGTCCGATTCGAAACTCGTCAATTTTTTTATTTATTTTTTCATTATTATTTTTTGCTAGAAATCTATAAAAAACTTCAAAACCATTGGTGTAATATTTGTCGTTTCTGAAAGACGTATATAAATCATTATCTGTTATAAAACCTATTTCTGAGGTGCTATTTTGAGCAGATCCGTACAAACCAACCAGAATCAAAATAAAACTAAAATCTTTCTTTCTTGTCATTCTATTTCGTTTGTTTTTAATCATGTAATTATTCTTGAGTATTAAAAAGAGAGATTTCTTAGTTCTTGATTATTTGCTTAATAATTAAGAATTAGATAGTAGAATTATACTTAAATTATCCACTTTTGATTATATACTAAATAGCTCTATTAGGTAAACAATTAAATTGTAATTTTGTGGGCTAATTTAATTATAAGTGAATTATAAAAAGGTTTTAAAAAGTTTAAAAAAAACAAGGATAAGACTTAGTTGTTGTATTGATCAAATAGGGATAATTAATTATTCTAATAAAAAATGGAGAGGAAACTAAGAAGAGTTTTTGATTGTAATAAGTCTGTTTTTTATTCATTATGATAAAGTTTTAATTGACAAGATTTAACTTGAAAATGGCTCAAAAGTTAAACTTGATAAAAATAAGTTTGTTGATTAGCAAACAGATGCGGCAGAGTATTTCTAGTCAATTAAATAAAAGAAGTTGAGAATCTGAAAAGTGTTAAGCTTAAACTTGAATTTATCCTACGGATTAAGAAGTTATCAAAAGTAATAAGTAGAGGTTAATAAAGAAAAAGCGGAACGTTAAAACAGATCATTTGTGATACAGGATTTTAAAATTTACGAAATAAAAAATATTTAGTGATAACTAAAATGTTAGCTGCAATTTATAAACATTTATACATGAAAAAAACAAATCTTAATACTCCAGATCAAGATTAGAAAAGCATCCTGTCAAAGGTGGAATGGGGCTATTTATTGAGAGTTTCATAAAATATTTAAAAACAAATCATTGAATGTATTTCTGTATAGATTGTTCATTAGAGAGTAGTATCACGAATTGTAAAAATACAATTTTGATATTGTTTTTACATTTTTTAGCGACACAGTTGCAATATTGGTATTTTACATACCTCCCAGTCGTATACTTCCGCTTAAGTGTTTGCAGCAGTATGGACAGATCAAGAACCCTCTCAAAAGGAAAACAGACTTTGTTTTTTACTTAAATGAATTTGTCGTGCGACGGCTGTTTAGTAAGTACTGAACTTTTTTAATTTTTTTTTCTGAAATAAGAGGTTCATGAAGACCTTTTGCATAATATTCTTCCTCCGTTTTGTGAGCAGGAACAAAGACTAATCCACAATAGAGTAGGTTGTGTAGAATCTTCCAGGAATTATTTCTGCCACAGATGGGCTCTTTTAAGTCAGCTATTCTTCTGATGTAGATAATTGAAAGCTAGCCTTTTAAATATTCTTCAAATGACCTCTGATATAATCAGTTTCAGGCTGTTTGAGCACGATATTTTTTTGCCATCAGAACTAATCTTGTTTATATAATCAATAGGTGCTTTTGAAGGCGATCTGCTGTTTTTCTTGTTCTTCTTTGGCTATCAGATGTTGTTCAGCCTTCATCTGCTATTCTCTGCTTGCGGAATTGAAAGATAGATGGCAAGTTGTGCTTTCGGGGACTTCAAAATCGATTATCTAATCAATAGCAATGGCTTGAGTATTTAGTCTTCTTAAATATTCCAATCATTTGGTAAGTATATTCGATGTTATGGCTGAAACGATCCCATTTAATAAATAGAATGTTTTCTGTTGGACAGTATTTGTTTTCTTTATCGTTTTAATAAGTCTTAGTCATTCTGAGCTGTTGGGATCCTTAGCAGAGAAATCTTCTCTAAAAAATTCCTTTAACTTTTATTTGGTTTGTCGAACAGAATTTTATTAAACGATGTTCCTGTTCAATTAGAGAAAACCCTTTTCTTTTTTGTTCGTCAGCACTTACTCTGATGTGTAAATAAGCATTTTTCATAACAGAATAATAAACTGATTTCTTTTAGCAGGTAGTATGTCATAGATGCTTCTAGTTGCTTATATAAATTTACGAAAACAGTAATTTTTATACGATTGTTAATTGGATATTAGAAAGTTAAAAGAGTATTGGTGATTTCTAGTTATTTTTTTAAAATAGGTATTTTAAGTTTATTATTTAATATTTGAAAATAATTGAGATTGACAACCAATAAACATCTCTGAATTATAATAATCATATTGTTTTTATGTTCCTGAAAAAAATGCACAGTGATAAAACCTCCTGGCTCTTTGGGATTTTGAAATCGATTCATTCCGGATGGAAATGGTAGGGCCTATATTTGATAATTTGTGCGGCTGGAATGTGCTCTATATCATTAAAAATCATGAATCACTATGTTTTGAGTCCGGTAAATGGGAGTTTTCCTGAAGTAATTCTGCCGCTGTATCTTGCATTTTTTTTATGTCCTAATTTTACGGGTACAAAGATCAATTCTAAGGCATTCATTAAATTTATATTTTATATGAAATCATTACACCACCCCGGTAGGGAAGATATTCGCTGCCTTTATTCCAGTTTTCAGCTTTATCATATCGTCCTGGAGTACCATCGTTATAATAACCGTGATAAAAGCCCTGATGCCAACCGCCTCCAACAAAAATATCTAATAAAAAATGATCGCTTAATTTAGCATTGAACCCTATTGTGGCTCCTATACGATAGCTAAAACCCTCTTCATATTTATTAGCACCCCAATACTTCTTCCTTTGTAGTTGATATATGTCTGGACCTGTATGAATTCCTAAATAAAACCCCTTATATTTTTCATTAAAATGATATCGTATCTCTGGTGTCAACATAAAAAATTTCATAGGGCTATGTCCATCAAAAGATTCCCAAAATGAAACTAAAACATCAATACTAAAGGTTGTTTTTTTTCCAATGCTTGTTTCTAATCCAATATTTGGTACAGCAGCTAATGCAGTAGCTCCATTAAATTTTAAATAAGTTTGACTTTGTGAATGAATTGAAAAGAGTAGAATAGTTAAAGTAAGTGTCTTTTTCATAAATAATTAACATTTATCTTGAGTATGATTTAAAGTACAATGTTAAAACAATTAAAACTTCAGTGTTAAAAAAAGCCTACGCAGATATACGCGGTTTGAAAATTTTATTCCTTAACATAAAAAAATCGCCTGAGAAGACAATTTTTTATGTCCTATTTCACGGCTTTGTTTCTGGGTATTTTAGCCTGAAAATATAGTTATATCAGGTGTAATCGATAACTTCAAAGAGAAAAGGAGATTGCTTCTGTAGCGGTGATAAAACTGCGCGGGGTTCTATAGCCCTTCCACTATGATATTGGCAAAAATTAAAGCAGTAATGCAGAGAGATTGCCCAGGAAATTGCGGGAGTGTGATTTTTTTAGTTTGTCAAACTCCTGGATTGACAGACTTTCCGATGATCAATATAGCAACTAAAAATATTGAAATTGAAGAAAAGGGTATGTTATGAGTTAATTAGCAACAATTGAAAAAGGATTCAATGCTTTGTAATTGACTTTCCTTTTTTAAGAATACCAGCCTCAG
>NZ_JCAXEB010000002.1:0-607271 GCF_059758655.1 Flavobacterium sp. GQ95
TAAGATCTCTTTTTTTATGTTGAATTGCCAGCGCTAGCGTCCCGCTCGTGAACGTTTCAATTGGTTTTTGAATTTCTTTGTGTTCACTAGCGGGACGCTTGCGTTAGCAGGGTTTATAAACAGGACGCTTGTGCTAGCGGGGAATATCCTGTAAGGTTGCTGTTGTAATCATTGGGGTAAAAAAATATTTTGCAAAAATTAAGAAACAGGTTTATTAATAACCTCTAAGATTTGTTCTAAAATTAAATCGACTGTTTTTTCTCTTATCTCATTTCTTATTTCAATTTCGTCAGTCTTGTGGAAATCTATTATTTTATCAATTTGATAAACTTCTTTATTATAATGTATGGCAATATATACTTGCCCTAATTTTTTAATTACCCCTGAGTCTTTTAATGGTTCAGATGCAACTCCTGTAACTGCTACATATAATTGTGCATTTGAATAAGTTTTTATTAAACCGTTAACCATTTCAACTGTGGTTTCAATTGATTCAGCAGAATATTTTAATAGAGTTTGTGGGTTTACCCCTAAAATAGAAATTTTAAGCTCGGGGCTATATGTTACAATACTACCTTTAAGGATACTAGAAGCTCCAGGAATAGATGCAATTGTACTAG
Source organism: Flavobacterium sp. GQ95 (assembly GCF_059758655.1). Lineage (NCBI taxonomy): Bacteria > Pseudomonadati > Bacteroidota > Flavobacteriia > Flavobacteriales > Flavobacteriaceae > Flavobacterium > Flavobacterium sp. GQ95. The sequence continues at coordinate 621 of NZ_JCAXEB010000002.1, forward strand.
CTAAAAGTCCTGCAGTGATGCTTTCTGCACAACATATCGTTATCTTTTTATCGGATAATTGAGAATTAAATTTTTGTATTGTTTCTATATTCATTTCTTTTAATTAAGAATGGTTTATTATTATTATTTAACGTGAGCGTCTCGCTCGTGCCGGCTCCGATTGAAATATGCATCTCTTTGCGTTCACGAGCGAGACGCTCGCGCTAGCATGGGAAATATTAGGATTTAATTTAAAAGCTAATTATAATACAGTAATTTGTTTATATAAAACTACAGATTAACAATTTAAAAAATCTTAATATACGGTTTTCCTTTTCGTTCGTGACTGTCAAGAAATTTTAATATTCTATATCATTTTCAACACTGCTATCTAAATCATTTAACTCATCATATGCTTTTCTCATATCTCTTTTTCTGAAAATTTCTAATAGGGATTTTTTAGGATAAGATTTATTATCATTTAGTTTCATAGCTTCATTTAAAATTTGTGTAGATTTTGATAAATCATTATTTACATAAAATTCATATTCTCCTTCCATACATCTGTAAACGTCTTCAGCTTTTATATCTGCACTATTTTTTACCGATTTCATTAAAGCTTCTAAAATCTGAATTTCGCTATGTGAAAAATGATTCCCTTGCCTGATTAATGAAATAAAATAAGAATGAATATGAAAAATATTTGTCTTTTTCCTTTCATAATTATCTTTTGCGAGCGATAATGCCTCTTTATATTGCCCTTTATTAAGATATATGTTAACTATTTCTCTTTTTGATATTGAATGTTCTGGGTAAACCTCTAATGCTTTAAAAAAATATTCTAATGCTTTTTCTCTATTTTTATCATGTCGGTAAAAGAAGCCAAGAAGGAAATAATAATCTAAATTATTAGTTTCATTTTTAAAATATCCTATGTAATCAAAGAATTTTTGGTTTCTTGTTCTTGCATAAGCCAACGTCAACCTGTAATTAGTTTCCCAAACTAATTGCTCATCGTAGTTTTTAGTCTGAAGTAATTGTAAACAAATCTTTATTACATATTCATAATTTCCTTTATCATATTCCCTAATTATATTTTTAATTATTAGTGCAGGAATAAAATATTTTTTTGGAATTTTTTGCTCAGTTTCAAGCATTTTTTGAATTGTTATAATAAATTCTGTATAATCATTTTTTAATAGATCATCTAGATCTTCTTTTAAAAGACCTTTGATTACAGCAGTTAATTTTTCTTCATAAATAGGATTTAATGAAAGTTTGGATCTGTTAATATAATCTGAAATGTATGAATTCAATTTTACATATTCGTAACTTGAAAACATAAAATTAAACACTGATAAATCATATAAGGTTTGTATTGCATTAGTTGTCTTTTCATTATCTCCAAAAATTTTATTTATTAGATCTAAACTAAATATTTCATTTTTTGACAAAAATATTATGATCTCATATGCTAATTCGTTCTCTTTGATGTGATTAACTACAGTGCTTGTAAATGTATCGGAGAATTGAACAATTTCATTTATATTTCTTTTTGCATCTGGTAAATTTATGGCAATTTGGTTTACAGCATAAATTATTTGTGATGGTATACCATTTAGATGATCTACAAAAAATTTTTTCTCTTCAATTTTTATATTCTCTAGATTATAAATGTTTAATAGTTTGATAAATAAATTTTTTGAATCTGGAACTGATAATTCTGGAATTCTAAATACCAAAGATTTTTTTTCCTTTTTTAATTTTATTTCATTAGGTCTATATTTTGAAATTAAGCAGAATGCTAATTGGTTATCAAAATCACTATCATTTAATAAGCTATTAAACCATTCTACTATTTGAGTGTTTGGTAATATAATCCCACCATCATCTATAATAAAAATAATCTCTTTAAAAGCTACAAATTCTTTTATTAAATCTTTTGCAATATTAATTTTTGATTCCAAAGTTTCTTCTGAAAAATCGTATTCAATTATAGAATCGTCTTGCTTAATTGTATTTAATTTGTAAATAAAATTTTCAATACTTTCTTTAGCATCAATTGATATAAATATAGGTTGATAAGAAAAGTCTACAATATTTACTTTTTTTAATGCATTTTTTAAAAAGGTTCTGCGCCCAATACCTTCGAAAAAATTATAAGCGATAATACAAGTTGGCATCCAATTCTCAAGATTGTTTATACTACTTTCAAATTTTTCCATTTGTTCATTTCTGCCTACAAAATTTCTTTCGATTTCTTCGTTATATTTATTTTTTTTAAAATTGATTTCTCTTAGACCTTGATTAATTTTTTTTAGTAATATGACTTCATTTCCAATATATTTTAAATTATAAGGTCTTGCAATCCACTTAGGAATTCGTGGATCTTCATGAGTAATTTTTTTATCAATGATTATTGGAAGAATTCTTTGAATTATATCGGAGGAGATATTATTTTTAGCTCTGTTAATTTCCTTTTTTACCCATCCTGATTCTAGGGATTTATCGGAAATAAATAGTACAAATAAATCTGTTTTATCCAATTCATTAAAAATTTGATCCAAGGTTTTGCTGCCAGCATCAAAAGTAATTTCATCTAAAACGCAATTCTGTACACCTAATTGCTTAGCTATTTTTCGTACTAACTCTTTGTCTGCACTACTATGAGATAAAAATGCTTTTGCCATATTATTTTATTTATTTATTTTGGAAATTAATTCTAGAAATATTAGTTTTTATAGCCTATTTTATTAAAATTGTCTAATCAAACATAATCATTTCCCTTACAAAAAACTAATCTTGATATAATTAAAAAACCACGAATTATAAATAACTAATCCGTGGCTTCTAAATTTATAAAGAGATAAATTATTACCCCAAAAACGCCTTCAATTCCTCATAACTCTTAATCTTCACACTAACCTTATCCTCATTCATAACACTTTCAATTTGTTCTGGAATCGGAAGTGTAATGCCTAAAGCAGGTTCAACAACATCTAAGAATTTAATAGGATGTGCGGTTTCTAAGAAAACACCAATCGCGTTATCGTGTTTTTGTAATTCTTTTTTCAAACCTAAATAACCCACAGCGCCATGAGGTTCTGCGATGTAACCATCGGTGTTGTAAATTTGTTTTAGGGCTGCGAGTGTTTCTTCATCTGTATAACTGTACGATGAGAAATCTTTTTCGAAAGCCTTTAAATCATTGTTGTACAATTCCTGAATTCTAATAAAGTTACTTGGGTTTCCAACATCCATAGCGTTTGAAATTGTTGCTTTAGAAGGTTTTGGATCGTATTGTCCGCTTTCTAAGAATCTTGGGACGGTATCGTTTACGTTAGTAGACGCTACAAAATGTTCAATTGGCAAACCTAATTTCTTTGCCATAATTCCGGCGCAGATATTCCCGAAATTCCCGCTTGGACAAGAGAAAATCAACGGTTTGTTTTGGCTCTTCAAAGCTTTGTAAGCAAAGAAGAAATAGAACATTTGTGGCAACCAGCGCGCAATATTAATGGAATTCGCCGAAGTCAGGTTTTTATGGGCTAAAGTTTTATCTAAAAACGCTTTTTTAACCATATCCTGGCAATCATCAAAAACACCATCTACTTCAAGCGCTTTAATATTTTTTCCTAAAGTCGTCAATTGCTTTTCCTGAATGTCACTCACTTTTCCTGACGGATATAAAATCACCACATCAACACCGTCAACGCCAAGAAATCCGCTAGCAACCGCACCGCCCGTATCTCCGGAAGTCGCTACCAAAACGGTATTTTTACTATCTTTTTTGTCTTTATTAAAATACGCCAGACAACGTGACATAAATCGAGCTCCAACGTCTTTAAAAGCCATTGTTGGCCCGTGCCATAATTCTAATGAATAAATGCCGTTTTCAACTTCCACAACCGGAAAATCAAAAGACAAAGTGTCTTTAATAATTTCGCGTAAGTTTTCCTCCGGAATATCATCACCCACAAATTGCTGAATCACATCAAAAGCAATATCGTTGTGGCTTAAATTCTCGATTACATTAAAAAACGCAGGATTTAAAGGCGTAATGATTTGCGGAAAATATAATCCTTTATCACTCGCTAATCCTTGTATTACAGCTTCTTTGAATGAAACTTCTGGTGCATTATGGTTTAAACTATAGTATTTCATTGTTGTTAAGTTCTTAGTTATTAGTAATTAGTCCTTAGTCTTAATCTTTAGTTTTTTTCAACTAAGGACTAATTACTAAGTACTCATTTCAAATAATTCTTAGTTATTAGTGCCTAGTCCTTAGTCTTAATCTTTAGCTTTTTTCAACTAAGGACTTTACTATGAACTAAGTACTCATTTTAAATAATTCTTAGTTATTAGTACCTACTCCTTTAGTCTTAATCTTTAGCTTTTCAAAACTAAGGACTAATTACTAAGAACTAAGTACTCTTTTTACAAAATTCTAACGCCATCTGGATTAATCTTCGAAACGTGAATTTCATACGGCAAATTCATCTTCTCATAAACGTCGCTCATGGCTTTAGCGATTTGATCGGCGGTGTTTTTTCCTCTGCTTAAAGCAAAAATCGATGGGCCAGAACCTGAAATTCCGGAACCTAAGGCACCGTTTTCAAGAGCCGTTTGTTTGATTAAATCAAAACCTGGAATCAAAACACTTCTTAAAGGTTCAACGATTTCGTCATGAAGTGATCTTCCAATCAAATCATAATCTTTGGTGTATAAACCGGCTATTAATCCGCCTACATTTCCCCATTGCATGATGGCGCTTTTCAGGGAAACGGTTTGTTTCAATACCGAACGCGCATCTGAAGTTTTCAATTCAATTTGAGGATGAACTACAGTCGCGTACAATTCTTCCGGACTATCAATTCGGATAATATCAAGCGGTGCATAACTTCTTACCAAAGTAAATCCGCCTAAAAGGGCAGGAGCAACGTTGTCTGCATGCGCGTTTCCGCTGGCTAATTTCTCGCCCTGCATCGCAAACTGCACCAAATCTTTACGGGAATATGGTCTTCCTAACAATTCATTAATCCCGAAAACCGCTCCGGCAGAACTGGCAGCACTGCTTCCGATTCCGCTTCCGGCTTTAATGTTTTTGTAAATTTCGATTTCAAATCCGCAATCGACATCCAGCGTTTCCAGCATTGCCAAAGCCGCAATACCTGAAACATTTTTCTCGGTTTCCAAAGGTAAATCGGCACCCACAATTTTAGTAATACGAACGCCTTTTTGATCGACTTTTCGAACAATCATTTCATCGCCCGCAGTATCTAAGCAAAGTCCAAGTACGTCAAATCCGCACGAAAGATTCGCGATAGTTGCCGGGCAAAATAGTTTAATTTCTTTCATTTCTGGTTGGTTTTGCCACGAAGGCACAAAGTCACAAAGTTTTTTTTGCTTTTGTGTTTTAGCCACGAATGCGCTAAGGCACAAAGTATATTTTAATTTTTAGGACACAAAGTTTTTTAGATTTAAAATTTAAAAACTTTGTGTCTTAGTGCCTTAGCGGCTAATTATTACCTATTCTGATGACGTCCGCAAAAATTCCTGATGCTGTAACCGCAGCTCCGGCTCCGGCGCCTTTGATCAATAACGGCTGATCTACGTAACGATCTGTGTAGAACAATACGATATTGTCTTTTCCTTCTAAATTATAGAAAGGATGATCTTTTGCGATGAATTGCAGGCCAACGCTTGCTTTTCCGTTTTCGAATTGCGCTACGTATTTCAATCTTGAATCTTTCGCTAACGCTTCTTCATAGATTTTCTCAAAATGAGGAGCGTGTTTAATTAACGATGCAAAAAAGGCTTCGTTATTTGTTGTGTCCAAACATTCGGCAGGTAAGAACGATTCGTTTGCGATAGCGTCAATATCCATTTCGTAACCGCTTTCGCGAATTAAGATCAGGATTTTACGGGCAACGTCAATTCCGCTTAAGTCAATTTTCGGATCTGGTTCTGTAAATCCCTGAACTCCGGCTTCTTTAACCACATCATGAAAAGAATTGTTCTTGTCAAAATTGTTGAAAATGAAGTTCAGACTTCCGGACAAAACCGCCTGGATTTTATGCACTTTATCGCCAGAAGCAATTAAGTTTTTTACCGTATCAATAATCGGTAATCCTGCGCCCACATTCGTTTCAAATAAAAACGGAGCGTTATACTGGCGGGACAAACTTTTTAGTTTTTTATAATTGTCATAAGCCGATGAACAGGCTATTTTGTTGCAGGTTACAACGGCAATACTTTCTTTTAAGAATTTCTCATACATTTCAGAAACGCTTGCATTTGCTGTAATATCCACAAAAATACTGTTACGTAAATTCATTTCTTTGGCACGAGCGATAAATTCTGTTGGAATGGCATGTTCACCTTTGTCTAAAGTCGATTTCCAGTCTTTTAATGAAATTCCGTCTTCGTCAAAAAGCATTTTTCTTGAGTTTGACAAAGCGATAACGCGAACGTTTATCTTTAAATTATCTTTTAAGAATTTTCTTTGGTTATGAATTTGCTCGATGAATTTTTCGCCCACATTTCCAACTCCCATTACAAATAAATTCAGCTGTTTTGTGTTTTCTTCAAAGAAGTTTTCATGTAAAGTATTCAATGCTTTTTTAACGTCTCTTTCGTTAATTACAGTCGAAATATTACGCTCAGAAGCACCTTGCGCAATCGCACGGATATTCACGTTGTTTTTTCCAAGAGTACTGAACATTCTACCGCTTAAACCCTGGTGGTTTTTCATGTTTTCTCCAACCAAAGCGATAATGCAAAGGTCTTTTTCTACAATGGCAGGATCGATTTTGTTTTGAAGAATCTCCACTTCAAAAGCTCTGTTGATGGCAGCTTCAGCACTTTCAGCATCCGAATTCAAAATCCCGATACAGATTGAGTGTTCAGAAGAAGCCTGAGTGATGAAAATAACGTTGATTTTTTCCTGAGATAATACTTCAAACAAGCGTCTTGATGAACCTGCAACTCCAATCATTCCCGGACCTTCAAGTGTTACAAGCGAAATATTATCAATATGGCTGATTCCTTTTACAACCGAATCTTTAGACGAAACCTGATCAGAAATCAAAGTTCCTACAGCTTCAGGTTCAAAGGTATTTTTAATTAAAATTGGAATATTTTTTCTTAAAACAGGCTGAATCGTTGGCGGATACAACACTTTGGCACCAAAATGTGACAATTCCATCGCTTCCTGGTACGAAATATTGGCAATTGGCTGCGCCTGTTTTACGATTTTTGGGTTGGCAGTAAACATTCCGTTTACGTCTGTCCAGATTTCTAATTGTGATGCATCAAGCGCTCCGGCAATAATGGCAGCAGTATAATCAGAACCACCACGACCTAAAGTAGTAGTGATTCCGTCAAGAGTTAAAGCTATAAATCCAGGTAAAATATTGATTTGCGAATCATTTTGATTAAAATATTCCTGAATCAATTGGTTTGAAATCTCAAAATTCACAACCGCTTTTCCGAAGTCAGCATTTGTTTTAATTAATTCACGACTGTCTTTATAAACTACATTTTTATCAATTTGCTGATACGCCTGTGCAATGATATAAGACGAAAGTAATTCTCCAAAACTCAAAATAGTATCAGCCGTTCTTGGAGATAATTCGCCTAACAAGAAACATCCGTCAAGCAAAGTTTCTAAGTGATTGATGATTCTTTTTATATGGCTCAACAAGCTGCTTTGTTCGCTAACCGGAATAAGTTCTTTTAAAGTGTCAAGGTGTTTTTTCTCGATTTCAGCCACAATTTCTCTAAAACTTTCGTCATTTGCTGCCGCTTTTGCTGCTGCCAATTGTAATAAATCGGTCACTTTGCTTAAAGCTGAAACCACAACAACTAATTGATCTTGTTTTGATTTTTGGTTAACAATTTCGAGAACGAGTTTTATATTTTGAGCATTGGCAACCGAAGTTCCGCCAAATTTTAATACTTTCATTTTGATGATTTTTTTCTTTTTATGCAAATATTTTTATGTATCCAATGACTTTCTTCTTTCACGAAAAAAGTATAGATAACCAGAATTATATGTAAAATGTATACCCCTAAGGGGTAGTAGTTGTTGTAGAAATTGTTGTAGCAGCAATTGCAACTCCAGTTAGAGTTGTCATTGTAGATTGATATTTTGCGCTGTTACTTTTCATTTTTGATGTTTCAAAAGTACAGATTTTTATAAAAGCGAAAAACCTTTATTTTCTTTTTGCGAATATTTTAATAATTCAAATCTCATTCATTTAATATTGAGGTTTTGTCAAGATTGAATATCATAAATTGATGTATTCGTATATTTAAACCTGTATTTGCTGGGAATACATGAGGTTAAAAGGTTGATTTTTATTAGAATATTGGATAAAAACAGTCATTAGTCTATAAATTAAGTAGGAAATTAATTTTTATAATAAGCTTTTGGGTTTGATTTTACAGAAGAAAAAATAAAGCCTTGATTTTGTATGATTAGTAATGTGAAATAGATAAATACGTAGAATTTCTTCTGTTCATTTTTTAATTATTATGAACAAATGTTGCTTTTTAATATTGATTTGTTGAATTTTGATGCCTTAAATTAAAAATGCTATGAGAGAAATCCATTATATAAGTACTGAAACCTTAAGCTTAGAAGATTTACAAGAAATCATTGTGAATCAGAAAATGCTTGAACTATCTGAAGAAGCAAAAATAAACGTTCAGAAATGCCGTGATTATTTAGATAAAAAAATGGCATCGCATTCAGAACCTATTTATGGAATAAACACTGGTTTTGGATCACTTTGTAATGTGAAAATCTCAAATGAAAATTTATCAAAACTTCAGGAAAACCTGGTAAAGTCTCACGCTTGTGGAACTGGTGAAGAAGTTCCTGCCGAAATTGTAAAATTGATGCTGTTGCTAAAGATTCAATCTTTGAGCTACGGGCATTCAGGAATTCAGTTGCAAACGGTAAGTCGTTTGGTTGATTTTTATAATAATGATATCCTTCCTATTATATATACACAAGGTTCACTTGGGGCATCGGGAGATTTGGCACCATTGGCCCATTTGTCTTTACCTTTACTAGGAGAAGGCGAAGTGCTTTTTGAAGGAAAGAAAGTGGCTTCCGCCGAAGTTTTAAAACAATTTAACTGGGAACCAATCGTTTTGCAGTCAAAAGAAGGGTTGGCTTTGTTAAACGGAACTCAGTTTATGAGTGCTTATGGAGCTCATATTTTATTGAAAGCGTATAAATATTCCTATTTAGCAGATTTAATCGGAACTATTTCTTTGGAAGGTTTTGATGGAAGAAGCGAACCTTTTAACGAATTGATTCATTTTATTCGTCCTCACAAAGGTCAAATTGTAACGGCGCAACGCATCAATGAATTTTTAGAAGGAAGTGAAATTATTGCTCAGGAAAAAAAACACGTTCAGGATCCGTATTCCTTCCGTTGTATGCCTCAGGTTCACGGCGCTTCAAAAGATGCGATTGATTACGTTAGAAAAGTATTCAAAACCGAAATTAACTCGGTTACTGATAATCCAAATATATTTATTGAAGCCGATCAGATTATTTCTGGCGGAAATTTCCACGGACAACCTTTGGCTTTAGCTTTAGATTTTATGGCAATTGCTTTAGCCGAATTAGGAAGTATTTCTGAAAGAAGAACGTATCAGTTGATTTCAGGTTTAAGAAATCTTCCGGCATTTTTGGTTGATAATCCGGGATTGAATTCTGGATTTATGATTCCGCAATATACTGCTGCAAGTATTGCTAGCCAAAACAAACAATTGGCAACTCCATCAAGTATTGATAGTATTGTTTCGAGTAACGGACAGGAAGATCACGTGAGCATGGGAGCAAACGGAGCGACAAAGGCGTTGCGCGTTATGGATAATTTAGAGCGTATTCTGGCAATTGAATTAATGAATGCTTCTCAGGCAATTGCTTATAGAGAGCCTTTAAAATCAAGCGATTTTATCGAAATGTTCTTAAGCAGTTACAGAGAGGTAGTGCCGTTGGTAAAGGAAGACAGAATCTTACATTACGACATTGAAAAGACAGTTGCATTCCTGAATAGTTTCCAAATTGAAAACGATTTGTTAACAATGGCTTAACATTATAGAATATTAATGAAGTAATTTTGCACTATCAAAAATAAAAAAATGTCAATAAACAGTATTTTCCAATTTTTAGTGCCGAAAGACAAGAAATTCTTTCCACTTTTTGAAGAGGCTTCAAGCAATTTAATTGAATTAGCTTCTAATTTACACGAAGCTGTAAACCTTCCATTAAAAGAAAGAGAAGTTCTTTTTCAAAAAATTGATGAATTAGAGCAAAGAGGAGAAGACATTACACGTCAAACCAATTTAGAATTGAGCAGAAACTTTATTACCCCATTTGATAGAGAGGATATTCACACCTTAATTACTTCTATTGATAACGTTGCTGATTACCTTCACGGCGCAGCAAGCAGAATGAGATTGTATCAGGTTGATAAGATTACAAAATCGATCAGAAAAATGACAGAAATCAATCTTGAAGCTTGTCAAAACATTGATAGTGCAGTAAAAGAATTGAGAAATTTAAAGAATTTCAAAGTCATAAAAGATGCTTGTGCCAGAATTAATAAATTGGAAAACAAGTCGGATAACGTTTATAACAAAGCAGTTTTTGAAATTTTTGAAAACGAAACAGATGCTAAAAATATTATTAAATATAAAGAGGTGTTATCTGTTTTAGAATCAGCAACAGATAAATGTAAGAGTGTTGCAAACATACTGGAATCTATTTCTGTAAAACATTCTTAAATTCAATTTATTTCATTCTGAAGTTATAATTTTATGACGCTACTTATAATTATTATAGTATTAGCTTTAATTTTTGATTACATCAATGGTTTTCATGATGCGGCAAATGCTATAGCTACCGTTGTTGCTACAAAGGTACTAACGCCTTTTCAGGCCGTTCTTTGGGCAGCATTTTTTAACTTTTTAGCCTATTGGGTTTTCGGATTTGGTGTTGCAGATACTGTTGCTAAAACAGCGCACACTATGGAGATTAATCTGGTTGTAATTCTGGCAGGTGTTATTGCAGCGATTTGCTGGAATTTATTAACCTGGTGGTTGGGAATCCCTTCAAGTTCATCTCATACTTTAATCGGTGGTTTTGCCGGAGCAGCAGTGGCGCATGCGATCGCTGTACACGGTTTTTCAGGATATGCCGGAGAAGATGGAACTACTCATTATTGGTACGAAATCGTAAGCTGGTACAAAGCAGGAAAAGATGGCGGAATGCCTTCGGGAGTTCTTATCATTATTGCATTTATTGTTTTAGCGCCATTGTTAGGAGCATTAGCTTCGTATTTAATTTCAATTTGGTTATTAAATGCTTCCCGTAAAAGTATTTTTCCTAAGATATTTACTGTAGCATTAATGATTGCGACTGTTTGGCTCGTGAGTAATCTGATGGTACCGTACGAAGAGATTCTTAAGCATGGTAAACCTAGATTTGATTCTCATTTTTGGAGTGTCGCTTTTGATCCACACAATATTAAATGGTTTTTAGTAGCCTTTATTATTTTAACTGTAAGTGCTTTTTGTTTAATATTCAGTAGTTTAAATCTTCATCAGGCTGATGCAGCTTTGAAAAAGATGCAATTACTGTCTTCTGCTGCCTTTAGTTTAGGACACGGAGGAAATGATTCTCAAAAAGTAATGGGTATTATTGCTGCAGCTGTAGCGGTTTATATCAATACAAATCCCGGAGTTCATATGGCATCCTGGTTAGACGTTGTTTTACCAAACGATGATATGGGAATAAAAGGAGTAATGCCAGGATGGATTCCATTAGCATGTTATTCTGCAATCGCAGCTGGAACTTTAAGTGGTGGATGGAAAATTGTGAAAACAATGGGTTCTAAAATTACTAAAGTAAGTTCGTTTGAAGGTGTAGCAGCTGAAACTGCTGGTGCTTTGACACTTTACTTTACAGAACATTTAAAAATTCCGGTAAGTACAACACATACAATTACAGGTTCTATCATCGGGGTTGGATTAACAAAACGTGTATCTGCTGTTCGTTGGGGAGTAACTGTAAGCTTGATATGGGCTTGGGTATTAACGATTCCTATTTCTGCTATTTTGGCAGGGTTGGTTTACTTTGTATTGAGCGTATTTATTTCTTAGAAAAATGATTTTTGTAAAATGTGAGAAGTTTTGATTGCATTTTAAAACATATAAAAAAAGCAGGTTTCATAATTTGAAACCGGCTTTTTTGTTTACAATTAAAAAATTCCAAATCCCAAAATTCGATAAGTTCTCATCTTTGGTTTGGAATTTGGAATTTAAAATATTGGAATTTCTAAATTTTATTTTCTAAAATTCTTATGATTGTGTTTTCTTTTATAGTGTGTCTGTTTGAGATGTTTTTTATCTTCAGAAATCACACTTATGGTACCGTCAATTTCTAGCATACAAAGCTTTACATCGGTAAAATGTTCTAAGCCATGTTCACGCATCGCTTCTTTTAATTCGTCGTTAGAAATGTCTAATTTGCTTAAGGCTTTAAAATCCAGCTTTCCGTCGTGAATTAAGATTTCTGGTTTATCTAAAAGCAAATCATTCAGTATTTTGTATTTGTGTGTTAGTTTTTTAATGATAAAATTAATCACAAACAAGGCTAAAGCAGCAACTAAACCTCCCCAAAGGCTGGTATCCGGACCGACCATTGCATTTTGAACCGAATTACTTATCAATAAAATCAGGATGATATCAGCCGTATTTAACTGTGAAAGTTCCTTTTTGCCGAACAATCTTAAGGCAATCGTCATGAAAAAGTAAACGGCGAGACTTCTTAAAATAATATCTAAATAGGGGTTAAGCATTGTTTTTTATTTTAAAGGTAAAAAAAAACTTTGTCAAAGTTTTAAACTTTGACAAAGTTGCTAATTTAAATATTGAATATTAAGTTCGAATGAACTAACTAATTATTTTGAAATTCTTCTCGATAGCTTTGATCATTTCTCCGGCGATATCTTTATTGGTTGCGCCTTCAATTCCTTCAAGTCCTGGCGAAGAGTTTACTTCCAGCAATAATGGGCCTTTAGAAGAACGAATGATATCTACACCTGCTACTTTTAAGTCCATTGCTTTTGCTGCCTTTATCGCGATTTTTTTCTCTTCGGCTGTAACCTTTATAACTGATGCAGTTCCGCCAAGGTGAATGTTTGCTCTGAATTCTCCCGGCATAGCTTCACGCTGAATCGCAGCAACGACTTTTCCGTCAATTACAAAACAACGAATGTCTTTTCCGTTGGCTTCTTTGATGAATTCCTGAACTAAAATGTTTGCATTTAAACTTTTGAACGCGTTGATAACACTTTCCGCCGCTTTTTTGGTTTCTGCTAAAACAACACCTTTTCCTTGTGTTCCTTCCAGTAATTTTACGATTAAGGGTGAACCCCCAACCATTTTAATTAAGTTATCTGTGTCCAAAGGAGAATTGGCAAAACCGGTTGTCGGAATGTCAATTCCACTGTTTAAAAGCAATTGCAATGAATATAGTTTGTCACGTGATTGTGTGATGGCTGTAGCCGAGTTTAAAACGAAAACCTTCAAAGCTTCAAATTGACGTGTCAGGGCACAACCATAAAAAGTAATGCTTGGTCTGATTCTGGGAATAATTGCATCAAACTGATTTAATATTTTTCCGCCTCTATAATGAATCTCAGGAGTTTTGGCATCCAGTTTCATGTAACATTCCTTGATATTCAAAAAATGCATTTCATGACCGCGCATTTCGCCCGCTTCCATGATTCTTTTGTTACTGTATAATTCAGGATTACTGGCTAAAAGTCCGATTCGTAAACCTGACGTTGCTTTCTCTGAGTTTTGATAAAGTTCTTTTAATGCTTCCGTTGTAGGTTGTCCTAAAAGATATTTTTCTTCGGGATCAACTAATACACGTCCACTCATAGCTTCACGTCCTAAAAGCATTCGAAAACCCATTGAGTCACGATTGGTCAAAGTCATTTCAATCGGCCATTTTACATCACCAATTTTTAGATTCGTTTGAATTACATAACGATGTTCTCTAAAACCACTTGAGCTTTTTACAATTCTTTTGTCAACCAACGGAGCTTCGCAATGAATGATGGTTTTAATATTATTCTGAATTGGATTAATATCAAATTTCACCCAATTGGCATCATTTTTTATAAAAGGAGCGATGTTGATGGCGTGCATTGCCGAAGTTTTGGCACCAGAATCAACACGAGCCTTGATTGTCGGGATTCCTAGTTCTGGAAATGAGCACCATTCTTCACTGCCTAAAATGACTTTGTTTTGAAGCATATGTTGTATTTTATTTATAGAATTTAAATTCAAAAGTAGCTATTTGCTTTTACTAAAGATAGCAAATTATCTAAAAAATATACCCGTTATGTTATGAAAACGTAACGGGTATATTATTTTTGTTAGAAATTTAAACTAATTTATTGATTAGTCGGCTCTTCTGCTTTGTGTATTTCTACTGACAATTCTTGAGAGTCTTCTTTCAGATCCATTAAGATTTCATCACCTGAATGTATTTTTGAAGTGATGATTTCTTCAGCTAACAAATCTTCAACATATTTTTGAATCGCTCTTTTTAGAGGTCTTGCACCAAATTGTCTGTCAAAACCTTTCTCAGCGATAAATGCTTTTGCTTTATCCGTTAAGCTTAGAGTATATCCTAATTCAGCAATACGAGAATATAGTTTTTTAAGTTCAATTTCGATAATCAAATCGATATCTGCTTTTTCTAAAGCATTGAATACAATTACATCATCAATTCTGTTTAAGAATTCAGGAGCAAAGGTTTTTTTCAATGCATTTTCGATAATGCTTTTTGAGTTTTCATCGGCCTGAGCCACTTTTGCAGCAGTTCCAAATCCAACACCTTGTCCAAAATCTTTCAATTGACGTGCTCCAACATTAGAAGTCATAATGATAATAGTGTTTTTAAAGTCAATTTTGCGACCTAAACTATCTGTCAAATAACCGTCATCTAAAACCTGAAGCATCATATTAAATACATCTGGATGCGCTTTTTCGATCTCATCTAAAAGAACAACACAATATGGTTTTCTACGAACTTTTTCAGTCAATTGACCACCTTCTTCATATCCTACGTATCCCGGAGGCGCTCCAACTAAACGAGAGATAGCAAATTTTTCCATGTATTCGCTCATGTCAATGCGAACTAACGCATCTTCAGAATCGAATAATTCTTTTGCTAAAACTTTGGCTAATTGAGTTTTACCAACTCCAGTCTGACCCAAGAAAATGAACGAACCAATTGGTTTATTCGGATCTTTAAGTCCGGCTCTGTTACGTTGAATAGAACGTGCGATTTTCAATACAGCTTCATTTTGACCAATTACTTTATTCTGAATTAACTCAGGTAGTTTGGCCAATTTATTGCTTTCTGTCTGTGCAATTCTGTTCACAGGAATCCCTGTCATCATCGAAACAACATCGGCTACATTATCTTCTGTAACTTCAATTCTGTTGTTTTTTGAATCTTCTTCCCACTGTTCTTGTGCAACAGCCAGATCTTTTTCAATACGCTTTTCATCATCGCGAAGTTTGGCAGCCTCTTCATATTTTTGTTTTTTAACTACCATGTTTTTGTTTTCACGTACTTCTTCCAATTGACGTTCTAAATCAAGAATTTGTTTAGGAACATCAATATTAGTAATGTGTACGCGAGAACCAGCTTCGTCAAGAGCATCAATCGCTTTGTCCGGTAAAAAACGCTCAGACATATATCTGTTTGTTAATTTAACGCAAGCTTCGATTGCTTCCTGAGTATACGTAACATTGTGGTGATCTTCGTATTTATCTTTTATGTTATTCAAAATAGCAATCGTTTCTTCAACAGAAGTTGGCTCCACAATTACTTTTTGGAAACGTCTTTCTAAAGCACCATCTTTCTCAATATATTGTCTGTACTCGTCAAGAGTTGTGGCACCAATACATTGGATTTCACCTCTTGCTAAAGCAGGTTTGAACATGTTTGAAGCATCAAGTGAACCAGTTGCTCCACCAGCACCTACAATGGTATGAATTTCGTCAATAAAAAGAATGATGTCATCGTTTTTCTCCAGCTCGTTCATTACGGCTTTCATTCTTTCTTCAAATTGACCGCGATATTTTGTTCCGGCTACTAAACTAGCCAAATCAAGTGTTACTACACGTTTATTGAAAAGAATGCGAGATACTTTCTTTTGGATAATACGCAAAGCCAGTCCTTCTGCAATAGCAGATTTACCAACTCCAGGCTCCCCAATAAGAAGTGGGTTATTCTTTTTTCTACGGCTTAGAATTTGTGAAACACGTTCAATTTCTTTCTCGCGTCCCACTACCGGATCTAGTTTTCCTTCTTCAGCCATTTCTGTTAAATCTCTCCCAAAATTATCTAAAACCGGAGTCTTAGATTTTTTGTTTGACTTATTGGCTGGATTATTAAAACTACTTTCTTTAAGACTGTCATCTTGTCCTGAATCGTCATTATACGATTCGTTTCTTGGCAAGTTTTCTAAGAATTCTTCTTCGTTTGGCGTCATGTTTAAATATTGTTCTTTAGCTATGTCATAATCTATTTTTAGTTTATTCAATAGCTTGGTTGTTGGATCGTTTTCGTTTCGTAAGATGCATAAAAGCAAGTGTGCTGTGCTAATCGACGAGCTTTGAAATACTTTAGCTTCAAGAAAAGTGGTCTTCAGGGCTCTTTCTGCCTGTCGGGTAAGATGAAGATTTTTCTTTTCAGCATTTACTTCAACGCTCTGGTTGGCTGGACTCAGTATTTCTACCTTCCTGCGTAAATGATCTAAATCGACTGCTAGGTTATTAAGTATATGAATAGCTTTTCCGTTACCATCTCTTAAAATGCCTAGCATTAGATGTTCAGTACCAATAAAGTCGTGTCCTAAACGAAGGGCTTCTTCTTTACTGTATGTAATAACATCTTTTACTCTTGGTGAAAAATTATCATCCATAATATATTTATTGGTATTGTAAATTTAGTGAATTACAGTTTGAAAAACAAAAACCGTACCCTTCAAGAACTACTGTCAGCTAATTGACAAAAAAAATAACAATAAAAGCGTTAAAAAACGCTTAATTTATTAACTAAAAGTAGAAATAAAGTTGTTAATAAATCATTGAAATAAGTGTAAGTAAATAGCTGAAAAAATTCCAAAAAACCGTATCTTGGCACGCTTTGAAACTAATATAATTATTTAATATAACAACTTATGTCTGAAGGAGAAAAGTTAATTCCTATTAACATAGAAGATGAAATGAAATCAGCTTACATCGATTATTCGATGTCAGTAATCGTATCTAGAGCACTTCCTGATGTTAGAGATGGCTTGAAACCAGTACATCGAAGAGTTCTTTACGGAATGTATGACTTAGGAGTAACATCAAGATCTGCCCACAAAAAATCTGCGAGAATCGTAGGAGAGGTTCTGGGTAAGTACCACCCTCACGGAGATACCTCTGTTTATGATGCGATGGTGCGTATGGCCCAGGAGTGGAGTATGCGATATTTATTAGTGGACGGTCAGGGTAACTTTGGTTCTGTTGATGGTGACAGTCCGGCAGCAATGCGTTATACTGAGGCCAGAATGCGCAAAATCTCTGAAGATATTATGGCAGATATCGAAAAAGAAACAGTTGATTTTCAATTGAACTTTGACGATACTTTATATGAGCCAAAAGTAATGCCAACAAGAGTTCCTACTTTATTAGTAAACGGAGCAACAGGTATTGCAGTTGGTATGGCTACCAATATGCCTCCACATAATTTAACTGAAGTGATCAACGGTACATTAGCGTATCTTGATAATAATGATATTGAAATAGACGAATTAATGACGCATATTAAAGCTCCGGATTTTCCAACCGGTGGTGTAATATATGGTTATGAAGGCGTTCGTGAAGCTTTTAAAACGGGTAGAGGGCGTATTGTAATGCGTGCTAAAGTTGGTTTTGAAGAGGTTGACGGAAGAGAATGTATCATTGTTACTGAAATTCCATATCAGGTTAACAAAGCCGAAATGATCAAACGTACGGCTGATTTGGTTAACGATAAAAAAATTGAAGGTATTGCGAATATTCGTGACGAATCGGATAGAAACGGTATGCGTATCGTTTATATCCTGAAACGTGATGCTACGCCAAACGTAGTTTTGAATACCTTATATAAGTTCACCTCATTACAATCTTCTTTTAGCGTAAATAATATTGCATTAGTTAAAGGTCGCCCACAAATGTTGAATCTAAAAGATATGATTCACTATTTTATTGAGCACCGTCATGATGTTGTAGTTCGTAGAACGCAATTTGAATTGCGTAAAGCAGAGGAAAGAGCGCATATATTAGAAGGTTTAATTATTGCTTCTGATAATATTGATGAAGTAATTGCTATCATCAGAGGTTCTAAAAATACAGAAGAAGCTCGTGAGAAGTTAATCGAAAGGTTCAGTTTGTCAGATATTCAGGCTCGTGCTATTGTTGAGATGCGTTTGCGTCAGTTAACAGGTCTGGAACAAGATAAGTTAAGAGCTGAGTTTGAAGAATTGATGAAGTTAATTGAGCACTTAAAAGCATTATTAGCGGATGTTAATTTAAGAACTAACTTGATTAAAGAGGAACTAGAAGAAATTCGTGAAAAATACGGAGATGAGCGTCGTTCTGTAATTGAATATTCTGGTGGAGATGTAAGTATTGAAGATTTAATTGCAGATGAAAATGTGGTAATTACAATTTCGCATGCAGGTTATATCAAACGTACAAACCTTACAGAATACAAAACTCAAAATAGAGGAGGAGTTGGGCAAAAAAGCGCCGGAACAAGAGATCAGGATTTCCTTGAGCATATGTTCGTTGCAACCAACCACCAATATATGATGTTCTTTACGCAAAAAGGAAAATGTTTCTGGATGCGTGTTTATGAAATTCCGGAAGGAAGCAAAACAGCTAAAGGTAGAGCAATCCAAAACTTAGTGAACATTGAAAGTGATGATAAAGTTAAAGCTTTCATTTGTACACAAGATCTAAAAGATAAAGATTATATCACAAGTCATAATCTTGTAATGGTTACCAAACAAGGTCAGGTTAAGAAAACTTCTTTAGAGAAATATTCTAAACCAAGAGTAAATGGTGTTGCCGCTATTACGATTAAAGAAGGTGACGAATTAATGGGAGCACAATTAACTAACGGAGAAAGCCAAATTATCTTAGCAGTTAAGTCTGGTAAATTGGTTCGTTTTGAAGAAACCAAAACACGTCCGATGGGAAGAACGGCTTCCGGAGTTCGTGGAATTACTTTAAAAGATAATACCGATGAAGTAATTGGTATGGTTACTGTTGATAAAAATGATATTAATGATTCACAAATTTTAGTTGTAACTGAAAATGGATATGGAAAACGTACCAAATTAGTTGACGAAGATGGTGAAGATGTTTATAGAATCACGAATCGTGGAGGTAAAGGTGTTAAAACGCTTAATATCACAGAGAAAACAGGAAAACTTATTTCGATTAATGCGGTTACAGATGCTGATGATTTAATGATTATCAACAAATCTGGATTAACTATCAGAATGGCTATTGAAGATTTACGTGTTATGGGTCGTGCAACGCAAGGTGTGCGATTAATTAACCTAAAAGGAAAAGATTCTATTGCTGCTGTAACGAAAGTTATGAAAGATGATGTCGAAGAGGTTATTGTTGATGAAGAAGGGAATGTAGTAGGGCCTGTTATCGAAAGAGTTAAACCAGATTTAGAAGTTCTTGAAGATGATGGAACAGTAGAAGATGACGACGATGACGATTCTGATGAAGAAATAGCAGACGAGGATGATTCTGAGGAAGAGGAATCAGAGGAATAATAAAAACCACGTAAATTAAAATTAAATACACAAATTGAATATTATGAAAAGTAAATATGTAATACTTGCATCAGCATTATTGATTTCAGTAGCTACTTTTGCTCAAAAAGATCAGATTAAAAGTGCTGAAAAAGCATTAAAAAGCGGAGATGCTCAGGGAGCAATTGCGATATTAAAAGATGCAGAAAATTTGGTGGTTAACGCCAAAGATGTGGAACAAGCACAGTACTACTCTGTACAAGGAAATGCTTATTTAGATTTAGCGAATAAAAAAGTAGAAGAGAGTAAAAACTTATCACTTGCTGCTGAAAGCTATAAAAAATTAATTGATATTGAAAAAGCGTCCGGAAAATTAAAATATTCAACTCAGGCTGCAACTTCAATCACTGAAATTAAAGGAAAATTGATTAATTCTGCTATCGCAGATAGTCAGGCAAACAAGAATGGAGAAGGTGCAAAAAAATTGTATGATGCTTATTTATTAGATAAAAAAGATACAATTAATTTATACTATGCAGCTTCTACAGCAGTAAATGCTCAAGATTATAAAACTGCTTTGCCAATGTATGAAGAATTGAAAAAATTAAATTATTCTGGTAAAGGAACTAGTTATACTGCTTTAAATAAAGCTTCTGGTAACGAAGATGGTTTTAATACTGCTAATGAAAGAGACTTAGCTGTAAAGTTAGGAACTCACGAAAAGCCTAAAACTGAAACTATCCCTTCTAAAAGAGGAGAAATCTACAAAAACTTAGCTTTAATTATGGTTCAGGAAGGTCGTACAGAAGATGCTAAAAAAGCAATTGCTGATGCGAGAAAAACGAATCCTGACGATTCTTCTTTGATTCTTACAGAAGCTAATTTATATCTTGAAACGAAAGATTTTGATACTTACAAAAAATTAGTTGGTGAAGCTTTACAAAAAGATCCAAACAATGCTGATTTAATTTTCAATTTAGGAGTTATCAGTGGTAACGCAGGTAACAAAGCTGATGCTGAGAAATATTATTTGAAAGCTATTGAAATCAATCCAAGTTACACTAATGCTTATCTTAATCTTGCAGCTTTAAAATTAGAGGCTGAGAAACCAATTATTGATGAAATGAATAAATTGGGTACCTCTGATAAAGATACAAAACGTTATAATGTTTTAAAAGGACAAAGAGAAGACGTTTTTAAAGGTGTTATTCCTTACCTTAAAAAAGCGCATGAATTAGATCCTAAAAACGAAGATGTATCTAAAACATTGTTGGGTGTTTACAAAGCGTTAGAAATGACTGCTGAAGCAAAAGCACTAAAAGCTACAATGAACTAAGAATTATTTATTTCTTGTTTAAATAAAAAAATCCTGCTAATTAGCGGGATTTTTTATGCTTAAAAATTAATGTCCTAGCTAACTAGTGTTGCTGTCAATGTAATTGTAGTATTTAAAAGTTTAGAAATCGGACAAATTTCTTTTGCTTTTGCAGCTGTTTTTTCAAATTCTTCAGCTGAAATTGAGGGTACTTTACCTTTTAAGTCTAAGTGAATTAGAGTAATGGTTCCATCTTCAAAAGTTACTGTAGCTTCTGTAGATAAGTCATCTGCAGTGAAACCTCCTTCGTTCAATAAAAAACTTAATTGCATTGTAAAACAGCCTGAATGCGCTGCTGCAACAAGTTCTTCCGGATTTGTACCAACGCCGTCTGCAAATCTTGTTTTAAAGGATAATTGTGCATTATTTAATGTAGTACTTTGAGTACTGATTGTTCCTGTTCCTTCCATGCCTGTTCCTTTCCAGTTGGCATTTGCTTTTCTAGTAAATTTCATTTTATAAAATATTAAGGTTTATAATCTTTTGATACTCAAATATAATCAATATTTTACAGAATAGTTTTATCAAATTGTATTGCAATGTTAAGTTTGGTTGGAATGAAAGTTTAACCGCAAAGAGCTCAAAGATTCACACAAATTTGCAAAGCTAATCTTAGCGTGCTTTTTGGTAAAATTATTTAGTATGAAAAAAAAAGGTGTAATGATTACTTTCATTACACCTCATTTATTTTTAATATTTAAATCTTATTCCTGACCTAAATTACGTAATTGTTTCAATTTATCTTTCCAAACATCTAAACTCTCTTTATGGATAGCAATGTTTTTTCGAACTTCAAGAACAATTGAATTTTCTTTTTTCGCGTTTTTGGTATTCGTAAAAAATTGAATATTGTTCTCTAGTTGAAAGATTTCATTTTGAACTTCTTCAATTTTACGCATTAAGAATATTTTTTCGTTATCTAATTTGCGGGTATCATTACTTTCAGATAAAGAATCAATTCTGTTAGAGAAACGCATCATCTCCGTTTCTTTTTTACTCAAACTTAGTTTTTCAAAAAGTGCATCTAAAATTTTATTGAATTTCCCTTCGATGTGTCGTCTTGAAAAAGGTACTTTTCCAAACCCTTTCCAGGTTTCAATATGTAATTTTATAGCATCCAGATCTGTTTTATGATCTCCCGTTAACTGATAAGCCCTTAAGGTATCCAGATATGCTTTTTTATTATCAAAAGCAGCTACCTCATCACCATTCTCTTCAGATTTGTGCTCTTTTAACTTGTTGAAATAATGATTGCAGGCATCTTTGAATTCTTTCCAGATTTTATCTGAATATTTTTTTGGAACATGACCAATTTGTTTCCATTCTTCCTGAATTTGTTTCATTATTGGAGTCGTAGCACCAAAATCAGTACTTTCTTGTAATTCTTTAGCTTTGGCTACAAGAGCCATTTTTTTGTTTAAGTTGTCGTTTTGATCTTTTTTAATGTCTTTATAAAATGAATTTTTAAAAGAATTAAAGTTTCTAACGGCAGTTTTAAAAGCAGCCCAGGTTTCTTCGTTTACGTCAGATGGAACTTTTCCGGCAGCAAAGAATTCATTTCTTAGTGCTTCTACTTTTTGTATTTGTACCAGCCATTGCGAATGAGATCCAACTTTTTCAGTGGCCAGAACCTCTATTGTAGCAATAATACCTTTTTTAACTTCAAGATTCTGTTGTTCGTTTGCTTTTTGGCTTTCAAATAAAAGTTCTCTTTTATCGTGAATTTTTTTAGTCAGTTCACTGAATTTATTCCATATTGCATCACGGTGTTCTTTAGAAACAGGCCCGATATCTTCTTTCCAGATTCTGTGTAAATCCTGCAATTCACGAAATGCTTTGCTGATATCAGTTTCGTTTACCAATTCTTCAACACGAGCAATTATTTTTTGCTTTTGATCAAGATTGTATTTGAAATCTAAGTCTCTTGCTTCACGATCTAAGTGCAGATAATCATAGAAATTCTCTACATGAAAATGGTAATTATTCCAAACGTGATTGTATTTATCTTTAGGGATTGATCCGGCATTTTTCCATCTTTCTCTTAAATCATTAAAATGTTTAAGAGTGTCTTTGATATTTTCCTGTGGATTTATAAGCTCTTTTAGTTCTTCAACAATGGCAAGTCGATTCTCTAAATTTGATTTTAAATTGGTTTGCAAATGTTTAAAATGGGCATTCCTTTTTTCTCTGAAAACATTATAATATTCATCAAATTTAGATTTCAGTGGAGAATGATATTCGAATTCTTCGTTTGGATCTTGTTTAGAGGCATTAAATTCCTCTTTTTTCTCCTCTATAAGATGATTGTATTGTAATAAAAATGATTTTTTGATTTCTTCAATATGATCTTTTACAGACATTACTTTATCTGTATTGACAAGCTTTTTTAATTCATCAACAAGGGCATCTAATGAAAAAGTGTCATAATCCTGCATAGGAATATCATGACGCTCTTTTAGTGTCTCATCTTCACTTTCTTCAGCATTAGAATTTGTTATAGCGTCAAGTGCTGTTTGATGATTAGTTTCTGTAACCTCGGCAGCATTTTCAGTTTCATTTTCGGTTATCGAAATTTCATTTTCTGTGGTTGCTTCAGAATCCAATGTTTCAATTGCATCATTTTGTATAGAATCGTTAGTTTCGATTCCTAATTTTCCGTCTGCTTCTTGCAGGTTATCATTCTTTTCTTCTAACATTTTAAATGTAATAAGGTTTTTATTTTAAACATTGCGAAAGATAGTAAAGGTGTTTCTAAATACAAAATAAATCGTTTGTTTATACGCTATTTTACGATTAAATCTCTATTTATTAAACTAATTTGCAATTATGTTATGTTTTTTTTATTGATTTTTTTAAAGTTAATTTAAATTAAAAATAAATACTGTTTTAAGAAAAAGAGTTGGAAATCTACATTTTAAGAGTAGAGTAATTGATTTTTCCTAATATTGAGAAGTTATTATATAATACAGACTTTTGGTCGGTCTGATAGAAAATTAGAACAAAATAAGCATGCCTACTTCAATACCGAAATTATACGTTTTATGATTTCCAAAAGCTACACTTGGATGAATATACGCCATATTATTTTTGGTTATTCTTCTGCCAAATTCTAAAAATGCATTATTAGGGAAACCTTTATTTGTGGCATTATACCGAAATGCGGCATCGGCAGCTATCCAGTTTTTCCCAATAAAATACATAAAGTAATTCTCAAATGCTGTAAGGTTTACATCATTTCGGTTGTCTGATCCGGCAAAACTTATTTGATTTTCTAAAGAGGTTATCCATAACATTCTTTCCTTTATTAAGTATTTTCCATAAAAAACAGCAGGAGAGAAAACCCATTTACCAGACCCGAGTGCCGGATCAACAGCAGAATTAGAAATTATTCTGGCTCGAAAAGCCATCCCTTCATTTTTATATTTCATATAAGGAATGTAACTAAGACCTACTCCTATATCACCTATTCCTGTTTGGTTTATAGAACTGGTATTGGTAGAAATTAAGGGAAGATCTACTCTTAAATTCCATGCACCATTGGCAATAGGATGTAAAAAACGGAGTTGGGTGGTATTAAAAGATCCTGTATCTGTATCTAAATATTCATTAAATAATAAAATGGTTTTTAGATAGTAGTGATAGCGCGCTTCTGTATAAATATTTTTTTTCTGCTCAATGGTATCCTGAGCTAATAGAGGAATTGTAAACAAAAAAAATAGCAGGAAAAAGCGTAGAGTTTTATTCATAACTATCTATTAATGAATAGACTAAGTTACGAAAATTACTTTAAGATTTAATTTCCCCGGATTTTTTTATTTATTCCATATTTTCCAGGCTTTCTCCGCTTGGAAAATAAGCATATCATACCCGTTTTTAGTAATTGCTCCGTATTTTTTTGCGTTTTTCATAAACTGCGTTTCTGCCGGATTATAAATTAAATCGTATGCAATATGTTTATCAGTAAAGAATTCGTACGGCAAATCAGGACAAGCTTCAATATTTGGACTTGTTCCAACAGGTGTACAGTTGATTATGATTTGAAAATTGTCAAAAGTTGTGGCATTAATTAAGTCGTAATCAATAATATTTTCCTTTGCTTCTCTCGATACAAAAGTATAGGGAATATCAAGTTCATCAAGAGCAAAAGCAACACCTTTTGATGCTCCTCCGGTTCCTAAAATAAGTGCTTTTTTATGATATGGTTGTAATAATGGCTTTAATGATTTTTTAAAGCCATAATAATCGGTATTATAACCTTTCAGTTTTCCATTTTTGGTAAACTTAATGGTATTAACAGCACCAATTAATTTTGCCTTTGTTGATAGTTTATCTAAATAAGGAATTACTTGCTCTTTGTACGGAATCGTAACATTAAGTCCCTTTAGATCCGGGTTGTTTTTTAATAATCCGGTGAAATGATTTATTTCAGATATATCGAAATTTTCATAGCTGTTGCCGACAAAAACTTCATCACTAAATTTTTCTGTAAAATATCCCTTTGAAAAAGAGTAACTTATATTACGACCCAATAAGCCAAAACGCCTTCTTAAAATATCAATCATTATTGTTTTCTATGTTTTTCAATATAATTTTTAACCATTTTTTTTGTCCAGACTACAGGAAATAAATCTTCGATCAAAATATAATTGTCAAAGTTTAAACGTAATCCGTTGCTTAAATGAAATTTCGCTTTTGTGTTATCCTGAACCATAAAATACAGTCCGGCTAGACGATATTCGATTTCGTTTTCTTCCGGAAAATATTCTGAAGCTTGCAATAAGGTTTGAATTGCACTTTCAAATTCACCTAAGAACTGTAAAATATCAACCCAAAACAACCACGTATCTAAAGCATAATCACCAAATTCAACCGCTTTTCTGTATCCAAATTCAGCTTCTTCAAAAAAGTTCATTTGCTTGTTGATCGTTGCATAACGCTTCCAATACAAACGATTTTGATTGTCAATAGCCAAAGCTTTATTCACAAAAAATAACGCTTTTTGAAAGTTTTTCTGGCGAACATAAAAGTCGGTAATCGCAATCCATCCTTTGTCTAAAAGAGGATCTTCATGAACGGTTTGGTTATAATATTGAAGTGCTTTTACGGCATTCCCCAATTTTTCATAACATTTTCCGATACGCAATAGAGCATATGAAGTTGCATCATCTAATTCGATGGTTCTGTTATAGCTTTCAATAGCTTCATGATATTTTTTCAAACGCTCATGCGCTTTTGCTTTTTCCATGAAAGCGCCTAAAAATTCGTCATCAATTAAAGTTGCATAATCAAAGGCACGAATAGCATTTTCATATTCTTTTACACCATAATGCAAACGGCCAAGCTGATGCCAGGCAATTTCACTATATGGGTTTTTGTTGATATAATCGTTCAGATAAACAATGGCTTCTTGGTTTTGATCTAAAAATTCAAAACAATAAACCACGTTATACAAGGCAGATTGATCTTCTAAATCTTCTTCCAGACATTTGATAAAACTGTCTTTTGCCATCTCAAGGTTATCCATAAAAAGATATTCCATACCAATCAAGTTGTACACGTCAGCGTAGTCGTCAGTATATTGCAAAGCAATTTTAAGCAATTCTACCGCTTTTTCGTGTTGATCTCTTTTGGAACAGATATTGGCTTTCTGGATGTAAATTTCCTCGTTGTTAGGTTCGATTGCATATAACTCATTCAAGAGCTTTTCGGCGATCTCGAGTTTGTCATCATAAACCAGCATTTCTACTTGTACTAATTTTAAGCCCGTAGATTTTGGGTGTTGGTCCAATGCAAGTTTTAAGGCCTTTTTTGCTAAATTAGCCTTGCCTATGTCTAAATAATGAAGAATAATTTCTTCAAATTCTTCAGAATCAAAAAAGAGTACTTTGTTAGTTTTTAACATTGACTCAAATTTGGATAGGGATAGGTTATAATCTTCTTCTTCGTTGCTTAATTGCATACTGTCTTTATTTGAAATTAGCCTGTT
Organism: Flavobacterium sp. GQ95; assembly: GCF_059758655.1. NCBI lineage: Bacteria > Pseudomonadati > Bacteroidota > Flavobacteriia > Flavobacteriales > Flavobacteriaceae > Flavobacterium > Flavobacterium sp. GQ95. The sequence goes on from NZ_JCAXEB010000002.1 coordinate 27,880, forward strand.
ATAAATTTAGGCAACCATATTATTGTTGTGGGGAAAGGAAATTAATTGTTTTGAACAATTTAATTAACAATATGGACAGAATTTTTATTCTATTTTTAGTCATAATCTTCTGATATGTAAAAGATTATTTTGTTATTATTCTAATTTTATTTTTAATGGAAACACGTTCCAATAGCTTTAAATTAGCTTTTACTCTTTTTCATGATTTCATCCATAACGTTTAATATTATGGCACAACCTTCTTTTATTTCTTCTTCAGAAATGGTTAATGGCGGTGTTATTCGTATAGCGCATCCTTCAAACAACAGCCAGAATAAAATCAATCCTTTATCCTGACAATTTAAAATAACCTGATCAGTTATTTCAGCTGTTTCAGTCATCGCAGCAAGCATTAATCCTTTTCCTCTAACTTCCTTTATCAAAGGATGTACCAAAAGCGATCTGAAGAGTTTTTCTTTCTCTAAGGTCTCTTGCATTAAATTAGTCTCAGTTAATTCCTGCAAAGTCGCTAAACAAGCTGACGCAATGACAGGGTGACCTCCAAAAGTAGTGATATGCCCTAATTTCGGGTTTTCTGTTAAAAGATCCATTTTTTCTGCAGAAGCAGTGAATGCACCTACTGGCATTCCGCCTCCCATTCCTTTTCCCATGACCACAATATCCGGAACGACATCGTAGTTTTGAAAGCCGAAAAGTTTTCCGGTTCTGCCGAAACCGGGCTGAATTTCATCTACAATCATCATAGCACCAACTTCATCACAACGTTTACGAACTTTCTGCAAAAAGTTGTTTTCAGGCTGAATAAATCCGGCACCGCCCTGAATTGTTTCTAAAAGAATTGCGGCGGTTCTGGTTGTTATTTTCTGTAAATCCTCTTCATTATTAAAAGTAATAAAATCGACATCCGGAAGTAATGGGCGAAAAGCTTGTTTGCGTTCTTCAAATCCCATAACACTCATCGATCCCATTGTGTTGCCATGATACGCATTATGGCACGAAATAAGCTGACTGCGACCAGTTGTTCGTTTGGCCAATTTAAGAGCACCTTCAATTGCTTCTGTGCCTGAATTGACTAAATAGGTTTTATTTAAAGATTCGGGCAGGAGAGAAGCTAATAATTTACAATATTGAACGGCTGGACTTTGTGAATATTCACCATAAACCATTACATGTGAATATTTGTCTAACTGATCTTTTATGGCCTGATTAACTCTCGGATGTTGATGTCCAAGTGTACACGCAGAAACGCCGGCAACAAAATCTAAATATTTTTTATCGTTTGTGTCGTAAATATAGGAACCAATAGCGTGCGAAACTTCCATTCCGAGTGGATATGGGGAGGTTTGTGCCTGGTATTTTATAAAATCTGAATTCATTTTTTGAGGTTCTAAGTTGCTGAGCTTCTAAGATTCTGAGTTTTAAAACTGCGACTAAATTTTAACCGCAAAGATCGCAAAGCTATACGCTGAAAACTGAGACTGAGACTGAAAACTATTTCTTAGCCTTTGCACTGGTTTTTGTCGAATCTGCTTTGGCAGTCTTTGTTTTTACCGCGGGTTTCTTTTTATCGTAGTCGAGAGTTTCTTTCCTAACTTTCATCGGGACGTCTTTGTCTTTTGCTTCCTGGTCTTTTCCTTCCTGAATTAATTTGTCATTCATTTCATTATCCTCGGCGGTAAAAATATCATCTTTTGATTTTATTCTTTCATCGCCGCGCCAGACGAAACCTCTTAATTTTCGGGCATTTTCAGGTAAATCGACTTCGGGGTAAATATCGCCGTCAACATTCTTAAAAAAAGTAATGGTTTCAATAGCATTATTTTCTAAGATAAGATTGATTTTACTACTTACGCTTTTATTAATTCCCACAAGTTCGTTAGCGTCATTCCGCGAATAATAAATCACTTCTGTATTTTTGATAATATCAACATCATGGAGTTTTCCATCCCTGAATTTTCCAAATAAATTGAGCCCTTTTACCTGATTAAATCCTGTTCCAAGAGTGTCCTTCGAAATCAGGAAAGTGTTATTTAGGACTTTTAAGGAATCTAATTTTTTGGTAGTATTATCTCCAATTAAATGCATGACATCACCGGTAATCTGGTTATCACCATTCCACAGAATTGGATTTCCTATCAATTTTGTTAAGGCAGTTTTAGAATTTGAGTGTATTGAATCGCATTTACCACTCATGTCTATTTTAAAGAAACGAACATTGTTATAGGCTCTCAAAATTCGTTCGCCTTCCTTTCCGGTAACCATTAATTTTTTTCCGTGAATGTAAACCGAATCATTTTCTACAAAATTAATAGCCACTGCTCTTTTGGTTACAAACATGGAATCTTTCAGCTTATAAACTTCGGCATAATGTCCTTTTACGACTCCACGATTAATTGAATCAGTAATTTTTACATTTCGTGTCGCCGATGCAAATTCCGTATTCCGATTGTAATATAAACTGTCGCCTTCTATAAGTCGGTCGTCATATTTTATATAAGATTTTCTGAGGAAATGGGCCAGGTTTTTCTTGGTGTCATAAAAGCCTTTTTCGGTATAAATATAATTTGCTTTACTGGTAATAGTTGAGGGTCCAAGTAAATAGGTGTGTCCTGAATTGCTGTAATAATCTAAATGATTTGATTTTACAACGTATTTAGGATTCGTTAGTGTTACTTCTGTCAAAAACTGGAACTTTTTTTCGGCTACATAATATCTTCCGGATTTACTAACCAGAGTGTTATCCTTATTAACGATGGTACCTTTTGTGTTATAAAAAACCTCCTGAACATTTCGGTCAAAATTTATAGTATCAGTTGCTAGAGTTGCATCTGGAGAGGTCATAACGGCATTTCCGGTAGCAAATGCTTTTTTTATGTTTCCGTTATATTCGGCATATTTACTATTTAAAAATAAAGTATCGCCCTGAACCAATTGTACATTACCAAAGGCTTTAAGATAATTTTCTTTTTGAAAAAAATAGGCCTTATTGCAAGTTAGTACCACACCGTCATGATTTACCTTTACATTTCCTGTAAGTAAAAGTGCATCTGGCATTAATTCTTGATTGACATCAGAAAAATCGGCATTTTCTACAATGATTTTTTTAGGTGCCTGCGCAAAAATGCTCTGAACACTTAAAAGAAGTAAACAATAAGATATGAAAAACAGTAATTTCTTCAATTGATTAATTTTTTGTCAAATTTATGAAAAAGGATACAACCTTAATGGATATTAGGATTAATTTATAATTGTTTCTTTTTAGGTGCAGAGGTTCATAGTAGCAAAGGTTCAAAGGTTTTTTTAGTTTAGGATTTGATAAAATCCTGAAATCGATTTGAAAATTAATTTAAGTTACAAACAAAACGAATAACTATTACGTTGTAGTTTAACTTTTTAATTAGAAGTTAAAATCAGTTTCTTTGAATTTTAAAAATTAAACTAAATTTAGAAAATGGTTTTAGAGGAATAATTTAGCTCAGGGACGTAAAAAGATCAGATTATAAAAAAAAATATGATAAATAAACGATTTATAGTTACAGGAATGGCTGTAACCGTGCTGTTTTCGGCATGTAAAACAAAAGATTTAAAAATGAATACGGCTCAAGAAGAAAGTACTGCAGAAAAGAAAATTGTAGTGTATCAGGTTTTTACACGCTTATTTGGAAATAAAAACAAAACAAACAAACCCTGGGGAACTATTGAAGAAAACGGAGTCGGAAAGTTTAATGATTTTACAGATACAGCACTTCATGAAATTAAAGATTTGGGTGTAACCTATATTTGGTATACTGGTGTTCCTCATCATGCTTTAGTTCGTGATTATACAGCTTACGGAATTTCAAATGATGATCCTGAAGTAGTAAAAGGTCGCGCCGGATCGCCTTATGCAGTTAAGGATTATTATAACGTAAATCCTGATTTGGCTGTAAATCCAGCGAATAGATTACAAGAATTTGAAACACTGATTGCTCGTACACATAAAGCTGGTTTAAAGTTAATTATTGATATTGTGCCAAATCATATTGCCCGAAAATATGAAGGAAAGAATAATCCGGAAGGTGTAAGAGATTTTGGTGCAGATGATGATGTAAATGTTGAATACAAAAGAGATAATAATTTCTATTACATACCGAAAGTGCATTTTGAAATTCCGGATGGTGATATTCCATTAAATGGAGAAAAAAATCCAATGATTGATGGTGTATTTGATGAAAATCCTGCAAAATGGACAGGAAATGGTTCCCGAAAAGTGAAGCCGGATCAAAATGATTGGTACGAAACCGTAAAAGTAAATTACGGAATTCGCCCGGATGGCTCGAAAGATTTTCCAGAACTTCCGACCGGATTTGATCAAAAGTCTTATCAGGAACATTTTGCTTTTTGGCAGGATAAGGATGTTCCGGATTCGTGGAAGAAATTTAAATCTATTGCTTTGTATTGGACAGCAAAAGGAGTTGATGGTTTTAGATATGATATGGCTGAAATGGTTCCATATGAATTTTGGAGTTATATGAACTCGGCAATCAAAATGAAAAATCCAAAAGCTTTCTTATTGGCAGAAGTTTATAATCCGAATGAATATCGGAATTATATTCGTTTAGGAAAAATGGATTATTTATATGATAAAGTAGAAACTTACGATAAACTGAAAGATGTTATTAGAGGAAAAACATCTCCGGATGGTTTATCTAATATTCAAAAAGGGATGTCGGATATCGAGCATCATATGCTTCATTTTTTAGATAATCATGACGAACAACGTTTAGCAAGTCCTGAATTCGCCGGAACTCCCGAACGTGGAAAACCTTTGATGGTTGTTTCCACTACAATTAGTACATCGCCAACAATGATTTATTTTGGACAAGAAGTAGGAGAGGCCGGAAATGAAAATGCCGGATTTGGAATCCATTCCAGAACTTCTATCTTTGATTATATTGGAGTTCCAAATCATCAACGTTGGATGAATAATGGCAAATTTGATGGAGGACAACTTTCTGATTCTGAGAAAAATTTGCGTGATTTTTACAAACGATTATTAAATTTTTCGATTAGTAGTTCTGCTTTAATGGGAAGTTTTCAGGAAATTCAATCTGTAAACCGTCAGAATAATATTGGTTATGACGAATTAATTTATTCATATGTTCGTTGGTCTGAAAATCAAAAATTAATTGTTGTTGCCAATTTTTCTTCTGAAAAAACAAGTGAGTTTGATTTAAAAATACCATCTGATATTATTTCAAAATGGAAATTGAAAGATGGCCAATATCAGTTAACTGATCAACTATATCAAAAGAATACAGTTCAGTTAAAAGTCAATAATGGAGAAGGAATAGCAAAAGTAAAAATTGCACTTTCTGAATCGTTTATTTTCGAATTGAAATAATTCGATATAGAAATACATAAAAAAAGCTGATACATTGTGTATCAGCTTTTTTTATACCTTTTTGACTTTCTTCAAAGCTTCTTTATAATTTTCGTTTACTTTTTCCCAATTAATATGTTTGTAAAAAGCATCGATATAAGTTCCTTTTCTATTTTGATAATCTAGATAATAAGCATGTTCCCATAAATCAATTCCCATTATTGGAGTTCCCGGAATCAAAGCATTTTTCATTAATGGATTATCCTGATCTCCTGTAAGAGTCACCTGAAGTTTTCCATATCTGTCAACAACCAGCCAAACCCATCCCGAACCAAATTGTTTCGTGGCCATAGCTTTAAATTGGTTCGTTAAGTTATTAAAAGAACCAAATTCTTTATTTATAGAACCTGCTAAAGTGTCTTTGGGAGTTTGCTCTTTTGGGGTCAAAAGATTAAAATACATAGTATGATTGTAATACCCTCCTGCGTTTTGACGAAGTTTAGCATTACTAAGATCCATTTTTTTTAGAATATCTTCAATCGGCATGTTTTCAAATTCCGTCGAAACAATTTCTTTATTTAAATTATTGGTATACGATAGATAATGTTTCGAATAATGTGTTTCTAAAGTAAGAGAACGTATGTCAGGAGCTAGTCCGTCATAAGCAAATGCTAATTTGGTAAGTTCAAACGAACCGGGATCAGCTTTTACATCATCAGGTGTACCGATCGTTATTTTTTCTTCTTTTGTTGGTAGAGGAACTTCAACAACTTCCGTTAGTTTATTGCTATCATTACAAGAAAATAATATGAAGAATGAAGTTAAAATACCAAAACGAATAATTTTTTTCTTCATAATGTAATTTATTTTGATGTTAGAGAATCTATAATTTCGATGTAATTTTCTTTTGCTTCGTCAATTGATATATGACTAATTTGCATCCACGCATTTGTTTTAAACGCATCACGTAAATCAAAATTCTCAGATTGATTATATACAGCCGTTCCGAAAGTTGCCTGTTTATAATATGCATAAAGTCGTAGCTGCACATCTTGTGGCAGTGAGGACTGAGTCATTTTTAAAGCGATTTCTACAGCCTCTGAAAAACGAGTATCTAAATCTTTTTTGGTCATTTAAGCTTTTGTAGCAATGATGGTTTTTCCTCCAATTGCTTTTTGATTCAACTCTACGTTAATTTCGGTACCTAAAGGTAAAAATAAATCTACTCTTGAACCAAATTTTATGAAACCAGCATCAGTACCCTGAACAACCTGCATTCCTTCTTGTGCATAGTTTACAATTCTGCGAGCTAAAGCACCGGCAATTTGTCTGTATAATATCTGACCAAAGGTCTCGTTTTCAATAACAACAGTAGTTCTTTCGTTTTCTTCGCTAGCTTTTGGATGCCAGGCTACTAAAAACTTACCTGGATGATATTTACTAAATTTGATAATTCCATCCATTGCATAACGCGTAACGTGTACGTTTATTGGAGACATAAAAATAGAAACCTGTAAACGTTTGTCTTTAAAGAATTCACCTTCATAAACTTCTTCAATAACTACAACTTTTCCGTCAACCGGAGCAAGTATGTGGTCGCTGTTTCTGATTGCTATTCTTTTAGGGTTTCTGAAAAATTGCAGAATAATAATCAAAATTACTACACCAGCAATTTGTACCAGAATTCTTAACCAACTAATATCAATGAATTTGTCGGCAATTAAAAGCACAGCAACTGCAAAAACAGTACCTAATAAAATGGATGGGCCTCCTTCTTTATGAAACATAATATAAAATTTGATAAAATAAAAATATAATTGGTGCTACAAATATAACACTATCTAATCGATCTAGGATACCTCCGTGGCCAGGCATTATGGAGCCACTGTCTTTTACACCGGCAATTCTTTTAAATTTGGATTCAATCAAATCTCCAATGGTTCCAAAAACACTAACAATCAAAGCGATTATTGTCCAAATCAGGATAGATTTACTACTGAATTCAGGTTTTGGCTGAATGTATAATTTGGAAATTAAAAATCCGGCAAAAGCTGCAAAAACAACTCCACCGATAAATCCTTCAATTGTTTTTTTAGGAGAAACACGTTCAAATAATTTATGTTTTCCTATTGATTTTCCAACCAAATAAGCAAAGGTATCATTGGTCCAGATTAAGATGAATAATCCAAGAATAATTTTTGGATTATAATCATTAGTACCAAAAGAAATTTTGACAATAAATATAAATGGAAGAGTGATGTATCCTAATAGGTATAAGTATTTTGAAGATGTGCTGACACTTTGAACATTGTCATAAAACAAAAATAAAATACATTTAACAGAAATAACTAGTGTTACAGCAAGCAATACAAGGTCTAATTGCTGAATATTGGTAGTTAAATTTAGATTTGAATTAAATTGCTCATTCAAAAACAAGGTAGTCTGTTTGTTGTAATGACTAATTAACAAAATAGTGGTGTACAACAGGATTCCAAACAGGATAGAAAAGACTTTGCTAAGGTTAACTAAATTGCAAAATTCGTAAATTGTAATTATTAAGAAAAGACCAAAAAGGATAATAAAGCTTTCAGTAGAAAACAGAATTGCGGTTAATAATAAAGCGATATAAACAGCACCAGAAATGGTTCTCTTGAGTGTTTCGTTCATCTTAAAGGTCTTCTAAAAGCAATAAATAGAGATTTTTTGCAACGCTTCCGTATTGTGTAAAATCTTCCTCTTTTGCTTTTTCGAAATATTTTATAGTGGTAATGTTAGTTGGATAGTCTCTTTCGTATTTTCGTTTAATAGCACTCAAACCATCACTTTTCATGGGTAGAATCTGACTTGTTGTGGCTATTATAACAATATTTGCAGGTAACTCGTTTGGTTTGTCTTGTCTGATTTGCTTTGATGAAAACAAAATAGAACCTTCATCAGCAATAAGGTTTTCGCAGGAAGCTAATAAAAATTTAGGAGCTTTTGGTGCAATATAAATAAGTTTGTTTTCTTCTAATAAATGAAAAAGACCTGGTTCATAGCATAAAACTTCATTTTCAAACCAGTCGTTTTCTTCTAAAATATTTTCAAATTGTTCTGCAACTTCTTGCTTGTTCTCACAATACAAAAATTTACCACCATTTTTCTTAAAATTGAAAATGAATTGTTCGTCAAGAGATAAATGACTGTTCGGAATTGGATTTCCTCCTCCATATTCGCTTTCATGTTCTTCGTCAGATGCGGCGTCGCCAGAACCAAATATTTTTTTGAAAAAATTCATTTTATATGAAATACTTTACATGTTAATTGAAAACGTTCAAAGATAAAAAAATCTTAATTCAAAAGCCTGTTTTGAATTAAGATTTTAAAAAATATTACATATTTCTGAATAATTTACGAAACCACTTCTTCCAGATTTTTGTCAAAAGTACGTTTTCCGAAAATTGTTTCTAAGTCATCTTTAAAAATAACTTCTTTTTCTATTAGTATATCAGCAAGTTGATTAAGTTTGTCTTTGTTCTCTTGCAGGATTTGAATAGCTCTTTGATATTGTCCTTCAATTAATTCTGAAATTTCTTTATCAATAACTTTTGCAGTTTCATCAGAATATGGCTTAGAAAAGTTGTATTCGCTTTGTCCTGTTGAGTCGTAATAAGTAACGTTTCCGATTTTTTCATTCAAACCGTAAATAGTTACCATAGCACGGGCCTGACGAGTAACTTTTTCTAAATCGCTCAATGCACCAGTCGAAATTCTGTCAAAAGTTACTTTTTCAGCAGCTCTTCCACCCATAGTTGCACACATTTCGTCTAACATTTGATCTGTTCTAACGATTTGTCTTTCTTCTGGTAAGTACCATGCAGCTCCTAAACTTTGTCCACGAGGAACAATTGTTACTTTAATAAGTGGTGCGGCATGCTCTAACATCCAGCTTACAGTAGCATGTCCGGCTTCGTGAATTGCAATTGCTCTTTTCTCTTCCGGAGTAATGATTTTATTTTTCTTTTCAAGACCACCAATGATTCTGTCAACAGCGTCAAGGAAATCTTGTCTGTCAACTGCAGTTTTATTGTTACGGGCAGCAATTAAGGCAGCTTCGTTACAAACATTAGCGATATCAGCACCAGAGAATCCCGGTGTTTGTTTTGCTAAGAAATCTAAATCAAGACCTTCTATTTTTTTGATAGGCGCCAAGTGAACTTTAAAGATTTCAGCTCTTTCGCGAATGTCCGGTAAGTCAACAAAAATTTGTCTGTCAAAACGCCCGGCACGCATTAAAGCTTTGTCAAGAACATCAGCTCTGTTTGTTGCAGCCAAAACAATTACGTTAGAGTTTGTACCAAAACCATCCATTTCTGTCAATAATTGGTTCAAAGTGTTTTCTCTTTCGTCATTTCCGCCTGACATATTGCTTTTTCCTCTTGCTCTACCAACAGCATCAATCTCATCGATGAAAATGATAGCAGGAGATTTTTCTTTAGCTTGTTTGAATAAATCACGTACACGTGAAGCACCAACTCCAACGAACATTTCCACGAAATCAGAACCTGATAATGAGAAGAATGGTACTTGGGCTTCACCGGCAACAGCTTTAGCTAATAAAGTTTTACCGGTTCCGGGAGGCCCTACAAGTAAAGCCCCTTTTGGAATTTTACCTCCAAGATTCGTATATTTTTCTGGGTTTTTAAGGAATTCTACAATTTCTTGTATTTCTTCTTTTGCACCTTCTAAACCAGCAACATCTTTAAATGTTGTTTTGATATCTGTTTTTTCATCAAACAATTTAGCTTTCGATTTTCCGATGTTGAAAATTTGTCCGCCACCGCCACCAGCGCCGCCTGACATTTTACGCATAATGAAAATCCATACACCAATAATAATGATGATAGGAAGCAGACTAATTAAAATGTCGCTCCAGTTGTTTTTCTGCAAGAAATTAAAATCTTTCAGTTTGCCTTCGCCAACTGCTTTTTCTAATTTAGTTTGAAAAATTTGATCGTTACCAATTTCTAAAGTATAGTGAGGACCTTTGTTTGCTCTGTCAAAAATATCTTTAGCTACTTTTTTATTGGCAGCATCTTTAAGGGCCGCAGCAGTTAAATATACTTCAGCTTCAGCTTTATTATAAACGATAACTTTTTCGATTTGTCCTTTTTCTAATAATACATTGAATTTAGAAGAAGTTAATTGAGCAGGTTCGCTTAAGTTAGATCCTCCGGTTGCAAAACTTATAAATAAAAAAACTAAAAGTATTGCAGTATATATTAACCAGGGACTTATTTTAAATTTACTCGGATTTGGATTATTATCTTTAGCCATTAGAAAAAATTTTCTTTAGTATTTGTTTTCGATTGTAGTTATTTTGGCGTCACCCCAAAGGCTTTCGATATTATAGTATTCACGAATGTGTTTTTGGAAAACATGTACCACGATGTGCACATAATCCATAAGAACCCATTCCGCGTTATCGGTTCCTTCTACGTGCCATGGTTTATCTTTTAAATCTTTAGATACTGTTTTTTGGATAGAGTTCACAATGGCGTTAACTTGAGTGTTAGAACTTCCGTTGCAAATAACAAAATAGTCACAAACAGCCGTGTCTATTTCTCTTAAGTCAAGAATATCAATATCATTTCCTTTTACTTCTTCAATCCCTTTGATTATGTTCGCCAGTAGAACATCATTATTAATAGTCTTTTTCGCCATGAATTATTTTATATGAATTTGTAAAGTTACCAAAATTTGTGATTATTTTTGAACCTTAACAAAATATTAAATTAAGTTATTTAAATTACTTGAATGAAACTAATCAAACTCGATGCCATAGATTCTACAAACGACTTTCTTAAGGCATTATCAAGTCAGGATGAACTTGATAATTTTACTGTGGTAACAGCTGAAAATCAGACAAAAGGCAAAGGGCAAATGGGAGCGAAGTGGGAATCAGAATCGGGTAAAAACTTAATTATGAGTGCCTTGGTAAAGGATTTTCTATATGATAATGAGCAGGTTTTTAATTTAAGCTTAATTGTTTCCTTGTCCGTAATTGAAGCTTTAAAATCATTAAATATTCCTGATTTAAGCATAAAATGGCCAAACGACATTATGTCATACAATAAAAAGATTGGTGGCATACTAATCGAAAATACCATCAAAAGTGATGGCAGAATCGTGTCAGTAGTCGGATTAGGGCTAAATGTTAATCAAACAAATTTTGATGAATTGCCAAATGCTTCTTCCTTGGCAGTCATTTCAGGTCATACTTTTGATAAAGAGATGTTGCCAGCTTTAATTATTGAAAAAATACAGCAGAATACAGAATCATGGGAATCAAATTCGGCTATTTTCTGGAAAGAATATTTTAATACGTTATTCCGAAAGGGCGTGCCAATGCCTTTTAAAAACCTTAATTCCGAATCACGAGAAAACTTTATGGGAATCATTCAGGGCGTTTCTTCAGTAGGAAAAATACAAATTATGCTCGAAGACGATTCTGTTTCAGAGTTTGATATTAAGGAGGTTCAAATGCTTTACTGAGAGGTTCAAAGATGCAGAGTTACAAAGGTTCATAGGTTTTGAAATCTTTGTGTCTTAGTGACTTCGTGGCAGATTACACTTTTATTAGATTTTCTTTTTTCGGTGCTATTTTTCTATTCCAATAGATGATATAAATTGTACCTAAAACAGAGGGCAGCATCCAGGAAATTATATTCCCGATTCCCATTCCGGCAACAATAAAAGCGGTAATGGAAGCTATTAATGCGCCAACCATTTTTCCGATATGTTTAGAAAGCCACTTCTTCCTGAATTCTGAAGCATTCTTGTAAAAAATAAAATCTTTTATGGTCATAAAGAGGCCAAATCCCCCAAAAAAAGTAAATAAAATACCATTTTCAATTGCGTTTAGTTGACAATATAGTCCGATGAAAATCATTACAACAGAAAAAAACAACATAGTTCCAGAGATTAATTTGTCCATAAAATTAGCTTCCGATTTGTATTTGAAAGACGATGCCCTGTTTCCTGAAATCACAAGATAAATGGTAAATAATCCAATCAGGAATAAAAAGATATTCTGATGATTAGGTAACCAACAAATAGGCAAGGATATTAAGCAGCTTACTAACATGCCGATAGTAAATAATTTCCCCATTTTTTTATGCAATGAACTTCCTTTTTTTACCAAAACACTTCCAATTCCGGTCATTAAACCGATTCCTCCAAAAAACGCGTGAATGTAAATTAAAATCTTAATAGCTGTTTCCATTTTAGTTTGAGTTAGTTTATGGATCAAACTTCGATTAATTATTTTTTCTGCTATAATTTATAATTCCCAACTGTTGTTTTTTGAGGATGAAGTGTGGGTTTTGCCACAAAGTTGCTAAGACACAAAGAAAACTAAACTTTGCAACTTCGCGACTTTGCGAGATTATTCTAAAAAAAAAAACTTTGTGTCTTAGTGTCTTCGAGGCAAAAAAAAGCCTGATCGTAAAATCAGGCTTTAATTTTTTATGTAAATAGCGAATTAACAATTTACCATTTATAATTCACAATTATAACTTAGTCATATTGTTGGCTAGAGTTTCAATGAATTTACTGATTGGTCCTTTGATCATCATGGCCATCATGGCATTGAATTCTCCTTCAAAGAATAATTGTACAGCACTTTCTGAATCAGAAACACTGTCAATGTTTGAAGTCAAAGTAAAAGGAAGTTTATCGCTTGCAGCTCCTAAAACAATTTTGTTTGGTGCTGTTTTTTCCTTCATTTTTAGTTTTATTTCCGGCATTCCTTTCAATCCAAAAATAAAAGCATCTTCGCCAATGACTTCAAATTTAGCGATATTATCCGGCATTAATTTTTCAAAATTCTTTACATCAGATAATTGATCAAATAGATCTTGAGCTGATTTCTGAACAGTAACTTTTGGACTTTCTAAGTTCATATTTTATTTTTTATTTAAATAACATCGTGTTTTTTAACCGCAAAGAACGCAAAGGTTTTTTTCTATTGTAAACCTATCATAAATGAAAGTTCGCAAAGCTTTGTAGAAAAGGTTAATCTAAAATCTACAATCTAAAACCTAAAATTAATCCTGTCCCCAAGTTGATGGAATTGCGTTCCATTCTTGCAAAGTAGACTGTTGCTCTTCAGTAATATATTGTTTTTGAACTGCTAATTCCAATAAGTTCTCGTAGTTGCTCAAGGTATATAAATCGATGTTTGCATTTTTGAAGTTTTCTTCGGCAACACCAAAGCCGTAGGTAAAAATCGCTGCCATTCCTTTAATATTGGCACCTTCGTTACGTAAAGCTTCAACAGCCATCAAACTGCTGTTTCCGGTACTAATTAAATCTTCAACGACAACTACATTTTGTCCTTTTTGTAAAAAACCTTCAACCTGGTTTTGTCTTCCGTGTTTTTTAGCTTCCGGGCGCACATATACAAATGGCAATCCAAGGCTTTCAGCAACAAGAATCCCAATTCCAATAGCTCCAGTGGCCACTCCGGCAATTACATCTGGTTTTCCAAATTGTTTTTCAATGTTCTTCGCAAATTCATCACGAACATAATTTCGGATGATCGGAAATGAAAGAATTAACCTATTATCACAATAAATAGGTGATTTCCATCCAGAAGCCCATGTAAAAGGATTTTCTGGATTCAATTTAATTGCATTTATTTGCAAAAGCAATTCGGCTGTTTTTTCGGCAGTATCTTTATTAAAAATCATAATACAAATGTATAAAGTTTTTGTGAACGACAAACCACTTTTTTTGACAAATGAAATCTCAAGAGAGACTAATTTTCAATTATTCTTGTTGGAGAGTATTGATATTGAGCAGCTTATAGTGAAAATTTTTCAAAATAAAATTCAAAAGGCTTACTTGTATCATCCCGACGAAAGAGAGATTATGAAGACTCTCAAAGCTAAAATCCCTGTTAATAAAGCGGGAGGAGGCTTTGTATACAATAAAAAAGGCGAAGTTTTATTCATTTTTAGAAACGGAAAATGGGATTTGCCAAAAGGCGGAATCGAAAAAGGCGAGGAAATTGAAAACACTGCCATGCGCGAAGTTGAAGAAGAAACCGGCGTAGGCAAACTCCGAATCACAAATAAACTCCAAAAAACCTATCACGTTTTTAAGCGAAACGGAAAATACAAACTCAAAATAACGCATTGGTTCGAAATGTTTTCTGATTTCGAAGGAACACCGCAAGGTCAAATCGAAGAAGGAATCGAAAAAGTGGCCTGGCTAAATCCGGAACAAATCAAAGAAGCATTGAAAAACTCTTATGAAAATATTAAACTGCTTTTTGAAGAAGAGAGTAAGATTTCAATTGAAGAATAAAGAATAAAGAGTATAGAATATAGATTTTTCAAACTTAGCGCCTTAGAATCTTACATTGGGCGTGCCACCATTTAAAAAAAGGCCTAATCAACTTTGCGTTCATTAGGCCTTTTTTTAAATGCTGTCGGGCTTTCGCTGCTACTTCGGTAGCTTAGCTCTATCCCTCACGCAGAGCTACACTTTGTGGTTAACTATATTTTTTAAATCATTTAGAAGTTTACAAAATCAGGATAAAGTTATTTGGTAATAAGTAAAGTTGGTCCGCACAATTCTCCTTTTTCACTTTCGCCAGTTACATTTATCATGGCTCTTTCAAAGTTAGATCCAAAAGTAATACTTATTTCAGATTGGTTATCATTTCCATTTACAATGACACATCCATTTGGCTCTGCCGAAATGATAGTCCATTTTGTACTTTTAGATTTAAAAGAGCTATTGTAAATAAAATTAGCTGTAGAACCTGGTTTTGCAATACAACTGCCAATATTTGTTACTTGATCATAAAAAACCGTCCTGCCAGAAATAAAGCAATAAGTTCCTTTTAGATTAGATGGCTGACTAAATTCTGTAGCAGTTTCTATAGATTTCTCATCATTAGAACAAGAAACAATTAAAAGTGCAGCAAACAATGTTATTATTTTTTTCATTTCGTTTTTCAATTTGATTTATATTCCTTAGTAAAATATCTTCAAAAAAGTTGCGTACTAAAATGTTAAAAATATAAAAGGTAAAAAGTTGGGCGTGCCACCATTAAAAAGAGGCCCAACAAACTTTGCGTTCATTGGGCCCTTTTTTAATGCTGTCGGGCTAGTCGCTCCGCCGCGGCGGACAGCTTCTATCCCTCACGCGATTTTCGTTTTCAAAAGCTCGTTTCAGTTTTCATATTAATTTTCATTTTCCATTTATTCAAATTACTCAAAGCTAAAGAAGATAAAAATCCACATAAAGCTAGCAGAATTAAAAACAAACTTCTTAGAGGTCTTTCATTAAATGCTGATAATGGTAAAATGCTAGTTAGAATTAAAAGACAAAATGCGATCCAATAAATATTTCTTCTGAAAAATTCCAGATAAAAATTGAATACAAAAATTGAAAATATAAAAACATATCCAGTGGATAATATGGTCAATCCAAAACCAACCGATTTATGTTTTATTGGATAGAAATGATTTAAACTGTCATGAATAATTACTATAACAACAATTTGAATTATTGAAATTAATATTGATCTCAGCATTTTTATAATCATTTCTAATCCTCTTTTAGTTTAACAAAGATTTTCTACAAAGCTTTGCGATCTTAGCTTTTTTCAAAACATTCAAAATCAAAAAAAATCTTAGCGCCCTTTGCGGTTAAATAACTCACAGTACGCGATAAACAGGATACTGCATATGAGCCTTTTCATAATACACAGAATTTTTATAAATCCAATTTAACTGCGCTTCAGAGTTCTTCGCAAATTCGCGATCGTTTTGTTTTTTGGTTTCTAATTCAGCTTTTAATTGTGGATTCTCTTTTAGCAATTTCGCCGCGGTATCCTCAAAAATATATTCTGAGTAATGCTCTTTTTGCTGTAGAATCGGATCAAAGAAATTCCAGTTAAAAAATGAGTCAACGCCTTCTGGTTCAAAAGCTTCTACGAGATATTTTACACCTTTCTGTTTTGTTGAAACGAGATAGTCACCTTTGGCGAAAGCTATTTTTATAATTTTAGAATTTACTGTTGTGTTGTAGTGTAAATAATGTCCTTCATAGGCACTTGAAAATGTTTTAAAATCGGCAATTTTATAACTTTCTACTTCAATAATCGTATCGTTTTTAAGCTGCGTAAACGAAATATTATTGTTCTTTAAAAGATCAATAATATTCCAATAACCACGCGGAATGATATAAGCAGACGGAATAACAACGTCTTTTAGTGATTTGAATTCTTTTATGTACGGAACATCTTTTTTATAGGGTTTGCTACGATCGTAATACAAGCGGCTTCCTGTTGTAGCATCACTTTTTTTGTATCCGGCCTCGTATCCTAAAAAAGAAAAAGTCGTGGCTTTTGTGCTGTCCATTTCCCATTTTAAAGTATAGGTTTTTTTAGGCTGATATTGCTCCAGATTTTTTACACGCAATTCTTTGATTTTTTGATAATTGGCATCGGTAAAATCCATAGTCGATTTCATGTATTCGTAAGTCATTTTTACACGTTCGGCATATTTTTTCAGCATATGTGTTTCAACTACAAATCCAATGGTATTGAACAAGGAAGTATAGCCCGTAGTATATCTAGGACTATCGACAAACTGCCCAAAACCTTTATCCGGAGTGTCTTTAAAAGAATCTACATAAGGCGTTGTTTCGATTTTCTTTTGCTGTAAATCTTTGACCAAAGCCGGCATCATTACATCATTCATGTAATCACCCAAAACAGTTCCTAATTTATTATGCTGTGTCATAATATAAGTCAGTTTGTATTGGTAATCTGAGCCATTGCTCACGTGATTGTCAATAAAAACATCAGCATTTATTTTTTGGAAAATCTCCACAAAACTCTTGGTATTTCGAGTGTCCGATTTCATTAAATCACGATTCAAATCATAGTTTCTGGCATTTCCTCTAAAACCATAAACTTCCGGCCCGTCTTGGTTTGCGCGTGTTGTAGAATTTCGGTTTAAAGCACCGCCAATATTATAAACCGGAATACAAACTAAAATCGTGTTTTTAGGCGCTTTCATTTTTCCGATGGCTAAATCTCTATAAAATTGCATAGTGGCATCGATTCCATCAGGCTCACCAGCGTGAATGCCGTTATTGATAAAAAGAACGGCCTTAGTTTTCTGAATTTTATCAAAATCAAATTCTTTGTCAGGATTAAAAGTTACCATATGTAATGGTTCTCCTGAATCAGTCAATCCCATTTCTTTAATCTGAATGGTCGGAAAATCATTGGCTAAAAGTTGAAAGTATTTAATCGTTTCCTCATAGGAGGCCGATTGATTCCCATTCCCTTTTTCAAAAAAAGTATCGTATTTTTTAGTGTTTTGAGCGAAAATTGAGATTGTGAAAAGTGAAATGAAAATGGTAAAAAGTTTCATGAATTTGGGTTTTTAATAGGAATCAAATATAAAAAAAATAGTTTCAGGTTTTTCTTGTTTCAGGTTTCAAGTTGAAGTGAGAATAAAACCACTTGATATTTTACCGCAAAGTGCGCAAAGGTTTACGCAAAGTTCGCAAAGCTTTGCGAACTTTGTGTTTTTCAATACATTATGAACATAATCTATTTAAAAAACCTTTGCGAACTTTGCGGTAAAAATTTTAGACAAAGTTTGGGAAACTTGAAACCTGAAACAAGAAAAACCTGAAACAACTTTTTTTACCTACTTTTGCAAAATGAATAAAAATCACCATTCCAACAACATACTTTCGAATTTAGGAATTGAGAGCCTGAACGAAATGCAAGAAGTTGCTCAAGACGCAATTTTAAACGATAACAATGTTTTACTACTTTCTCCGACAGGATCCGGAAAAACATTGGCTTTTTTGCTTCCGGTTTTAGAATTATTACAGCCTGAAATTCTTTCAGTTCAATGTTTAATTTTAGTGCCTTCTCGCGAATTAGGTTTGCAAATTGAGCAAGTTTGGAAAAAAATGGGAACGCAATACAAAGTAAATATTTGTTATGGTGGACATTCCATAGATACTGAAATTAAGAATTTAAGCAATCCGCCAGCAGTTTTAATTGGAACTCCAGGCCGAATTGCAGATCATATTGACAGAGATACTTTTCGCACGGATAAAATCCAGACGTTGATTTTAGATGAATTTGACAAATCATTGCAATTGGGCTTTCATGAGCAAATGTCTTATATCATTGGAAAATTGACGAAACTGAACAAACGTGTTTTGGTTTCAGCAACTTCAGATATTGAGATTCCAAGATATACAAGAGTGGTTAATCCGACGGTTTTAGACTTTATTCCAGAGGAAGAAGAAAAAGCAAATCTATCTATGAAAATGGTGGTTTCGCCAGCAAAAGATAAATTAGAAAGTTTATTCAATTTGATTTGTTCACTTAAATCACAGTCAGCTATTATATTTTGTAATCATCGTGATGCGGCGGAACGTATCAGTGATACTTTAAACGAAAAAGGAATCTACGCAACCTATTATCACGGCGGAATGGATCAGGACGAGCGTGAACGCGCTTTGATTCAATTCAGAAATGGAAGTATGAGTTATTTAATTACTACCGATTTAGCAGCACGTGGATTGGATATTCCGGAAATGAAACACGTAATTCATTATCATTTACCTCTAAAAGAAGATGAATTTACACATCGTAACGGTCGTACCGCACGTATGCAGGCTTCCGGAACGGCGTATATAATCATCCACGAAAGTGAAAAAAAAATGGATTATATCGACTATGGAATGGAAGTTCTAAAAGTAGAAAACAGTACAACATTGCCAAAACCACCAGAATACCAAACAATCTACATTAGTGGCGGAAAGAAAACAAAACTGAATAAAATTGATATTGTTGGCTTCTTTTCACAAAAAGGAAAATTAGAAAAAGGTGATTTGGGATTGATTGAAGTGAAAGATTTCATTTCGTTTGCAGCAGTACGATACAATAAAGTAAATGACTTGTTGAAAAACGTTAAAGATGAAAAAATGAAAGGCAAGAAATTTAAAATTGAAGTTGCCAGAAAAGTAGTGAAGAAGGAAGAAGAAAGATAGTTTTTTGTTTCAAGTATCCGTTTTCAGGCTTTTTTGAAGGTAATTTGATATAAATTTCAAAACCTAATCATTGATTTTTAGTGCTTTTTGTAGTAAAATTTTTTCTTTTTTTAAGTGTTTTAAGCCTTATAAATTCGAGATTTTAAAGTGTTTTTGATACCATTTTAGATGATTATATGTGGTTTAATTTATTGTTTTTCAGTACTTTAATTCGTTATTGTGCTCGTGTTAAATCAATTTTAAACAACTATCTTAATCTTTTGTTAATAAATTAACCAGTAACGCTTTATTTTATCATAATTTCTGCGTTTATTGTGCTAGTAAATAATAAACCCCAAATTAATTATGAAAAGAATTATTACGATTGCCGTTTTGTTGATGAGTGTTGTCTCTTTTGCACAAATTAAAGTTCTTGAAACTGTTCCGGTTGAGAAGTTAGGAAAAGTAAATAACAACTACATTCAGAAAATCGGAGATGAATATACTGTATACTACACAAGTATTCAAAACGATGATGAAGAAGGTTCAACTTTGAGAAAATTTACGTTTAAAAACGTTAATAACGATTACGCAAGTCTTTACAGTATTATCATGAATGGTTTTGGTGCAAGTCCGTTATATGATATCAAATTAGAATTGCCAAACAATTATATTTGGTTGCATTACACAGGAAGTGTTATTCCTGAAAAAGCGACAGTTCAGTTTATGGTTTCAAGCAAAGAAGCTTCTTCAGCAACAAGCAGTGTTTCTGAGCCTTTCGTAAAAGACCAAATCAATAAATTATTCCAAAAATAATTTTTTTTTAGTTTCAGGTTTCAGGTTTTATTTGTTTCAAGTTAAACCTTTGTCATGAAATTTTAAATTCAATAATAAAAAAGGCTATTCAAATTTGAATAGCCTTTTTTATTTGTTTCAAGTTTCAAGTTTTTTTAGTTTCAAGTTAAAAACCTTTGAGCCTTTGTTGTTCTGTACCTTTGAACCTTTAAAGATTATATCTTTTTTACGTACTGTGTGATAATCACAATCTGTTGCCCATCAACTTTTCCTTCAATATATTCGGCATTTTCGTGGTCTAAACGGATGTTTCTAACAGCTGTTCCCTGTTTAGCAACCATGCTTGAGCCTTTTACTTTTAAGTCTTTGATTAAAACAACAGAATCTCCGTGTTCTAAAATTACACCGTTACTGTCACGGTGAACCAGTTTGTTTTCGTCGTCTTCGCCTTCGCCAGTGGCTTGCGCCCATGCCAAAGTATCTTCGTCTAAATACATCATATCAAGTAATTCCTGAGGCCATCCTGCAGCGCGCATACGGCTTAACATTCTCCATGCAACCACTTGTACGGAAATATTTTCATTCCACATACTGTCGTTTAGGCATCTCCAGTGATTTAAATCAACATTATCCGGATTTTCAATTTGGTCAATACAAGTAGTACAAGCTAATATACTTTCATCAAGTCCACCTTTTTTAGTTGGTAATACCTGATATACTTTTAGATTTTCTTCGGCGCCACAAAGTTCACATTTAGATCCGCTTCGTTTGTTCAATTCTCTTTCGATGCTCATTATTTCTGTTTGTTTTAAAAATGCGAAATTACTTATAATTGCTTTCGCTTGCAAGTTTATGTTTTGAGGTTTGCCTTAAACTCTTTACTATTTAGATTAAAAAATTTAAATCTTGAATTAATACTTTTATTTATTTCTTGACTTAGTTTCTAATTTTAGAACTTTCTTTTTTAGATTTTTTATTTCTTTATTTTGTTCAATAGTATATAATGTTAGTTCTTCAATTTTTTGTAATAATTTAAGTTGAAAGTCTTTCATATTGAGCCCCCTTTCAATCATTTCTTTTTCAGATGCTATTTCAGGAAGGTGCTTATTTGTATTTACATAAGTTTCAAGCTCCTCTAGCTTGATTAATTTATAGTCTTTCTCAAAAACAAAATCGCAGCCACCTAATAAATCTACTTTTATTTCTTTTGCTCTAATTGTTCCGCAAACATCAAGTTTGTAAGCCGGTGAAGTAGTTCCAATTCCCATATTGTTATTTAAGAAACTAACATCTTCCATTATAGATACATTTACGTTCGTTCCCAGAGGATAATCATTGTTTATTTCAGGAATTGCCATTGCATCAGGATTATAGTTTCTATTAATGGTAGCCTTATAGATATTTTGATTCAGTCCATTAGTTTCTTCTACAAGTATAGTTTTATTGCTATAAAGAGACCAGTCATTTGTTTTTTCTAAATGGCCACTGATTACAGTTGCCTGAATTTGGTTGGAAATAATTCCGCTGATTTTTGTTTTTAGAACATATACCTTAACTTGCGAGCCTTGTTCGAAGTCATTGTTCAGGCCTTCTACATACATTGCATCAGGGTTTATAGGTCTTATTGATGAAAAGTAGTATGTTTTCCTTTTGCTTCCATCCACTTTTTCTACTACTATGCTTTTAGTATTAAATTTTGACCAATCAGTAGTCAATATTAAATGTGGTCCACTATAAACTGTTGCAACTACGCTTTGAGGGAATAAATTATAACTAATAAATATAATTATTATAACTAGAATTTTTTTCATTGTCTTTTTTTAATAAAAAATATAAAATTTTTATTGTTTTTAACTGTGTTTTTATTTTATTTCTTAACTCGAACCGCATCAGGAACCAACATTTCATATTCACCGCCATTTCGCAATACGTCACGAACAATACTTGAACTGATATAAGATGTTTTTGCAGCAGTTAATAAAAATACCGTTTCAATTTTAGATAAACGTCTGTTAGTATGTGCAATGGCTTTTTCGAATTCGAAATCGGCTGGGTTGCGCAGACCTCTTAGTATGAAATGTGCTTTTTCCTTGTGTGCCAAATCTATTGTCAATCCTTCATAAGTGATGACCGAAATTTTGGGCTCGTCTTTGAAAGTTTCTTCGATAAAACGCTTTCTTTCTTCTAATGAAAACATGTATTTTTTTTCGGCATTGACACCAATGGCAATTACGATTTCATCAAAAAGGGAAATTCCTCTTTTGATAATGTCTTCGTGACCGAGTGTTATTGGGTCAAATGATCCCGGGAATATGGCTTTTCGCATTTCTTTTTAAGGTTCTAAGGTTCTGAGTTGCTAAGTTTCTAAGTTTTAATTATTGAAACTTAAATTTGGTTATTTTCTCGTGATTTTTATTATTTCATCTTCTTCATAAAGTTTTACAATTTCTCTTTTTGAATAGGACATTTTTTTATTTGAATAATTTTCATCTTTATCCAAATTATCGACTTCATATGGTAAGTAGGCATCAAAATCATTATGCGTTGTGAAAATACTATCTTTAGTTACTTTATCAATTCTCATGCTTGAGTAATAACCATTCGATAATTTTAAATTATAAATATCCCCTTCGACTGGATTTTTTATCAGATGACTGGTTTCATCTTTTTTATCAAAATAACTATTGATTGTAAAAATAAGGAATAATGCTAGAATAGTAGAGCCTGAAAACATCCAAATTGAACTTTCTAATTTTTCATTTCGGAGTTGTAGTTGTCCACTTTCAGTTAAATCTTCATAAGCAAAGTTATTTTCACAATTATTACATTTTATGAAAACTGATTTTCCAACTGGAAATAAGGGAATTAAAGTTATATGAGTATACTTCCTGTAAATGCTGAAATGTAATTCGTTTTCCATTTTACATTTAGGACATTCTTGATTTAAAATGATTCCATTTTTTACATTTGAATCCCGGGTTCCAATTAGAAATAGCATAAATTATTTTGATTAAAGTAATTAAGGTTTATGTTATCCTAAGCGTTTTTATAGCCGGAACCCATTCGTCTTTTTGACAAACTTTACATTTTGCGGTTCCTGGTTTTTGTTCTTCAGTATGACCGCAAAAGGTGCAGGCGTGAATCCCATCGTTTATGATCTGTTTGTTTTTGTCGTTAAATAAGCCCGGTAGAATAGGTAAACCGTACTTTACATCCTTATCTTCATAAAAAAAGACACTTACTTCTCCACTGGTTTCTAAAAAAGCATGTTTTATCTGACCCAAATGCTCAATAGACTTGATACGGAGTTCAGAGAAAAATTCGTCCTGTGCCAAACTTTCTTTTTTAAAAGTTGCTATAGAAAATTTACCATCCTGAATAAGACATTCTGTTTTACCTTCAATAAATTCTTCAAATTTTTTGCTTTTTCCTGTCAGCCAGGTTACGGAACGATAAAGAATGATGATAACTAAAAATACAATTGCGGCAGGTATAATACCGACATCTTCGTAAAACATTGGGTCGCCGGCTGCAGATCCTAATGCAATAATAATTACGGTTTCGAAAATAGACAATTGTTTGACACCTCGTTTTCCTGCTAATTTTAAAGTCAGCAATAAAATGATGAACATGACAGTAGAACGAAATACAACTTCCAGGGCAAAATTTGCTGGTAAATCGTTGTAAAATAATCTATTCCATTCGAAGATTTCTTTCATTTTTTTTAAGTTGCTAAGAGTCTGAGATGCTAAGATTCTAAGTTTTTTTTATGACAATACTAATTTAAAAAACTAAGGTTCTGAAATCTTAGCATCTCAGAACCTTAGTATCTTAGCAACTTATAAGAGTGCTAACTCAATCGCATTTGTGAATAAATCTTCAAGAGAAATTCCGGCTGCTTTTGCTTGTTGCGGAATTAAACTTTCAGTTGTTAAACCTGGGATTGTATTCATTTCAAGCATGTAGGGCTCGTTGTCTACGATGATGAATTCGCTTCTTGAGAAACCTTTCATTTTTAAGACTTCGTAAGCACGTTTTGCAGTTTCGCCAACTTTTTGTGTTAGTTCATCTGAAATTCTTGCTGGTGTAATTTCCTGTGATTTTCCTTCGTATTTTGCTTCGTAATCGAAGAAATCATTGTCAGAAACAATTTCTGTGATTGGCAACACTTTAATTTCTCCTTTGTAATTGATTACACCGACAGAAACTTCAGTTCCGTCAAGGAAGCTTTCGATGATGATTTCGTTGTCTTCTTTATAGGCTACTTCAATCGCAATCGGTAATTCGGCTTCTGATTTTACTTTTGAAATTCCGAAACTTGAACCCGCTTTATTTGGTTTTACGAAACATGGCAAACCAACTTTTTTAACGATTTCTGCCGTATTGATTGCGTCACCTTTGTTTAGATAATATGAAATAGCTGTTTTGATTCCGTATGGCTTTAAAACTGATAATAAATCACGTTTATTGAAAGTCAGTGCCGACTGATAATAATCGCATGACGATTGCGGAATTCCCAATAATTCAAAATAAGCCTGCATTAATCCGTCTTCTCCCGGAGTTCCGTGAATGGCGTTAAAAACACAGTCAAAAGTGATTTTTTGATCGTTTACAGTAACAGAAAAATCATTTTTATCAATAGCATATTCGGCGTTGTTTTCATCTACATAAACCCATTTTTCTTTAAAAATATGAATGCGGAATCCGTTGTATTTTGTTTTGTCAAGATATTGATGAACGACGTTTCCTGAGATTAGAGAAATTTTATATTCGCTTGAATACCCGCCCATGATAATGGCAATATTTTTCATGTTTTACTGTTTATTTGTTTAATCGAACTGTTGTTTTATTGTTTATTGTTGATTTGTTAAATCGTTTAATCGAGATGTTCTTTTGAAACTGAGTCTCCTAGCCCTGATGGGAGCGGCATCCTTTTGTGTCCGCCGCGGCGGACGCAAAAGATACAGCGGACAGCAGGAAACAGCTCCTAAAAATTATCCTTCTCCCGAATGTTCGGGACGCTCAGGATGACAATCATGCGACTTTCTTCCTTAAAACAAAATTATCATTTTTTTTGAAACGAAATAGCTTTATCTTTGCGACTAATAAAAATAAATTTATGAGTTTACGTCAGTATTTAACAAGCCGGGTTTTTTTCGTGCAAATTTTAATAGCGTTTGCTATTATTGCTGTTTTAGGTTATTTGTTTATGCATTGGTTGACTTTTACGACCGATCACGGACATGAAATTGAGGTACCGAATTTAGCAAAATTAACTGAAGAACAAGTCGAAGAGAAATTGGACGAATTAGACTTAGATTACGTGCTTTTGGATAGTGTTGATTATAGAAGTCAATTCCCAAAATACAGTGTTGTTGAGCAAGATCCGTTGCCGGGAACGAAAGTAAAAGTGGGAAGAAAAATATATATTAAAATTAATTCTTCAGGATTTTCATCAGTTAAAATCCCTGACTTAATTGAGAAAACGTATCGTGAAGCGGTTCCGACTTTGAAGGCTTTAGGTCTTGAAGCGGGAACGATTACTTATATTCCGAATCTTGGAAAAGATATGGTTTTGGAGATGCGTTACAAAGGAAGAAATTTAAAAGTAGGAGACCGTGTGCTGAAGGCTTCTAAAATCGACTTGGTTTTAGGGGACGGAAAAGCAACGTATGTAGATGATAGTCAGGCAACAGATAGTTTAGCAGTGCCGGAGACAGAAACCCCAAAAGATGAATAATAATATTGAAAATTTAGATCTGGAAGACGAATTATTCGAACATTTCAGATTTGAAGTCCCTAAAGGTCAGGCATTTTTGCGTATTGACAAATATTTAATGAATTTGATTCAGAATGCGACACGAAATAAGATTCAGAATGCCGCTACTGAAGGAAACATTTTTGTAAATGATATTCCGGTAAAATCAAATTATAAAGTAAAACCGTTTGATGTTGTAACGGTTATGTTATCGCATCCGCCCTTTGAAAACCATATTCTACCGGAAGATCTTCCGTTGAATATTGTTTATGAAGATGATGCTTTGTTATTGATTAACAAAGAGCCGGGAATGGTGGTACATCCGGGTCACGGAAATTATACCGGAACTTTGGTAAATGCTTTGGCACATCATTTTGATAATTTGCCAATGAATAGCAGTGAGCGTCCAGGTTTGGTTCATAGAATTGACAAAGACACGTCCGGACTTTTGGTTGTTGCCAAAACGGAAGCTGCCATGACGCATTTGGCTAAACAATTTGAAGCTAAAACATCTGAACGTGAGTATATTGCACTTGTGTGGGGAAATGTTGCCGAAGAAGAAGGAACGATTGAAGGAAACCTTGCCAGACATTTAAAAGACCGCATGCAAATGGCTGTTTTTGCTGATCCTGAAATAGGAAAACCAGCGATTACACATTATAAAGTTTTGGAACGTTTTGGTTATGTGACTTTGATTTCTTGCAGATTAGAAACCGGAAGGACGCACCAGATTCGTGCGCATATGAAACATATCGGGCATCCGTTGTTTAATGACGAACGTTACGGAGGTCATTTGATTTTGAAAGGAACAACGTTTACGAAATACAAACAGTTTATAGAGAATTGTTTTAAAGCATTGCCACGTCAGGCATTGCATGCGAAAACACTTGGTTTTGTGCATCCAAATACAGGAGAAATGATGCGTTTTGATACAGAACTGCCTCAGGATTTTCAGGATTGTATTGAGAAATGGCGTAACTATGGAAAGACGCATAGTATTGAAGAAGAGGAAAATTAATTAGATAATTTGTCAATTAGAAAATTAGATAATTTCTTAATAGTGATAAAAAAAAGCTCCAACAGGAGCTTTTTTTATTGGATACTTTTAATTGTTAAGTCTATTATTTTGGCTTCACCGTTGGTTAGGAAACCTAATTTTCCTTGTTGGCTTAAATTGCTTTTCTCGATGGAACATTCCAGGAAAGTTTCGTTATTGACTGAAAAGTAAAGTTGATTATTAGCAACTCTAATTTTAACCGAATACCATTTGTTATTTTCTAACTTCATTGGTTTTTTGAATAGAGTTGGACCGCCGCGTTTACCGTATTCGTCGCTGTTTTTATTGTAAACTCCTTGACCAATCACGATATTTTGATCGATTTGATACAGATAGGTTCTGATGTATTTCTCTTTGTCGATATTTAACATAACCTCAAACAAGGATTCTTTGGTCATGTTAACTTTAAAATCGATTTCATAATTTTCAGGAAGTTGTTTTTTAGATTCTATAACTCCCCAATGCATTGGTCCTCCAGTTCCGATTACGGTATCTTTCTGCAACAACCATTCTTTTGGAGTAAAATCCCAATCTGATGTGAGCTTAGAAACTTTGGTGATTTTATATTCTTTATTTGCTGTTGATATTGTTGTAGAACACGAAATTGCTATTTGTGCAATTGCTAGTAGCGCTATTAATTTGATTTTCATTTTTATATTTTAACTTAAATCCAAACTCTATTATTCTAAGAAAATTGAATACTCACTCTCAAAACATTCATTAAAATGAAATAGAATTATCTTTTAGGAGTTTTTGTAGACGTATAATTTCGTTTACTAATTTAGGTACCTGATTTCTTGACATCGCAATAAAATCTTGATCATCTTTTCGGATATTAAAAAATTCTATATCGTAATCTCTGTCATTTTCTTCTCCTGTCATAATAAAACTTGATCCGCTTTCATGATTTCTTCCCTCTATGAATGAATTCCAAGGTGATCTTGTGGCTTTATTGCACGTACTAATAATGTTCTCTAGTTCTTTAGTTTCTATATTTTTAATTTAACTCCGAATGGTATTTTATTTTTCCAATTGATCCCGTAGCTGCTGGCAATAATTCAAAAACAGAAGTAGGAGCGAGGCCGGATTCTATGCGGTGCGAAACGTATAATATACTGACATTCGTTTCCTGTTTTATGGTGTTGATAAGCTGAATAACCATATCTACATTTTCATCGTCTAATCCTTCAACAGGTTCGTCTAAAATTAATAATGGTGGGTGTTTTAAAACGGCACGAACAATCAATCCAACTCTTTGTTGACCTATGGAAAGATCTATGAATCGTTTTTTTCTTAAATGTGTCATTTCGATTACTTCAATCCATTGCGAAACGATTTGTTTTTGATGTGTCGTTGGCTCGATATAAAGTCCGATGGAGTCAAAGAATCCTGAAAGAATCATTTCTTCTAAAGTGTGACCTTTCTGAAATAAATCGGTCATTGATGTTGTGAAGATTCCGATTTGTTTTTTAATGTCCCAAACACTCTCTCCAGTTCCTTTTTTTCTTCCGAATAAATATAAATCCTGACCAAATCCTTTTGGGTTATCGCCTGTAATCAATGATAAAATCGTGCTTTTTCCAGAACCATTCGGGCCTATTAATTGCCAGAATTCACCTTGCTTTATCGTCCACGAAATGTTGTCTATAATTTTTCTGTCATCATAGCTAACTGAAACATTTTCCATTTTAATTAATACACTTTCGTGGAAAGTATATGGTTCAATCGCTTTTGGAATTGCAGCTGTATTTAATGTTTTAAAATGATTTTCTGTTTTTGAAATAGGATGTAACTCAAAAGAGTTGTCTTTGATCTGCGCTTTGTTTGGAACAAAAGGAAGAATATCAACAACACGATTTACGATTTGAATAATAGCAATTATATTAGCTAAATCCTTTAAAGATTCTGCTAAGATTACTCGTGAAGCCTGATCTAGATGATCAAAAGGATTATCAAAAATGATAAAATCCGGTTTTTGATTGATGCAGTATTTTAAGAATTCTTTTTTGCGCTCACCTGATGAAAAAGTTCGAAGTTGTCTGTGTGATTCAGGAGAAGCTTCTACCGAATCATATTGATATTCCTTTTCGATAAATTTCTCAATAGCAATGTCTGAAAACAGAATTCCTTTTTGATTGTTAAAAACGGCTAATTCTCCTTTGGCGCTGCCGGAAAGCAATAGATCTATAAAGGCTTTTTTATTTACTAAGTTTGATAAAAGGATATCCCAATGTTGCATTTCTGTATTTTAAAATAATTATTCTGTTTCTTTTGTAAACATTTCGCGATCATTTCTAGACCACTCGCTCCATGATCCCACATAAAGTTTCGGAATTTCAATTCCGGCATAATCCATTGCTAATAAAGTATGACAGGCTGTAACACCCGAACCACAATGTACAATTACATTCTCCGGTTTTGTATCGCCTAAAAGGGTTATATATTTTTTATTTAAATCTTCGGCTGATTTATAAAATCCGTTTTCATTTAAATTTTCGCTAAACGGAACATTGATTGCACCCGGAATATGTCCTGCGATCAAATCCAGCGGTTCTGTGAGGCCATCAAAACGATTCTTGTCTCTAACATCGATTACTATGTTTTCGCTATTTTTTCGGGCTTTTTCGACTTCTTCAATATCGGCTACAGCCAATTTCCAATTTGAAATTTTATAATCAGTTGGGACGAAATCTTCTATTGCTGAACTTGTTGGAAAACCAGTTTTTATAGCTTCCTGCAAACCGCCATTTAAAACCTGAACTTTTTCATGTCCGATTGCTTTCAGCATCCACCAAAATCTTGCTGCAGCATTTGATCCATTTTTGTCATCGTAAATAATGACGTGACTTATTGGAGAGATTCCGAGTTTGGAAAGTACTTGAGAAAATTTTTCCAAAGAAGGCAAAGGATGTCTTCCGCCATTTGCAGGATTATCGACAGTTGCCAAATCCTTATTCAAATCAACATAATGCGCACCTTTTAAATGTTCGTTTTTATAGTTTTCTTCAGCATTGATTCCGGCTCTGGCATCAATTAAAACAAATTCTGATGCAACCTTTAATTGCAATAAATCTTCAGGATTTATAATAGGAGAAAGTTTGTGTGACATTTTGGAATAATTTATTTTTTTGAATTTCCGAATAATTGTAAAGCATTCAGAATTAATTTATTTTGATTCTCATTTTCAAAAGTATTTGAAAGCGTTTTATTTGTTCCGTGTTCGTAATCAATATCATTATGTCCCATGTTTACATAAAGCATTTTGTACTTTTTATTCGTCCAAACGACTGGATAATAACCATTATGCCAAATTTCATGCGCTTTTGGTCCGGTTCCTAAGGGAAAACTGCTTTCATCAATTGCTAATAGAATTTTGATATCTGGATTTTTTGTCAAATCATTGCTCCATCGGTACCATTCATTGGGCTGTGATGAAAAAGTTTTAGGAATTCCTTTTGTTATCGGATCTTGATTTTCAACTCTTAAAACAGCCGATGTTGGTCGCCAGGTATTGCTTCCGTATTCGCCTGAACCGAGAAAAGTATTATGATACCAATCCCAGTTTTGAGGATAGGAAGAATCGTTTAAGGCAAAGGCCGAAAAATGAAAGCCGATGAAAGCGCCGCCGTTTTCCATATATTTCTGGAAAGCTTCTCTTTGACTTGGTGTTTCTGGTCTTGTGTCTAAAAATAAAACGACTTTATATTGCGCCAAAAACTTAGCATTCAGATTGTCCCAATTACTGGTTGAATCGTATTCAAAATGATTCTCTTCAGCGATTTTTGGAAACCACTTATTCGCTTCGTGAACAAAGCTGATATGTGCCTGATCATTTTTACCGGTATAAAAAGCAATGACATTAAATTTTGCATTTGTTTTTTTAGGCTGCGAAAACCCTAAAAAGCAAATCGAAAGAAGAACAATCAGGATATATTTTTTAGACATATTTTTTATTTGGATTACCCAGGAATTTTTTCGATTAATATTTCATTTCCTGCCAAGTCAAAATAAGTACAAGTCATTTCGATAATATCAACTCTCCATTTTGCTATTCCGCATTGCCCACAATGATTACAAAAAGTCATATAATCACTCTGTCCGTCCTGATGGGCCACTAAAAATTCGATAAAACGTTCTTTATTTACGGTTGCTGAAATTGGTATTAAATTATATTTTTCATCAGAAGCGACAGTATAATTGTTTACACCATAATATTCAGTATGTCCGTCATTTACAAATGTATCATAGCCTTTTACACCTAAAATGATTAAGTCTTGTATATAATTTGGGAAATCTGCTCCGCTTTTTACTTTAGCATGTGCTTCTTTGATTTGTTCTATTGTAAACATATATTTTGAGTTTTAAGGTTATTTAAAAAGGTTGCCACGAATTACACGAATTTACACTAATTTTTTATTTTGATGCCTAGAATTAATTCGTGTAAATTCGTGTAATTCGTGGCAAAAAAAAGTTTGTGGCGAAAAAGATTATTGTTTCAAAAATACAATTAATGGTTTTATAAATTGATCGAAAGATTCAATATGAGGTAAATGTCCTGTGTTTGGTACTTCGACTAATTTTGAATTCGGAATCGCTTTTTGTGTTTTTTTACCCAATTCGGCATAGTTTCCCATTGTTTTTTTGACTTCTTCAGAAACCAGGTTTTTGCCTAAAGCGGTTTTGTCTCTTGTTCCGATAATTAAAAGGGTAGGACTTTTGATGTTTTTAAATTCGTATACAACCGGCTGTGTAAAAATCATATCATATAAAAGTGCCGAATTCCAGGCAACACGATTATAATCCGGAGCTGAAGTCCAGCCGGCGCTAAGCTCGGCCCACTTTTGGAAATCGGCATTCCATTTTCCATCATAATAATTTTCCATTTGATATTTTTTAATAGCCTGATAATTTTGTTTTAATTCTGATTCGTACCACCAATCGACAGGTTTGTAAGGAACAACCAATTTCCAGTCTTCTAAACCAATCGGGTTTTCCAAAACTAATTTTTCGGTAGCTTCAGGATACATCAAAGCAAATCTTGTCGCGAGCATTCCGCCCATCGAATGTCCAAGAATAGTTGTTTTTTCAACTCCTAAATGATCCAATAATTTTTTGGTATTTTCAGCCAGTTGCTGAAAAGTATACTGAAAATTATCTGGTTTGGTTGATTTCCCGAAACCAATCTGATCCGGAACAATGACACGGAAACCTTCTTTAGTTAAGGCTTTAATAGTTGATTCCCAATAAGCTCCGTTGAAGTTTTTACCATGAAGGAGTACAATGTTTTTCTTATTATATTTTTCAGGAATTATATCCATATAAGCCATTTTTAAAGATTGGCGTTGATTGCTTAGCTCTATAAATTTTACAGGAAAGGGATATTCGTAATTCGTTAAGTTAATATCTAAAGGTTTAATATTTCCTTCTTGTGAAAAGCAAAAAAATGGCAAAAGCAGTAAAAGCAGTTTTATAATTTTCATTTTCCAGACAGATTTAGGATTAAGAACTATAAAATTACCGTTAACCATTTTGAAATGCAAAAATTAAAGTCTTAAAGTTATCAGAAAATTAAAATGAAAAATGATTCTATAGTTTGAATATTTATTTGGAATTTAAATTGAATGTAAGAAGTTGATTGCTAAAATATTACACTTAATCGAGTAATGTGGTAATTTGTGGAACTTCTTTTATTAACAAGAAAAATATCCGTAAATTAGAGTAAGAATGTTGTCAGCTAAATTTGGTATTATGAAAAAAACAATACTATTACTCTTGCTCACAGTCCCCACATTTGCCCAGGAAATCAACACATTTGATTTCGCCGTTATAAACTCTACATTAATATCTGCAAATATTGACCTGGATAAAGGGCGGAGCGTTGTTGCAGCCAATGAAAATCAATATTCGGCTTATTTTCAGTATGCTCTCAATATGTGTGATGACGATATTATTTTTGGTGCCGGAATTGATAAATCGGAAATTGACCGAACTTATATTAGTTATATCGGGAAAATTTGCGGTAAGTTTAGAGCTACGATTGGCATTGGTTATCTCGAATCTCGAAGTGGTTATGACGGAACCTTTACTGGTTTTAGTATTTCCTGGCATTTTTCAGAAAACACTTATATTGGGGGAAATCTTGAAAACCTGCATTCGACAAGTGTTGATTATGAAACCGATGAAAGTTTTGACTACTATAAAAAATTGGTTCCTAAGGTTTTTGGAAGCTATGAAATTATTCCCAATGTTATTGTTTTCGGACAATTAAGCAGCAGAGTAAATGATATTGCTTTAAAATATCAGGTTCGTCGTTTTTCAGCTGGCGGATTTTATTCCGGACATGGAGTAGGAGGGATTTTTGGAACCGTTAATTTGGGCCGATTTGCAATTTCCTGCAGTACAACTTTTGATAAAGTGAATTTCGGATTGAAGTTTCAGTAATGTATCAGCCCACGGATTTAACTGAGAGAAACGGATTGTCGCGGATTTTTTTCTTTTAACTACTTTGAGGATTCTTCAGTATTTGTTTTATCTTTTTTCAGTGTAACAACCCTTTGAGGATAAGGAATATCAATATTCGCTTCATCAAAACACTTTTTAATGCTTTGCAGCAAATCACAGTACATTACAAAACCGTCGGTAGAGTTTTTTGCCCAGGCCCAGGCTTTTAATGTTACGCTTGAATCTGCCAATGCCACAACACGTGCCACAACCAAAGGTGCTTTTTGTTTTTTGTTTTCTGCCGTTCGGGTATCAATGAAGAGAGGATGTTTGGCAATTTCTTCTTTCATGATTTCTAGTGCTTTTTCGACATCAGAATCATAACCAATTCCAATTTCTATGATTTTACACGATTTCGTATCATGCATATTTGTGTTGACAATAATTTGATTGCTGATGACCGCATTCGGAATAATGATTCGGTTGTTTTCTGCATCTTTCAAAACGACTTGTCGTAAATTGATATCTTCTACAGTGCCGACAAAATTATTGATGGTGATTTTATCATTGATGCGAAAAGGTTTAAAAATCACTAAAAAAATACCGCTTACGATGTTACTTAAAGCTTGCTGAGAAGCCAAACCGGCAACCAAAGAAATCATACCGGCTCCGGCTAAAACGGAATGACCAATGATTTTAAATTCCGGAATTTGTATTAAAGCAAAGGCAAATCCTAAAAGGTAAATTATAGTTATGATGAGATGTTTTAAAAACTTGAATCCGGTTGCATCATAATCTTTATTGCTTTGTTTTCGGTATAAAAGATACCGAAGTAGTTTATCTGTTACAGCTCCTAAAATAATTGTAGTAATAGCAATAATAGCGATGAAAATAAGGATTCTAAAATCTTTTAAGTAATCGATCATAAGTTTTTATTTTGAGAAAAAAATTCAAAAACAGTTAACACTATTTTTTGGATTTGATAATTTATAACAAAATGAGTTTGGAACTACAGAGAAGCAAAGTTATCAATTCCCCTTTTAATATTATAAAAGATTATTCATTCATAATTGTATGATACTATGTTTGCCGTAATTTTTTTTCATCTTATTTGTTAAAGGAAATGTAAGAAAATAATTGATTTTGTGTTTTTATTTTTTCCAATGCGACAAACACATCTCTTTTATTTCGAAATATTTAATGTATTGATAATTAGAAGTGTAAATGCAGGATAGGACAGGATAGTAGCTCTTTTTCTTATAGGTAAATTGGTAATAACCAATCTAACCTCGTTTATTATGAAAAAAAGTACTTTGACATTTAACCATGTGTTTAAAATTTTTATGATTTGTGGCTTATTTGCCCATCTTGGTAATTTAAATGCACAAACATTAGCATTTCCGGAAGCAACCGGTTTTGGGCGATATACTACAGGCGCAAGAGGTGCTGCAAATCCCCAAATTTATTTAGTGACCAATTTAAATGATAATGGTCCTGGTTCATTTCGTGATGCCGTTAGTCAGGAAGGAAGATTTGTGATATTTCGAGTGGGAGGTATTGTTAATTTACTTTCTCAGGTCGTTGTAGCAAGTAATACCACTATTGCCGGACAAACTGCAACTGGAGAAGGAATCGTATTTCTTGGACCAAGAGTAACATTTACAGGAGCCAATAATACTATAGCGAGATATCTGCGTATTCGTTATGGAGGCACAGCCCAAAATCAGGACGCATCCGGACTTGCCAATGGAGCTAATATGATTTTTGACCACATGACCTTTACCTGGGGTACAGATGAAGTTTTTTCCATTAACTGGGATAGTAAAGGAATAAGTCCCGATAATATAACGATTCAGAATTCTATTATCGGTCAGGGGCTGCATCGCCATAATCATTCCGCGGGTGGGTTAATTCAGCCTTCGGGTGGTAAGATCAGTTTAATTGGAAATTTATACATCTGCAATAAAACGCGTAATAATAAAATAAAAGGCATTAATGAGTTTGTAAACAATGTTGTTTATAATTGGGGGAATTACGGCAATACTTATGGACATACAGAATCAGGAGATGCTTATATTATGGGTGGAGATTCTGCAGGAAGTTCTGATGTAAATATTATCAATAATTACTTTATAGGCGGCCCAAACACAAGCACTTCAGTTACGACACCTTTTAACAGAGGAAATGATAATTTTTCTTTATATGGCGCAGGCAATTATTTTGACAATAATAAAGATGGCGTATTAAATGGTATTTTAGTTCCCGCTGATTTAACAGGATATCCTACCGGAGATGCAGCAACGATTCTGTCAACTCCGTATGATTATCCAATGAAAACGCCAACTTTAACGGCTCAGACCGCCTATGATAAAATAGTTTCCGGTGTTGGAGCTTCTTACCCAAGACGAGATCAGGTAGATAACTTAATGATTTCAGATTTGATGTCTAAAGGAACAACAGCTGCATATGTGTATGTTCAAACGGATTTAACGACACAGTTTGGTTTTATAAACGGAGGTGCAGGACATGTTTACGGTGCGCCAGCTCCATTAGATACAGATAATGATGGTATGCCAGATAACTGGGAAGATGCCAATGGCTTAAATAAAAATAGTGCTGATGCCTTAACAGTTAGTACATCGCATGCACCATATCTAAACATTGAAGTATATATTAATGGATTGACAAATGTAACCCCGCCAAATTTTATTATTCCACCATCAAATATAAATTTCACTAATGTGGCTTCAATAGAGACTCCACCATCTAGTTCGTTGACAATTAACTGGATTGATAGCGCAACAAATGAAAACAACTATATAATAGAACGTTCTGCAAATGGTACAGATTTTACAGTAATTAGTACGCAGGCAGCGAATACTACAAGCTATAATGATACAGGTTTACTTCCAAACACACTTTACTATTATCGTATTAAAGCAATAAATAGTACAGAGTCTTCGGTATATGAAACGGCAACGATAACTACGCCACCTATTCCGTTGCCACCAACTAAAGCAAGTAGCCCGGTTCCGGCTTCAGGATTTAATAATGCAGAACTAACAAGTGGTAACTTAACTTTAAAATGGAGTGGGAGTTCAAATACGGTAACTTATGCTGTATATTTTGGTACATCTTCTTCAAACTTAGCCAAATTAGGAGATGTTGCTTACTCAGCAAATCCATCTTATCAGCTTACTGGTTTAAGTCCTGCTATAAATTATTATTGGCGAATTGATGCTGTAAATGATAAAGGAACATCAATGGGCGATGTATGGAGTTTCAGAGCATTGACACCGGCTCTTGTAGGTCATTGGCCATTTAAAGAAGCTCCTCTAGCCGGAGAGCAAATTACTGATTTAACAAGTTATGCAAATTATGGAGTATTAGATCCGGCTTTTGATAATGCCACCGTAAGGGTTTCCGGAAAGGCAAACAAAGCAATAGATTTTTCAACGTCATCAAATAATAAGCCGATGGTTAGTATTCCAAATCAGGACCACTTATTATTTGACAGAAGTTCCTTTACTGTTTCATTTTGGATGAAAGCAGCACCTGAATCATTGCCAACTTCTTCTTCGACGAGTATTTATGTTTTATGTAAAGGCTCGTTTACAAAAAATACGACAACAGGTGCAACTGGTAAAAGATATAACATAGAGATTAAAGGTGGTCTTTTGCGTTTTGCCATAGATGATGATATCACTAAAAAAGAAGTAACTACCGCGGCGGCCAAATATTTTACAGGAGAATGGGTAAATGTTGTTATTATGAGAGATGTAATCGCTCATAAAATGAGGATATATACAAATGGTGTCTTTTCAGCAGAGCTTGATGAGACTGCTGTTACAGGTATCGCCGAAACAAGTGATTTAATAATTGGAAATATTGGAGAAATTGAATTGTCTTCCGGTACGGCACCTGCAGCTTATAAGGGACAGTTTGATGAACTTCAGATCTTTAATTACCCATTAAATACTACTGAAGTTACTGCCTTATTTACGCAGGAGTTTTTGAGTACGGATAAATTCAGCCAAAATAAAAGTACTACTATTATATATCCAAATCCTGTAAAAGATCAAATTTTTATCCAGATTCCGAATTATAATGTATCTGATGTAACAGCGACTTTGGTAGATATAACCGGAAAAATTATTCTTAAAGAAAAAGTTATTTCTAATGGGAATGGAATTTTTGCATTAAACGTTGCAAATAAAAATATATCGGGAATTTATATTTTAAATGTGTCCGGAGAAAATTTAAACAGCAACTTTAAGATTGTAGCAGAATAATTATTTCAATTAATGTAAAAAAACAAAGCAGCTAAATACTTAGCTGCTTTTGGTTTTATAATTAAAAAATTGAGTTAATTTTAAAGTCCGACAAAGTCATCACTTTTCGGGAAAATACTCAAAGCCTCGATCGCAATTTCAGGAGTTGGAGAAGCTAGTTTACGAAGTTTAGTATCCATCCAGGCGCCATCAACCGTAATGACAGCACAAAGCGTATCATCTTCTCTTCTGAATTCGTGAATGATCGACCAACGAGAAGCATCGGCTTTCATTTTGGATGTTTTGGTGTGAATAAATATCTTGTCTGAAAGTTTTAATTCTTTTCTAAAAACGCATTCTTCTCTAAATAAAACCGGTCCAAAACCTTGTGTTTGCATAACTCTTAAAGTTAAACCCAGTTCTTCCAGGATTTCGATACGGTGTTGTGCACCAAAATCGTAATAAGCACTATGACGAACATGAAAATTAGGGTCAAGATCTGACCAGCGAAAGGAAATTTCTTTAATAAATGAAGCCATTTTTGTATTGTATTTTTAATATTATTAAAGGTTGTTATTGATAAAATAAACTTAGTAAAACAACCCACTTTTTCGGAAATCGAAATTACAAATAAAACCCTAACGGTTTATTATAAAAGGAATAATTGGTTGAAATATTAACTTAATTCAGCCTCCTGGACTGTTGAAATTATTATATCATCTTCATTTAAAGACTGTAAAAAGTCAACTGCATCAAATACTTCTCCTATCGTAGTCACTCCCATTTTTTTTGCTTTGCCTGATACGATTCGATTAACAGTTTCTACAACCAAAGGAGCGGTAACAGCATAGATATCCTGTCCCTGAGCTATTATTGTTCTTTTTTTATTGTTTTTGGTCGCTACAATTTCTATACAAAAATTTTGAGAAGATCTGTTTTTTTCGTCCACAGGTTTGGGTTCAGGTGTTTCTTTATTTCGAAGATCATCTAAAGAATTTTGGCTTAGATAGGTATTGATTGTATTAACATTTAAATGGCGGGAAATGGTAATTATTTCAGATAGAGGTAATGCCACAACTTCTTTAATTCCAATAGGGTTTTTAAAATCCCAGTTTATAGGAAGACCAGGTTGAAGATCTTGCAAACGATTGTCCTTTAAGGTCAATCTTGTGTAGTGATTTCTATCGCCTGTTAATCGTGTTCCTTTTGTTGGGTGCCAGGAATCCAGACCGATGTAAATATTTATCTCATCAATTTGATTCCAATCCTGAGTTATTGCTGAGCTTAACAAATCACCTAATCCACCATAGAAAGCAGCAGCTGGTATAATTAAAGTTTTGGCCAGTTTTGCCTGTTCAGAAAACTGTTCAAAAACATCTAATACCGCTTTTTGCTCAGCACTTAAATCAATGTAATGAGCCTGTAATCTTAATGCAGATTGAATGATTGGTTCAGCTGTATCCAAATAAGGTCCGGCACAATTTATAATAATTTTTGCTTCTGAAAATGCTTCATCTAATGCCTTTGCATCGTTAATATCGGCTGGTTTTATTTTAAACTGGGGATATTCTTTATTCAATAGGATTAATTTTTCCTGATCTCTTCCGGAGAGAATTAGATTATATCCTTGTTTGAGTAGGGCAACAACAATAAATTTCCCGGTATGTCCGTAAGCACCATAAACTGCAATAGTATTTTCCATAAAAAAGTAATGAGTTTGTTAGAAATATCTAAAAAGCTAAAATAGGGTGTATTTGTCAAAGTTTAATTTTAAGAGTCGCTTTTTTTAAAACTAAAAGAATTCTATATTTTAATCAAACTAATATTTTTAATTATAGTTGCCTTATCTGCTGGAGAATTGGTGATTTGTAGTGCCTTTTCAAAATTTTCAACGGCTTTTTGATTGTCAATATCTGTATAAAGATTTCCTAATAACGAATAATAAAAAGGATTTTGAGTAAGATTTAGTTTTTCGGCTTCAATAATGGCTTCTTGTTTGCCATTTGTTTTGGCCAAAGCAAAAGTTCTGTTTAAAGCCGCAATAGGCGAATATTCTAAAAAGAGAAGGTGATTATAAAGCTGCAGGATATTTTGCCATTTTTCGGGAGTGTCTTCTTTCTGCGTGTGCCAATAGGCGATGCTGGCTTCCAGATGATATTTTGAAAGTTCATTTCCTTTTGAAGCCTGAACGAGATAATATTGGCCTTTTTCGATTAATTCCTGATTCCACAATGATTCATC
Source organism: Flavobacterium sp. GQ95 (assembly GCF_059758655.1). Taxonomy (NCBI): domain Bacteria; kingdom Pseudomonadati; phylum Bacteroidota; class Flavobacteriia; order Flavobacteriales; family Flavobacteriaceae; genus Flavobacterium; species Flavobacterium sp. GQ95. Next base: position 67,869 of record NZ_JCAXEB010000002.1, read on the forward strand.
CTGGTCTTGATACAAGATTGTTTCGCCATTTTCGTTTGTTCTGGCATCAAATCTTGAGCTATGAAAACACATTAAAGAAAGTAAGGCGTTTGCGGCCGGGAGATTGGTTGTTGGATTTTCGATTAATAAAAAAGTCAATCGCATGGCTTCAGCACAAAGATCTTTACGGAGAATGGTATTTTGCGAAGTCGAATAATAACCTTCAGAAAATAATAAATACAAAGTTGTTAAAACGGTTTCTAAGCGATTATGGATTTCAGAAATTGTGGGCTGCTCAATTTTAATATTGGCTTCTTTGAGCTTTTCTTTGGCCCGATTGATTCTTTTGTAAATGACTTCTTTATTGGTTAAAAAAGCATCTGATATTTCCTGAATTCCAAATCCGCACAATAAATTTAGTGCCAATGCAATTTGCGCTTCGGCAGAATTTATAGGCTTACAAACGGTAAATATCATGGCTAATTGACTATCATTGATGTTCTTATTTGATAAATCAATTTCGATTTCTTCTGATTTATTTGCTGTGTGCTTTATCTCGACAGAAAGCTTTTGTTCGAAAAGGGCATTTCGTTTCAGGTAATTTTTTGTTTTGTTTTTAGCTACTGTATAAAGCCAGGCCGTTGGGTTTTCAGGAATTCCTTTTATGCTCCAAGTTTCGGTTGCCGCCAGAAAGGTATCGCTTGTAATATCTTCGGCAATTTCGATATTATCGATTCCAAACAAATAACAGAGTACCGAAACTATTTTTCGATACTCTGTTCTGAATAAATTGGGTAAAAGCTGACTTTCTTCCATAATTTTATAAAGTGCAATCAGGAAATAAAACTAAAAAATTAATATGTTGCTGTAACGGCCATACGTATTTCTACATTGCCGCCTAAACCTAATATTGGACATCCATTTGCAATAGCAACGGCTTCGTCATAATTCGCTGCTTTTATCATAATTAATCCACCAATTGATTCTTTGATTTCGACATAAGGTCCATTGATTACGCTTTTATTTGTAGTTACAATTTTTCCTTCTCCATCCCAGCGTTGCAAAGGTTTTGCCAGTTTGTCCTGCGCTGCAATTCCACCCAGCCAATCCTGCCATAATTTTAGAGAATCTTGTAATTCCTGTGGTGAAGGTTGCGTTTCTTTAGTGCTAAAATCTCTGCGAAATATTAATACAAATTCGTTCATAATGTTATTTTTTGATGTTATAAATCAGTTTCTTTTTACGTTTAATTAACCAAATTGGCCCACTTTATAAGTTCCTGGTTCATTAGGAAAAGCAAGATTAATACGGTTCCAGGTATTAATGTTTGTGATAGCTAAAGTTAAATCAATTAATTCCTGTTCTGAAAATTCTTTTGCAGTTTCGTTGTAAACTGAATCTGTTACATCACATTTTGTTAAAGCTTCTGCCCAAGCAAATGCAGCTCTTTCGCGGTTGGTGTAATATCCTGCTTCTCTCCAGGCACTTAATCCGTATAATCTTTGTTCTGTTTCACCTTTGTCACGGGCATCTTTGTAATGCATATCAAGACAATAAGCACATTGATTGATTTGAGAAACCCTGAAAAAAACTAATTCCAAAAGAGCTAATTCAACAGGAGATTTTTTTAGATATCCGCCAATTGGGTAAAGTGTTTTTAATGCGTTTTGTCCTTTTTCGTGAATGTTAATTCGATTTTCCATTTTGTTTAAATTTAATGTTTATAAATGTTGTTATAATGGAATAACAATCGAACTTTTAAAATTGGACAAATTATTTTATTTTTTTTTAAAATTATTTTTCTTCCGCTTCTAAATTTAATTTTTTGACAATCCACGGAAGTGAAAGTCCTTGCCCTACAATGGTTAAAAGAACAACAGCGACAGAAATAAATAATATCGCATTTCGTTGCGGAAGAGGTGTTCCGTCCGGAAGTAATTTTGGTAAACCTAAAGCAATAGCCAAAGAAACAATACCTCGCATTCCGGACCATGCAATAATAAAACTGTTTTTAGAATCGAGTAGGGCATGTTCACTGACTTTTCGCTTCTTTTTATCATTCTTTAGAAAAGATTTTTGCAGATTTATTTTCTGAAGAAAGATCCTTACCATTCTGGTCAATAATGCTACAATAGTTATAATGGCTGCATAACCAATATAAGGCAGAATCATATTGTCATCGATATCTTTAAGAATGTATCGAAAATTAAGTCCGATCAGGATGAAAATTAATCCGTTTAGAATAAAAATAATTACATCCCAAAGGTTTTTTGAATTGTTTTTCACACTTTCAGGAAAGATCTTTTTACTGAAACGTGATATAGCCAAACCTAAACATACTACTGCAATTACCCCGGAAACATGCAGATGTTCTGCAATTAGGTAAGTAACAAAAGGCATTAGAAGCATAAAGCTAACCGTAACATTTATGTTTTTACGAACTTTAGTTAGAATGAAAGCGAGAATTTTAGCCATTATAAAACCAACCAGGAATCCACCGCCTAATAGGAGCACAAACTCCAATGTTGCTTTCCAGATTATAAAAGCAGAACCCATTGCAGTTGCTACAGCAAAACGATAAGCAACCAATGCCGATGCATCATTTATCAAACTTTCACCTTCCAGTATTGTAATCGTTTTTTCGGGTATTCCGAGGCCTTTTGTTACGTTTACGGCAGCAACGGCATCAGTTGCAGAAAGTATGGCTCCAAGTACAAAGGATAACGGCCAGGTCATACCCGGAATCATATAATGGGAAACTACGGCAATCCAAAAAGTCGTTAGAAAAACAAGTGGTATAGCTAAGGTGCTTATCGTGCTAAGATTAGTTTTGAAATGTTTTGGAGAAATATTAAATGAAGCATCATATAATAAAGGAGGAAGAAATATCAGGAATATAATCTCCGGATTGATTTCGATTTCTGCCATTGTGGGAATAAAACCAATTGCAACGCCAACAATCACCAAAAGAATAGGATAGGGGATTTTTGATTTGTCAGCAAATGCAGAAAGTCCAATGACAATAGTCAGAATAAAAATGATGATGGTGTAGTTTTCCATTAAATAGATTTAGTAAATTTTAGGAATAGCTAATTTAATTAAAAAAGATTCTGGTTTTAATTGGAATAAATTTTCTTTTGAAACCGGGACCCCTAGCCCTGATAGAAGCGGTATCCTTTTATGGCGGGGTTCGCCATAAAAGATACGAGCGGATAGCAGGAAACAGCTCCTTAAAATAACAACAATAGCTGTTCATAATGACACGTAAAGTACTGATATGCCACGCCTGTCAGGTTTTAAAAATGTCATGTTGTCAGATGATTTTTAATGTGTCGACATGAAAACTGACAATTTACTTTGGTTTTTTATATTGGCACAAAGATTGACTTATGCCACCTGAGTTATAAAATGTATATCAAAATTAAATATATAAAAAATGGGTAAAATAATCGGAATTGACTTAGGTACGACGAACTCTTGTGTTTCTGTAATGGAAGGTAACGAAGCAGTTGTTATTCCTAACGCAGAAGGAAAAAGAACAACGCCATCTATCATCGCTTTTGTTGAAGGTGGAGAAATTAAAGTAGGTGATCCTGCAAAAAGACAAGCGGTAACGAATCCTACAAAAACGATTGCTTCTATTAAACGTTTTATGGGACACACTTTTGCTGAGACTACAAACGAAGCAAAAAGAGTTTCTTATTCAGTTGTAAAAGGTGACAACAATACACCACGTGTGGATATTGATGGTCGTTTATATACTGCACAGGAATTGTCAGCAATGACTCTTCAAAAAATGAAAAAAACTGCTGAAGACTATTTAGGTCAAACTGTAACTGAAGCGGTTATTACTGTTCCTGCTTACTTTAACGATGCACAACGTCAAGCTACTAAAGAAGCTGGTGAAATTGCTGGTCTTAAAGTTATGCGTATCATTAATGAGCCAACTGCTGCGGCACTTGCTTACGGATTAGATAAAAAAGGAACTGATCAAAAAATTGCTGTTTACGATTTAGGTGGAGGTACATTTGATATCTCTGTTCTTGAATTAGGAGACGGAGTTTTTGAAGTATTGTCTACAAACGGTGATACTCACTTAGGTGGAGATGATTTTGACCACGAAATTATTGACTGGTTAGCTAATGAATTTTTAGCTGAAGAAGGTATTGATTTACGTTTGGATCCAATGTCATTGCAACGTTTGAAAGAAGCTGCAGAGAAAGCAAAAATTGAATTGTCTTCTTCTTCAGAAACTGAAATCAACTTACCATACGTTACAGCTACTGCTTCAGGACCAAAACACTTAGTTAAAAAATTATCAAGAGCTAAATTTGAGCAATTAACTGATTCATTAGTTAAACGTTCTATGGAGCCAGTTGCTAAAGCATTAAAAGATGCAGGTTTATCTACATCTGATATCGACGAAGTAATCCTTGTTGGAGGTTCTACTCGTATGCCAAGAATCGCTGACGAAGTTGAAAAATTCTTTGGTAAAAAAGCATCTAAAGGAGTTAATCCTGATGAGGTTGTTGCTATTGGAGCTGCTATTCAAGGTGGAGTTTTATCTGGAGATGTAAAAGATGTATTGTTACTTGACGTTACACCTTTATCTTTAGGTATCGAAACTATGGGTGGTGTATTGACTAAATTAATCGAGTCTAACACAACTATTCCAACTAAAAAATCACAAGTTTTCTCAACTGCTGCTGATTCTCAACCATCTGTTGAAATTCACGTATTGCAAGGTGAAAGAGCTATGGCGGTTGATAACAAAACTATCGGTCGTTTCCACTTAGATGGTATTCCACCAGCACCAAGAGGAGTTCCTCAAATCGAAGTAACTTTTGATATTGATGCAAATGGTATCATCAAAGTTTCTGCAACTGATAAAGGAACAGGAAAATCTCACGATATCCGTATCGAAGCTTCTTCTGGATTAACAGCTGAAGAAATCGAAAAAATGAAAAAAGATGCTGAAGCTAACGCTGATGCTGACAAAATAGCTAAAGAAAGAGCTGAGAAATTAAACGAAGCTGACAGTATGATTTTCCAAACAGAAAGTCAATTGAAAGAGTTAGGAAGCAAATTAGCTGACGACCACAAAGTTGCTGTAGAGTACGCTTTAACTGAATTGAGAATGGCTCACCAATCTCAAGACATTCCAGCTATTCAAACAGCTCTTGACAACATCAATGCAGCTTGGAAAACAGCTACAGAAGCTATGTATGCTCAAGGTGAACAAGGTCAACAAGCAGCTCCACAACAAGAGCAATCGCAAGGTGACAATGTTGAAGACGTTGAATTCGAAGAAGTAAAATAATTCTTCTTTCACAATAATGAAAAACCGGACTAGAAATAGTCCGGTTTTTTTATGCAGAATAATGACCCAGACTATCTCGTAAAGTGTTAGTTAGAATTATTTGCAAGGAATGAGGATTCCCGTACTTTTTTTACAAGTTTTAGTCTTTAATTTGAAAAAAAATAAACCAAAACTTAACCTAAAAACTATGAAGAAAATTCTCGGAGGATTATTGTTATTATCTATTTTGTTTACAAGCTGCAGTAGTGATGAAAACGATGAAAACAGCTCGGTTTCAGCAACTGTAAACGGAGCAGAATGGAAGCCAACTAAAATTAATAGTGTTACCTTAATTAAAGTGAAAAGTGCAAAAGCGCAACGTTTTGATATTAGTATTCAGGATAACTCTCAAATGTTGTCTTTAGCATGCGGAAGCGACTTAACCACGGCTGATGCCATGCCATTAAAAGACTATATTCTTGATGAGGAAAACGACAAAATTGACGCATTATTTGTTAATACTTATTTGATTGATGGAAATACCTACACAGAGCATTTTGCCCAGAGTGGAAAATTAACAATTACAGCCATGGACCCTGTGAAAAAAACGGTTTCCGGAACTTTTAGTTTTATAGCAAAAAAAGAAGGAGTGTTACAAACTAAAATAGTGACGCCTGATGTTTTTGAGGTAAAAAATGGAGTTTTTACAAATTTATCTTATACTGTATTGTCTGAATAAAACTTTGTATTATATAATTGTGAAACCGAACTAGAAATAGTTCGGTTTTTTTATGGATTTATGTTAGGTGTTAAACCCGACAGGTTTTAAAAACCTGTCGGGTTTGCTGTGCGATAAAACAGGACTGTCTAAGAGTTGTTTTTTTTATGAGATTTTGAGCTAAAACATGTCTGGTTTCTATGCGTTTAAAAAGGTTTATTTATAAATTAAGAAATTCCTCTAATGAATCAAAGTTTTCATTTTTAGTATGAAAAGTTTTTAAACCTTCAATATTTTTAAATAATGAAATGACTTTTTCACGTTTTAATTTTGTTGGCTTTTCAGAAAGACAACTTATATATGAACTCCAAGGATATTCAATTGGATGTTCACAAAATCCATGATTTACTGGATTATAATGGATATATTTATAACTGATTGTAAATAAATGGTATTATCAATTAATTTTCTTTTGAATGGTCTTTCAAATAACGCACCATGTCTATAATAGCCTTTATTTATTGCTTTTGTGTAGGCATTAAATAAATTACCAAAGGATTGATGAGCTGCAATTGTTTTGTTGAATTCATTTTGTTTTCTATTTTGAATAATCTCGTCAAAAGTTTTAATTCTAACCAATAAATGAAAATGATTTTTTAGTAAGCACCACGCTAAAGTATCTGCAATTGGATTAATATGTTTAGCATATAAGGTTAAAAAATATTCATGATTCCTATTCTCTTTAAAAATGTTTTCACTGTTAATACCTCTATTGTAGATATGATAATATTTTCCAAATTCAAGTGGTTCAATTATTTGCATGTTTCAATTCGTTCAGCAAACCCGACAGGTTTTTAAAACCTGTCGGGTTTAATTAAGTAGTACAAATATTACAAATAAAAATATTCAATGCGAAATTTATCCCCATCAAAATGACATTTGTCATTTCCCGTTCGAAATCTTTTTTGTAATATTACTATATAAATCATTTTGAATGAGAAAGATAAAATACAAAAAAGGACGCAAACTGCAACATACTAGTTTAGAGTATACTGGATCTCATAAAGATCATGAATCAGAAATGCAGCTTTTTGTATATGACGATGCTGATGTTATCGAATATGAAAAATTTACCGTTTTTGCCTTAAATACCTGTATTGATTACAGTAAAAATAATTGGCTGAATATTCATGGATTAAATAATCTCGAATTAATCAAAACAATTGGAGCTCATTTTAAGCTGGATGATTTTTTATTGGCCGATATTTTAAACACTACCAAAAGAACCAAATTAGAAGAACAGCAGGATGTTTTATTTTTTAACATAAAATCGCTTTTGCCTTCTGAATATTCTGATGGTCTTAAAGTAGAGCAGTTGAGCTTTATTCTGAAAGATGGAATTCTGATTTCATTTCAGGAGAAAAGAAGTGATTTTTTTACTCATATACGCGAGCGTCTTCGCATGCACGCAGGGATTGTAAGAACAAAAAAAGTAGATTATTTACTGTATTTATTGCTAGATGCGGTAATGGAAAATTTTTACATTACGATAGAAGATGAAGAGGATAATATCGAAGAATTAATTGATTTAACCAAAAAAGGAGCCGATCCGATTATTTTAGAAAAGATTGAAAATCATCGTGATAACTTTAATTTTTTAAAGCGTTCTATCATACCGTTACGTGATTCATTATATTATCTGAAGACTATTAAAGACGATGATACAAACAGTTTAATTCAAAAAGAAACGTTTAATTTTTTCATCAGATTGCATCAAAAAAGTTTAGAGCTTTTAGAACAAATTGATTCGGATATGAGTTCATTAGAAAGTGCTTCTAACTTTTATTTTTCGGAACAAAGCCGAAAAATGAATGAAATTATGAAAACACTGACGATCATTTCTGCCATTTTTATTCCGCTTACCTTTATTGTTGGAGTATATGGAATGAATTTCGAATATATGCCGGAGCTTAAAGAGAGAAACGGCTATTTTATGGTCATGGGAGCTATGTTTTTATTGGTGATAGCCTTGATTATCTATTTCAAAAAAAGACGTTGGTTTTAGTACTTTCCTGATTAAAATTTACAATTACACATTAGTTTCAAAATAATAAATTATGAGTAAAGCGATATATATAGCAACAAGTGATCAGAATAGCGGAAAATCGATTGTTACACTCGGTTTGATGAGTATCTTGATTGGCAAAACAGCTAAAGTGGGCTATTTTAGACCTATTGTAGAAGATTTTGTAGATGGAGAATTAGACAATCATATTGAAACTGTGCTCTCCCATTTTAATTTGGATATAAAGTTTGAAGATGCTTACGCCATTACCAAAAGCAAATTAATCAAGAAAAAAAATAAAGGTAAAATAGGCGAGGTTTTAGATTTAATTATCGAAAAATATAAAAAGCTTGAAGAACGTTTTGATTTTGTTCTCGTGGAGGGAACAAGTTTTACTGGTGAAGGAACTTCCATAGAATTAGATACAAATGTTTTAATTGCAAAAAACCTCGGAATCCCAACTATAATCATTGGTTCCGGTGTTGGTAAAACCTTAGATGAATTAGTTGATAGTTTATATCTTGTTTATGATTCTTTCAAAATAAAAGAAGTTGAGGTCTTGTCCGTTTTTGCGAACAAAGTTCAGCCTGAAAATATCGAATTGGTAACAAAAGGATTGCAGAAAAGTTTACCTGCCAACGTTTTGGTAAACACAATTCCGCTGATTTCCAGTTTGAATAATCCAACTATGCAGGAGATCGTTAATGAGCTTGACGCAAAAGTAATGTTTGGTGAAAACTATCTAAACAATGAAATTGGGCATTTTAGTGTTGGTGCTATGCAGCTGCATAATTATTTAGTCCACTTACATGATAATGCATTGGTAATCACACCCGGAGATCGTTCGGATATTATTCTGGGAGCATTACAAGCTAATGAATCTGCTAATTATCCAACAATTTCAGGAATTATTCTGACCGGAAATATTATTCCGGAACAAAGTATTTTAAAGCTTATTGAAGGACTATCGTCTATTGTTCCCATTATTGCAGTTGAAGGAGGAACTTATAATGTAACAAACAAAATTGGATCGATCAAATCGAAAATTTACGCTAATAATACCCATAAAATAGAAACGTCGATTAATACTTTCGAAAAATACGTAGAGGTCGAGGCTTTGTCTCAAAGAGTAATTACGTTTGAAGCGGAAGGAATGACGCCAAAAATGTTTCAATACAATATGGTGAAACGGGCAAAACAGCATCGTAAACATATTGTTTTGCCTGAAGGAACAGATGAACGAATTATTATTGCGGCTTCAAGATTACTGACCATGGATGTTGTTGACATTTCGATGATTGGTGATAAAAAACAAATAGAAAGTAAAGTTGCCGAACTCGGAATAACTTTTGATTTTTCAAAAATAAAAATCATCAATCCAATTGAATCTGAGTTTTATGAAGATTATGCCAATACTTATTATGAGCTACGAAAAGCCAAAAATGTAAGTATTACTATGGCAAGGGATTTAATGGAAGATGTTTCTTATTTTGGAACGATGATGGTATATAAAGGACACGCTGACGGAATGGTTTCGGGAGCGGCACATACCACACAGCATACCATTTTACCGGCATTACAATTCATTAAAACCAAACCAAATTCATCTGTTGTTTCATCTGTTTTTTTTATGTGTTTAGAAGACAGGGTTTCGGTTTTTGGAGATTGCGCCATTAATCCAAATCCAACGGCAGAGCAATTGGCAGAAATTGCGATTTCATCAGCCGATTCAAGTTCGGCTTTCGGAATTGAACCTAAAATTGCTATGCTTTCGTATTCTTCCGGTACTTCAGGAAAAGGTGATGAGGTAGAGAAAGTTAGAACGGCGACAGAAATAGTAAAACAAAAACGTCCGGACTTAAAAATAGAAGGTCCAATTCAGTATGATGCAGCAGTAGATCGCGCTGTAGGCAAAAGTAAAATGCCCGATTCTGAAGTAGCAGGGCAGGCGAGTGTGCTTATTTTTCCGGATTTAAATACAGGAAACAACACTTACAAAGCCGTTCAGAGAGAAACCGGAGCATTAGCAATCGGACCAATGTTACAAGGTCTAAACAAGCCTGTAAACGATTTAAGCCGCGGTTGTACCGTAGATGATATTATTAATACGGTAGTAATCACAGCAATTCAGGCACAGGGATTATAAGTTATGAATTTTGAGTTATAAGTTATGAGTTCAAAAATCAATAAAAATCTACTTTAATCTGTTCTTAATTCACGTATTATATAAATAATTAAAAATTAAAAAAACGGCTTCTATAAAAGCTCCGTAACTTAGAAACTTAGCGTCTTAGCAACTTTGAAAAAATGAAAATACTAATTATAAACTCAGGAAGTTCATCAATAAAATATCAGTTAATGGTAATGCCAACGAATGAAGTAATTTGTTCCGGTATGATTGATCGTATAGGGTTAGAAACTTCAAATATTACTTTTAAAACAGCTTCTGATTCGATAGAAGAAACATCTCCAATTTCCAATCATAAAGTTGGTTTGCAAAAAGTGGCCAATATGCTTTTGGATGTTGAAAAAGGAGTTATTAAATCAACCTCAGAAATTGCGGCGGTAGGTCATCGCGTAGTGCATGGAGGAAGTGACTTTAGTGATACTGTGAAAATTGATGAAAAGGTAAAAGCAAAAATAAAACAGCTTTTTGAACTGGCTCCATTGCATAATCCCGCTAACTTAGAAGGAATTAATGTTGCTGAGGAAATCTTTAGTTCAGCAGAGCAAATTGCGGTTTTTGATACTGCTTTCCATCAAACAATGCCTGAAGTGGCTTATAAATACGCAATTCCAAATTATCTTTTGACAGAAAATAAAGTCCGTGTGTATGGTTTTCACGGAACAAGCCACAAATATGTTTCTGAAAAAGCAATTGAGTATTTAGAAAACAATTCTAAAATTATTACCATTCATTTGGGAAATGGCTGTAGTATGGCTGCTGTTAAAAACGGAAAATGTATTGACACCACAATGGGTTTTTCTCCTTCAAATGGTCTGATAATGGGGACACGTTCAGGTGACATCGACCAGTCGATCGTTTTTTATATGATTAAAAATCTTGGTTATACAGCTGATGAAGTAAACGCAGTTTTATTAAAACAAAGTGGTATGTTAGGACTTACCGGCTATAGTGATTTGCGTGATATTGAATCCGAAGCTGAAAAAGGAAATAAAGAATGCCAATTGGCTTTGTTAATGAATGCCTACCGTATTAAAAAGTTTATTGGTGCATATACTGCAGCATTAAATGGTTTAGACGCCATTGTTTTTACGGCCGGGATTGGCGAAAATTCTTCTTATATGCGTAAATTAGTTTGTACAGAAATGGAATATTTTGGAATTGAATTGGATGAAGAAAAAAATCAAGTTCGTTCGAAATCTATTCGAGAAATTAATAAACAAAATGCAAAGGCAAAAGTTTTGGTAATTCCAACAGATGAAGAATATGAAATTGCAAATCAGGTTTATCATTTGCTTCAAAATTAAATAACATACGAACTGTAATAAAAAAAGCTTCTCATTTGGGAGGCTTTTTTACTTATTAAATATTTGTCAGTATCTTTGACTATAAAACTGAATATTTTGAAATCGATACTTCTAAAATCACTTTTCTTCTTTTTCATCGCTTCTCAAATTCACGCACAAGAATTACTTCCTTTTGTTGAAAATTATAATAAATCAAATTATCAGGGCGATAATCAAATTTGGAATGTTGTTCAGGGAAAAGATAATGCGATGTATTTTGCCAACAATCATTATTTATTGCGATACGATGGCGTAAAATGGGAAAAATATACATTGCCTAATAAAACTATTATTCGTTCAATTTTGATCGAAGGTGATAAGATTTATTCTGGTTCTTATAAAGAGTTTGGTTACTGGTACAGAAAGGAAGGTAAAATGCATTACGTTTCGATTACTAAAAATCTGCGCTTGTTTGATGAAAAAGATAATGAGGAAATATGGAAAATTTTCAGATTCAATGGTTCTTTATATTTCCAGTCATTCAATGATGTTTTTATTTATAACGGAAAACACATTCAGAAAATTAAATTTCCATTTTTAATCTCGTATTGTTTCGTTGTCGATCAAAATCTTTATGTGGCTTCTGTAGCGAAGGGCATTTTTAAAATGAGCGGATCAAGAATTGCAAACCCAAAAGGATGGAATGTACTTAAAAATTGTGTCGTTCATGCGATCGAAAAATACCAAAACAAGACCTATATATTTACACAAAAAAAAGGAATTTTTACCGTAGAAAAAGAGGGTTTAAAGCCCTGGAATAATCCATTAAATGAAATTTTAAAAAGTTCTACAATTAATGTAGGTAAGTTTACTAAAAACAATAAACTTATTGTAGGTACTGGAAATAGAGGTGTTTTTATTTATGATTTTAAATCTGATACCTATAAAAACATTGACAGAAAAAATGTTTTAATGAATAACTCGATTTTGAGTATTGGTTTTGATAAAGAAAACGATTTATGGCTTGGTTTAGATAATGGAATTGCTCATGTTGAAATCAATTCTCCTATTTCAATATTCTATGATAATTCAGGTGTTTTAGGTTCAGTTTACTCGGTTGCTACAACAAATAAAGGTTATTTAATTGCCACAAACCACGGGGTTTTTGAATTTGATTCGGGTAAGTTCAAAATGATGCCCAATACACAAGGCCAGGCATGGAATATTACCGAAATTAATAACAAATATATTATTGGTCATAACGACGGAACATTTTCCTATGAGAATGGTTCTCTTTCTAAAATAAATAACATTAGTGGTGGTTGGAATTTATCTAAAAGCAGTATTAATAATAATTATTTTCAATCGACATATAGTGGAGTTGTAGTGTATGATAATCTTTCAGATTTCACTCAAAAGAGAGTTATTAATGAACTTTCTAAACCCATAAAATATGTAGCCCAGAACAAAAAGAATGAAATTTGGGCAGCCGATAATTATCGAGGTTTATATCGTGTTGTATATGATGACAATTTTAGAACCAGGAAAGTTGAAAATATCACGCAACAAAGCAAGATTAAAAACGATTTTGGGGTTAAGATATTTGAATTCAGAAAGGAAATTTTATTCGTGATCAATAATTCATGGTACACTTATAACTCGATCACCAACAAACTTGAAGAAAATGAACTATTTAATCAGAATTTTAAAAAAGTTTCTGATGTAATAAGCATAGATGAAGATCATTTTATGGTACTTCAGGATGGAATTTTATATCATATTAAAGCTATCGGAAATAAATTTCTCTGGAATATTATTCAGGCGAAATATTATAAAGGAAAATTAATTAATGATAATTTAAGAATTTTTAAGCATGCAAACCATTATTTGCTAAATCTTGATGATGGCTTTATTTCACTACAATTGAAATATGAGAACAAGCAAAATTCTGCTGTCAGGATTGAATCTTTTAATGATGAAAATTTAACGCCAAATGATTCTAAAATCAAATATAATACTGAATTGCAAATAAATGTCATCTCTGGAATTTATGGAGCCAGCAAACCTAATTTGTTTTATAAACTTGATAATGGGAAGGAATTTATTTCAGTTGCAAACGGATTGATTGTTTTAAATAATTTAAGCAGTGGAGACCATTCTGTAAATGTTTTTAAACATGATGGGGCAAATTACGATAATGTTGTAAGTTTTCAATTTAGTGTTGCAAAACCCTGGTATTTTTCATTTTGGATGATTTTGTTATACTTATTAATAATAGGAGCAGTACTGTTTTTCTATTATAAATGGAATAAACTTCGCTACATGCAAAAATTAAGATTGCAGGCAGAAGAATTAAAACATCAGAGAGAGATTCTTGAAATGGAATTAAAAGCAGAAAATGAATTGAATATGCAGGAATACCAGAAGCATATTTTGGAACTTGAATTGCAAACGAAATCATCTGAAGTTGCCGGAAAATCTTTGTCAATTGCCAAGCAAAGTGAAATGATTGAAAATATTCAGAACATTCTTGATTCTGAAAAAGACTTTAACAAACTTAAAAGCGAAATCAAAAAGGCGATTAAGATTAATGAAGTGAATAAACACGAATGGGAAATTTTTGAAACCAACCTGAATCAGATTCACAACGAGTTTATTATAAGCCTTTCAAAAAAATATCCTCATCTTACTCCTAAAGATATAAAACTGTGTGTTTATCTAAAAATGAATCTTTCTTCCAAGGAAATTGCACCCATGATGAACATATCATTTAGAGGTGTAGAATTACATAGATATCGCCTGCGAAAAAAATTAAATCTCTCTCAGGAAGAAAACCTGTCCAAGTTTTTATTAAGTGTGTAAGATTCGCATTCATATTTTACATTTTTTATATTTTTTACTATTGTTTTTTATATAATTCCAATACATCATTACTACATCATAACGTAGTGTTAATTAAATTTATTTAACATTTATAATATTGATTTTCAATACTGTATAATTGAATTTTAACACAATGATGTAGCTATGTAGTAGTGCTGTTTGATGTACTACAACGTTGTAATTGTTTAATTTGGCTCTACTAACTTAAACGATTACGAACTGTATGAAAAATTTTATTTTTAGCTTTTTAGCGCTCTTATTGCTTCCGGCATATATGTCTGGACAGGCAATCACAGGAAAAGTAGTAGACAGTAGCGGAATGGGAGTTCCCGGAGCAGTTATTAGTGCTCCACAATCCCGTACATCTGTTGATGCTGATTTCGACGGGAATTTTACAATTAATGCAAAAGCAGGAGAACTATTAAAAGTTTCAATGCTTGGATTTGATGCTGTTTCTGTGCCAGCTACTGTGGCTCCAATGACAATAACCTTAAAAGAATCAGGTGATACTGCATTAAAAGAAGTAGTGGTCATCGGATATGGTACAAGAAAGAAAATTGATAATACTTCAGCTGTTAGCTCAATTAAATCTGAAGAAATTACGAAAATGAAAGTGTTGAATGCTTCTCAAGCTATACAAGGTAAGGCTGCGGGAGTCCAGGTATCGACCTCAGATGCGCCAGGAAGTACACCTTCAGTCGTGATCAGGGGAGCCGGTACTGCATTAGGAGGAAGAAATCCTTTATATGTTGTAGATGGTATGCCGACTGAGAATATCAATAACATAAATACTAATGATATTACATCTTATGAGATTTTGAAAGATGCTTCATCATTAGCTATTTACGGAACAAGAGGTGCAAATGGTGTAATTATGATTACAACCAAAAGCGGAAAAGGAAAACTTACTGTAGATGTTGAAAGTTTTGCAGGTGTTAGAACTCCTTTGAAAAAAGTAAAAATGGCAAATAGCGACGAGTATGTTCGCTATAGTAATGCTGCCTTCAGCAACGCTTTTCCACAAGGCAGATTTTCTGCTAATCAGCCTTATAACACTGATTGGCTTGATGAGATCACAAGAACAGGATCTTATACTCAAAACAATATTGCGATTTCAGGATCTTCAGAAAATGTAAAGTACTTTTTTAGTGTTGGAAACTATGAAGAAAAAGGAATTTTGAATGGATCTGATTACGGACGTACTACTATCAGAAACAATAATGAATTCAAGGTTTCTGAAAAAGTTAGAATAAGCCAAAATTTTAGTGTAAGTACTATAAAAAATACACCAATGCCTTTGAGTGCCTTTACTAATGCTTACAGACAATCTCCATTAGTTCCTGTACGTTATGCTGATGGAAAATATGGTGTGCCATTTGTTTCAAATGGAGTTGTAGCTGAAACAGGAGCATCTTTTAATAATGTTGGTAATCCCGTAGCTCAATTGGATTATACGAATGAGCAACAAGAAAGCGTTATTTTGCAAGGAGGTTTAAAATTAGATTGGGATATTATTAAATCTTTAAAATTTACCTCACAGTTTAATGGAGAGTATTATACTTACAACCAATATAATTATGTTGATAATCTAGCGCTTTGGTTATCCGCAGACCCTACTCGTGTAGCATCAGGCTACGATACAAAAAGTTTGAACACAAATACTTTAACGAGAGGAAGAGATGAATACTTCAATTGGAATTTATCTAACTATTTGACTTATAATAAAATTTTTGCAGAAATTCATGATGTAGAAGTTACAGCAGGTATTGAGGCTAATGTACAAGGTACCAGAGAGAAATTAACGATTGATAGAAAAAATGTAAATCCAAATTCTAACTATTGGTCTTTAAAAGATGTAAATGTTGCAAGTGCAGTTACAGGTTATAAAGATGAGGCTTTAAATCAAAGAAGATTAGCCTCTTATTTTGCACGTTTTCAATACAAATTATTAGATAGATATTTAGTTACAGGTACTGTAAGACGCGACGGATCATCACAATTTGCTGAAGACAAACGTTGGGGAACATTCCCATCCGTGGGTTTAGGATGGATTGTATCTAAGGAAAGTTTTTTAAGTAATATTGAACCAATTAATTTATTAAAAATTAGAGGATCATGGGGACGATTAGGAAATCAAAATGTACCACTTAATACTCAGGTATTTACTTCTGGATTAGATTACCCGGATCTCGGTTCAGGTACAACAATTAATTCTCAGGTAGATCCTAATTTATCATGGGAAATTGTTGAGGAGCTTTCAGGAGGTTTTGATTTTGAAGTGTTAAATAATAGATTAAAAGGATCTTTTGATTTGTATGACAAAAAAACAACCAATACAATTTTGAATGTTAAACCATATTCAACTTCAGGAATTACATTGGCTACACCTGCACATGTTGGCGAAGTATCTAATAAAGGATATGAAATTGCATTGCGTTGGGATGACAAAATAAATGATAACTTAAGTTACTGGGTAGGAGGGAATTTTTCTCATAATAAAAATGAGCTTACCGGCCTGAAAAATGTTCAGTTAAATCCAGTTATTGGAGGAAGTTTAGGAAATGGTCAAAATACCAAAATTCTGGATAATACTTCAGTAGGACAGCCATTAGGTAGTTTTTATTTGTATGAATATGCAGGTGTTGACCCGGCAAATGGACAAATGTTGTACTATAAAGCAAATGGTGATAAAGTTGCTCAATCAGGGCTTGATGAACTTAATGACAAAAAATATGTAGGTTCACTTTTACCAACTTCTAATTATGGAGTTTCTTTAGGATTGAATTACAAAAACATTGATTTTTCTGTTGATGGTTATGGAACAGGAGGAGCAAAAGTGTATAATGGTAAAAAAGCGCAACGTTTTGGAGGTGAAAACATAGAAGCTTCAATGACACGTGATTTCTGGACACCAACTAATACAACAGCTTCTAATCCTGCACCTTCTAATGAGACTCCGTTTGCTTCAACTTTTTATCTGGAATCAGCAGATTTCTTTAGAATCAATAACATTACTTTAGGATATAAACTTCCTCTTAAAGATGATCAGTTTATTAGCTTTTGCAGAATATATGTAAACGCGATCAATCCGTTTATTTCTCAAAAATTCTCAGGATTCTCACCAGATGTTACTAGCGATGGTAAACTTGTTGAAGGCACTCAGGGGGTTGAGTTAGATGCTTACCCGGCATTGAGATCGTTTGTTATAGGTGCTAATTTAAAATTTTAATATTATGAAAAGATTATATATATCAATATTTGTACTTTCTGGATTATTTCTTTCCGGTTGTTCAGATGATTTCTTAGATGTAAACCCTACAGAATCGATTCCTGCTGATGTGGAGTTGGTCAATAATGATGCAGGAGCTAATGGTTTTGTTACAGCAATTTACAATCAGTTTTTAGGTTGGGATATGTCTTCTTTCGGTTGGAATGCAGTTTCGAGTATTATTTCAGATGATGCTGATAAAGGTTCTGATCCGGGAGATGCTGGTGGTGATAAAGATCTTATGGATGCTTTAACTTATAATGCTTCAACTCCATCATTTCAATCTACATGGAATGCTAATTATGCAGGAATAAACAGATGTAATCAGGCTTTGGATATTTTCCCTAAGTTAGATAAGGTAACACCTGCTTTAAAAGTTAGACTAGAAGGTGAAGCTAAGTTTATGAGAGCCTTTATGTATTTTACATTAGTAAAAGGATACGGCGGAGTTCCTATTGTAGATCATGTCCCTCTTCCGGTTTCAGAGGAAGATAGACTTATGCAGTTAACCCGTAAAACACCGGCAGAAGTTTATGCTTTTATAGAAAAAGATTTAAATGATGCAATAACAAATTTACCAGATAAATCTGCTTATGGGGCTGAAGACAAAACGCGTGTATCTAAAGGTTCTGCGTATGCTTTGTTAGCAAAAGTAAATTTATATCAAAAGAAATGGCAAAATGTAATTGACAATTGTGATAAAGTAACAGGATACAGTTTAGTAGCAGATTATGCTGCACAATTTAAAAAAGAAGGAGAATTTGGCCCAGAGTCTATTTTTGAGATTGATGGAATTGGAGGAACTTCAAGCCCTGGATTCGGAATTGGAAATTATTCAGTTTCTCAGGCACCGCGTGGTGCCGGAGGTTGGGGTTGGGGTTTTAATACACCAACAGAAGGCTTGGCGAATGCTTATGAAGCAGGCGATGTAAGAAGAGCGGCTACTATTATTTTCAGAGGTTCAGTTTTATACGATGGCAGAGAAATACCGTCAACTGTAGCGAATCCAAGATACAATTACAAAGCCTATTCATCATCTTTTTATAATCAGGAATTTACGGATACAAATCTTAGATACTTAAGATATGCAGAGGTAATATTAATGAAAGCGGAGGCTTTGAACGAATTAGGACAAACATCAGCAGCTATTCCTTTGGTAAATATGATTCGTAAAAGAGCGGGTCTGGGTGATACTCCTTTTACTTCTCAGGCAGATATTAGAAAAGCAATCTGGAAAGAAAGAAGATTAGAATTAGCTTTTGAGCACGACAGATGGTTTGATCTTGTTAGAACAGGACAAGCTGCAGCGGCTATGGCAGCAGATGGAAAAACTTTCATTGTTGGAAAGCATGAATTATGGCCTATTCCTACTTCATTCTTAAGAGAAGCGGGAGCACTTTCTCAACAAAACCCTGGTGGTTACTAATTAAAACTTCAAAATTACTCTCTTCTTTTTTGAAGAGAGTAATTTTTTAAAATAATTTTTTAAAATTTTGCAATGATTAGATTATCAATTCTATTTAGTATTATCACCCTTTTTGGTTGTGGTAAACAGGAAAATAAATCAAAAGAAGTTACTTCTGAAAGTGCTTCTGCAGCACAATTGACAGACGATCAGCTTTTAGATACTGTTCAAAAACAAACTTTTGCTTATTTCTGGGATTATGCCGAACCAAATTCTGGTTTAGCGAGAGAACGTTTTCATCCTGATGGTAATTATCCTGAAAATGATGCCCATATTGTTACAACAGGAGGTTCTGGTTTTGGATTAATGGCTCTTGTTTCGGGTATGTCACGCGGTTATATTACCAAAGAAAAAGGTATTGAAAGACTAAAAAAAATTGCTGATTTTCTTGCAAAAGCTGATCGTTTTCATGGTGCCTGGCCGCATTGGATGGATGGAAATACGGGAAAAGTAAAACCATTCGGAATGAAAGATAATGGAGGGGATTTAGTGGAAACTTCATTTTTGGTTGCAGGAATGATTACGGTTCGTGAATATCTAAAATATGGTTCTGAAAAAGAAAAAGAAGTAGCTCAAAAATACGATGAACTTTGGAAAGGGGTAGACTGGAATTGGTTTACTAATAATAAAAATGTATTGTACTGGCATTGGTCGCCAACTTACGACTGGCAAATGAATTTTCCTTTGCAGGGTTACAATGAATGTTTGATTACTTATGTAATGGCAGCATCTTCGCCAACACATACAATTGATGCAAAAGTATATCACGAAGGTTGGGCCAGAAGTGGTGGAATTGTTTCTTCTAAAACCAAATATAATTTGCCTCTAATTTTAAAACACAATGGAGCAGAAGAATTCGGTGGACCTTTATTTTGGGCACATTATTCTTATTTAGGCTTAGATCCGAATCAATTAAGTGATAAATATGCGAATTATTGGGATCTAAATTCAAATCAGGTAAAAATTGATTACCAATATTGTGTCGAAAATCCAAAAAAGTTTAAAGGTTACGGAGCTGATTATTGGGGATTAACAGCTTCCTATTCTAGAAATCCCGATGGTTCAGTGGGATATGATGCACATATGCCAAGTAATGACAAAGGTGTTATTTCACCAACTGCAGCAATTAGTTCAATTGTATATACACCAAAAGAATCTTTGGCTGTAATTCGAAATTTATACGAGAATCATAAAAAAGAAACTTGGGGAGAAGCCGGATTTTATGATGCAGTAAGTTTACAAAACAACTGGGCAGCAAAAAGATATCTGGCAATCGATCAGGGACCGGAAGTGGTGATGATCGAAAATTACCGTTCAGGTTTATTGTGGAAGCTATTTATGAATGCTCCTGAAGTAAAACAAGGCTTGGTGAAACTTGGATTTAAGTCTGCAAAATACGGATTTTAATAAAAAAATATAATTATAATTAAACGACAGAATGAAAAACAAATTAGTCTTACTTTTTTTAGGATGTGCTGTTTTGGGTTATGCTCAAAAAAAGAACACTAAAAACACAGTAACAATTAAACCAAAATCAGAGTTTGTAGCTGAACTATTATCTAAAATGACTTTAGATGAAAAATTAGGTCAGCTTAATTTACCAACTTCTGGAGATATAACGACAGGACAAGCAAACAGTTCTGATGTGGCTAAAAAAATTGCTGAAGGTAAAGTAGGTGGTTTATTCAATATTAAATCTGTTCAAAAAATTAAAGAGGTACAAAAAATTGCTGTTGAAAAAAGCCGTTTAAAAATTCCATTGATTTTTGGTATGGATGTCATTCACGGTTACGAAACAACATTCCCAATTCCGTTAGGATTATCTTGTACCTGGGATATGAATTTAATCGAAAGAAGTGCACAGATTGCGGCTCAGGAAGCAAGTGCTGATGGAATCAACTGGACATTTTCACCTATGGTTGATATTTCTCGTGATCCGCGTTGGGGAAGAATTTCTGAAGGTTCAGGAGAAGATCCTTATTTAGGAAGCCAAATTGCAAAAGCAATGGTAAACGGGTATCAGCAACATGATCTTTCTAAGAATAATTCGATTATGGCATGTGTAAAACACTTCGCTTTATACGGTGCACCGGAGGCAGGTCGTGATTACAATACTGTTGATATGAGTCATATCAGAATGTTTAATGATTATTTTCCGCCTTACAAGGCGGCAGTTGATGCTGGTGTAGGTTCTGTAATGGCTTCTTTTAACGAAGTAGATGGAATTCCTGCAACTGGAAACAAATGGTTAATGACAGATGTTTTAAGAAAACAATGGGGTTTTAAAGGTTTCGTTGTAACTGACTTTACAGGAATCAACGAAATGATTGAACACGGAATGGGAGACTTACAAGCTGTTTCAGCTTTATCATTAAATGCCGGTGTTGAAATGGATATGGTAGGTGAAGGTTTCTTAACTACTTTGAAAAAATCGTTAGATGAGAAAAAAGTAACGATCGAGCAAATTGATAATGCTGTTAAACTTATTTTGGAAGCGAAATACGATTTAGGATTATTCCATGATCCGTATAAATATTGTGATGAAAAAAGAGCTAAAACGGAAATTTTTACATCAGCAAGCAGAAAAGAAGCACGTCAGATTGCAGCGCAGTCATTGGTTTTATTAAAAAATCAAAATCAGGTATTGCCTCTTAAAAAATCAGGAACTATTGCACTTATAGGACCATTGGCAGATGCTAAAGAAAATATGCCGGGAACCTGGAGTGTAGCTACTAAAATGGAAAATGCAATATCATTATTAGCAGGAATTAAAGAAGTAGCAGGACCTTCTACAAAAGTATTATATGCGAAAGGAAGCAACTTAGATTATAATGAAACTTTTGAAACTAACGCAACAATGTTTGGTAAAACTTTGCACCGCGACAGCCGTTCTAAAGAAGAATTATTAGTAGAAGCTTTAAAAGTAGCGAACCAATCTGATGTAATTGTTGCTGCATTGGGAGAATCTGCAGAAATGAGCGGAGAATCTAGCAGCCGTACGAATCTAGAAATTCCACAAGCTCAAAAAGATTTATTAAATGCCTTATTAAAAACAGGAAAACCAGTTGTTTTAGTTTTATTTGACGGTCGTCCGTTAGTATTAAAAGAAGAAAACGAAACTGTTCCTGCTATTTTAAATGCATGGTTTGCCGGAACTGAAGCAGGTTACGCTATTGCCGATGTTTTATTTGGTGATGTAAATCCTTCCGGAAAATTAACTACAACTTTCCCAAGAAGCGTTGGACAAGTGCCAATTTATTATGCACACAAAAATACAGGAAGACCATTGGCAAATACAGAAGGTAAATTCGAAAAATTCAGATCGAATTATTTAGATGAAAGAAATGAACCATTATTCCCATTTGGTTTCGGATTGAGCTATACCAACTTTGACTATTCAAACCTAAAAATTTCATCAGATAAGATGAATGCCGGCGGAAAATTAAAAGTAACTGTTGATGTAGCAAATACAGGAAATTACGATGGTAAAGAAACCGTTCAATTGTATATCAGAGATTTAGTAGGTTCAGTAACAAGACCAGTTAGAGAATTGAAAAATTTCCAAAAAATAACACTTAAAAAAGGGGAAAAACAGACTGTGAGTTTTGATATTACGGTTGAAGATTTAAAATTTTATAATTCTGATCTACAATTCGTAGCAGAACCTGGACAGTTTGATGTTTTCATTGGTGGAAACTCAGCTGCCGACAAGAAAGTTAGTTTTGAATTAACTAAATAGTTGGTTTGTTAGATTTGTAATTAGCCCTTCGTCTGGTTAACGAAGGGCTTTTTTATAAAAGAGACTTTTTTAAAAAATGATAAATTTTGAAATAATGAAAATTCCTAACGCATTTAAAACATTTCTTTTAGTGCTAATAGCAATTATTTTTCATTCTTGTGGAGTGGAAAAAAACGCCATTGTAGCACATCGTGGAGCATGGAAAAAGAACAATCTTCCTGAAAACTCGATAGCTTCTCTGAGACATGCAATTGATTTAAAACTTCCCGGTTCTGAATTTGACGTTTGGAGAACGGCTGATGATTCTCTAGTAATCAATCATGATGCACATTACAACAAATTACTTATTGAAGCAACAAATTATGCTGACTTAATTCAGTTTAAACTTTCTAACGGAGAAAAGTTACCAACGCTACACGAATATATTACCGAAGGCAAAAAAAATAACAAGCATACTCTTTTGGTTTGCGAAATAAAGCCTTCAGAAATAAGTAAAGAAAGAGGAAAAAAGACGGCCTTAAAAACTATTGAAACAATCAAAAAACTACATGCGGATAAAATGACCTGTTATATAAGTTTTGATTACGAAATCTTAAAGCAAATTAGAGAAGTAGATCAAAAAACGGTGTTACAGTATTTGGAAGGGAATAAATCTCCAAAAGAAGTAAAATTAGATAAGATTTCAGGAGTTGATTATCATTTTTCTGTTTTTAAAAAACATCCGGAATGGATTAAAGAAGCAAAAGAGAATAATGTTATGCTGAATGCCTGGACAGTTAACGAAGCTTCTGACATGGATTGGATTATTGATCATAAATTCGATTATATAACTACAAATGAACCTGAATTATTAAAAGAAAGAATAAAGGAGAAAAAATAATCTTTTAAACTTTCCAAATAAAATGAAACTATGAAAAAAGCATATCAATTCACACTGCCAATTCTATTGTTTTTGATGATTGTCAACAACAATGTTTTCGCTCAAAAAGTGAATATTCCAGGGAAAACAGAATGGTTCGATCCAAATAAACCGGCAACAACTTATTGTAATCCAATTAATATTGGCTACAATTATACGACATACAATCATAACGGAATTCCGGAATCTCGCCGTTCGAGTGCCGATCCAGTTATCATTACTTTTAAAGGAGAATATTATTTATTTGCTACCAATCAGGCAGGTTTCTTTTGGAGTAAAGACATGTCAGATTGGAAATTTGTTTACGGCAGTTTTCAAAGAAAGCCCGGTGATGACGATCAGTGTGCACCAGCGGCGTGGGTTGTAAATGATACTTTATTTTATGTAGGTTCAACCTGGAAAAGAGATCATCCAATCTGGAAAACTGCTGATCCAAAATCAGGGCAATGGTTAAGACATGTTGATAAAGCAATGTTGCCAACCTGGGATCCTGCTATTTTTCAGGATGACGATAAAAAAGTGTATATGTACTACGGTTCAAGCGGAAAACTACCTTTAGTGGGTGTTGAGGTTGATTATAATACTTGGCTTCCAAAAGGAAATCAAGCCGATTATGAAAAATTATACAAAGCTACTGAAGTAGAGGATATTCAGCGTCCGTATGGTCAAATAAAGGAAGTTGCTATTCTGGATCCCTCAAATCACGGTTGGGAGCGTTTCGGTCCAAATAATGACATGGAACCTGCACCATGGGGGAATTTTATTGAAGGAGCGTGGATGACGAAACACAATGGTAAATATTACATGCAATATGGTGCGCCGGCGACTGAATTTAAGGGATATGCCAATGGTGTCCATGTCGGAGACAATCCTTTAGGCCCTTTTACATATCAAAAACACAATCCGATGTCGTACAAACCGGGCGGATTTGTAATTGGAGCCGGACACGGAAATACTTTTGCAGATAATTACGGAAATTATTGGAACACCGGAACTTGTAAGATCTCCATAAAAGATCGTTTTGAGCGTCGTATAGACATGTTTCCGGCAGGATTTGATAAAGATGATGTTATGTACTCCATTACAGCTTACGGTGATTTTCCGATCATCCTGCCAACTTCTCAAAGAAGTCAGGAAAAAGGAGCTTCTTCAGGATGGATGCTACTTTCATATAAAAAGCCAGTCAAGGTTTCTTCTTCTGAAGAATGTATGGAAGTAGAAACACACAGAATGGACAATGGTGGAAAAAAAGTCTATGAGAAATTCTGTTACGGTGCTGAGAATTTAACCGACGAAAATATTCAAACCTATTGGTCAGCGAAAACAGATACGCCTGGCGAATGGCTGCAACTTGATTTAGGCAGACAAATGGAAATAAAGGCCTTGCAAATCAACTATGCAGATCATAAAGCGACGCAATATAATAAGGCTATGGATATTTATTATCAGTATAAAATCTTCATGTCTGATGATGCTGTAAATTGGAAATTGGTGGTTGATAAGTCTCAAAATGCAAAAGATGTTCCGCATGATTATGTAGAGTTGGCAAAGTCAATTAAAGGGCGTTATATAAAAATGGAAAACATTCATAATGCCTCAGGATTGTTTGCAGTTTCAGATTTCAGGGTTTTCGGAAATGGATTGGGAGTAAAACCAAAAGCAGTTTCCGGTTTTAAAGTTACCAGAAACACTAAGGATTCACGAAATGCAATGATTAGCTGGAAAAAACAGCCAGATGCAGTAGGCTACAATATTTATTACGGAATTTCTCCAGATAAATTATACAACAGTATTATGGTCTATGACGAAAGTTCATATGATTTTAGAGGCTTAGACAAAGGCACAAAATATTATTTTGCTATTGAGGCTTTTAATGAAAACGGAATTGGTGTACAAAACAAGTTAATCGAGGTAAAATAATTTAAGAAAAGTTGCATTGAAATCTGTGGCAGGTCTAAAGAATTTTGTTCCTTTGTGCAACAACCCAAAAACATAATTAAACCTATGAAAAAAACGATTCTTTTAACTGTTTTAGTTTTAAACGGATTGACATCTTTTGCACAGTCAAATGATGAAAAAAACATTAAATTATTTTATAAAAAAGCTTTAACTGAGGCAAAATGCTATACTTGGTTAGAGTATTTATCTAATGATATCGGAAGCCGTTTATCAGGTTCTCCAAGTGCAGCAGCAGCGGTGCAATACACTAAATCTCAGTTAGAGGGTTTAGGACTAGATAAAGTATATCTTCAGGAAGTTATGGTACCTCATTGGGTACGTGGCGAAAAAGAAACTGCTTTTATTTTAGATAATAAAACGAAGACTACAGTGCCAATTTGTGCATTAGGAGGATCAGTTGCAACACCAAAAACCGGAATTACTGCTGAAGTTATTGAAGTACAAAGTATCAATGAATTAAAGACTTTAGGAGATAAGGTAAAAGGTAAAATTGTATTTTTCAACAGACCAATGAATCCTGAAAATATTGGAACATTTGAAGCTTATTCAGGTGCAGGAGACCAAAGACGCAGTGGAGCACAGGAAGCGGCTAAACTAGGAGCGGTAGGAACAATTGTTCGTTCTTTGAATTTACGTTTAGATGACTTTCCTCATGCAGGAGCTCAATCTTACGGTGATTTACCAAAAGAGCAATATATTCCGGCAGCGGCAATCAGTACTAATGGCGCTGAATTATTGAGTAAATTATTGAAAAATAATCCAGCTTTAAAATTTTACTTCAAACAATCTTGCGAAACATTACCCGATGTATTATCTCATAATGTAATTGGAGAATTAACAGGAACTGTAACTCCGGAGAATATCATGGTTGTTGGAGGTCACTTAGATTCCTGGGATTTAGCAGATGGTTCTCACGATGATGGAGCAGGGGTAGTGCAAAGTATGGAAGTAGTTCGTATTCTTAAAAACTTAAACTACAAACCGAAAAATACAATTCGTGTAGTTTTATTCATGAATGAAGAAAACGGTGGAAAAGGTGGTGCTAAATATGAAGAAGTTTCAAAACAAAAGAATGAGAATCATATCTTTGCTTTAGAAAGTGATTCTGGCGGATTTACACCAAGAGGATTTTCTATCGAAGCTGATGATGCAAATCTGAAAAAAATACAAGGATTTGCACCTCTTTTTGAGCCATATTACGTTCACAGTTTTATAAAAGGACATGCAGGGTCAGATATTGAGCATTTAACTTCTAAAACGATCGTTAAAGCAGGTTTACAACCTGATTCACAACGTTATTTTGATTATCACCATGCAGCAAACGATAAATTTGATGCAATAAACAAAAGAGAGTTAGAGCTTGGAGCAGCAACCATGACGTCATTAATTTATTTAATTGACCAATCAGGAATTGTTCTGCCAACATCGAATTAAGATTCGAAAAAATAGAATAATAAAAAAAGCGATGAGAAAATCATCGCTTTTTTTATTGAAAATATCTGTGTAAATCTGTTCGACCAGTAAAATCTGCAGGCTATATCAATAAGTATCAATTACAGTTTTTAATAAATCAGAATCAACAAGATCAGAAGGAGCAACCACTTTTTCTTCAAGTGGAACTTCATTTCCATATCTTTCTTTTAATATTTTCTGTACTCTTTCATCAGTCAAATTAAAATCCTTCAATTGTTTCAATTTTGACAGTTCTATTCCGGCACCATTTTTATAGATTTTCCAGACTAATTCAGAACAATAGATTCGGTTATCCGTCCATTCAAAATAAGCATCATATTCCTTGCCTAGAAATTGTTTGCCATACCTTTTCATTTTATCAAGAGTTTCTTCCGTTAAAATAGTACCGGCATTTTTGAGTCTCTTAACCACATATTTATGCTCTTTTCCATGAGCGATCCATTCTCCAAGAGGCGTTATTTTTACAGGCTGTACAGCTTCTAAAACAAATTCTCCACCATTCACAAATAAAATAATTCCACAATGCGAAAATTTCGAGTTTGTTGCAATTCGAACCGCTTCACATTGTTTTGATTCTGACGTCTGGAAAATGATGTCCCCATCATGAATTTTATTAGCAGCACTATTTTCTATTTTTGTTCCAGAAAACGGATTGTTTGGAAAAACCTTCATAGCTACAAACAATGCACATCCAAAACTGAGCAAAAATGTAATTATGGGAAATAGATATTTTGATTTTTTCATTGTTTCATTGTTTGACTTTTATGAATAAAGTATGATTTAGCAAATAAATGGCAAAAAAAATAGTTACCAAAATGATAACTATTTTTAAATATATTTTAGGAGAAATATTAGATTCTGAAAATTCCGCCTACAGCAATAATTCTTTGAAAAAAGAAAAAGTCTTGCGAAGCTTTGTCTTCATTACTAACTGTAGTCCTAATATCCTGCATATTAATATAACCGCTTTTTAGCTCACCCTGAAGGTAAAAATGTTTAAAGAAGGTAAAGTTGATTCCTGCTTTTGCAGATAGACCATATCCTGAAATGTGAAAATCGTCATGACGTTCTTTCCCTAAAAGAGTTGTATTGGTTTTAGGATATAAAACTCCGGCACCTAAACCTTCAGTTAAGTTAATCTGAACCTTATCTATATTTGGTAAACCAAACCATTTCGAAATATCATCATGTCTGGAAACCTCAGTATTAATATAGTTCAAACCATCTGTATGTTCGTACATTAAAAAAGCAGTACCACTCTGAGTAGCACCTTTCTCAAAACCACCTTCCTGGGCGCCACCTTGAGACATATCTACAGGTGTATTATTGTACTGTCCATTGTAAATAGATCCAGCCTGATCAGCAGGTAAATTAATATCACCAGTAACATTAGCTATTTGATTTTGTGTCATCACATATTTCATGTGATCCCAACCAATAGAAACGCTGTAATGGTCGTTAAAGAAATATCCCATTCTAAAATTAGTTTGCGGGATTGTCATGTTTGCCGGATTTACATAATCAATATGATATCCTTTTGGCTTATCATGAGCTTTCATATCAGCAACCGTAAAGTTGTAATCTTTTCCTCTGAAATTTACATCAGATTTGGTATAACTATCCCTGTTTCCTCCCCAGGAAACGAAAAATTTACCTTTGTTATGTGCTGTGTATTTTTCTACTGCGATTTCTTCCTGAGCAAAAGTGTTTAATGAAAAACACATCAAGAAGAAAAATAAAATATTTGTTTTCAATGAACGTGTATTAAAAATTAGAATGAATTAACTGTTTTTCTAATGGCAACCAATTTGGTCATTAAACCTTCAAAATAGTCTAAATGAAGCATATTAGCACCATCACTTTTTGCATTAGCAGGGTCAAAATGAGTTTCGATAAAAATACCGTCAACACCCACAGCAATACCCGCTTTGGCAACAGTTTCAATCATATCTGGTCTTCCTCCCGTAACACCGGCAGTTTGGTTAGGTTGTTGCAACGAGTGTGTTACATCCAAAACCGTAGACGCATATTGTTGCATAGTAGGAATTCCTCTAAAATCAACAATCATATCCTGGTAACCAAACATAGTACCACGATCTGTAATCATAACATTCTCATTATGACAA
Source organism: Flavobacterium sp. GQ95 (assembly GCF_059758655.1). Classification (NCBI taxonomy): domain Bacteria; kingdom Pseudomonadati; phylum Bacteroidota; class Flavobacteriia; order Flavobacteriales; family Flavobacteriaceae; genus Flavobacterium; species Flavobacterium sp. GQ95. The sequence goes on from NZ_JCAXEB010000002.1 coordinate 97,233, forward strand.
TCTAATACTTTTTGTACGGCATGCTTCATGCTTTCCGGACTCATAAATTGTCCTTTTTTCAAATTTACTACTTTTCCTGTGTTAGCTGCAGCTACAACAAGATCAGTTTGGCGTACTAAGAAAGCCGGAATTTGCAATACATCTACATATTGCGCTGCCATATCAGCATCTTGATTTGTATGAATATCTGTTACAGTTGGAACGTGAAAAGTCTCTGAAACTTTTCTTAAAATTTTTAATGCTTTTTCATCACCAATTCCAGAAAAACTATCAATTCTCGAGCGATTGGCTTTTTTAAAGGATCCTTTAAATACATAAGGAATTTGAAGTTTGTCGGTAATACCAACTAATTTTTCAGCAATTCTAAGAGCCATTTCTTCTCCTTCAATGGCACAAGGCCCCGCCAATAAAAAGAAATTCCCACTTTCAGTATGCTTAATTTGTGGAATATGTTGTATGTTCATAATATGATTTTTTGACAGTGCAAAGGTAGTTATGATTTATCAATAGCAGATGAAGATTTAAGTTTTTTTTAAGAAGCTGATCCTGCTATCCATTGCAATCTTTTTCTCCAAATCCTTTTTTTATTGGTCTTTGCAGGAGCTTCCTCCGGTCGCTCTGCAAAAACCATAAAAAATAGGCTTTCTCAAAAAAGGATTTCCACTTCTATCAGGGCTAGGAGTTTAGTGGAATTACGATTTTTTAAGAAGTTTTGATTTTTTAAGCTTTAAGACTTTAACTTCAAATTAAATTCTGACTCCAAAATATCTTGCAATTGATTTTCTTCAAAAGAAATCATTTCTGTAATTCCGTTTATCACAGATTTTAAGGAATTTTTAGATAATATTTTTTTGCCCAACGGATTTTGTAAAACCACAATTAATTTTTGGGTAAAAACCGAATCCGGATGCGAGTAATTGTAATAATTGGCAGGTTTAAAATCGATCCATCTTTGTGGCGTCAAATCAAACGAATATAAATTCGACCATTCTTCTCCGATGAGGATTTGAAGTAAAAACTCATTTTCTTCTGTTTTAATCAAAGTAAAAGTGTCAGAATCATGCTGAACCTCAGTTGCCATTTCGCTTAGTTTCAAAGGTTTTCTGATGCTGTTTCCGCCAAACCCTAAATCAATCAGATATTCCTCATTTTCAATTGTGGCAATAATTCCCAAATGTGTTTTAGCATTTTGTCCCGGATTTACCAACGGACGTGCCGCAACATAATAATGCAGAATCCCGATTTCCTGCAAAGCCAATGAAAACAAACCGTTGATCTGATAACAGTAACCACCTCGTTTTTTATTCACAATTTGATCTACAATAGCATCACCATTTAACGATATAACTTTCCCGGCCTGCACATCAATGTTTTCAAAAGGCACACTGAACAATTGAGAACGCATTAATTTTGTAATACCTTCAATAGTCAATTCAATTTCTTCCGAAAAATTGATTCTGTCTAAGTATTGTGGTAATTCGAAACTTTCTGCTTCAATTTTATATTGATTTTTTGATTGTGTCATTTTAATTTTTTTGATTTTTCAGAAATGCTTCTAGTAAAATCAAAATTAAAGCATTTATATAAGTAGAAGGAAGAGTTTAACTTATTTTTAGGGGATTTCCAAGATTGGCCTTCAATAAATTTGCCCTCTCAATAATCTAAATATCTTGTAGTATAGTAATTTGTTTTGCTTTTAATTTAATAAAACTTTAATCATTATTGATTTCTTTTTTCTTTAAAAGAGTTTTAACAACTCCATACAAAACATTGGTATTCCAATCGTTTAAATAACTATAACCACGATTTACATTAACTGCATCGTCTTTAGAATAAATGGCAAAATAAGTAGTGTAACTTCTGGTTCTAACTTTTTCCCATGGTATAAATTCATTTTTAGGTTTTAAAGATGCAGTACTTAAAATAGTCAAACCGTCTTTAGTAACGATCACTTCACCGATTTTAATGTCTTCTCCTACTTCGTGTTTTTGGATGCATTTTGTTGCTATTTCTTTGAAATAAAGTTCCCATAAAGAGTCTAAAATTTCATTGCAAAGCTTATGATATTCATCTTTCTTTCTCCCAAAATAAGTTTTAAAATTGATCTTAATAATTTGATTATCATTATTACGAATCGAAATAACATATTCTCTCCCGAAAACGAATTTATATCTCATGAATTTTACTCCAAAATTATATTCAGCTATTTCATCTTTTTGAAAAGTGATAAAGGAATTATTTTTTAAATCTTTGCTGTCAAATTTTATTTGATTGTGCTCTAAGATTAGTTTTCTAGGATAATTGTCTGTAATCCCTCTTCGAATTGTAAATTCTTTTGAATCCATTATAAACTAGATTTTCTCCATTTATACAACATTGCTCTTTTGCGATTATCAATATCATTTATTCTAAAACCAGTAACATCTTCAATTTTATAAACTACAGGTCCCTCATCCTGGCCAAGTTTACCAACACAATTTAAAATAAAGTCGCTTTCTGAAACTTCAATAACAAATCCCGAAAAATAATCAGAGTTATTAATTTCAATACTTGTAATAATATCCAAATTGCCTTCCATTTGTTTGATAATTTCATAATCCCAATTATCATTATCAGAAATAGCAATATTAATTTTTTCTTCTTTTTCTATCTCTTTCGAATAATCAATAACGACTTGCATAGCCTTTGCATAATCATCATTAAAATCAACATTTTGAATTGCTGAAATCTGAGCTATGATTTGTCCGTCAGGTTTTCCGAAACTTGTATAATGCTGAATTTTGACAAGAGTTTCATTAAAATCAATAACATAACCACACCAAAACTTATCATCGTCACGATATTTCCAAACTCCTATTAATTCTTTATTTAATTTTGATCTTTCTAATATTTGATTAAAAATACTCACTTTTATTTTTTGTCTTTTTAGTTATTTTACTCTTTCTTCAAACTCAATCCCATCGGAACCATCAAAATACCTTTTTCATACACATTCAAATAAAGCGTAATAGGCTTCTTTTGCCCTTGCCAGGTTAATTCATATACATTCAGGAATCCTGCTCCCATATCGCTTCTTTTGGTTGGAAAAGGACAACAGGTTTCTAATCTTTTATAAGTAATTTTTTCACCATTTGGTCCTGCAAGAGCATTTAGAAAACGGGTTTCATTTAAAGTTTCATTTCTAGTATTTTGATAAAAAATATTCACGGGATAATCAGGATTATAGCCGTACTTTTTGTCTTTGCTAAAAAGCGTAATAGCAAATGTATTGTCTTTCTTCAAAATTAAATCGGGAGCGCTGTCATCTACATTTTTCAATGTCGATTTTGTGCTCACACAGGAAGTTGCAATTATAAGTAAAATGATAAAAAATGCTATTTTTTTCATGGTTTAAGGTATTGGTCGTACAAATGTAAAAGTAAAATAGTTTTTGCTTTAGATAAAATGATTAAAATTAATCAGCGAAATCTGCGTGCAAAAATAAACTAACGAAAATCCGTTTAATGTGTGTCATCTGCATTCCATGAAAGCTATTCTGCTTTTTTAGGATTCAGTTTTAATATACCAACTACAATCAGATATTGTGCCATAAGATAAGTCAGCATAATTAAAAATGAACTTCTTTCGATTGGTGCATAAAATTTATTCATTGCCAAAATACTATCTGAAATAACAAAGGCAATTGCGCCAATGAAAATGTATTTATTTCCTGGGTTTTTCCAAACAAAAAAACCATTAAAAGCAAATAAAACCATGATAGAAATAACGCTCGCATATACAGTAACAGGTATTTTTAAATCGCCCAAAAAAGGTAATAAAACAGAAAGCATTCCAATTAAATAAAGTGCAATTATAAAACTTCCAATTCCGAAAATAATACTGTTTTTTCGAGCCCTAGTTTTTATTTGATTATTAAAAACAACACAAAATATAACATGTGAAATTAAAAATGATATAAGGCCGAGAATAAAATAGATTTCGGCAATATCTGCAAAAAGTAAAATAACGTCTCCTATCCATGAAAACAGCAAAGCTACTAAGAGTGTATTTTTAGTGGGAAACTTTCGATATAGATATACTCCAAAGCCTAAAATTGGAATTAAGGCAGGTTTTAAAAATAAATCAAGAGTTTCATATCCTACAAGTAAAATAAGCAGATAAAGCAAGCTAAATGCGACATAGGTTTTAAAAATGATGGAGTTTCTCATAATTTGGGGTTATGAATTTAATATTTGGTTTTGAATAGTTCTAAAGTCTATTGTAATAAAATAAACAGAAGCTAAAAAAGACAAGCTTAAATAGCTTAAAATAATATAATTTGAGGCAAAGAAAGTTTGATTTAAGCCAAACCAATCTCCGTAATAAGATATAATGGCAATAGCGATCAAGAAACGTAATCCTTCCCAATAGACAGCATATTTGCTTTTATCCATCAATTCTGAGTAGCTGTAGATGGTGACTAAAATAAAAAAGCCATAAATAAAGATATTAGGTAAACCAATTTTGGCAATATTATCAAACAAATAGGTCACAAATAAAAGTGTTATTAATACTTGAGCGACTGACCAAGAAATAAGTTTTTGAGAGTTTTGCGTTCCATATTTTTCAAAATCATAAACATTCTCAATTTTGTGAACAGGATATTTTTCTTCAAAATTTTCCGGACGCCAGCCAGTTGGTTTAAACCAGATCGTAAGCTTGTCTTTCCAGTTTTCTGCACGCCAGGCATCTTTAATCAATAAGGCAAGATGTTGAAAATTAATTTTAATCGGATTCCAGGTATGAGCCGGTCTTGTGATTCCGAAAACCGGTGGAACATGATCTAATTCGGCCTGAAAAGTACCAAAAAGCTTATCCCAAAAAATAAATATCTGTGAGTGATTTTTATCTAAATATTCAGGATTTATGGCATGATGTACGCGATGATGCGAAGGAGTTACCAGAATATTTTCCAGAAAACCCATTTTTTTGATGTGTTTGGTATGGTACCAAAACTGCAGAAATAAATGCAGCGGCAAAGTAATTGCAATTACAGAAGCCGGAACGCCTAATAATGCGGCCGGAATCAATAAAAAAGTAAACAGATTAGCTAAACTCGCAATGGGCTGGCGTAAGGCGCAAGCTAAATTAAATTCTTCACTACTATGGTGAATCGCATGTTTGTTCCAAAAGAAATTAATTTGATGTGCCAGTCGATGACTCCAATACCCATAAAAATCGATGACAAAAAAAGCAATACAATAGGAGAGGATATTAACTTCAAGATGGTAAATAGCAATATTAGAAACCAGCCATTCGTAGGAAATAAAAGTCAGGCTTAAACCCAGGACATCCTTCACAGAATTAGTGATTCCGGAGCTAATACTCGATACGCTGTCTATTACAGGAGCAGTGTCTTCTTTTTTATAGATGCCGTAAATTTTTTCAATTATAATTAAAACCAAAAAAATAGGCGTGGCAATAATTAATATTTTCCCGTATTCTTCCATAAAAAAACATTCTATTTTATTTCAAATATAGAATAAAATAGAATGTTTTTTAAATTATTTACAATTAAACAATTTCGGCGCTAAGTCCAGCTTCCAAAAGCTGTGTACATTGAGGTTTTAGCTTGTCTATTGGCCCGGTTTTTACCGTGCATTTTCCGTTGTAATGTACAATTAAGGAACATTGTTCTGCTTGTTCAGCCGTGTGACTGCAAACACGCATTAAAGTATCAATTACGTGATCAAAAGTGTTTACATCGTCATTATAAACAATGATTTCGTTGTTGAAACCAACTGCTTCTTTTTCACGAACTCTTTCTCTTACTTTCTCTTTAGTACTCATGTTTTTAGGTTTTTGTACTGTTGTAATTACTATAACTAATTTACGTATTTTAATGAAACCCAGTTGTTTCTTTGAAATTTTTTAACATAAGTTAATCCTTTATCGGTGCATGAAGCATCGATAAACGGAATATCTTCTTCATAGAAACCACTAAAAAGAATAATTCCTTTTGGATTCAAACAATCAACATAACTTTGCATATCATTCAATAAGATATTTCTATTGATGTTGGCAATAATCAAATCGTATTTTTTACCAGCTAATAAAGTAGCATCGCCTTCATAAACGGTGATGTGTTTGCAGTTATTGCGTTCTGCATTTTCGATAGAATTCAAATAACACCAATTGTCAATATCAATGGCATCTATTGGCTGAGCACCTTTCATTTCAGCTAAAATGGCTAAAATTGCAGTTCCACAACCCATGTCTAGAGTCTTTAAACCTTCAACATCCATTTCTAGTAAATGCTGAATCATCATGTGTGTTGTTTCATGATGCCCGGTTCCGAAACTCATTTTTGGTTCGATTACAATATCAAATTCAGCATCAGTTTTTGGATGAAAAGGAGCACGAACGTGACATTTTCCGTCTACATCAATTGCTTCAAAATTCTTCTCCCATTCTTCGTTCCAGTTTACCTGATCGATTTCTTCAACCGTATATTCAATTTTAAATTCTTCCGAGTCTAAAATATAAATGTCATCCAGAATGTTTTCATCCCATAAATCTTTTTTCACATAAGCCGAAATTCCAGTTTCTGTTTCTGTAAAAGTCTCAAACGCTTTTTCGCCTAATTCAGCAATTAAAATTTCTGATCCCGGTTCTTTTGGCTCAATCGTAAAATGGTATCCTAAATATATATTTGACATAAATAATTTTTTTGCAAAGGTAACAATAGAAAGCAGAAGTTGCTTATCTCGGAGAACATTATTAATTTAAGAATTATTTAAAGCACAAAAAAAAGCGTTCGCATAGCGAACGCTTTTATATGACAATTAGATATCAAAATCTAAAATTAAATAGCCGTTACAATTGCTAAGAAATCATCTGCTTTTAAAGCAGCGCCTCCAATTAAACCACCGTCTACGTCTGGTTTACCAAAGATTTCTTTTGCGTTGTCTGGTTTTACAGAACCACCGTATAAAATAGAAACTTCGTCAGCGATTGCAGCTCCAAAAGCTTTACGGATTGTTTCTCTGATAAATTCGTGCATTTCCTGAGCTTGTTCCGGCGAAGCAGTTTCTCCGGTTCCAATTGCCCAAACGGGTTCGTAAGCTAAAACAACTTTTGACCAGGATTCTTTTGTAATATGGAAGATACCATCACGCAATTGATTTTCAACAATATTGAAATGATTTCCTGATTGACGATCTTTTAATTCTTCTCCAAAACAGAAAATTAAAGTCATATCATGTTTCAAAGCTGTATCTACTTTGTTTGCGATTAATGCATCAGTTTCATGAAAAATAGCACGACGCTCAGAGTGACCTAGAATTACTGTATTTACACCAATGCTAGTTAACATGTCGGCAGAAATTTCTCCTGTAAAAGCACCACCTTCAGCCTGGTGTACGTTTTGTGCAGCAACTCCAATTGTTGTGTTTTTAACTTTAGCAACTGCTGCTTGTAAGTTTACAAATGTTGGTGCAACAATTACCTGAGCAGTTGTTTGTGCAGGTATTTTTGTAATTAATTCACTTAATAATTCTTGAGTTTGTTCTGCGTTTTTATGCATTTTCCAGTTTCCTGCAACAATCTTTTTTCTCATTTTGGTAGTTTTTATTATTCTTTTAATTTTTGTTTTTTGTGGTAATTTATAAAGCTGTTTAAGCTTGTTTTAAACTTTTTAAAGTTTCATTTATTTTATCAAAATCAGTTTCAATAGCTCGGTATAAAACGATTTTTCCTGTTTTGTCAATGATAATATATCTTGGAATCCAGTCCAGATCAATTGCTTTTCCAAAAACACCTTTCATACCATCATTCATCATAAAATGATCGCCTTTTAATTCGTGTTTTTCAATACCAATTTTCCATTTTTCAGCCGTTTTATCAGCAGAAAGAAATAGGTAAGAAACATCTGGATTGTTGGCTTGTAAGTCTTTTACTTTTGGCATTGCTTTTACGCAGTCTCCACACCATGAGGCCCAAACTTCGATTACCAAAGTTTTTCCTTTATATTTTTTTAAAATGTTTTTGAAAGAAATCTGACCTCCATCAACAGTTAATAACTTTTCAGATAACGCTTCTTTAGAAAAGCTTGTTTTTTCCGTTTTCTGAGCTTGAGAACATGAAAAAGTAATAAATGCAATTACAATCAGGGCTATTTGTTTCATACTTAGATAAATTTTGTTTTTAATAGAATAATATACCGCTCATCATTTCTTGTGATTCAGAAATACGGATAATTCATGCCGAACAAAGTTAAACAAACAAATTGAAAGCTAAATAGAGATTAACAAAATTTGAAGAGTCGTTTATTTTGTAACAAAACTGAAAATTTCGGTTAGAAAAACGCGATTGAAATCGTAATAGTTAGTTTGAAAAATGAAAATTTTTGGAAATGATCTTCTAATGAGGTAAAATTTTGAACGTATTTTTTGTTTTTGAGTAAATTTTAAAATTGAAAAACGTCAGATTTCAACAAAAAAGTCTTCAATAAAATTTTATTTATTGAAGACTTTTAAAATATTTTTTGTGGAATTATTAATTCAAATCATAATTACCATTTGCCCATTTTTTACAAGGAGCAATCCATAAATCTAATGCTTTGTACAAAAAGCCGTGCTTCAGATTGGTATTCAATTCGATTTCTTTAAAATGATTTATTTTGAGTTTGGAAGTTTCTTTTCTTTTAATTGCTGAAACGCCGTAAATATCTGATTTTTCATAAATGGTTAAAATGTTTCCACAGTAATTGATATCCGGAATTTGTTCTATATCGGTATCCATAAAACAACCTATAAAAACAAAATTCATATCTGGATTAGCCACAAAAGTCGAGACATATTGTGCAATATAACCGCCTTTCGAAGTTCCGATTACAGTTATTTTATTTGGAGGTACGCCTTTTTTAAGCAATTTATTAACCTGTTTGGCTATTTTTTCAGCGTAGTCATAAACATTAGTGTTTTTCTTTCTGATTTCACTGTAAACAATAAAATTGTCTTTTCTGAAGGAAGCTAAGATCTCGTTGTATTCTGCTTTCCCATATTCCGGATTTGCGGTATTCAAATCATTTTCTTCAATAAATTTATTGTGTAAAAAGAATATATATAGTTGATTTTGTTTTGGTGTTTTTTCCTGGCTGAAAGATGTAAAAATATAAAATACGGTAAATATAGAAGTAAATAAGAACTTTAGTGATGGTTTCATAGATTGCTTTGCTTTCTTGGGATAATTGTACCAAAAATATAAAACAAAAAACATAATTTAATATTTTTCGTACGAAATGTTTTGACAAAGAAAAACGCCAATTTAACTACAGGAATAGAAAAATTGGCGTTATTATATTTATTTGAAAATATTACAATTTCAAATCATCAACATCATTATAATGCACTTTCTGAATAACAGTTCCGTTGTGTAAAACAACAATACTAGGATTGGCTCTTTCAATCGTTTTTAGAGCCGTTGCATCACAGAAATAAAAATCAACATTTAAGCCGTACTGTTTTTTAGCTTTTGCAATTTCATCAGCTCCTGAAGCTGTCATAGCAACTACTTTGTAGCCTTTAGCTTTTGCTTCTTTGTTTAAACCTTCTAACTTTTTCATTCCCGCTGGTTCAGATAAAGCCAAATCATAAGTAACAAAAAGTAATAATTTTGGCTCTTTTAAAAGTTCCTCTTTATAGTCAGAATCGTCTTTTGTCATCGTGAAATCATGAATTGGCGGAACATAACCTTCTGTAATCACTTTGTCTTTTCTGTCAACAAAAGTCGCTCCTGCAGGAATATTCATTAGATCTTTTTCACCAAATTCTTTATCAACGCCGTTTACTTTGTAGATGAAAATCATTTCAACTACAGACTTTGGAGCACCTTCTGGAATTTCCATTCCTTTTTCTATATTAGTTCCTACTTTGTAAGGACGGAAATCTTTAATCGGATTGTGATTCAAAACCCAAAACGCCATAAATGCACATAAAGCAACGCTTACATAAACGGCAAAATTGGTTTGTGGAGTTGAAAATAATGGTTTTACTAATTTCTGATTAAAGAATAAAATCAAAATAAAGAAAAGCAATACCACATCTTTTGTGAATGATTGCCAAGGCGTCAAATGCAAAGCATCTCCAAAACATCCGCAATCTTTTACCACATCAAAATAAGCAGAGTAGAAGGTAAGGAAGGTAAAGAAAACGATTAAAATCAATAAAGCCCAAATCGTAGTTCTTGTTTTATAACCCACCAATAACATTACGCCTAAAACCACTTCTAAAATTACTAAAAAGATAGCTAAGCCTAAAGCCAATGGCTCTAAAAACGGCATATTGAAAACCGGTTCGCTAAAATATTCAGCCAGTTTATAGGAGAAACCAACCGGATCATTTAGTTTTATTAATCCTGAAATGATAAATAATACGCCGACAAATATTCGGGAGAATTGAGTAATGATGTTTTTCATAGTTTGAGGTTATTAAAAATTCCAATTTTTAAATTCCAAATAGTAGGGATTGGAATTTGGAATTTTATCTTTTGAATTTTTTATTTCAATGGGTTTAAAATCAAAGCAAAAACCGCATAATTAATCATATCCTGATAATTAGCATCGATGCCTTCCGAAACTAAAGTTTTACCTTTATTGTCTTCAATTTGTTTTACGCGAAGTATTTTTTGAAGAATCAAATCAGTCAACGAGCTTACACGCATATCACGCCAGGCCTCGCCATAATCATGATTTTTGGCTTCCATTAACTCTTTGGTCAGTTTAATTTTAGCGTCGTATAATTTGGTTGCTTTTTCAACATCTAAATCTGGCTGATCAGCAACGCCCAATTCTAACTGAATCAGAGCCATAATCGAATAATTGATGATTCCGATGAATTCTCCTTTTTCATCTTCATCTACTTTACGGATTTCGGTTTCCTGTAAACTTCTGATTCTTTGTGCTTTTATGAATATCTGATCGGTTAGCGAAGGCAGTCTTAAAATTCTCCATGCACTACCATAATCTTTCATTTTGTTGATATATAGTGTACGGCAAACCGTAATTACATTATCAAATTCAAGGGAAGTATTCTTCATTTATTGCTGTATATTTGCTAAAATTTCTTCAAAAATAAGGATAATTTTTTAAGAGTTTCAAGTTTCAGGTTTTCTTTGTTTCAAGTTTTTTCTAAACAAAGTGTTAATGCTATAACTTGAAACTTGAAACCTGAAACAAAAATAACTAACAGATGCTGATTAACTGCAAAGGTCAACTTATTGATTTGTCAATTCCTAAAGTAATGGGAATTTTAAATGTGACGCCGAATTCCTTTTTTGACGGAGGAAAGTATAAAAATGAAGAGGAGATCATCGCTCAGGTAGGTAAAATGCTTTCAGAAGGGGCGACATTTATAGATATTGGTGCTTATTCGAGTAAACCAAGTGCCGAATTTGTAACCGAAGTTGAAGAAATTGAACGTATTGTTCCGGTAATTGAATTGATTTTAAAACATTTTCCTGAAGCTTTATTATCGATAGATACTTTTAGGGCTGAAGTTGTAAAAGCAAGTATAGAAAGCGGCGCATCAATTATAAACGATATTGCAGCAGGAGAATTAGACGATAAAATGTTTGATGTAATTGCAGCATACAATGTTCCGTATATAATGATGCATATGCGTGGGAATCCGCAAACCATGCAGACTTTGGCGCAATATGATGATATTGTAAAAGAAATGCTTTTTTATTTTTCTGAAAAAGTAAAAAAGGCAAGGAACCTTGGAATTAATGATTTAATCTTAGACCCAGGTTTCGGTTTTGCCAAAACAACCGATCAGAATTATGAAGTTTTACAAAAAATGGAACTTTTTAATTTATTAGAATTGCCAGTTTTAGCTGGGGTTTCAAGAAAATCCATGATTTATAAAACGTTGCATACTACAGCGCAAGATGCGTTAAATGGAACAACAGTTTTGAATACAATTGCGTTAACAAAAGGTGCAAAAATTCTGCGTGTGCATGATGTAAAAGAGGCGGTGGAATGTGTGACTTTGTTTGAGAAAATGAATTTGTAAAATCTCCGCGTATTTTAAACACATAGAAACATAGATTTTTATGTGTTTAAAAAAGAATACAAAAAGAAACATGTTTCTCACACATAACTTATGTGTCTTAATGCAAATGAAATGCCTTTTCTAAGTTTACAAAATCTATGTTTCTATGTGTTTAAAATTTAAATTTTAGTTTATGAAATACTTAAGTTTCCTGTTAGTGGTTTTTCTTTTTTCATGTGAAGGAAAAAAAGACGTCTTACTCCCAAAAGCAAATGTTTCAATTGTAAAAGACGTTCAAGATTATTCGCCAATTTATATCTTTTTCAAAACAGAAGGCAAAGACACAATCGCCGAAGTAAACAGAAAAAACAGTATCATCTCAACCAACTGGATTTTCAATATTGACAAGCGTTTGCCTTTGAGATTAGTGATTCCGGAAGTAATGAAACTACAGGAAAAAAAGCGAGGAGAGAAAGCCCACAAAAATGAAAAAGCACAAAATTATTATTCTTACGCAGATTCTATTGGAAAGAATTTAGCTTTTTTGCCTTTCACGAAAGTGTACTATAAAATGGAGAATGTTAGCAAAAATATTAGCCAGTTATATTTTAGAAAAAATGGAATGATAGAATATAGAGGAAGAAAAACGTATGATTTTTCTAAAAATAATCTGAAACCTTTTTTGGACAGCTTAGTGATAAATCCGAAAGCTGAAATTATATTTTCATACGATAAAAATATGCTTTATGGAGATTATATTCAGTGTAAAACCTTGGTAAAAACTATAATTGATAAAAAGATTCCATTTGTTTTTATAAGTGAAGAAGAAGAATTTATCTACTAAAACTGAATACTAAAAACTTCGACTCTATACTTTCTTATTGGTGATGATAAGGTTCATTTCTTAAAATAGTAAAACCGCGATACAACTGTTCGATAAAAAACAAACGAACCATTTGATGTGAAAACGTCATCAGCGAAAGTGAAATTTTTCCCTGAGCTTTGCTGTAGACCATATCTGAAAAACCGTAAGGGCCACCAATAACGAAAACTAAAGTTTTAATTCCGGAATTCATTTTCTTTTGTAATTCTTCAGAAAAACCAACGCTGGAGAAGTTTTTTCCGTTTTCATCCAATAAAATCAATTGATCTGTCGGAGAAAGTTTAGACAAAATCAATTCGCCTTCTTTTTCCTTTTGCTGACTTTCAGATAAGTTCTTTACGTTTTTGATATCGGGAATAATTTCCAAATCAAATTTGATATAAAACGACAAACGTTTGGTATAATCGTCGATTAATGTCTGCAACGATTTATTGTCGGTTTTGCCAATGGCGATAAGTTTGATGTTCATCTGATAAATTATTTTTTGCCATGAATTGCGCGAATTTAAAAAAAAAGAATCGGTGATAATCCGTTCAATCCGTAAAATCTGTGGGCTATTTTCTATTCTCAAAAACGGTTTCGAAATGTTCTACAATCGGAAATGGCTCATAATAATTGTGCAAAATCTTCTTCCATTCTAAATAAGGTTCAGAATTTCTAAAGCCTACTGTATGATCTTCAAGTGTATTCCAATCAACTAATAAAAGATACTTGTTTTCTATTTCAAGACATTTCCGTAGTGTGTGGCCTAAATATCCATCAACTGAAGAGATATATTGACTTGCCTTTGCAAAATCAACTTCGAATTGAGTTAATAAATCTCGTTTAATATAAAGAAAAGCGGCTTCCAGGATCATATTTAATAGGATTACAAATTTATTTTTTATCTGCTGAATCTGCTAAATCTGCGTGAGATAATTTTAGCACGCAGATTTAGCAGATTCAGCAGATTTTATTATTTTAGTTTTTAGAAAATTTATCTTCAAAAGTTTTAAATCTTGCATCCAAATCTTTCAATAATTGTTTTTTTACCGATGCATCCTGAATAAAACTATAATTGATGCTATTGTAAACATATTGTTTTATGGTCGCATACGAAACATCAGGATATCTTTTTGTCAATAAAACATATTGTTCTGTCATATTGGTTCTCAAGATTCCAGCATCATCTGTACTAATTACAATTGGCACATTAAATTCTTTGTAAAGCGTGAACGGATGACGACCGTCTTTTACTTTCAAAATAAATTCATTGCTTGCCAGATTAATCTCAATCGGAATATTGTTTTTGGCCATATAGCGCAACAGATCATATGAGTTTTGTTCGTATGCGATATCAACTCCGTGTCCAATTCTGTTTGCGCCCGCAATATGAATCGCATCATTAATATGCCAGGTTAAATCTTCCGGCTGAACCAAACCTAAAGTAAGTTCACCTGCATGCAGCGTGTATTTTACATCTGGAAATTTAGCGTGACAATATTTAAACATAACCATGTGCAACCAATAATCCTTCATAGAATTTTCGCCATGTTCAGGTGAAACGATGTTTACACCGGCAACCAATTTGCTATCGTTTGCCGAGATAAAAGCAATAGTCAAATTCTTGAATAAATCAACCGGATCCATAAAACGAAGGACAAAGTTTTGATAACGCATCGTAAATTTCTCGTCGTCGATTTTTAAGTCTTTGTGCAATTTTGCGATGAAATTAGTATTGAAATCGATCGCATATTTTTTGGCTTCTTTATGCTGAATACTTTTATACAATTCATCTAAAAGTTTTATTACCGCTTTTTCATCTTTTTGAGTGGAAGCCTGACGTAGTTTTGAATTAAAATCGGTTAAGTCAGAAACATTCATATCGCACGGAATCGTTGATAATTGTGTTTCGATGTAACTTACATTTTCTGCAATGGCACGTTTTTTTAATTCGAGCATTCCTTCTGCAAAGTGACCTTGGATAGTAGGCTCGAATTTTTGAAAAGAGTCAAAAAACAAATCATCAGAAGGTACGGAACCATTATAATCTTTAGCTGACCAGGTTTGCATTACTAGTTGCTGATAGAAAGATAATTTTCCTTCGTTTTTGAGAGAAGAGAAAATTTGCCAATTGCCTTTTGAAGGTTTTATTTTAGCGACTTCCATTGTTTCTAAATTCAGATAAAAATCTTCTGCAATGGCTCTTTCCAAAAGCGGTTCTGTATAAATTGATCCCGAAAAATGATGATGTAAATCGCCTCCTTTAGGCATTTGTTGAAAAAAAGCTGTTAAGAGAGCTTCGTTGTTTCTAATTTTTTCTAAATAGTTGTCAACTGTTTGAGAAAAGCCGATTTGCGCTATAAAAAAACAGAAAAGTGTAATTATCCTCGTCATACTCTAAGTTTAAATTACATGCAAATGTAAGGCTTTTCGAGGAGATTTGAAAATGTGTTTTGCTTTGCGTTGATTTTACCGCAAAGTTCACAAAGGTTTTACGCAAAGAGCGCTAAGTTTTTTTTGAGATTTTTGGAGAAGTTCGCTAAGCTATAAGATAATAAATAGGAGTGGTAGAGTCAGAATTAAATATTTATTATAAATCATTTATTTTATTTTCTAGCATTTGAAGTTTTAAATCTTGCGTTTTAATTAGTATTTCTAAAGTTTTAATTTGGGTATTTAGTAATTGTATTTCCATATCTTTCGTCTCAAATCTTATAGTTATTTCTTTCATGAATTCAGCTAAATTTCTAAAAGTTTCAGTCATAGCAATAGTTTTTTCTTTTTCACTTTGGACAAATTCCATTGTACTTTTAAATTGTGAATGAATTGTATTAAACTCTTCTTCAGTTGCAAATTTGAAAATTTTGTAATCTTCTTTCAGTTTTTCTAATTCTTCCATTTGAATGTTTTTATAAAAATATTAAATATTAAAAAATAAGACGTACAGCTGTACGTCTCTATATTAAAATCTCAGAAGCTTAGTAGCTTAGAATCTTAGCGACTTTAAGAAAAAAGTACATCCCTAATTTCCTCAGTCTTATCAAAAACACTTTTTGCAAAAGGGCAAAGCGGAATAATTTTCAAGTTATTATTTCTTGCATAATCTACTGTAGCCATAAGTAATTTTTTGCCAACACCTTTTCCGTTGAATTCTTCGCTAACTTCCGTGTGGTCGATGATGAATTTTGAATCTCCAGCCCAGGTGTAAGTCATTTTTCCAGCTTCTTTTCCGTCTTCTACAGCTTCAAAATGACCTCTTTTTATATCGTTGATTTGTTTTATTTCCATGATTGTTTATTTAAGATTATTTATACTAGAGAAGTTTCTATTTTAATTGTATTTATGAGTGTTTTATGAACCGGACAACTATTTGCGATTTTCAAAATTCGTTGCTTTTGCGCATCGTCTACATTACCTGTGATTAGGATTTTTGTTGAAAGCAAAGAAACGGTATGTTCTTCATTTTTTTCAAAGTCAACCCAAATTGCGAGCTCTGAAACATCCCATCCTTTGCGGTCAATATACATTCGTA
Organism: Flavobacterium sp. GQ95; assembly: GCF_059758655.1. Classification (NCBI taxonomy): domain Bacteria; kingdom Pseudomonadati; phylum Bacteroidota; class Flavobacteriia; order Flavobacteriales; family Flavobacteriaceae; genus Flavobacterium; species Flavobacterium sp. GQ95. The sequence continues at coordinate 113,662 of NZ_JCAXEB010000002.1, forward strand.
ACGTAATTAAAGTACAGGAAGCCAGAGATGAAGCCAGAAGTTCAAACGGACTAAACCCTAAATTTTTTCCGCCCATTTCCTGTGGTTCATCTGAAATCAGAATATTGCCACTTTTAGATGTTATTTCAGTACGATATTTTCGTGTATCGATTTGTGCTTTAATGGTATCCATAAATTATTTGATTCTTGGTTCAGGTAATGGGACAAACTCGGTTTCGCCCGGAACTTTCGGGAAAGTTTGTTCTGTCCAGTCTTTTTTTGCTTTTTCGATGAGCTCTTTATCTGAAGAAACAAAATTCCAAAAGATAAAATGTTCTTCAGGAAATGGCTGTCCACCAAAAATATAAACAGTAGAGTTTTCTGCAATTTCAAACTCACATAAAGTACTATCATTGGTTATCAGAATCTGTTTTGGATCGTAAACATGCTCGCCGCTTTTAATGCTTCCTTCCAAAATATACAATCCGCTTTCGCCGAATAAATCTTTTCCAATATTGATTTTTTTAGCCTCTTTACTTTTAATTTCAATAAAATAAAGTGGACTATAAACTGGAACTGGAGATTTTTTTCCGAAAGCTTCTCCGGCAATTAGTTTATACGAAACACCATCTTCTTCCCATTTCGGAATATCATCTGCTTCAACATGTGCAAAATTCGGATCCATTTGTTCCAATTCTTTTGGAAGTGCTACCCAAATTTGTAAACCGTGCAGCATTTTATCAGAATGTCTTAAATACTCCGGAGTTCTTTCAGAATGTACAATTCCTTTTCCGGCCGTCATCCAGTTTACAGCGCCTGGTTTTATTTCTAATTCGGTTCCTAAACTATCTCGGTGCATGATGCTTCCTTCAAACAAAAATGTCAATGTTGAAAGGCCAATATGAGGATGCGGAGGAACATCCATATTTTCATGATCACTTAAATGAGCAGGTCCCATATGGTCGATAAATACAAATGGTCCGACAGCTCTTTTTTCACGGAAGGGCAATAATCTGCCTACCATAAAATTGCCAATATTGGCAGAACGTTCTTCGATAATTAAACTGATATTTGACATGGTTATTTTTGATTTGAAAACAAAATTACAGTGGTAACTGCGATCTGTAACTTAATTTAGATTAAGAAAATTGTTTTTAAGTGTTAACTATAAAAGTAAGAAATAGAATTTTAAAGAATCTATTTGAAATGAAAATATAACACGAATTAAACGAATTAACACCAATAGATTAGTGAAAATTGGTGTAATTTGTGTTTGTTTTTTAATTACCTAATCAATTCAAATTCCAAAGCCTCACTTTCTGTTCCATTAATAATAACAGACAATTGATGCATTCCGGTATGGAAAACACGAGTTGTAATTAATTTAAAAGATTGATTTCTTTCGACTTTGGTTAATTGATTAGACTGGTAGATTTTCTCACTGATTTTAAAGACTTTTTTAGCCAGATGCCCTTTTGATTTTTTATAATGAATCGCGTATTCTAAACGAATGGTTTTGGCTTCACTATTTTTATTATTTAAGTGAAATTGAAACTGTAAATATTCTCCAATTTTGACTTTTGGCGTTTTGATTTCGAAATTTGAAAGTTCGATATTGGTACTTTCTAAACCATAGTGACTCAGTATTTCAGGATGTCCTTGTTTTAGTAAAGTACGGCAACCGTGTTTTATAATTCCATCCGTTTCTTTACTGATGTCTTTCCATTTTTGAGCAATTTCAAGTACAATTTCCGGATTATCTTTTACAATATCATTCAGGTTATTGGCTACGCTTCGGCGAACATATTCTGAAGGATCATTTTTTAAATTCTCTAAAATAGGCAGAATCGAAGTTGGATCTTTCTTTAAAAACGGAATTGCCATTGCCCATGGTAATCTCGGGCGAGAGCCTTCGCTGGACAATCTGCGTACATGATGATTTTCATGCAACGACCATTTTCTCATTTCATCGATCATCTTTTCTTTATATTTTAAAATGAAAGGACGAACAGCAAATTCACAACTGATAAATTGTGTAATGGACACAAAGGCTTTCGCTGAGGTTTTAAAATCGTCTAAACCGTACTTTTCGATATAATCGGCAAAGAAAATGAACGCCAGGTTGCCATCAGTAAAACTGTTTTTCTTTAAGGTTTTAATTATTTTGTCAATTAAAGCAACGGCTTCCGGAAAATTTTCAGGCATAAATTGATGCAAAACAACTGTCGTATGTTTCATGCGGTCTTTCCATTCTTTTTGCGCAAAATCGCCGTCGTAAATCGCTTCAATAAATTTTTGTTTGTTGAACGTCGGGTGCACTTCGGCGACAGCCTGACCAAATTTTTCGTAAAAAGAAACTGAGTAAATATCTTTAATTAATCCCATGATTTTGTTTGAATGAACCTCAAAGATATTTAATGTTCTTTAATTTTTGAACCATTAAGGGATTAAGTTTGGTAACTGTAAATGCTAAATTTTTCTTGATATCTTAATGGTGAAAAAAAGAGATAATTAAGATATTAATTGACTTTTCGTGTTAAAGGAACTTTTAAATCCCCAAAATAAGTCCTACTTTAGCATCTTATAAAATTTAAGAAAAATGATTAGCGAAGCACAATTTCAAACCGAATTACAACTATTGATCAGCAATGCAATTCGAGAAGATGTAGGTCCGGGAGATTATAGTTCATTAGCCTGTATTCCTGATACAGCACACGGACAAGCTAAATTATTGGTAAAAGATCAGGGAATTATTGCTGGTGTTGCATTGGCAAAAATGATTTTTGAATTTGTTGATCCAAAATTAAAAATGAAAACTTTTATTGAAGATGGAACACATGTAGAATATGGCGATGTGGTTTTTGAAGTTTCAGGAAGTTCACAGTCTATTTTAAAGTCCGAAAGAGTGGTTTTGAATACGATGCAACGTATGTCTGCAATTGCTACAAAAACCAGTCAATTAATGCAACTTTTAGAAGGAACTGGCGCTAAAATATTAGATACTCGTAAAACAACTCCAAACTTTAGAGTGGCTGAAAAATGGGCTGTAAAAATAGGAGGAGGCGAAAATCATCGTTATGCTTTGTATGATATGATTATGCTAAAAGACAATCATATTGACTTTGCTGGCGGAATTACGCTTGCTATAAAGAAAACAAAAGATTATTTAAAAGCGAATAATTTGGATTTAAAGATCATTGTGGAAGCAAGAAATTTAGATGAAATTCGTGAAATTTTGCTAAGTGATGGTGTCCACAGAATTCTGATCGATAATTTTAACTATGAAGATACTAAAACGGCTGTAGCATTAATCGGTAAAAAATGCCAAACAGAATCATCTGGAAATATCAACGAAAAAACCATTCGCGAATACGGTCTTTGTGGTGTAAATTATATTTCATCCGGGGCTTTGACGCATTCGATTTATAACATGGATTTGAGCTTAAAAGCTTTTTAAAGAGTTATGAGTTATAAGTTATGAGTTTGAGAATAATCTAAAATCTAAACTCAACAATCTAAAATCAAAAATAATATGTCTCAAGAGATAGAAGATCGGATTGAAAAAGTACCCGTTGTACGTTCGTTAGCCCGGCTTTTAAAGAAAATAAAATTGCCTTGGTTAGAAGGATTCTCGTTATACGATTTGCTTGAAATGTATACGCTCGGAATTCTGGAAGGAGCATTTTCGTATCACGCAAGCGCCGTTTCGTTTAGCTTTTTTATGGCGCTGTTTCCTTTTGCGCTATTTATTTTAAACTTGATTCCCTATATTCCAATTGAAGGTTTTCAGGATGATTTTCTGCAGTTTGTTCAGCAGGGAGTTCCGCCAAATACTTACGATGCAATTAGTAAAATTATCAGTGATATTTTAAATAATAGTCACTCTGGATTACTTTCTTCTGGATTTTTGCTTTCTATTTTTTTGATGTCCAATGGTATTAATGGAATTTTAAGTGGTTTTGAATCATCGAAACATGTTTTTGATAAACGTGGTTTCTTTAGTCAGTATTTAGTGGCTTTGGCAATATCACTTGTAATGACGATTATTTTGTTTGTGACGGTGGCTACAATTGTCGTTTTTGAGGTATTTATTCAAAAAACAATTATTCAGGATGTGTTGAGTGATCGTATTCCGCTCATTATTTTAGGACGATATTTGTTCGTTATTTTAATGATTTTGATAACATCTTCAATATTATTACGTTATGGTACAAAACAGTACAATAAAGTGCCATTTATTAGCATAGGATCTGTTTTTACAACGATCTTAATTGTTATATCTTCGTTCTTTTTTGGGATTTGGGTTATAAAATTCTCAAAATATAACGAACTTTATGGTTCTATTGGGACATTATTAATTCTAATGTTTTACATTTGGATTAACTGTATGATTCTGCTTTTAGGGTTCGAATTGAATGCTTCAATCAGAAAATTAAAACAAAAAAAAAATAAATAGTATGAAAAATTGGATGTTAGCAATTGGTGTTTTTTTTCTAACAATAAGCACTATTCAGGCGCAAAGTGTCATTGGAAAATGGAAAACGATTGATGATGAAACGGGCGAGGCAAAATCGGTAGTAGAGGTTTACGAAAAATCAGGTAAGATATACGGCAAAGTGGTAGAGATACTTCGTGCTGATCATAAAAAGGATGTGTGCGTTAAATGTGAAGGAGCAGAAAAAAACAAACCAATTTTAGGAATGGTTATCATTAACGGACTTAAAAAAGATGGTTCTGAATATAATGGAGGAACAATTTTGGATCCTACAAATGGTAAAAAATACAAATGTTATATTGAGTTAGAATCTGCTGATAAATTAAAACTTCGTGGTTATGTTGGAATTTCTATCATGGGAAGAACACAATATTGGACACGAGTGAAATAAAAAGAAATATGCGAAAATTAGCTTCGATAATTTTATTCTTAGCAATACTATCCAATAGTTTTGGACAATCTAAGAATTCGCCATTACAAATAAGTCATCTTACAGGTGACTTTTATGTTTATAAAACATTTCATGATTATAAAGGAACTTTGATTTCTGCTAATGCCCTATATCTTGTTACGGATAAGGGTGTTGTTTTATTTGATGCGCCCTGGGATCAAACGCAGTTTCAACCATTGTTAGATACTATAAAAGCAAGGCATAATAAAGAAGTTATTATGTGTTTTGCAACGCATTCTCATGAAGACCGTGCAGGAGGTTTGGGTTTTTACGGACAAAAAGGAATTAAAACTTATACTATAAAAGCAACGGATCAAATTCTTAAAGAGAAGAATGAAAAAAGAGCAGAATTTGTAATTTCCAATGATACTACATTTAGAGTTGGACAGTATTCTTTTGAGGTATATTATCCGGGAAAAGGACATGCTTCGGATAATATTGTAGTTTGGTTTGAAAAAGAAAAATTGCTTTATGGAGGTTGTTTTATCAAGAGCGCAGAAGCAAAAGATTTAGGGTATTTGGGTGACGCAAATGTAAAAGAGTGGGAGAAATCCATTAAAAAAGTGCAATCTAAATTTAAGAGCCCTAAATATATCATAACCGGCCATGATGATTGGAAAGACCTGACCTCTTTAAGTCATACTTTGAAATTAGTTCAGGAATATAATGCTGAAAAACTTTCGAATAAAAAATAATTCTCTAAATCCCATAAAAAAAGCACATGTTTTTTGTCGAAGTTATTTTACCACTTTCCTTAGTTAAACCCCTTACTTATCGTGTTTCTGAGGCTGAATTCCATTTTATAAAAAAAGGAATGCGGGTGGCGGTGCCTATTAAAAATAAAATCTATACAGGACTTGTTTTAGATATTCATGAAAATGCTCCGAATTTATATGAAGCCAAAGAGATTCATCAGATCTTAGACGAAAAACCAATTGCTACAGAAACCCAGATTAAACACTGGCTTTGGGTAGCGAACTATTATATGTGCGGTATTGGTGATGTCTATCGTGGCGCTTTTCCAAGTGGATTATTACTGGAAAGTGAAACTATTATTTCGCATAAAGTCGATATTATTGTCAATCAAAATGAACTTTCTGATGAAGAATATCTGGTTTACGAAGCTTTACAACAACAGAGTTCTTTAAAAGTTCAGGAGATTATTTCAATTTTGAACAAAAAGAATATTCTTCCGGTTCTTCAAAAATTAATGGAAAAGGATATCATTATTTTAGAAGAGGAAATAAAAGAAAATTACAAGCCGAAGTTGATTCGATATGTAAAATTGCATTCAAAATATGAATCAGATAACGGTTTAAGTGAATTATTAGAAGAACTGAAAAGTGCCAGGAAACAAAAAGAAATTGTTTTGGCTTATTTTCAAATTAGTGCCTCAGAAAAGAAGCCAATTACAGTTAAGAAATTGACAGAGGTTTCAACTTCAACTTCAACAATTGTAAAGGCATTAGTTGAAAAAGAGATTTTTGAAGAATATTATTTGCAACACGACAGAGTTTCTTTTGATGGAAATGCTTCAGAAAAACAATTATTGTTAAGTGATGCCCAGCAAGCGGCATATATTGAAATTAAAAATAGTTTATTAGAAAAAGAAGTTTGTCTTCTTCATGGTGTTACATCAAGCGGAAAAACAGAAATATACATTAAATTAATTGAAGAATATTTAGAAACAGGAAAACAAGTTTTATATCTGTTGCCTGAAATTGCATTAACAACCCAGTTAGTTTCGCGTTTGCGACTTCATTTTGGCGATAAAGTTGCAGTTTTTCATTCGAAGTACAGTAACAATGAAAGAGTGGAGGTTTGGAAAAAGACGCTGGAAAATTCAGATAAAGCTCAAATTGTAATAGGAGCAAGGTCGGCTTTGTTTTTACCGTTTAATAATCTCGGATTATTGATTGTTGATGAAGAACATGAGCAGACTTTTAAACAAACAGATCCGGCTCCCAGATATCACGCTCGTGATTCAGCAATTGTTTTGGCTAATTTTCATAATGCCAAAGTGCTTTTAGGATCAGCAACTCCAAGTATTGAAACGTATTTTAATACACAAATTGAGAAGTTTGGTTTAGTTACAATTACGGAACGTTATAATAATGTTCGAATGCCGGAAGTTCTTTTGGTTGATTTAAAAGACAAGCATTTTAGAAAAAGAATGACAGGGCATTTTAGCGATCTTTTAATCGAAGAAATTGCGGAAGCTTTGTCTTTGGGCGAACAGGTTATTTTGTTTCAAAACAGAAGAGGATATTCCCCTATAATAGAATGTCTCACTTGCGGCCATGTACCTCATTGTCAGCAATGCGATGTGAGTTTGACTTTTCATAAACATAAAAATCAATTACGTTGTCATTATTGTGGATATTCAATAGCAAAACCAACGCACTGCCATAGTTGTTCAAGTATTGATTTGACCACAAAAGGTTTCGGAACGGAACAAATTGAACAAGAGTTAATTTCTCTTTTTCCGAAAGCCAAAACCGGAAGAATGGATCAGGATACTACGCGTGGAAAATTTGGTTTTGAAAAGATCATTGATACTTTTAAAAACAGAGAAATTGATATTTTGGTCGGAACTCAAATGTTGGCTAAAGGATTGGATTTTGACAACGTAAGTCTGGTCGGAATTATGAATGCCGATAATATGTTGCATCATCCTGATTTTAGGGCTTTTGAACGCAGTTTTCAGATGATGACACAAGTTGCAGGAAGAGCGGGAAGGTCAGAAAAACAAGGAAAAGTTGTGATTCAAACCTACAATCCAAATCACAATACCATTCAGCAGGTTACAACACATAATTATATAGGTATGTATAAGGAGCAATTATACGACCGACAAATCTATAAATATCCGCCTTATTTCAGAATTATAAAGCTAACGTTAAAGCACAAAGATTTCGATAAATTGAAAGAAGGATCGATGTGGTTGTATCAGGTTTTGAGTCAGAATTTAAATATGCCGGTTTTAGGACCGGAAGAACCATTAATCAGCAGAATCAGAAATGAATATATCAGAACTATTTTGATTAAGATTCCGCAGAACCAGAATTTAGGAAACACAAAAAAAACTATTCAGAAAATGTTGAATAGTTTTGAGGCTGTTGCTCAATACAGAGCTATAAAGGTTATTGCCAATGTCGATTTTTATTAATTACGACGATGTTGACAATGCTTTAACTAAATCTTCTTTTTTGTTTCGGCTTAATGGAATTTTTGTGATTCCAATTTCGGCAAATTTGCTGTTAAAGCGCTCTACCTTATCAATATTAATAATATAGGATTTGTGTACACGAATAAATTTGTCTTTTGATAAATCATTTTCAAAAGATTTCATTGTAGAAAGAACTAAGTTGCTATCGTCTTCTGTAACTACTCTTACATAATCCCCAAAAGCTTCAATCCATTTAATTTTAGATGTGAAAATTTTAAGTTTTTTAAGATTACTTTTGATGAAGATATGCTCGCCTTCTTCTTCTTTTACCTCTTTTTTGAGTAAATGCATGTCGATTGCTCTTTTTACAGAAGCATTAAAACGGTCAACGGCAATAGGTTTCTGAAGGTAATCAGTGGCATCATAGTCGAAAGCTTTTAAGGCATATTCAGCTTTAGAGGTAATAAATATAATTTGAGGCTTCGTTTTTAATCCGTCAAGGAAGTCAAAACCATTAATAACAGGCATTTCAATATCTAGGAATATTAGATCGATATTATTTAAAGAGATACAACTTTTTGCTTCTATTGCATTAGAAAAATCCCCGATTAAGTGCAAACCTGGGTGATTATTAACTAATTTTGCAATAATTGTCCTCTGTATAGAACTATCATCTACAACAACACAGTTTAGTTTCATAACATTAAAATTTATAATAAATTCAGGATAGCAATAGTAAATGTATTATTTTTCTAGGAAAAAAACTAAACTTGAGCCTTATTTTTTACATTACATCGAATAAAGCTAAAAAAGTGTTGTATATATAAAAATAATGGTTACTTTTGCACCCAATTTTAACAAATAAATATTGTATTTATGAATCATTATGAAACTGTTTTCATTTTAAATCCCGTTTTATCTGAGGTTCAGGTGAAGGAAACAGTAACGAAATTTGAAGAATTTCTTACTAGTAGAGGAGCTGAAATGGTATCGAAAGAGGATTGGGGTCTGAAAAAAATGGCTTACGAAATCCAAAACAAAAAAAGTGGTTTTTACCATTTATTCGAATTCAAAGTAGCTGGAGAAGTTCTAATTGCTTTTGAAACTGAATTTAGACGTGACGAAAGAGTTATGCGTTTCTTAACTGTAAGTTTAGACAAACATGCTATTTCATGGGCTGAAAGAAGAAGAGCCAAATTAAAATCTACTAAAGCTTAATTATTATGTCTACAATAGAGCAATCTGCAAAAGGAAAAAAAGACGGGGATATCAGATATTTAACGCCTTTAAACATTGAAACTAACAAAACTAAAAAGTACTGTCGTTTCAAAAAATCAGGAATCAAATATATCGATTATAAAGATGCTGATTTCTTATTGAAATTCGTTAATGAGCAAGGAAAAATTCTTCCTCGTCGTTTAACTGGAACTTCATTGAAATACCAAAGAAAAGTTTCTGTAGCTGTGAAAAGAGCGCGTCACTTAGCTTTAATGCCATACGTGGCCGATTTATTAAAATAATATTAAAAGAATAGTTGTTGGTTTCCGGTAAGATGGAACCTAACTTCTCAAATAAAGGACAACAACATGGAACTTATCTTAAAACAAGACGTACAAAACTTAGGTTTTAAAGATGACGTAGTATCAGTTAAAGCTGGTTACGGTCGTAACTTTTTAATTCCTCAAGGATTCGCGCAATTAGCTACACCTTCTGCAAAGAAAGTTTTAGCTGAAAACCTAAAACAAAGAGCTCATAAAGAAGCTAAAGTTGTTGCTGATGCGAAAGCATTAGCTGAAACTTTAAAAGCTCTTGAAATTAAACTTACTGCAAAAGCTGGTGGAGAGAAACTTTTTGGTTCTATCACAAACATCGACATTGCTGAAGCTTTAGAGAAATCGGGTAACGCTATTGATAGAAAATTCATCACTAGTGGTATCGTAAAACGTACTGGAAAATATTCTGCTAGCATCCGTTTACACAGAGATGTTATCGTTGACTTACCATACGAGATTATCGCTGAAAAATAACATTTTGTTAACTTCTTGTTAATAAAATATAAAAACCACTCTTTGGAGTGGTTTTTTTTTGCCTAATTTTGAAAGTAATAACTCACTCAAAATCAGGAAAATGAAAAAAATATTTGCATTATTGTTATGTTTGCTGGCCTTAACCGTGGCTACAGGGCAAACCACGACTTCGAGTATTAAGGGGATAGTAAAAAGTTCTACGAATGAACTATTGCCTGGTGCTACTATTTTAGCAATTCATACTCCAACAGGAGGTAAATATTCAGCTGTTTCAAATGAAGATGGAAGGTTTAATATTTTAAATATGAGAATTGGAGGCCCGTACAAAATCACAGTAACTTTTGTGGGCTTTCAGGATCAGGAATATAATGATATATATCTTGATCTGGGAAAACCTTTTAATATTGATGTAGTCTTGGCAGATGCAAGTCAGGCATTAGAAGAAGTTAAAATTGTATCTAAAGATAAGGTTTTTAAAAGTGGAAAAACTGGTGCTGAAACTACAATTGGCCGAAGAGAATTAACATCTTTACCGACAATTTCAAGATCGGCTGAAGATTTTACCCGTTTAGAACCTACAGCGAGTGGAGGTTCCTTTGGTGGAAGAAACGATCAGTACAATAATTACTCTTTAAATGGAGCTGTATTTAATAATCCGTTTGGTTTAGATGCTGCAACTCCTGGAGGACAAACAGGTGCTCAGCCTATTTCATTGGATGCAATTGAACAAATTCAGGTCGCCACTGCGCCTTACGATGTAACACTATCAGGTTTTACAGGAGCTTCTGTAAATGCGGTTACAAAATCAGGGACAAATGAATTTCATGGTACTGCTTATGCATTTTACAGAAATCAGGATTTAACTGGAAGTAAAATTAAAGGTGAAAAAATATTTGTGCCGACATTAGAGCAGACTCAGGCAGGTTTTAGTTTAGGTGCCCCAATTATTAAAGACAAATTATTCATTTTTGGAAATTTCGAAATTGATAAACGAAGTGATTTAGGATCAAACTTCGTAGCCAATAATAATGATGGTATAACCGGAATTAATGAATCACGAGTTTTAGAATCTGATTTAATTGCGGTTTCAAATGCATTGGCTTCTTTAGGATATGATACTGGTGCTTATCAGGGTTTCATACATGAATCTAATTCTAATAAGGGAATTATTAAAGTAGACTGGAATATAAATGACAATCATAAATTGGCTGTAATTTATAATTTCTTAGATGCATCAAAAGATAAACCGGCTCACCCAACAGCTTTAGGTTTTAGAGGTCCAAATGCTTCAATATTGCAATTTAGGAACTCAGGATATCAAATCAATAATAATTTAAGTTCATTTTTAGTTGAGCTGAATTCTAAATTCAGTGAAAAAATATCAAATAAATTACAGGCAGGGTATTCACACTTTAATGATTACAGAGTGCCATTTTCAGTTCCGGCTCCTGTAATTAATATTCAGGATGGTGCAGGTTCTAATTATATTATTGCCGGGCATGAACCATTTTCAATTAATAATACTTTGGACCAGAAAGTAATTCAGATTACTAATAATTTGACTTATACGGTGGGGAAACATGTGTTTACTTTTGGAGCTTCTTTTGAAAAATTCGGATTTAAAAATTCTTTCAATTTAGCCGGCTATGATAATTTTGGAAATCCAAATGGTTATGCGGGAACTTTTTTTACGCCTTATTTTACAACACAAGACTTTTTAAATGATGCAGCTCTACCATATGCTACAAGTATTGTGGCGCAAAATCTTCAATATGCACAAGATACATTTAATACAAAAAGTCAATTTGAAGTTGGAGCAGATGGGGGTTGGAAATTGGCTGAATTAAACGTAGGTCAATTGGCATTTTATGCACAGGATGATATTAGCTTAAATGATGATTTTAAATTGTCTTTAGGTTTAAGAATAGACAAACCATTGTATTTTAATACGGCTGATTTGATTCAGAAATATATAGATACGGATAATGGAGGTGCGGGCAGAGACAACAGTATTGATTATTATGATCCGCAAACTGGTCAGGCAGTAAAACTAATATCGACAGATTTACCAAGTGACAGAATTTTATGGTCACCAAGAATTGGTTTCAATTGGGATGTTAAAGGTGATGCAACTTCACAGCTTCGTGGAGGTTCAGGTATTTTTACAGGAAGAATCCCTTTTGTATGGTTAGGAAATCAGGTAAGTGGTGCCGACGACAGTTTCTTGCAGATAATGGATCCGGATTATAAATGGCCACAAGTCTGGAGAACGAGTTTAGGGTTTGATCACAGATTTGAAAGCAATTATATTGTAACATTAGATTTGTCTTATAATAAGGATATTAATGCAGTCCATGTTCAGAACTGGGGATTGAAAGACCCGACAGGAACCTTAGCGGGTGTAGATAACAGATTAATTTATACAGCAGCAGATAAAGGAGCAAATAATGCATATGTAATGACTAATTCAGATAAAGGAAGTGCTTTTAATGCAACGGTTAAATTACAGAAGACATTTGAAAATGGTTTGTATGCCAGTGTTGCTTATAATTATTTGAAATCAAAAGATGTTAACTCTATCGAGGCAGAAATAACTGGGGATGCTTTTGCTTTTAATCCTGCACTTGGAAATGTAAATAATGATGTATTGTCTAATTCTAAATATGGGGATAATCACCGTTTTATTGGGGTTGCTTCTAAAAAATGGAAATATGGACATGACAAATGGGCAACAACGGTTTCAACATTCTTAGAATATGCTCAGGGAGGACGTTTTAATTATACATATGGAGGAGATATTAATGGAGATGGTTCATCCGTAAATGATTTAATATATATCCCTACGACTGCTGAAATTGGCCAAATGACTTTTAGTGGGGCTGGTCAGGCCGAGGCATTTGATAAATTCATTGCTCAGGATAAATACATGAAAGACAGAAGAGGGCAATATGCAGAACGTTATGGCGCTATATCTCCATGGAGAGGAAGATGCGATTTAAAGTTGTTGCAGGATTATAATTTTAGAGTTTCATCGGCTTCTGAGAAAAAGAATACCATTCAATTTAGTATCGATATTTTGAATTTTGGAAATTTAATAAATTCAGATTGGGGAGTTGTGCAGGTTCCAACCAGCGTTCAGCCAATAGGAGTGACTGTTGCAGGAAATACACCAACTTATACTTTTAATAATACACCAACTAAAACCTTTAGTTATGACGCTAGCTTAACCTCAAGATGGCAAATGCAATTTGGTATCAGATACATTTTCTAGTAAAGAAAAAAAAGTTATAAATTTGCCCTCGCATTTGCGAGGGCTTTTTTTTGAATAATAATAACAGAAAAAATGATAAGGCTCTTTTTAGCATGTTTAAAGAAAAGAAATAAATGAAATACGCAAGACTTACAAAAGAGCAATTTGATGAATTGCACGCAGAATTTGCTAGCTTTTTAGCCACTCAGGCTATTGATAAAGCAGAATGGGATTCTCTTAAAATAAATAAACCTGAAGTGGCTGAACAAGAACTGGATGTTTTCTCTGATTTGATTTGGGAAGGTGTTTTGTCCAGAGCAGAATTTTTAGAACATTTTTCTAAAAACCATATTTTCTTGTTTCAATGTTTTGAAACACATGTTCAGTCAATAGTATTAAAATCATTGGTTACGGAAACTGATTTTCTAACTAAAGAGGGGTTGCAATGGTTAAGTGATAATATGTTTACTGAGACGATTGAAATGAAAGTTGGAAAGAAAGTATTTACCGAAGATAGAAATGCATCTATTTTTGAATTGATTCAGCAGGGAGCTTTTTTAAGCGATGGACAATTATTTAAACAAATTAATACTATTTTGGAATCTTAATTCAAAAATAAATTGAATAAATAGGCAAGCAATAAAGTCAATTGTTTGCCTATTTTTTTTGTTTTTAACTTTTGTTTAATTTTTTATGTTTTTTTTACCCCGTATTTCTACGTGTTTTTTTAGAATAATGATAGAAATTTTACGTTTGCTGCTGTTTTATTCGTTTATACAGTTAAATGTCTTTGTTTAAGTAAATTACGATTAACGAAAAACTATTTTTATAAGTTTTTTCTTTCTATTTTATGGTATTCGTAAAGATGTTTATTTTTTTTTGTGATATTTATAACACTCATTTTTTGTTGAAAATCCTTGATTTTTATGGTGTTTCAGAGCCTTATTTGACATTTTTCATTTTTCTTATTAAATAAAATAAGAATTTTATTCTTGTTTTATATTTTCATTTTAACTAATTTTAGTAAAAGAAAGATTAAACAAAAATATTTTTTATCAGATAATAAAATTTAGTTTTGATCTTCCTTAAATGAAATAAAATATACTTAATTTTTATTGCCTTAGAGTTTAAAGTTTTTTTTAAAATAACTTAATTAATTTGCTTATGGAATTGACATTTACTCTACTCCTCAAATTTACATTTGGTCTTATTATTTTAGCCTTATTTTTTATTCTTACAGATAGAATTAAGGTTATTCAAAAAGCAAATTTTAATTTAATTATTAACGTTTTTCAAAAAAGCCAATATTACGTCAGCTTTTTATTAACAAACCCCAATTGGAGGCTTTGTTAATAAGGTATTGTCGTAATTCTTTTATGGATAATCCTCGCATTAAATAGTGTTTCAGCTTTAGAATTGCATAAATTTCTAAATAAAAAAATTAAATTGTCTAATCAACTATTTTATAAAAATTGAAACATACTCTTTATTTAATAGAATTCCCCAAATTCTACTTCTAAACAAAATTTTCTTTCCGAAAATTAACTTCCTAACAAGTCATTCTATTTATTTGGAAAATTGATTTATATCAATATTCCACCAAAGTTTTTGAGACATTTTTTATTCAAAAGAATAAGAAGTGGTCTTTGTGTACTTCTGTATACGTAATGTTTTTTTAATGAAATGAAATTTAAAATAACAGTCGACTAGTGTTTTAAATCTTATTTTAAGTAACTGATTATTAACGTTTTTTAAAATTGCCTAAGCATATGTGCTTATCGCAACAGGTATTTTATTGTCCATTTTCTAATCTTCCAAATTATGAAAAAAAATTTTACTTTTTGTAATCTCTCCTATCAGAAGAGATTATTCGGGCTATTATTTTTATTCCTTTTATGTAGTAATGCCTATTCTCAGACTGTTTGTAGACCAATATCTCAAACAAATAGTCAATCAGGTTTATTATGTTTAGGTTTAGACGTAGATAATCCGACAAGAGCCTTCGACAATGATCCGGGCTTAACTACTTTCGCGACGCTCCAAAATGCAGTCGGATTACTTTGTGTCGTCCAGGAGACCATGACACTTAACCAGACTGTTAAAGCTGGAGATCAAATTGTACTGTATTTAGGTACAGGAAATGGTTTGTTGAATGTTGGATTGTTGTCCAATGTCTCTATTCAAACTAAACTTTCAGGAACAGATGTAGGTCCAAGAGTGGCACTAAATAGCCCGCTTTTGAATCTAAATTTGCTTTCAGGCAATGCCATCGGAGAAGTCAGATACACTGTGCCGGGTGATGCTAATCAAGTTCAAATTCAGGTTGGTGGTCTTTTGAGTCTCCTTGTAAACTTAAGAATTTATGATGTTCGTTTAGATTTTGCAAAACCAACCGTTACGGGAGGTTTAAACCAAACAATTTGCTCAGGAGCATCAGCGACATTAACAGCTACGCCAGTGGCAGGAACGTCTTTAGCCTGGTATAGTTCAACTAGTGCTACAACAGCTTTAGCAACAGGAAATTCTTATTCTACTCCAAACTTAACTGCAGGAACTACATATTATATAGGCGTAGAACGAGCAGCAGGATGCGAGGGTAATGATCGTGTACCAGTTGTTGTTAATGTTTCAAACCCTGTTGCACCTGCGGTTAGCTCTTCGGGAACTGTAGTATGCTCAAGTGGTGCGACACAACAAACAAATTTATCCTTAATTAACCCAATTCCGGGAACTACTTACAATTGGTATAATCAAGGAGCAGGGGGTACACTTTTAGCTTCAGGAACAACTTATTCTCCAACAGTGCCATTAGGAACAACTAGTTTTTATGTTGAGGCTGCTATAGGAAGCTGTTTAAGCCCTACACGAACTCAGGTTGATGTAACTTCGAACGCTGTTCCAGCTGTACCAACGGTTTTAACGCAAAGTGTTACTATTCAATCAGGACAAAATGCTATATTAAATGCCGAAACTTCTCAGGCAGGAGTTACATTAAACTGGTATGATGTTGCAATCGGAGGAACCGCACTTGCTACAAATACAGGCATTTATACAACTCCGATTTTAACAGCTACAAAAACTTATTATGTTGAAGCTCAGAGTGCAGCAGGAAGCTGTGTAAGTGCAACGAGAGCTCCTGTCACAGTAACAGTTATACCATCTGCTTTAGGAGGTTGTTTAGAAGCAGGCAGTCAACAAACAGCTCAAAATGGTTTATGCTTATTATGTAGCAGTACAAACCCTAATAATTCTGTTGACGGAAACCCTGCAACAGCAGCAAGTTTAACCATTCCTGTTGGCTTACTAAATGGATGGGTTCAACAGACTTTACAATTTAATAATCCTGGTAAAGCAGGCGATATTGTTGATGTAGAATTAGCATTACCAGGTGGACTTGCAGATGTTCAATTATTAAGTGCCGTTAGTTTGGCGACTTATAATGGAGCAACTTATAATAATGATAGAGTATCGGTTAATAATCCACTAATAACTTTACAATTATTATCGGGTAATCGTTTTAGAGCGAGTGTAGTTGCAGGAGCCAATTTTGATCGTGTCGAAATACGATTAGGAGGTCTAGCGACACTTTTGACAACTGTAGATATTTTTCAGGCAACTTACAGATATAAAGCACCTACTATAACAGGTAACACAACTATTTGTGGAGGACTTACAACAACACTAACGGCTGATACCTCTTTAGGAGAAACTATAAAATGGTATGATGCATTAACAGGAGGAAATTTATTAGTTAGTACAGCAGCTTATACAACTCCTGCGCTGACTGCTAATACAACTTATTATGTAGAAGTTACTCGTAATGGTTGTGTGAATAGCGAAAGAAATCCAGTCCTAGTTACCGTCAATAATCCAGTAGCGCCAGCATCTGTTGTCGCTTCTCCTTTAAATATATGTAATGGAGATGCAACAACGATAACGATACAGTCACCAGTTGTAGGTACCACCTATAATTGGTATGACGCTGCTTCAGGTGGAAACTTAGTATTTACAGGTACCTCTTTTTCGACACCAACACTAACTGCTTCTACAACTTATCATGTTGAGGCTGTCATTGGAAGTTGTCTTAGTACGTCGCGTACACCGGTAACTGTAAATGTAAATCCACGACCTGCAGCGCCTGTTCCTGTATCTTCTAATGTAATTATTCAGTCAGGTCAGAGTGTGATGCTGGCAGTTACAAGTAATCCTGGATTTGCATATACATGGTATGATGCTCCAACTGGAGGAACTGTTTTGCAAGCTACTGGCAGTAGTACTTATGTACCTGCACCGGTGTTAACTGCAAATAAAACTTTTTATGTTGAGGCAAGAGATTTACTATCAAATTGTGTGAGTAGTTCAAGAGCTGTAATTAATGTAACAGTAATTAATGCAATTAGTAATTGTTTACAACCAAATTTTCAAACAACATCTACTGATGGTTTGTTATGTTTGTTATGTACTTCTACCAATCCTGGTAATTCTGTTGATGGAAATATAAATACAGCTGCAACCCTTTTTACTCCTATTGCAGCAGCTGGTGCATATATACAACAGCAGTTAACTTTTCCTACTCCGGGTCAGGCTGGAGATATTATAGATATTGAATTAGAATTACCTGGAGGACTTGCCGATGTTTCATTATTGGGAGGAGGAATTAGTTTAGCAACCTATAATGGAGTAACTTATAATAATGACAGATTTTTGTTAACTAATAATTTGTTAAGCTTACAGTTATTATCAGGAAATAAATTTAAAGCTAGTTTTACTGCGACAGCGGCATTTGATAAACTTGAAATTCGTATAGGCGGAGGACTTGCTACTTTATTGACGACTTTAAATATTTACGGAGCTTCTTACAGATTTCCAAATGCAACAATAACCGGAGCAGCCGCACCGATTTGTTCAGGACAAACTGCAACATTAGCCGCATCTTCAACAGGAACAGAAACATTTACATGGTATGATGCTCCAACCGGGGGAAGCTTAGTAGCTGTTAGTCCAACTCTTCCATTAACTGCAACTACAACTTATTATTTAGAGGCAACACGAGGAGGAACTTGTGTTAATAGTGTTCGTCAGCCAGTTACTATTAATGTATTATCTATTCCAACAGCTACGGATATTACAATTACTAGTCCTTTGACAGCTTCTTGTGCCGGAGGCATTGTATTGACTCCAACCTCTGCTTTATCAGGGGCTACTTTTAAATATTATACAGATCAAAATAAAACACAAGAAATTACTACAGGAACTATAGCTGGAGTAACTTATGTTAAAGACGGTACAACAGGAGCACTAACTATTAGCGGACTAAATGCTTTGAATGCTCCTTATACTTATTATGTTTCGGTACTTAACGAAGGTACGTGTGAAAACGTAAACGGAACATTAAAAGAAGTAAT
The DNA here is from genome assembly GCF_059758655.1 of Flavobacterium sp. GQ95. Lineage (NCBI taxonomy): Bacteria > Pseudomonadati > Bacteroidota > Flavobacteriia > Flavobacteriales > Flavobacteriaceae > Flavobacterium > Flavobacterium sp. GQ95. The sequence goes on from NZ_JCAXEB010000002.1 coordinate 132,438, forward strand.
AGTTAATTTTCCAACAGTTACACCTTTAGTAGTAATAGGTACACCTTTAGTAGGTTGTGGAAGTGCTAATTTAGCAGATGCTATTACAGGTTTTGATACTGCTGTAAATACATATACTTTCTTTAATCCGTCAAATGTGGTAATTACGGCAGAAGCTGCCGCAAATATAACAACTAGTGGTGTTTATTCGGTTCAGGCCCAGGCTACAGGATCGAATTGTCCATCAGCAATAGCGACCATAAATGTGACTATTAATCAATTACCAACTTTGACTGTAGATCCTGCACAATCAGTGGCAGTTGGAACTGATGTAACATTAAATGCGACATCAAATGGTACTATAGCATGGTATGACCCTCAGGGAAATGCACTTACAGGCTCACCATCATTTACTACCGGGGCACTTAATACCCCTGGTATCTATACGTATACAGTAGTAGCTACTTTGGGAACTTGTTCCAGAACAGGAACTCTTTCTATAAATGTTAGAAATCCTAATGATTGTCAATCCTTAACTGAACGCGTTTATGCTAATGGCCAATCATCTGGTTCAATTATAACAGGCGGTGTAATTAATGCAGCCAACGCGATTGATGGAAATCCACAAACCTATTCAACTATTGCAACTGGTATTGGACTTTTAGGAATTGGTACAACCTGGCAAAATTTAACATGGCCGGCAAATATTGTAAAAGGAACTCCGGTAACTATTAAGTTAGGATCTGAATACAGTGGTGTAGCTTTAGCTCAAAATTTATCAGTAATTGGTACCAAGGCCGGTGTTGATATTGGAACTATGCAATCTGTTTCAGGATCATTATTAAATTTATTATCAGGAGATAATACATATGAATTCACTTTTGTTCCGGCAAATGCTGCAGGACCACAAGATTATGATGGAATCAGAATTCAGTCAGCATCACTTGTAAGTGTGGCACAAAATACCAAAGTGTTTGATGCTTATTATGAGAGATCAGTTGCAACTGTAGCTTGTACACCTGGTGATATTCAGGATATATTTTATGGAGCTACAGATTTAGGACTTCCTGTAGGAGCACTAACCGCAACAGTAGGAGTAAGTGATGCATGGAATATTGCTGATAATGATGTAACGACTTTCGCAACAATGTACAGTGGCGTAGGTGCACTTGCAGCAGCAGATTTAATGGTAGATTTCAAAACCCCGTCTATTGTAAGTGATACTTTAAGAATTGTGATTTCGAAACCAGCTGTACTTTTAGATGTTAATTTACTTACTGGTTTCACTATTCAACGTTATTTGGGTAACGTTGCTGTTGGAGCACCAATTCAAAATACAAGTACATTATTGAGTTTAAGATTATTGCCAGGAAATACCATGGCAGTAGCTCTGGTATCTTCGCCAACAGAATCATATGACCGCGTTAGAATTCGTTTTGGAGGAGTTGCAGGCGTATTAGAGTTTTTAAGAGTTCATACTATTGAACGAGTAGCAAATACCTCGGTTATAGGTGGAGATCCTGATAACAAAGTTACAGTTTGTCCAGGAACAAATGTTACGCTTCAAATACCAGAGGAGGCCTGCTCAACATATCTTTGGTACGATGCGCCTACAGGAGGAGCAGTCGTAGCAAGTGGTGTTACTTATACAGTTCCGACTACATTACCAGCAGGAATCTATAAATATTATGTACAGCCAGTACGTTACGGTTGTGAATCATTTGCAAGAGGAGAAGTAACTATTGAAGTAAGACCTTCAAGCCCTGTTAATGCTTTAGCTAATATTACTTTAAATGGAGGTACAGCAACTACAATTTGTGCACCAACAGGCACTGTTAGTTTAGCGACAGTTTTAACCGGAACTCCTGCTATAACGAACCCTGTTTATCACTGGTATAGTTTTAATGGAACAACCAGTCAATTAATTGCAGGTGAAATTACCAATCAATTAATTGTGAATGGTTTGATTCCGGGAACCTATACTTATTTTGTAGGTGTTAGTGGAGATAATTATTGTGAAACTGCAGAAGCAGATAGAAAACAAATTACATTCACAATATTAAGACCTTCAGATCAAAACGATCTTTCAGTTTCTGACGTATCTATTTGTCATGACTTACCTGTAATCTTAACACCAACAGCGAGTTTATTAACAAATACAATATTCTATTGGTATCTGGATGCTAATAAAACACAGCCTATTGCAAGTGGATCGACTATTGGTGGGGTAACTTATACAATTAGTCCTCTAGGAGTGTTAACAGCAACAGGGATAACACTTGCAATGAGCCCTATTTCATATTATGTTGGGGTTTCAAGTGATACAACTTGTGAAAATATTGCAGGAACACTTCAAACTGCTACAGTAATTATAACTGATCCTGGCACGCCAGTAATTACAGATACAGCTCAGGAATTCTGTTTGGTAAATGCGCCAACTTTTGCAAGTATCAATGTGAGTCCAGCGGTTGCTGCCAATATCGTCTGGTACGATGCTTTGACCGGAGGAAACTTGATTGCCTCTACAACAACACTTACTACCGGTACTTATTATGCCGCGATAAAAGATCCAATTACAAATTGTGAAAGCGCAGTAAGACTAGCCATTGCGATCAGCGTAACTGATCCAGGTACACCCGTAATTACAGATACTGCTCAGGAATTCTGTTTGGTAAACGCGCCAACTTTTGCAAGTATCAATGTAAGTCCAGCGGTTGCTGCCAATATCGTCTGGTACGATGCTTTGACCGGAGGAAACTTGATTGCCTCCACAACAGCACTTACTACCGGAACCTATTATGCCGCGATAAAAGATCCGACAACTACTTGTGAGAGTAATGTTAGATTAGCCATTGCAATTAGCGTAACTGATCCTGGAACACCAGTAATTACAGATACTGCTCAGGAATTCTGTTTGGTAAACGCACCAACTTTTGCAACTATTAATGTAAGTCCAGCGGTTGCTGCCAATATCGTTTGGTATGATGCCTTGACAGGAGGGAACTTGATTCCATCCACAACAGCACTTACTACCGGAACCTATTATGCTGCGATAAAAGATCCGACAACTACTTGCGAGAGTAATGTTAGACTTGCAATTGCGATTAGTGTAACTGATCCTGGAACACCAGTAATTACAGATACTGCTCAGGAATTCTGTTTGGTAAATGCGCCAACTTTTGCAACTATCAACGTAAGTCCAGCGGTTGCTGCCAATATTGTTTGGTACGATGCATTAACTGGTGGAAATTTAATTCCATCCACAACAGCACTTACAACAGGAACCTATTATGCAGCGATAAAAGATCCGACAACTACTTGCGAGAGTAATGTTAGACTTGCAATTGCGATTAGTGTAACTGATCCTGGAACACCAATAATTACAGATACTGCACAGGAATTCTGTTTGGTAAACTCGCCAACTTTTGCAACTATTAACGTGAGTCCAGCGGTTGCTGCCAATATTGTGTGGTATGATGCCTTGACAGGAGGAAACTTAATTCCATCCACAACAGCACTTACTACGGGCACTTATTATGCTGCGATAAAAGATCCGACAACTACTTGTGAGAGTAATGTTAGATTAGCCATTGCGATTAGTGTAACTGATCCTGGAACACCAGTAATTACAGATACAGCACAGGAATTCTGTTTGGTAAACGCGCCAACTTTTGCAACTATCAACGTGAGTCCAGCGGTTGCTGCCAATATTGTTTGGTATGATGCTTTGACAGGAGGAAACTTGATTCCATCAACTACAGCGCTTACAACAGGAACCTATTATGCAGCGATAAAAGATCCGACAACTACTTGCGAGAGTAATGTTAGACTTGCAATTGCGATTAGTGTAACTGATCCTGGCACGCCAGTAATTACAGATACTGCTCAGGAATTCTGTTTAATAAACGCGCCAACTTTTGCAACTATCAACGTAAGTCCAGCGGTTGTGGCGAATATTGTTTGGTATGATGCCTTGACAGGAGGAAACTTGATTCCATCCACAACAGCACTTACAACTGGAACCTATTATGCCGCGATAAAAGATCCGACAACTACTTGCGAGAGTAATGTTAGGTTAGCCATTGCAATCAGTGTAACTGATCCTGGCACGCCAGTAATTACAGATACAGCACAGGAATTCTGTTTGGTAAACTCGCCAACTTTTGCAACTATTAACGTGAGTCCAGCGGTTGCTGCCAATATTGTTTGGTACGATGCCTTGACAGGTGGGAATTTGATTCCATCAACTACAGCACTTACTACGGGCACTTATTATGCTGCGATAAAAGATCCGACAACTACTTGTGAGAGTAATGTTAGACTTGCAATTGCGATTAGTGTAACTGATCCTGGAACACCAGTAATTACAGATACAGCACAGGAATTCTGTTTGGTAAACGCGCCAACTTTTGCAACTATCAACGTAAGTCCAGCGGTTGCTGCCAATATTGTTTGGTATGATGCTTTGACAGGAGGAAACTTGATTCCATCAACTACAGCGCTTACAACAGGAACCTATTATGCAGCGATAAAAGATCCGACAACTACTTGCGAGAGTAATGTTAGGTTAGCAATTGCAATCAGCGTAACTGATCCTGGCACGCCAGTAATTACAGATACAGCACAGGAATTTTGTTTGGTAAATGCACCAACTTTTGCAACTATCAACGTAAGTCCAGCTACAAATATTGTTTGGTATGATGCCTTGACAGGAGGAAACTTGATTCCATCCACAACAGCACTTACAACTGGAACCTATTATGCAGCGATAAAAGATCCGACAACTACTTGCGAGAGTAATGTTAGACTTGCAATTGCGATTAGTGTAACTGATCCTGGCACGCCAGTAATTACAGATACAGCTCAGGAATTCTGTTTGGTAAACGCACCAACTTTTGCAACTATTAATGTAAGTCCAGCGGTTGCTGCCAATATCGTTTGGTATGATGCCTTGACAGGAGGGAACTTGATTGCCTCCACAACAGCACTTACTACCGGAACCTATTATGCTGCAATAAAAGATCCGACAACTACTTGTGAGAGTAATGTTAGATTAGCCATTGCGATTAGCGTAACTGATCCTGGCACGCCAGTGATTACAGATACTGCTCAGGAATTCTGTTTGGTAAATGCACCAACTTTTGCAAGTATCAATGTGAGTCCAGCAGTTGCTGCCAATATCGTTTGGTATGATGCCTTGACAGGAGGGAACTTGATTCCATCCACAACAGCACTTACTACCGGAACCTATTATGCCGCGATAAAAGATCCGACAACTACTTGCGAGAGTAATGTTAGATTGGCCATTGCGATTAGTGTAACTGATCCTGGCACACCAGTAATTACAGATACCGCTCAGGAATTCTGTTTGGTAAATGCGCCAACTTTTGCAACTATCGACGTAAGTCCAGCTACAAATATTGTTTGGTACGATGCATTAACTGGTGGAAACTTGATTGCCGCCACAACAGCACTTACTACCGGAACCTATTATGCTGCAATAAAAGATCCGACAACTACTTGTGAGAGTAATGTTAGACTTGCCATTGCGATTAGCGTAACTGATCCTGGAACACCAACAACATCAGATAATACACAAGATTTCTGTTTGGTAAATGCGCCAACAGTTGCTAATATTCAGGTGAATGAAGCAAATGTAGTTTGGTACAACACTCAAACATTGGGAACAGTAATTCCAATAACTACAGCTTTAGTAAATGGTATTTATTATGGAGCTATAAAAGACCCTGTAACAGGTTGTGAAAGCACTACAAGATTGCAGGTAACAATTATTATCAGTGATCCATTAACACCAACGACATCAGATAATACACAAGATTTCTGTTTGGTAAATGCGCGAACAGTTGCCAATATTCAGGTTAATGAAGCAAATGTAGTTTGGTACAGCACTCAAACAGGTGGAACTGCATTAGCTGCAACAACTGCTTTAACAACCGGAGTTTATTATGGAGCTATAAAAGATCCTGTAACAGGTTGTGAAAGCTCAGTTCGCTTACAAGTTACAATCAATGTAACTGATCCGGGAACGCCAACTACGACAGATAATACACAAGATTTCTGTTTAATTAATGCGCCAACAATTGCTAATATCCAAGTGAATGAAGCAAATGTAATTTGGTTTAGCACTCAAGCAGGAGGAACAGCAATTCCGGTAACAACAGCTTTAGCAAATGGTATTTATTACGGAGCTATTTTAGATCCGGTAACAAATTGTGAAAGTGCAATCAGATTACAAGTTACTATTAACTTAACTAATCCGGCAACACCTACAACAACAAATGCTTCTCAAAGTTTCTGTATTACTAGCGCACCAACGGTTGCAAATATTCAGGTAAATGAGGCAAATGTAGTTTGGTATAGCACTTTAACTGGAGGAATAGCGCTTGCATCAACAACAGCCTTAACAAACGGAATTTATTACGGAGCCATTAAAGATCCTGTAACAGGTTGTGAAAGTACTGTTCGTTTGCAAGTAACAGTGAACATAAACAATCCTGCTGCAACTCCAACTACAAATAATGCAACTCAAAACTTCTGTTCGTTAAATGCACCAACAGTTGCTAATATTCAGGTTAATCAAACAAATGTAGTTTGGTATAACACAGCAACAGGCGGAACAGCATTACCAGCAACAACAGCTTTGGTTACGGGAACTTATTATGGAGCTGTTTCAAGTGCAATTGGTTGTGAGAACCCAGTAAGATTGGCAGTTTTAGTGAATGTGAATACTCCGGGTGTTATAACAACACCAAGAACAACACAAACATTCTGCTTGTCAAAATTACCAACTCTTGCAAGTATATTGGTAAATGAAACAAATGTAGTATGGTATTCTTCAGCAACTGGTGGAATCCCGTTAGCAGCAAATACGCAGCTTACAGCTGGAACTTATTATGCAGGTGCTCTTAACAATACTACAAATGGCTGCGAAAGTGCTACAAGATTAGGAGTAACAATTAATTTCGAAAACGATGCTTTGGTTCAACTTGCAACTACCGACGATACACCATGTGTTTTCCAGGGAGTTACTTATTCGATCGCAAACGGAAAATCAAACTATGTTTGGTCAGTTACAAACGGAACAATTACTTCTGGCGGAGGAACCGCTGATGGTTCTGCGACTATTTCATGGTCTGATATTGGACCAGGTAAAGTTACAGTTACTTACATAAACAATTGTGACGAAACTGTAACTAAGTCATTGAATGTTACGGTTGCTACTTGTTCCGATTTAACAATTACCAACACAGTGAGTAATCCGACTCCAAATTTTGGAGAACAGATAACATTTACGGTAACGGTTAATAATGTTGGACAAGGTAATTTTATAAATACAGTAGTCAGTGATTTACTACCGAGCGGTTATGATTTGGTAAGTACCAATACAACTGCTGGAACCTATGATCCGGTAACTTCACTTTGGACAATTCCAACTTTAAATGCTGGCCAAAGTGTTACACTTACTATTGTTGCAGAAGTATTATCAGGTGGTGATTACCTAAGCGTTGCAACTGTTGAAATTTCAACTCCTTTAGATGTTAATGCAGCAAACAATTCAGCTTCAGTTTCTGTTGATCCAATTTGTTTGACAGTTTATAATGAGTTTACTCCAAACAATGACGGAGCAAATGATCTTTTCAGAATTGACTGTATAGAATCATATCCAAATAATGAGTTAAAAGTTTATAACAGATATGGATCATTAGTTTACAGCAAACAACATTATGAAAATGATTGGAACGGAACTGCCAATGTATCTGGGGTTATTAATAGAGGAGATATGTTGCCAACAGGTACTTATTTTTATGTGATAGACATTGGAGAAGGAACGGTTAAAAAAGGATGGTTATCTATAATGAGATAAGCAAACTGTATTAATCATCTAATTAATTAAACTAAATAAGTATCGTTATGAAACTATATATAAAATCATTAGAAACATATTTAATCCTAATATGTTCTTTTATCACGGTGTGTGTCAGTGCACAACAAGATCCGGAGTACACGCAATATATGTACAACACTATGGCGGTAAATCCAGCTTATGCTGGGTCTACCGGCAATTTAGAAGCAGCACTTTTATATCGCTCTCAATGGATAGGAATTGATGGAGCGCCAGAAACACAATCGTTTTCTATTCATTCGCCACTTCGTAATGAGAACGTGGGTTTGGGACTTAGTGTTGTCAATGACAAAATTGGTCCTTCAAATGAACTGTATCTTGATGGAAACTTTTCTTATTCAATTCCTTTGGGATATGAAAAAAGATTAGCCTTTGGTCTAAAAGCAGGTATGAGAATGTTAAATGTGGATTGGTCAAAAGGGAGATATTACGATCCAAATGATGTTTTGTTAAATCAAAACATTGATAATCAGGCAAAATTAGCCGTTGGAGCGGGGATTTATTATTATACTGATAAATGGTATTTAGGGCTTTCAGTTCCGAGTTTTATTCAAAGTACTTATTACGATGATGTGCAGGAATCGATTGACTACGACCGTTTGCATTATTATTTGATGGGAGGTTATGTTTTTGATTTGAATCCAAATTTAAAATTCAAACCCGCATTTTTAGTAAAAGCAGTAACCGGAGCTCCAATTACTGCTGATATTTCCGCGAATTTTATGATTGCCGAGAAGTTTGTAATAGGAGGGTCTTACAGAACAGATGATTCGATAAGCATCCTTGCAGGTTTTCAAATATCTAAAAGTTTTTATATCGGATACGCTTTCGATTACACCGTTAGCGATCTGAATAAATACAACGATGGCTCGCACGAAATCATCTTGCGTTATCAGTTTAACAAAGGCGAAAGTAAAATTAAATCTCCTCGATTCTTCTAAAAGTACAACCTATGAAAAAATTATATATCCTAAGTTTAGTTCTGAGTTTTACATTGAGTTTTGCTCAGACTAATTTAAAAAAGGCTGATGCTCTGTTTAGAAATTATGCTTACGTTGATGCTTCAAAAGCATACGAAGAAATTTTACAGAATATCAAAAGCCCAACAGCTCAAACGTTAAAAAACGCTGCCGATTCGTATTATTTTATTTCTGATGCCAGAAATGCCTTAAAATGGTACAAAAAACTATATGAAGTGCAAGGCAATAATTTAACTGATATTTACTATCTGCGCTATATCCAGTCACTAAAAGGTGTAATGGATTATGATGAAGCAGATAAAATGACAAAAGAATATCTGACGAAAAAAGGAGATCAAAAAGAAATTAATCGCTATGTTGCTCAAAAGGCGAAAACAGACAGTTTGTCTAAAGCAAAATCGCTGTACACAGTTAGAAATCTTGATATTAATACGAGTAAATCTGATTTTGGAGCTACTTTTTTTCAAGAGAGAATTGTGTTTACTTCAGCAAGAGATACTACAAAGTTCAGCGAAAAGTTGTACACCTGGAACAATCAGCCTTTTTTAAATTTGTATGTTGCCGAAAGAAATCCTGCAGATGGAAGTTTATTTAACGAAACAGTATTCCTTCCAAATGTAATGACCAAATATCACGAAGCAACTGCCTCTTTTGATGCTGCCGGTAAAACAATTTATTATTCGACAAACATCGTTAAAAAGAACAAATTAATTATCGATGAGACCAAAACGAATAACTTTCAAATCGTTAAAGGTGATATTGTCAATAATAAATTAGAAAATCCGCAAAAGGTTTTCTTTGATAGTAATGATTATTCCGTTGGGCATCCTTCCTTAAGTGAAGATGGAAAATGGCTTTTCTTTGCTTCAGATATGCCTGATGGTATAGGTGAAACCGATTTATATTATGTGAAAATCGCAGCTGATGGAACAATGAGTTCTCCAGTAAATCTGGGACCAAAAATCAACACTATCGGAAATGATCTTTTCCCATTTTTTCACAATGGAAATCTTTATTTTTCTTCTGATGGGCATTATGGTTATGGAGATTTAGATGTTTACGAAAGTAAATTATTAGCTGACGGAACATTCTCAGATCCTGTAAATTTAGGAGCTCCAATAAATAGCAACAAAGATGATTTTTCTTTTATAATTGATAGCGCCGATAACTATGGATATGTTTCTTCGAACAGAGAAGGAGGGAAAGGTGATGATGATATTTATTTTTTCACTAAAGGAAAACCTGTTTGTAATCAGACTATTTCTGGTATGGCAACAGATCGTAAAACAAAATTACCTCTTGCTGATGTAACGATTATGGGATATAATTCCTATAGTGATGTTCTTGGTGAAACAAAAACGAACTATGAAGGTAAATATGCGTTAGTAGTTCCGTGTGGAAAGGTTGTCAAAATGATTGCTGCGAAACCAAATTACAGTAGTGATGAGAAAACCGTTGAAACTACCAATGAAAATGAAGGCGAAATTAAAGATGTTAACTTCGAATTGAGTAATTACGATGACTTGGTAGTCAAGAAAAAAGGGGTTGAAAAAGTTGATGTTAACCCAATTTACTTTGATTACGATAAATACGATATTACACCTCTTGCAATAGAAGAGTTAACAAAAGTGGTTTTTATCATGAAAAAATTTCCAAACATCAGAATAAAAATAGAGTCACATACGGATTCCCGTGGAAAAGATTCTTACAATCTGAAACTTTCAGATAATAGAGCGAAGTCAACAAGAGATTATATTGTTTCACAGGATATTGATGCGTCCCGAATTGAAAGCGCAATTGGTTATGGGGAAAGCCGATTGATTAATAAATGTAAAAACGGAGTGAAATGCAGTGAAAATGAACATTTGTTAAATAGACGTTCCGACTTTGTCATTATTCAAAAATAGTTTTATGATTTAGATCTAATTATTTGATAATCAGTGAAAAATTATAGAGCGAAAAAACCATTTGGAAGTTGGTTTTGTTTAATTCTTTTTTAAGAATAGTGGACAAGAAGAAAATCAAGTTGCATCGTTTTGCAACTTGATTTTTGATTTTTTAAAACTTTTGTTTTTTGATGTTTTTCAGCAAAATAATTCTAATTTTGATATTCAGTTATTCAACATTACAATCCGCATTATTTTAATATTTTATGAGTATTCAAGAAACAATTCAGGCTTTACGAGACGAACTTAATCAGCACAATTACAATTATTATGTGCTGGATAACGCCACAATTTCAGATTACGATTTTGACATTAAATTAAAACAGCTTCAGGATCTGGAGGAAAAAAATCCTGATTTTTTTGATGAACATTCGCCAACGCAACGTGTCGGCGGAACTGTTACCAAGAATTTTAAAACTATTGCGCATCAATATCGTATGTATTCTTTGGATAATTCTTATTCCAAAGAAGATTTACTGGATTGGGAAAACCGAATTCAAAGAGTTCTGGGAAATGTAAAATTAGAATATACTTGTGAATTAAAGTATGACGGAGCTTCTATTAGTATTACATATGAAAATGGAAAATTAGTTCAGGCCTTAACTCGTGGAGATGGTTTTCAGGGAGATGAGGTTACAAATAACATTAAAACAATAAAATCGGTTCCTTTACGACTTAAAGGAAATTATCCGGATAAATTCGATATCCGTGGTGAAATTATTCTGCCTTTAAAAGGTTTTGAAAAAATGAATCAGGAATTAATTGAGATTGGAGAAACTCCATACTCAAATCCGAGAAATACAGCTTCGGGAAGTTTAAAATTACAAGATAGTGCTGAGGTTGCTAAACGCCCTTTAGAGTGTTTATTATATTCTGTAACAAGCAATAATTTACCTTTTTCTACTCAAATTGAAGGATTAGAGTCTGCCCGAAATTGGGGTTTTAAAGTACCAAGCGAGGCAAAGTTAGTCAATAGTATGCATGATGTCTTCGAATTTATTGATTATTGGGATATTCATCGTCATAAATTGCCATACGAAACAGATGGTGTCGTTATAAAAGTAAACAGTATTCAGCATCAACAAGAATTAGGTTATACAGCAAAATCTCCACGTTGGGCTATTGCATATAAATTTAAATCGGAACAAGTTTCGACTAAATTAAAATCAATATCTTATCAGGTCGGACGCACGGGGGCAATTACTCCTGTTGCAAATTTAGAACCAGTACAATTGGCCGGAACAATTGTAAAAAGAGCTTCCTTGCACAATGCGGATCAAATTGAGAAATTAGATATCAGAATAAATGATACTGTTTTTGTTGAAAAAGGAGGCGAGATTATTCCGAAGATTATCGCTGTTGATTTAGAGCAGCGCCCTGAAAATTCAGAAAAAACAGCATATATTACACATTGTCCGGAATGTCAGACAGAATTAGTTCGTACAGAAGGTGAGGCAAACCATTATTGTCCAAATTTTTACGGATGTCCGCCGCAGATTATTGGACGAATTCAACATTATATTTCACGAAAAGCAATGGATATTGAAGGGCTTGGTGGGGAAACCGTCGCGTTACTTTTCAAAAATGGTTTGGTTCATAATTACGCTGATTTATACGAACTGAAAGTTGCTGATATATTGCATTTAGAAAGAATGGCGCAAAAATCAGCTGAGAACCTGGTAAATGGTGTTGAGAAATCAAAAGAAATACCGTTTGAAAGTGTTTTGTTTGCGCTCGGAATCCGTTTTGTTGGTGAAACGGTCGCTAAAAAATTAGCGAAACATTATAAAAATATTGATGTACTAAGCAAGGCTTCTTTAATGGAATTAATTTTGGTTGATGAAATTGGAGAACGAATTGCAAAAAGTGTAATCGAGTTTTTTGAAAATGAAGAAAACAAAAGAATAATTGAGCGCCTGAAAAATTATGGAGTTCAATTTGAAATAGTAGAAAAAATCAATCCAAATGCTACTGAAAAATTCATCGGAAAAACTTTTGTTGTTTCAGGAGTTTTTGCTCAGTTTTCGAGAGATGAATTAAAGAAAACAATCGAAGATAATGGTGGAAAAGTTGGAAGTTCCATTTCTGCAAAAACAGATTTTGTTGTTGCAGGAGATAATATGGGACCAGCCAAATTAGAAAAAGCGAATAAATTAAATATTCCGATATTATCTGAGGAAGATTTTATAACCAAATTGAATGAAAGCGAATAAACCGTCGTTGATTTTGTATTTTCTGGCATTACTGTTTACTATCATTTTTGATTGGACAGAGCAGGAATATATAGCAATTTATGCCAAGGCTATTGTCTTACCTGCAATATTTTTCTATTTTTTTGTTAGCAGTGAATTTAAAATAGGAAAAACAGAAGCCTTTATTTTTTTATTTTGTTTTATCGGCCAGGTATTTGACTTAATGGATGTTGAGGTATCAGAAATTGGCGGGGTTTTAAGTTTCTTAGTGGTGTATCTGCTTCTTTTAAAAATTTTTATTGCAGAGCGAGAAAAAGTTATACTAAACAAGAAAGACATCTTGCCAACATCAATAGTGGTAATATTTATTGTTTATTTATTGGTTTCTGTTCTAAGTCTGCAGTCAGACAATATGAAAAAATTCAATACACTTTATACTTTTTACGGTATTGTTCTTAGTGTTTTAAGTTATTTCTGCTTTGTACGATATATTACAAAAGGTACACACATTGCTTTGATAGCGTCCTTAATGGCAGTCTGCTATATATTTTCAGATATATTTTATATTTTCAATGAATATTTTTCGTACTCTGTTGTCCTTGTTTTAATTCGCGATGTAACGCAAATATTAGGTTATTATTTTATGGTTGAATATTTTCTTGAAAGATCAAAAGCACAGAAAAAAGTATTATACAATAATTGATTTCCCTTGGTTTGTATGTGCTTTGTCTTTATTGAAATAAAAATCAATTCGACCTAAATTAATTCCATAGCAACCTACCTGATTTATTAACACATTTTCACCAGCTTTATTCTTGACAATTGTTGGTTTATCCAAAAATGTATGCGTGTGTCCACCAATAATCAAATCTATATCCTGCGTCAATTCGGCTAATTTCAAATCACAAATTTTAGATTGGTCATCTCTGTAACTATAACCTAAGTGAGAAAGACAAATAACCAAGTCGCATTTTTCTTCTTTTTTCAGTAATTGTGTCATGTCCTGTGCAATTTCTACAGGATCATTGTAAACGGTTTCTTTGTACATTTTTTTATCGACTAAACCGTCAAGTTCAATTCCTAATCCAAAAACTCCAACTTTAATTCCGTTTTTATTGAAGATTTTGTACGGTTTTACAAGACCATTCATTACGGTATTTTTAAAATCATAATTAGAATTGATAAATTCAAAAGTTGCATGAGGCATTTGTGCATACAAGCCATCAAGGCCGTTATCGAAATCATGGTTTCCTATAGTTGATGCATCATATTTCATCATACTCATCAGTTTAAATTCAAGCTCGCCTCCATAATAATTAAAATAAGGAGTTCCTTGAAAAATGTCACCTGCATCTAACAAGAGTACATTTGGATTTTCTTTACGAATAGCTTCAATCAAAGTTGCTCTTCGAGAAACACCACCTTTATTTGCATTACGCGGATCATCAGCCGGAAAAGGATCTATATGGCTGTGAACATCATTCGTATGCAAAATAGTTAAGTGCTTAATATCGTTAGTTTCAAAACTACTTAATGACAAACCTAAACTTAATAGGGCAGTACTTGCAGCTGTTTTTTCGATAAATTCTCTTCTTTTCATTGTATATATTTTTTGCCTAAACGCAGTAATTTAATTTTTGTGTAGTAATGATTTATTCGACTGTAATTCGAACATCGGTTTTAACAGGGATAGTATCAACTTCTTTGAAATAATCAATCAATACGTTTCTGATTTTATAATTCAGATCAAACTTTTGAGTTGCTTTTAGAAAAAAGTTCATATTGTCGCCTCCGTTAGCTAAATAATCATTAGTAACCACGTAATACGTTTTATTAACATCAATAGGTTTTCCCTGAATCAGGATGTTTTTGGCGGTATTGTCTTTTGATATCGTAAAGGTCATACCAGATAATGGTTGTGGTTTTTTCTCTTTAATAATATAGCTTGCAATTTCAAGAATTTGATTGCCGCTTAATGCAACAACAATCAAACTGTTTTCAAAAGGCATAATTTCGTACGCCGTTCTTGTTGTTACATTTCCTTTGGGTAAAATTGCACGAATTCCACCATGGTTTAATAAGCACAAATCGATATCTTTTTTCTCACGCGCTTTAAAAACTAAATTTCCTCTTTGTAAACAAACATCGGCCATTAAATTTCCAATTGTTGTTTGCCATTTTCCAGTGCTTTTATCAAGAGTTTCAGGAGAATAAGCCAAAATACTATCTAAATCTCTATTAATATGATCGCGATAAGGTTTGATGAAATTTTCAATTTCGGGAGTTTCGCTGCCTTTTTCTGTTATCGGAAGTTGTTTTCCTTCTATCTTCGTCAGATTATAATTTTTCTGACTGCAGGAGAATATAAAAAAAAGTGTTAAGAATATAACAAAAAGTTTTAAAAATCCGTTATACTTTTTTAGTTTTACCATCTTAAATGCGACTTAAATAATTAATTTTGTAATTGGTAAAAGTACTATGTTTTTAAATTATATAAAGGAATTTTTTGTAAAAAAATCATTAAAAAATAACCTGCATATTGTCAAAAACGAAGCCTTTACAAGCAATGTACAAACTATTGGTTTATTGATAGATGAAAGTGAATTTCTCCATTCAAAGGAGTTAACTAAAGAGTTCGTTCTTCAGGGAATTGCTCCTGAAAACATAAAAATTGTTGCGTACAGAGATAAATTTGAGAAGAAAAAAGAGTACTCAAGGCTTACTTTTGGTAAAAAACATATCAACTGGAAAGCAGAGCCAACAGAAGAATTTTTGACTGAATTTATTGAAACAGGATTTGATCTTTTGATTAGTTATTATGAAATCGAAAAGCCAATTTTGATGCTGATAACTGCAAAATCAAAAGCGAAGTTTAAGGTAGGGTTTTCTTCGGTCGATAAAAGATTAAATCGATGGATGATTGATACCGAAATGAGAAATTATAAACTATTCGTTTCCGAATTGTTTAAGTATTTAAAAAGTATAAAATAAATTATAAACTAGAATATGCAATCATTAATAGGAACTGGTGTTGCGCTCGTAACTCCATTTAAAAAAGACTTTTCAGTTGATATCGAAGCTTTACAACGCATCGTTAATTTTTCGATTGATGGAGGAGTTGAATATCTTGTAGTTATGGGAACAACGGCAGAAAATGCTACTTTAACACAAGCCGAAAAAGAATTAGTTATAAAAACAGTAATTGATACCAACAAGGGAAGATTGCCTTTGGTTCTTGGTGTTGGTGGTAATAATACAATGCAGATTGTTGAGGAATTAAAGACGGGTGATTTTTCTGCTTTTGAAGCGATTCTTTCTGTTTCACCTTATTATAATAAGCCAACTCAGGAAGGAATTTATCAACATTTTAAAGCGATTGCAGAAGCATCTCCAATTCCGGTAATTTTATACAACGTTCCGGGAAGAACATCTAGTAATATGTTGCCTGCAACGGTAGTTCGACTGGCGAATGATTTCAGTAATGTTGTAGCCATAAAAGAAGCAGCAGGCGATATGGCACAGGCTTTACAATTGCTAAAAAATGCACCAAAAGATTTTCTTGTTATTTCTGGTGATGATATGATTGCTTTGCCAATTGTTTTGGCTGGTGGAGCAGGTGTAATATCAGTTATCGGGCAGGGATTTCCTAAAGAATTTTCAGAAATGATCCGTTTAGGTCTGAACAGAAAAGTAAATGAAGCTTTTAAAACACAGTATTTTTTATCAGATTGTATTGATATGATTTTTGAGCAGGGAAATCCAGCCGGAATCAAACAAGTGTTTCAAGCGCTTGGTATTGCTGATAATACAGTGCGTTTGCCTTTAGTAGCTGTTGATGATTCATTGGCAGAAAGATTGAATAAATTTGTTAAAAACAGCATTAAATTAGAGTAAAATTATCGGTATTTTATTATACCAAAAAATATTTTGTAGTAGCTAAATTAATAACTAAATTTGCCACCGGAACTTCGGTGTGATTTTGCTTTGGCATAATTGTCTAAGAAATCATAATAAAAGTAAGAAAATGAAAAAAATAGTATCTCTATTAATTGTTGTTGTCCTTTTTTGTTCTTGTAGTGATTACCAAAAGGTATTGAAAAATGAAGATGTTGCGGCAAAATTTGAAATGGCAACAAAGATGTATGATGCAGGAAAATATTCAAAAGCAATTCGTCTTTTTGAACAATTGGCACCAGCATATAGAGGTAAACCTCAGGCTGAAAAGCTTTTTTATATGTTTTCACAATCTTATTACAAAACACAACAGTATTATTTAGCTGGTTATCAGTTTGAAAGTTTTGTTTCAGGCTATCCACGTAGTGAAAAAGTACAGGAAGCAGCATTTTTAGGAGCTTACAGTTATTCAAAATTAGCGCCGGTTTACAGTTTAGATCAGGCTGATACGGTAAAAGCTTTGGAGAAATTGCAAGCATTTATTGATAACTATCCAAATTCAGAATACATCGCACAGGCTAATGAGACTGTCAAAGTACTGAATGGTAAATTAGAGAAAAAAGCATACGAGAATGCTAAAGGATATAATACTATTTCAGATTATAAATCTGCATTAGTGGCTTTTGATAATTTTATTGCTGATTTTCCGGGAACACCTTTAAAAGAAGATGCGTTGTTCTACAAATACGATTCGGCATATCAATTGGCAATAAACAGTATTCCTGCAAAAATGGAAGAGCGTTTAAATATCGCTAAAGTTGCTTATAATAACTTATTGAAGTACAAAAGCGACACAAAATATAAAAAACAAGCTGACGAAATGTACGCCAGAGTTGAAACAGATTTACAAAAATTTACTAAATAAATAAAGTCATGGATTTAAAAAAGACGAATGCTCCTGTAAATACAATAACATACAATAAAACGGTTATTGAAGAGCCAACAGGAAATGTGTATGAAGCAATTACCATTATGGCTAAAAGAGCAAACCAAATTAATTCTGAAATCAAAAAAGAATTAACTGAAAAATTAGAAGAGTTTGCTACTTATAATGACAGTCTTGAAGAAGTTTTTGAAAATAAAGAACAAATTGAAGTTTCTAAATTTTACGAAAAATTACCAAAACCACACGCTTTAGCTGTTCAGGAATGGTTAGACGGAAAAACTTACCACAGAGGTTCAAACAAATAATATAGTATAATGTCAGTTTTAAACGGGAAGAAAATTTTACTGGGAGTTTCTGGTGGAATTGCAGCCTATAAAACAGCCTCATTAGTACGACTCTTTATAAAAGCAGGTGCACATGTCCAAGTGATAATGACACCTGCTTCTAAGGATTTTGTAACTCCACTTACGTTATCTACGTTATCAAAAAATCCTGTACACTCTACTTTCTTTAATCAGGATGATGAAGATGCTGTTTGGAACAATCACGTTGAATTAGGACTTTGGGCTGATTTAATGTTAATTGCTCCGGCAACTGCCAATACATTATCTAAGATGGCTACAGGAAACTGTGACAACCTTCTTATTGCAACTTATTTATCGGCTAAATGTCCTGTCTATTTTGCTCCGGCAATGGATCTGGATATGTACAAACATCCTTCCACTTTATCTAGTTTCGCTGCTTTAAAACAATTTGGTAATACTATGATTCCTGCTGAAAATGGTGAACTTGCCAGTGGTTTGTCCGGAGAAGGAAGAATGGCGGAGCCAGAAAATATTATTTCTTTTTTAGAGGCTGATTTAGAAAGTAAATTGCCTTTAAAAGGAAAAAAAATACTAATTACCGCCGGACCAACATACGAAGCGATAGATCCTGTACGTTTTATTGGAAACCATTCTTCAGGAAAAATGGGTTTTGATATTGCCAATGAAGCTGCAAAATTAGGCGCGCAAGTGATTTTGGTTACGGGCCCGACTCATTTTAAAGCTAAAAATAGTTTAGTCGAAGTTGTAAATGTGGTTTCTGCACAAGAAATGTATGATGCATGTCATTTACATTATAATCAGGTTGATGTTGCTATTGCAGCAGCTGCAGTTGCTGACTACAAACCGAAAGTCGTTGCTTTACAGAAAATTAAAAAAGCGGCAGACGAGTTTTCAATTGAGCTTGAAAAAACAAAAGATATTTTAGCATCATTGGGAGCGATTAAAAAAGAGCAGTTTTTAATTGGATTTGCTTTAGAAACTCAAAATGAAATTGAAAATGCTAAGCTGAAAATTCAGAAAAAAAACTTAGATTTGATTGTTCTTAATTCTTTACAGGATGAAGGCGCAGGTTTTAAAAAAGAAACCAATAAAGTTACTTTTATTGATAAAAATTTTAAAATTGAGCCAATGGAATTAAAATCAAAAGAATCAGTAGCAGTTGATATTTTAAACAAAGTGATTTCGCATTTTGCAAAATTATAAGTGATTTTAAGGTTCAGAATAAGTATCAGTATTATTTATATTTACGCCAAGGCAAATAGTATCTTTCTATGAAAAAAATAGTTACTCTTTTAGTATTTTTAATTTTTGGCTTTACACAAGCACAACAGCTAAATTGCACTGTAACTATTAATACTGAAAGGCTGCCAAATCCTAATCAGCAAGTATTTAAAACACTTCAAACTTCCTTATCTGAGTTTGTAAACAAAACAGATTGGACAGGATCAGTATTAAAACAAAACGAACGTATCAATTGTTCGATGTATATCACTTTGTCATCAAATAATTCTGATCAGTTTTCCGGAACAATTCAGATACAATCATCCAGATTGATTTTTAATTCAACATATTCTTCTCCTATATTCAATTTTAACGACAAAGATTTTAGTTTTCGCTATACAGAATACGAACCGTTGTTGTTCAACCCTACTACTTTTGACTCAAATCTGGTGTCTGTGATTTCTTTTTATAGCTATTTAATTTTGGGTATGGATGCAGATTCGTTCCAAATGGGAGCAGGAAATCAATATCTGGAAACTGCTCAAAATATTGCAAATGTCGCACAACAGGGCGGTTATAAAGGTTGGAGCCAGGCTGACGGAATCCAGAATCGTTATTATTTAATAACAGATATGATTTCGCCAATGTATAGTGATTTACGTCAGGTTACTTTTTTATATCATAGTGGTTTGGATAAGATGAGTGATGATTTAAAAGGTGCTAAAGAAAGAATTAAATCTTCAATACTTCTTATTGGAAAATTTAATTCGGTTAAACCGAATGCTTTTTTGACTCGGGTATTTTTTGATGCAAAATCGGATGAAATTGTTTCTGTTTTTTCAGGTGGCCCAAGTATTACAGTGAGTGATCTGTCCGATGTTTTGAATAAAGTGTCGCCTCTTAATTCTACCAAATGGTCGCAAATTAAATATTAATTGATTTTCGATTTACTATTTCATTAATTTCTATTATTTACATTTTATCTTATGATTACTTCACTGTCGATTAAAAACTACGCTCTGATTGAAAAATTATCAATTGATTTTTCAAAAGGCTTTTCTATAATTACAGGTGAGACAGGCGCAGGGAAATCGATCATTCTGGGTGCTTTAGGATTAGTTTTAGGAAAAAGAGCCGATTTGACTTCCTTAAAAAATAAAGAAGAGAAATGTATTATAGAGGCACAGTTTGAAATCTCTAAATACAACTTAAAAGAGTTTTTTGAAGCAAATGATCTTGATTATGAAGATGACACTATTATAAGACGTGAAATTTTGCCTTCAGGAAAATCTCGTGCTTTTATCAATGATAGCCCGGTAAATCTTCAGGAATTGCAAGATTTAAGTTTGTTTTTGATTGATATTCATTCGCAACAGCAAACTCAGGAATTATCAGATGAAACTGTTCAGTTTAAAATAATTGACGCAATAGCCAATAATGCTGAAACTATTTTAGAGTATCAAAAGTTGCTTAAAGCTTATAAGTCGGATAAATCAAAATTAAACGCTTTGTTGAAAAAACAAAGTGATTCAAGGAAAGAGCAGGAATACAATACTTTTCTATTGAATGAATTGATTGCTGCTAAGTTAAAATCCGGCGAACAGGAAGAACTGGAAGCGGAATTTGAAAAGCTGAATAACGTCGAAGTTATAAAAGAATCAATAGATAAATCTCTGGTTATTGCAAATGAGGAGCAATTTGGAGTTTTTCATAATCTGAATGAAATAAAAGCATCTCTTCAAAAAATCGCCCCATTTTCGACAGAATATCAAAGTTTATTTGAAAGAATAACAAGCGTGGCAATTGAATTTGATGATGTTTCAAGAGAGTTGCAAAACGCTTCGGAGAAATTATTAAATGATCCAGAAAGACTTGAACTTACAAATCAAAAATTGCAATTGATTTATAATTTGCAAAAGAAACATCAGGTAATTTCTGTAGATGAATTATTGCAAATTCAGGCCAATTTAGAAAACGCTGTTATAGAATTGGGTAATATCGAAGAAGAAATCGCTTTATTGACAAATTCAATAGCGCAAAAAGTACAGGAACTAGATAGTTTTTCAGCTACAATCCATCAGAATAGAGCAAATGCAATTCCAGTTTTATCGAATAAACTAATTTCGATTTTAGAAACGTTAGGGATGCCAAATGTTCGCTTCAATATTGAACTTTTACCATCGGAAAACTATTTTCAAAATGGAAAGGACGAATTGCAATTTTTATTCTCAGCAAATAAAGGAACCGATTTTGGATTGCTGAAAAAAGTAGCTTCTGGAGGGGAGATGTCACGTATTATGCTGGCTGTAAAAGCAATTTTGGCACAATATTCAAAATTACCAACTTTAATTTTTGATGAAATTGATACTGGAGTTTCAGGAGAAATTGCAATCAGAATGGGAGAGATCATGAAAGAAATGAGTAAGAATATGCAAATCTTTGCTATTACACACCTACCGCAAATAGCAGCAAAAGGAGATTCGCACTTCAAAGTGTTTAAGTCAACAGTTGGTGACGATACACAATCAGAATTAAAGCTTCTGTCTCAGGACGAAAGAGTTATCGAAATTGCTCAGATGTTATCCGGTGCAGTTGTCTCTGATTCGGCTTTAAATCATGCCAAAGCCTTGTTGAACTAAAGAAATACTTTATATTTGTCATCTTAAAACTAATTCAATAAACGTAAATAAGCGGATCATTTACCTCACTTTAATGATTAGCAAATGAACGAATAAACAATAAAAATATGATTATAGAACCTAGAATGAGAGGATTTATTTGCTTGACAGCCCACCCAAAAGGAGCCGAGCAAAATGTTAAAAATCAAATAGAATATATAAAATCAAAAGGAGCAATTGCAGGTGCGAAAAAGGTATTAGTGATTGGTGCTTCAACCGGTTTCGGATTGGCTTCAAGAATTACAAGTGCTTTTGGATCTGATGCAGCTACAATTGGAGTGTTTTTTGAAAAACCGCCAGTTGAAGGAAAAACAGCTTCTCCGGGATGGTATAATTCTGCAGCTTTTGAAGCTGAAGCTCACAAAGCAGGTTTATATGCAAAAAGTATCAATGGAGATGCTTTTTCAAATGAAATAAAAAGACAAACACTGGATTTAATTAAAGCTGATTTAGGTCAGGTAGATTTAGTTATTTACAGTTTGGCTTCACCAGTACGAACAAACCCTAATACAGGAGTGCTACATCGCTCGACTTTAAAACCAATCGGACAAACTTTTACTAATAAAACGGTAGATTTTCATACAGGAAATGTTACTGAGGTTTCTATCGCTCCTGCAAATGAGGAAGATATTGAAAACACTGTTGCCGTAATGGGCGGTGAAGACTGGGCTATGTGGATGGATGCTTTAAAAGATGAAAATTTGTTAGCTCCAGGTGCTGTAACAGTTGCTTATTCTTATATCGGACCATCATTAACGGAAGCGGTTTACCGTAAAGGTACAATCGGACGTGCTAAAGACCATTTAGAGGCTACTGCTTTCTCTATCACTGATAGTTTGAAATCTATCGGCGGACAAGCGTATGTTTCTGTAAACAAAGCTTTGGTTACTCAGGCTAGTTCTGCAATTCCTGTAATCCCGTTATATATTTCTCTTTTATATAAAATTATGAAAGAAGAAGGAATCCACGAAGGTTGTATTGAACAAATTCAACGTTTATTCCAAGACAGATTATACACAGGATCACCTGTTCCTGTAGATGACAAAGGAAGAATCAGAATCGATGATTGGGAAATGCGTGATGATGTTCAGGCAAAAGTAGCTAAACTTTGGGAAGAAGCTACAACAGAAACGTTGCCGGCTATTGGAGACTTGGCAGGATACAGAAATGATTTCTTAAATTTATTTGGATTTGAATTTGCCGGAGTTGATTATAAAGCTGAAGCAAATGAAGTTGTAAATATTGAAAGTATCAAATAATAACTTACTACTATAAATAAAAACCATCAACCTAAAGTTGGTGGTTTTTTTATGAATATAACATATCTTTGTTAAAATTTTGAAATTAAAAAATTGCCACTTTAATACCGCACATCCCATTATGATTTTTTCTTTAATTATACCCGTGTATAATCGTCCAGATGAAGTTGATGAGCTTTTAGAAAGCCTCTCAAAATCTGATTATAATGAACCTTTTGAAATTGTTCTTGTTGAAGATGGTTCGTCGATTCCATGTAAAGATGTGGTGATGACCTATCAGGGAAAATTGAATATCTCTTATTATTTTAAGGAAAATTCAGGGCCGGGAGATTCAAGAAACTTTGGAATGCAAAAAGCAAGAGGTGATTATTTTATCATTTTTGATTCAGATTGTATTATTCCGCCCAATTATTTATCAGAAGTCCGCAAAGCTTTAAACGAAGAATATGTGGATTGTTTTGGTGGCCCGGATAAAGCTTTAGATAGTTTTTCTAATATTCAAAAAGCGATTAATTTTGCAATGACTTCATTTTTGACTACCGGTGGAATTCGAGGCGGATCTGAAAAAATCAATAAATTTCAGCCAAGAAGTTTCAATATGGGAATTTCTAAAAAAGCTTTTGAAGCATCAAATGGATTTGGTAATATTCACCCTGGTGAAGATCCGGATTTATCAATTCGTTTATGGAATTTAGGTTTTGAAACAAGGTTGTTTTCAGGAGCCTATGTTTATCATAAACGAAGAATTGATTGGGGAAAATTCTCTGTTCAGGTACATAAGTTTGGAATTGCAAGACCGATATTAAATAGCTGGTATCCTGAACATAATAAGTTAACTTTTTTCTTTCCTACTTTCTTTATACTCGGTTTATTATTAGCTTTTTTACTGTTAATTTTCAATATTGATATTTTATTACAATTATATTTCGTATATTTCGTTATAATATTTCTTACAGCAAGTATACAGAATAAAAGCATTAAAATTGGATACTTGTCAGTAATTGCGGTGTGGAAACAGTTTTATGGGTATGGAACGGGATTTTTAGAATCATTTGTAAAAATTATTCTTCTTAAGAAAAAACCGCAAGCCGCTTTCCCTCGTATGTTTTTTAAAATATAATATGACAAAAGTTATCGGTTTGACAGGGGGCATTGGCAGTGGAAAAACAACTATTGCTAATTATTTTGCAGAAATGGGAGTTCCTGTTTATATAGCTGATAATGGTTCAAGAGCTGTAATGCAATTAGATCCTGTTATAAAAGAAGTGAAAAATGTATTTGGAGAAATTGTTTTTGAAAATGATGTTTTAAACAGAGCTAAACTTGCTGAGATTGTCTTTAATGATAAGGAAAAATTAGCAAAATTAAATGCTATTGTACACCCAGCTGTAAAAAAAGATTTTGAGGTATGGTTATTGCAGCACAAAAATTATGAATATGTAATTTATGAGGCTGCTATTTTGTTTGAAAGTGGGCGATATAAAGAATGTGATTTCATAATAACAGTTACCGCACCTGAAGAAATTAGAATTAATAGGGTCTTAAAGCGAGATAATGCCACCCGATCGCAAGTTTTAAGCAGAATGCAAATGCAATGGAAGGATGAAGATCGAATTTCTAAGAGCAATTTTGTTATTAATAACGTAAATCTTAAAATTGCTAAAGAAGAAGTTGTTAAAATTCTTAAAATTTTAGATATTAAACAAAATCAGTCTTAAATGTTAATATTTGGTTAATGTATTATTTAGTATATTGTTAAAATATTAATTTTGTTTCGATGAATAAATTATTTTTTAGAATACTTGTTTTGCTTATGAGCTTGTCCTTAATAGGGATTATTCTGGTTCAGGTATTTTGGTTCAACTCTTCTTTCAAAAATAATGATGAACAATTTAAATATCACGTTACTCAGGTAATTGGTAATGTTGCTGATAAACTTGAGCAGCAAGAAGAATACAGTTTTTATGACAAATATAATCGTATAAAAGATAGTACTGGTAAAATTCCTAAAAAAGAAGATTTACTGGAAGTTCTTTATGTACAGAGAAATACCAAAACAAATAAAACAATTGTATATTCTAATACACTTACCTCTGAAGATTATGATATAAGTGGTTCATTGTTTAATAAAAAATTCAGTAGTGAAAGGTTTAAGAATTTTAGTTCGAAACGCGTAACTGAGGTATATAATAACAACAATGGTATTGATAATAATGCTTTAGGCCAAAGTATTATTCCAGATTTGAAAATTGAAAAATCAGGTAGTTTAGATATTTTAAATAAAGTACAACAACAAATTCAATATAAAGATATTGCTTCTTTAACGCCAATTGAAGGAAGAATTACAAAGGATAAACTTTATAAATTATTAAAGAAAGAATTGGAAGAATATGGTGTTAAAACCAAATTTGAATTCGGTGTTCTTAATAGTGGTTTGCCAACAAAAGTAAAATCGGACGGATTTCATTTTGATAAAGATGCAAGTTATCATATTCCGATATATACTGATAATGAAGGTAATAGTAAATATGAATTATATATTACGTTTCCTTATAAAAAGAAATTTTTATTATCAGAATTATTAAGTATTACAATATTGTCAATCGTTTTTACACTGATTATAATAATTGCGTATACCAGTGCATTAAACCAATTGTTGCGCCAAAAACATATTTCTGAAATTAAAACGGATTTTATTAACAATATGACGCATGAGTTTAAAACTCCAATTGCAACAATAAATTTGGCGTTGGACGCTATTAAAAACCCGAAGATTATTGAAGATAAAGAAAAGGTTTTTAGATATCTTCAAATGATCAGAGATGAAAATAAAAGGATGCATGCTCAGGTTGAAAACGTTCTTCGTATTTCTAAATTGGAAAAAAGAGAATTGGATATTACAAAAGAACCAACTGCGATTCATGATATTATTGATGATGCAATTGAACATGTAAATTTAATTTTAGAAGATAAACATGGTACAGTTGTAAAACATCTAAATGCTTCAAGAACAACATGTTTGGTAAATGAAGTGCATTTTACAAACGTATTGGTAAATATATTAGAGAATGCCATAAAGTATTCTCCGGATGTTCCTGAAATTGAAATTTTTACAGAAAACATAAAGGATATGATTCTGATAAAAGTGAAGGACAATGGATTAGGAATGAGTAAAGTTGCTCAAAAAAGAGTTTTTGAGAAATTTTACAGAGAGCATACTGGAGATTTGCATAACGTAAAAGGACATGGTTTAGGTCTTGCTTATGTAAAAAGAATAGTTGAAGATCACAATGGTCAAGTATATGTTGAAAGCGAAAAAGGAAAAGGTAGCACCTTTATAATAAAAATACCATTAATAAATTAAAATATGGAAAATAATAACAAAAGAATACTTTTAGTAGAAGATGACCTTAATTTTGGGGCAGTTCTTAAAGATTATCTAATGTTAAATGACTTTGAAGTTACTTTAGCTAAAAACGGTATGGAAGGTTTCGAAAAATTCAAGAAAGATGTATATGATTTATGTATTCTTGATGTAATGATGCCTTATAAAGATGGTTATACTTTAGCCAAAGAAATTAGAGAAAAGAATAGCGAAGTGCCTATCATTTTCCTGACTGCAAAGTCTATGAAAGAAGATGTATTAAAAGGTTATAAAGCTGGGGCTGATGATTATTTGAATAAGCCTTTTGATTCTGAAGTTTTATTGATGAAAATCAAAGCTATTATTCAAAGAAAATCTGCAGATACAAAAGCAGAGCAAGTACAGTTTGAGTTTAACATTGGTAAATTTCACTTAAATTCTAAACTTAGATTTTTGACTTTCGAAAACGACGAGCCAATTAAACTATCTCCAAAAGAGAATGAATTGCTTAAAATGTTAATTCTTCATGAAAATGATTTAATGCCAAGAGAATTAGCATTAACAAAGATCTGGAGAGATGACAACTACTTTACTTCAAGAAGTATGGACGTTTACATCGCTAAACTTAGAAAATATCTAAAAGCTGATGAAGATGTTGAAATCTTAAACATTCATGGAGAAGGTTTCAGGTTAGTTGTTAAAAGCAAAGTGACAGAATAACAAAATTCGCCAAACGAATAAAAATAGTAAAGCTCTGAGAAATCAGGGCTTTTTTTATGCCTTTATTTTTTTTAAAGTTTAAAAAGGTAGAATTTTTTTAAACTTTCCCATTGAAGTTATATGATTCTTGTTATCAGTTATATAGGTTTATTTTTGATGCCGAATTTTGTTGTGAAAAATATTTCACATGAATTTTCTTTAAAATAAATTAGGAAATTCAAAAAACAATTATGAATATTTGCAGACGAAAAAAATAATAACCCTATAAAACGAAGAGAAATGTTTGTACTTACATCAACATCACAAAGCTTCACACCAAACGGATTTGGTGGAGCGCTTCTTCGTGGCTTATTTCAATCCTAGAAATTCATTTTTAGATATATAAAAAAGCCCGAAGACATTTAGTTTCGGGCTTTTTTTATTCTAGACACTTCAAATTTTCCCGAAAGAGAGTTTTAATATTTACCTGAAAGGGTAAAAGATTCCGCACGCTTATGTTTGTTCAAATTCAATTTTGAAAACATTCGTTTGCAAAAAAAAACAAGATTTAATAAAAATTTATGGGAAATAAATTATCCGGAAAAGACCTGATTAAATTAGGCTTTCCGAAAAATAATTCAATAAACATCGCCTTAGGGCAAATAAACAGATATAGAAAAAGAGAAAAAAAAGAATCTATTCTAACAGAGGCTAAAGAGGTTTTGCTTGATCCTGAAAAATATGAGGGACACGGAACCTGGGGAAAAGTGGCTGAAGGCTTGATAAATCCGGTTCATGTAAGAATGCATCAGCTGAAAAATACACGAGCACCTTTCACCATTTTTGGCGAAAATGAAATTGATCAACAAGCTAAATTTCAGTTGTATGATTCATTAAAACTGCCAATTTCAGTGGCTGGAGCTTTAATGCCAGATGCACATTCAGGTTATGGATTACCAATTGGCGGAGTTTTGGCAACAGATAATGCAGTGATTCCGTATGGAGTGGGAGTAGACATTGGGTGCCGAATGAGTCTTTCAATTTTTGATTTACCGGCTTCTTATTTCAAGGGAAAAGAGCACCAATTAGAAGCAATTCTGAAAGAGAACACCAAATTCGGAATGTATGAAGTTCATGCTTCCAGAGTAGATCATGAAGTATTTTACAAAAGTGAATTTCAGGATATTCCGTTATTAAAAAATCTTTTGCCAAAAGCGTATAAGCAATTAGGAAGTTCCGGTGGTGGAAACCATTTTGTAGAATTTGGAATTGCAAAAATTGATAATCCTGAAAATGAATGGAAGTTAGGGGTAGGAGAATATTTTGCCGTTCTGTCGCATAGTGGCTCACGTGGTTTAGGTGCTAATATTGCCAAACATTATACTTACTTGGCAACAAAGCAATGTCCCTTACCTAAAAATGTACAGCACTTGGCTTGGTTAGACTTGAATACACATGACGGCCAGGAATATTGGCTGGCAATGAATTTGG
This sequence comes from Flavobacterium sp. GQ95, assembly GCF_059758655.1. Taxonomy (NCBI): domain Bacteria; kingdom Pseudomonadati; phylum Bacteroidota; class Flavobacteriia; order Flavobacteriales; family Flavobacteriaceae; genus Flavobacterium; species Flavobacterium sp. GQ95. Next base: position 161,337 of record NZ_JCAXEB010000002.1, read on the forward strand.
CAGGAGAATATGCAAAAGCTTGTCATGATGATATTCATAGAAGAATTGCCAAAGCGATTGGAAAAAGAGTAGTGGTTACAATAGAAAATCATCACAACTTTGCATGGAAAGAAATGGTAAATGGCCAGGAATGTATTATACACAGAAAAGGAGCAACACCAGCGGCAGAAGGTCAATTGGGAATTATTCCAGGTTCGATGACAGCACCTGGTTATATTGTGAAAGGAAAAGGAAATGCTGAAAGTTTAAATTCTGCTTCGCATGGAGCAGGACGTCTGTTTTCGAGAGCGAAATGTAAAAGCACTTTCACACAAAGCGAAATTAAAAAAGTTTTGAAAGCCAACGATGTAACCTTAATTGGAGGAAATATTGATGAGGCTCCAATGGCTTACAAAGACATTACAAAAGTGATGGCTAATCAGACGGATTTGGTTGAAGTTCTGGGAACTTTCACTCCAAAAATTGTTAGAATGGACCGATAAAAAGAAATTATAATGGAAAAAATAATTCAGATAACAGCGGGTCGCGGACCTGCAGAATGCACTTGGGTTGTCGCCCAGGTGCTTAAAAAAGTTTTGGAAGAAGCTCAAGCAGAACAGCTAGAAACTGTTCTGCTGCAGCGAGAAGCTGGTCAGGAAAATGGAACTGTTGAAACAGCTTCAATTGCTATAAAGGGAAAAAATGCAGCTCAATTTGTAAGTTCATGGATTGGAACAATTCAGTGGATTGGCCAAAGTCAGTTTAGAAAAATGCATAAACGCAAAAACTGGTTTATTGGCATTTTTGAGATTGAACCTCAAAATAACGGATCAGTTTCAGAAAATGATATTCAATATCAGGCCATGCGAAGTTCTGGCGCTGGCGGGCAGCACGTAAATAAAGTGAGTTCAGCAATAAGAGCAACTCATATTCCAACCGGAATTGCCGTAGTTTCAATGGACAGCCGTTCGCAACACCAAAACAAAAAACTGGCAACAGAAAGATTATTAAGAAAATTAGAAGACAAAAAACTTGTACAGCTTAAGAATCATGTAGGGAAACAATGGGAGAACCAACTCAATATTGAGCGAGGAAATCCTGTGAGAGTTTTTACCGGAAGTGATTTCAAAAAGAATAAAGTGGAGAAAAGTTACAAAGGAACTCGTCAGAAATTAAAACAAGATTTACGAAATGAAAACAATTGATAAATACCTCTTTCAGGCTTTGGATAATTATCCGTATTCGCTTGAAGAAACGATTGAATCTCTAGATTATGCTTTTTCATATGATACAAAAAACACAATGGTTTTGTGTTTGTATGGAAGAATCCAGGCAGAACAATTATGGAATTATGAAGAAGCGAAAAATTATTTTCAGGAAGCTTTAGCTATCAATATTCATGCACTTGAAGTATATCCGCATTATTTGCAGACTTTAATTTTGAATGAAGATTATGAAGAAGCGCAAAAGTTGATTGATTTTGCTTTAACAATAAGAGGAATTAATAAATCTGATATTTATGTAAAGAAAGCTATTCTTTTAGAAGCACAACGAGAGTTTAAAAAAGCATTAAAAGAAATTAAAAATGCTAAACTTACAATTTTACAGTTTGCTTTTGACTCAGATGTTATTGATGTTGAAAAACGTATCAAAGGCAAAATTGAGTTGCTTGAAAAGAAAAAGAATCCGAAGAAATTGAAGAAAGATTCAAAAAAGAAATCAAATTAAATTTGATTAAAATAGAATACGATGCAATTTAAAATTGAATTGCATCGTATTTTTGTTTTTTTTTGCCCACTAGTTACACGAATTTCTACTGTTTTTAAATTTAAAATCTGTGACAATCCGCTTAATCTGTTAAATCTGTGGGCTATTTTATTTCCAATGCAATTCTAAAGCAAAACAAGTTTTTTCTCCTTTTGTAATGCTGAATGTTGCAGTTGTGTGATCATCATCTTCACTTTCATGAATTACGACATTATCTTTTAATGAAAGCTCTTTCATGAAATTCATTTCAAAGCTATTAACTTCTTGTTTCATAATTCTTTTTGGATCAACATGATCAAGACACCATTCTAAATATTTCACATTATTAACGTGATTTACAATGTCTAAATCAGATAAATAAACTGTTTTTTCAAATACAGCTTCTTTTTCATGGTTGATATTGATTTTAGAAAAACCTTCAGAAGTAGCTCTATTCTCAGGGAATAATTCAAAATGTTCATAGGGTAAAGCCAACGCTTCCGGACGGCGTAATTGTGTATTAAAAACAGCCCAATAGGTTTCGCAACCTACAATTTTCTTTCCGTTTACATACATTTCTAATGCACGAACAGAACGTGAATTTTCTAAGCTGTTGATCCATGTTTTTACAGTTACAACATCTTGCCATTTTGGCAATTCTGAAATCTCAACTCTCATTCGGCTTAAAACCCAGGCTTGGTGAAATTCCTGCATATCAAAAAAACTGATGCCTCCAACTTCAGAATGTGCAGCTGCGGTTAATTGTAAAATATTACACAAATCAGTATATTTTAAAAAACCGTTTGGTGTGCATTGTGTGAAATTGATTTCCCAGTCTTTGCTTAAAACTGATGTGAAATTTGGAGATATTGGCATTATTGTAATTTTAGATTTATTTTAGAGAATAGAATAAAGAGTATAAAAAAGACTTTTGATTTTACTTTATAAGATTTTCTATGTAATTGGTGATATTTTTTCTATCTGTTGCATAATCAAACCATTTCGTATTTTCGTTTCTTTTGAACCACGTCAATTGTCTTTTGGAAAATCTTCTGGTATTTTTCTTGATTTCTTCGATGGCAAATGGCAGGGTGAAATCTCCGTCAAAATAACTAAATAATTCTCTATAACCGACCGTTTGAAGTGCATTTAACGCTTTATTAGGATACAAAGTTTTTGCTTCATCCAATAAACCTTCGTTCATCATAATATCAACGCGCTGGTTAATACGATCATAAATTATTTTTCTGTCTGCTTCTAAACCAATTAAAACAGGAGTGAAATTTCGGTTGTTTTTCTTTTGATTTAAAAAAGAAGAATATGGTTTTTGAGTTCCGATGCAAACTTCTACAAAACGCATCATTCGCTGTGGATTTTGAAGTGTTTGTGGATTTTCTAAAGTTATTTTTTGAAAATAATCTGGATCTAAACGTTGCAATTGCTCTTGTAAATACGTAATTCCAAGTTTTTCATAATTTGAATTTACTTCAGAACGAACTTCCGGATTGATTTCGGGAAATTCATCAAATCCTTTTAAAAGAGCATCTACATATAATCCTGAACCACCAATTAAAATGGTAAAATCATTCTTTTGAAATAATTCTTCTAATTTTAAAAGTGCTTCTTTTTCGTAATCACCAACTGTATAATTTTCAAAAATGGATTTATTTTGAATAAAATGATGTGTGGCGGAATTTAACTCCTCCTGATTTGGAACGGCTGTTCCGATCGTCATTTCTCTAAAAAATTGACGGCTGTCACAGGATATTATTTCACAATTGAAATGTTGTGCCAAAGCAATACTTAAGGCTGTTTTGCCTATAGCTGTTGGTCCGACAATAGTAATTAAGTATTTCATATTTTTCTAGCCCAGATGGGAATGGAAACCCCGGACTTATAGTTGTTCGTTTTTTTTGGGACAAAAGAGCGACCAGCGGAAGCTCCTTTTATGCCTTAAAAAAACAACAAATATAAGGAGGAGTTATAATGTACAGCTGGAATAGCTTCTAAATTAATTACTAGGTAATTCTGTTCCGCATTCGTAGCAATATTTAGCATTGTCAAAGTGAACTTGCGAATTACAGTTTTTGCAAGTCTTCTTTCCGCTTACTGTATTGTTTTTTAGACTGTTTTTGGCAAATTCAGCAGTCACAATTCCGGTTGGAACCGCTATAATTCCATAACCCAAAATCATAACGAATGAAGCGACGAATTGACCTAAGGGAGTCATAGGTGAAATGTCACCATAACCGACTGTTGTCAAGGTTACTATAGTCCAATAGATACTGATTGGTATACTTGTGAAACCACTTTCTTTGCCTTCTATCAGATACATAACAGAACCGATAATTACGGTACTAATTAATACGAAATAGATAAAAACAAGAATTTTTTCTTTACTGGCCTCAATTGCCTCACGCAGTTGTACAGATTGATGTGAAATTTGAGGAATGTGAAGTATTTTGAATAATCGGAAAAAACGTAAGGCTCTTATGACTGATAAAATACTTGCTCCCGGAAAAAATATGGATAGATACATGGGTAGTACGGCAAGTAAATCAATAATACCATAAAAGCTAAAAATATATTTTACCGGTTTTTGAATCGAGATAATACGTAAAATATACTCGATGGTAAAAAAGACAGTGATAATCCATTCACAAATAATGAGTTGGGAATGGTATTTTTGGTTGATTCCCTGAACGGTTTCCATCATGACCAAAAGCACACTCAGTAAAATTAATCCGAGTAAAACTAAATCGAAAAGTCTTCCTAAAACGGTATCTGTTCCGTAAAGAATTACTTTGATTTTTTCTCGAAAGCTTTCGTATCTGGATTTCATTTTTGTCATATCACTAAGATAAAGAAAATTAGGGTATTTTAAAAATGAAGAATTTTAAGAGACTTGCTTTTGCGCATGTAATTTTGAATTATGTTTTTTACATCGCGATTGTTTTGCATCGGGATTAAAATGTTTTTTAGAATTTCGATATTTGTAACTTGATAATTTAAATCGTAAAAAGCATAACCTTTATAAATGCCATTTTCGATTAAAACAGCGCTTCGTTCGTTTACATTTCGACCTCTGTCAATAAGAATCATGCTTTTATTTTCGAAACTGTGCTCAGAGATGAATTGTTGTACTCTTAGGTTATAAGCTTCAGGTGAAACTTCGCCAATACAGGCACCATCACATTCTTTTATTTTATATTGAAAACACTCTTTCTTAGTTTGATATAAACCAGTTAATTTTTGGCACAAATGATATTTTGCAGTGAATTTGAAAAGCATATTTTTACCTTCCTGTAAAGAAGCAAATGAGGTAATCTCTTTTTTGCGGCCGTCAGCATTTTGAAGTTTTATATTCAAATAACCATTTGAATCTTTTTCTGCATATAAAGCAAATGGAAAAACTGTCTTCTTCTGTGAACGATTGTGTCTGGGACGGTTTATTTTTACTTCTTCACTTTCTTTTAAAAGCGCAATTAATTCGCTTCCGGTTTCATCATAAGTTATGGTGAAAACTTCAGCCTGGATTTTTTTACTTTTTGTTGTGATTCCGGTAAAATGTTGATTTACCCTTTTTCTGATATTCTGACTTTTCCCTATATATATTAAAGTTCCGCCTTCGTTATGGATGTAGTAAACACCTGTTTTAGTTGGCATTTGCCCCACTAAATCTAATAATTTTGGTGCAATACCTTTTTCGACTTCCAGTTTTATAAAATCTTTTACAATTGTTTTTTCAAGATCTTTTTCTAAAAGCATCTTAAACAACTTTGTAGTTGCCATGGCGTCTCCACTGGCACGATGACGGTCTGCCATTGGGATTCCGAGTGCACGAACTAATTTTCCTAAACTATAAGAAGGTTGTTCCGGAATTAACTTTTTAGCTAATTCGACTGTACAAAGTGTTCTTGCTTCAAAGTCATACCCTAAACGTCTGAATTCGGTACGTAAAATTCGATAATCAAAAGAAGCGTTGTGTGCTACAATAATACAATCAGAAGTGATTTCTATTATTCGTTTTGCAACTTCAAAGAATTTGGGAGCAGAACGCAACATAGCATTATTTATTCCGGTTAATTTCACCACAAAAGGCTGAATCGGAATTTCGGGATTAACCAAACTAATGAATTGATCAACTACTTCATGGCCATCAAATTTATAAATGGCGATTTCGGTAATTCCTTCTTCATTGAACTGGCCTCCAGTGGTTTCTATGTCTAGTATTGCGTACATTTTCAATGTCAATTTCAAAAATCAATGGCAATGGCAATTTCAAAAATCAATTTCAATTTCTGAAAATTGTTGTTGTTATTGCCATTGTCATTGTAATTGAATTTATTTTTTATTAATTATCATTTTTGATGAAATCGCAATTAATTGTTCAACTTCAATTAGAAGTTTATTGCGCTTATCATTATCGCCTTCTTTTATGTAATCTAAAATTTTCAATGAGTTTCTGGATTCTTTTAGCTCTTTTACAACTAATGAAACTTTGAAAACAAAATCTTTATCAGTTATTGTTCCCTGTGCTTCTCCAAAATTTAATGATACACTTCCAGAAGATCTAATCAATTGATTTTTATAATATTCATTTTCAAATATCTTTTCTAATTGTCTTGTAAAGAAAATACATTCTCCTGCAAATCTCACCAACCTATCTTCAAAATTGAAAATTTTCTCCATTAATACTATTGTAATTGACTTTTGATATGTCATTGATTTTTGACATTTAGCGTCCTCCAAAAATGCTGCTTCCAATTCTTACCATTGTGCTTCCGCAATCAATAGCAAGTTGATAATCTCCGGACATTCCCATTGAGATTGTGTTTAATTGTAAATTTTCAGTTTCAATTTTTCGAATCGAATCAAAAATTGACTTTAAATGTGTAAATTCTTTTTTAATTTGGTTTTGATTTTCTGTAAATGTTGCCATTCCCATTAACCCTAAGATACGAATGTTTTTCATCTCTTTGAACTCAAATGAAGATAAAAGTTGATTTAATTCATTTTCATCCAAACCAAACTTCGATTCTTCTTCGGCAATATATATTTGAAGCAAACAATCTATAATTCGATTGTTTTTTAAAGCCTGCTTGTTTATTTCCTGCAATAATTTCAAACTATCAACTCCATGAATCAAACTCACAAATGGTGCCATAAATTTGACTTTATTCGATTGAACGTGACCAATCATATGCCATTGAATGTCTTTTGGCATTTGTTCCCATTTATCCGTCATTTCCTGGATTTTGTTTTCTCCAAAAATACGTTGGCCTGCTTCGTAAGCTTGCATCAAGTCTGAAACGGGTTTGGTTTTAGAAACTGCAACCAAAGTAACATGTTCTGATAATGTGGATTTGATTGTATTTAAATTCGATTGAATCGACATGATATTATTTTTTATAAAAATTGCTTAGAGATTTTCTCTGCTTTTTTACTTTCACTATAATCGTAAAAACCTTCGCCAGATTTTACGCCTAATTTCCCTGCTCTTACCATATTCACTAAAAGTGGGCAAGGAGCGTATTTAGGGTTTTTGAAACCTTCGTACATTACATTTAGAATAGCCAAACAAACATCAAGACCAATAAAATCAGCCAATTGAAGCGGTCCCATTGGGTGTCCCATTCCTAATTTCATCACCGTGTCAATTTCATAAACTCCGGCTACTTTATTGTATAACGTTTCGATTGCTTCGTTTAGCATTGGCATTAAAATTCTGTTGGCCACAAAACCAGGATAATCGTTTACTTCAACTGGAGTTTTTCCCAGTTTTACAGATAGGTCCATAATAATTTTAGTGACTTCATTGCTGGTATTGTATCCGCGAATGATTTCGACCAATTTCATAATCGGCACCGGATTCATAAAATGCATTCCGATAACTCGTTCAGGATGTGCTACAACTGCTCCGATTTGTGTAATGGATATAGAAGAAGTGTTCGTTGCTAAAATGGTATTATGAGAACAAGCTTCGTTTAATTGCTTGAAGATGTTTAGTTTTAATTCAACATTTTCTGTTGCAGCTTCAACCACTAAATCAACGCCGACAACACCGTCTTTTATATCGGTATAAGTAATAATATTAGTAATTGTTTTAGCTACATCTTCCTGAGTGATTGTTCCCTTGGAAAGCATTCTGTCTAAATTAGCGGCAATAGTTGCCATTCCTTTATCTAATGATTTTTCAGAAACATCAATTAATTTTACGGTAAAACCACTTTGTGCAAAAGTATGAGCGATTCCGTTACCCATTGTTCCTGCACCAATTACAGCTATAGTTTTCATTTAAATTCAGGTATTTTATTTATGATTTTAGCCACGAATTCACCAATTTATACGTGAATTCGTGGCTAATTTTATTTTTTTAAATTATATTATTTATCGAAACAATCAATAATCTGATACGCTACACGTAAAGCGTCTGTAGCTTGTTCTAAAGTTACAACTGGGGTAGTATCTGTATTGATAGCATTTGCAAAGGATTCTAATTCATCTAAAATGGCATTGTTTTGCTCCACATCAGGATTGGTAAAATAGATTTGTTTTTTTACACCTTCAGCATTTTGAAGAATCATATCAAAATCTCCAGGAACTTCCGGGGCATCTTTCATACGAACCACTTCACATTTTTTTTCTAAAAAGTCAACTGAAATATAGGCGTCTTTTTGAAAAAAACGTGTTTTACGCATATTTTTCATCGAAATTCTGCTCGCCGTTAAGTTCGCTACACAACCATTTTCGAATTCAATTCGGGCATTCGCAATATCCGGAGTATCACTGATAACTGAAACACCACTTGCATTGATATTTTTTACTTTTGAATTTACAACACTCAAAATGGCATCAATATCATGAATCATTAAATCTAAAACTACAGGAACATCCGTACCACGTGGATTAAACTCAGCCAAACGATGCGTTTCAATAAACATCGGATTTTCGATCATGTTTTTTGTTGCAATAAAAGCAGGATTAAAACGCTCCACATGACCAACTTGCCCTTTTACATTGTATTCTTTGGCTAAAGCAATAATTTCTTCAGCTTCTTCTACAGTGTTGGCAATTGGTTTTTCTATAAAGATATGTTTTCCCGATTTAATGGCTACCTTAGCACATTTATAATGTGAAAGCGTTGGTGTTACAATATCGATTACATCCACAGCGTGGATTAATTTTGCAATAGTGTTGAAGTTTTTATAGCCAAATTCTTTTGAAATTCTTTCGGCATTTTCTTGATTTTCGTCGTAAAATCCAACTAATTCGTATTTGTCAGATTGTTGTAATAAGCGTAAATGTATCTTACCTAAGTGACCAGCACCTAAAACTCCTACTTTTAACATGAGAATGTATTTTAAACAAAAATATAATTTATTTGTTGAAAGTAAAAGTTAATACAATAAAGATTTAGCGATTTAATAATTAAAAATCAATATTTGATTTCTTTTTTACTTTCTTATTTTTGCCAAAATAAAACCTACCCATTTTGAAAGACACTGCCAAACATCAAGGACTTCGTAATCAATTAGTAAGCACTTTAGAACAAAAGGGAATTACTGATAAAGCAGTTTTGGATGCGATAAAAAAAATCCCAAGACATCTTTTTCTGAATTCAAGTTTTGAAGATTATGCTTATCAGGATAAGGCATTTCCTATAGGAGCAGGACAAACTATTTCACAGCCCTACACTGTCGCTTTTCAATCGCAGTTGTTAGAAGTTAAAAAAGAACACAAAATTTTAGAAATTGGAACAGGTTCAGGTTATCAAACTGCTGTTTTGTTTATGCTTGGTGCTAAAGTGTACAGCATTGAAAGACAAAATGAACTGTTTAAAGCAACCTCTAATCTGTTTCCGAAATTAAATATTCGTCCAAAGCATCTTTCTTTTGGAGATGGTTATAAAGGTTTACCAAATCATGCTCCATTTGATAGCATTATTGTTACGGCCGGGGCTCCTTTTATTCCTCAACCTTTAATGGCACAGTTAAAAATAGGAGGAAGGCTGGTTATTCCCTTAGGTGAAGATGTACAAATTATGACTTTACTAATTCGTAAAAATGAAACGCAATTTGAGAAACATGAGTTTGGAGAATTTCGATTTGTTCCTTTATTAGAAGATAAAAATTAGAAAAAAGCCCAATTAGTTGGGCTTTTTTATTTTGAAACTAATTCAATTGCGCGAAGTAAATTTTCTTTTTCGATTCGAAGAATAAAATTCACAAAAAGAGAGGAGTCATTTTTATTTTGACATTCCTCCAGAATAGATAAATACTCTTCTATTTGATCTTTGTTTCCTTTTATAGTGGCAAAAACAAAAGTGTTCTCAAGTAGTATCCAGTTCATTATCAAATTAGCAATTTGTATGTTTCCATTTTCAAAAGGACTGATTTTTATGAATTTTAAATATGCTTCAGACGCTAAAAGTATTGGGTGTAAATTGGTTTTATTGCTGTCGTACCAATTAAAAAACAAATTCATTTCCCGCACAATTAAAGGATCGTTTTTATATTTTCCAGAATTTTCGGGTTTGATTCCTCTTAAAATTAAATTGTGAATTGTAAGTAATTCTTTTTCAGATATGGAAACTTTTTTCTGATTTAAATCTTTAATGTAACCCACAGTTTCCTGAAGATTTACAGCTTCTAAGTGCTCATACATACTTTTTCCGGAAATTGTTAATCCTTCATTGATTACTGATTTAGTTTCTTGAAATGTTAATGAGTTTCCATTTACGCGATTACTCTCTGAAATAAATTCCAGTTCCAATATTTTTGAAATTCGATGTAAATCGAAATGTTGAAAAGATTGTATTTGTTTTTTTAGAATTTCAATTTCATCTAAAATTAATTGTATAGTGGATAAAACCCCAGAACTGATAACCTTTTTATTATTTTGAATTTCTTGCTCAACCAGAAGCAATGCTTTTAATGCAAATTCATCGTCTCCAATTTCATATAAGATTTTTTCCTTTAACCATGAAATCATTAAAGTTTCAAAGTCAATTTCTAAGAGTTGAGAAAGTCTGAAAATTTGCTCTCTCGTAGGTTTTCTTGTCCCCGACTCAAATTTACTTATTAATGCCTGGTCAATTCCGAGAAGTTGTGCTACTTCACGGGTTTTTAAGCCTTTTTGCTCTCTTGCATTTTTAAGCAGTGTTTTCATTTTTGCAGAAATGATTTAAAATGTCTTGACAAAATTAGTCATTTTAAGGATTGTAAAAAAAGCAATATTCTAAATATTGCTTTTAAATATTTATTTTGGTAATGATCCGTCTTTTTTCATTTCGCCAACAACGGCTTGCATAATTGCGTCTACAGTTTGCCCTAAATCCGTCACATATTCAGATTTCGTAGTTCCTGTCCAGATTAGTTTATTTTGTTTTAATGAAAAGATGTTAGTTTCTACCATATAGGATGTAGTTTCCTGATAATAGCCCGGATCGTAGAAATTTGGAGAATACATTCCGTACCAGTTTCCAAATCCATACCCATACATTCCTGTATATGCTCCATCAAATCCTCCATAATACATTCCAGTATAAGTTCCGGGAACGTAGTTTGTTTCTTTATCAGTACTTACTAAACGCATCGTAACAACGCCATCAAAATTTTCATCGTGTAAAATTTTTAATTTTTGTTCCTGAGTAAGTTGTTTAGTGCTTTCATTTAAATATTGATAAGAAGTTTTAAATATTTGATTACTGGCTGCAATCCTATTTTCTGTAATTCTTCTGGAAGCTTCATCTTTTACTAAAGCAACAACTAAGACTTTTTTAAAGTGCTCCTGTGCAACAGTCACATCAGGATCTCTCCAGCTATTTACAATTGATGTATTACTGCCACAACTTGAAAGTGTCAGTACGGCGATTAACAAAACTAAGTATTTTTTCATATTTTATAGTTAAATTGTTTATATAAAATTAACTATAAAATATTAATAAACACCACTTTAGGATGAATTAAAGCGACTTAATTATAAGCTTTTTTAATTCGGTCTAAGTCACGTTTTGTATCTTGTTCTTTCAAAGATTCACGTTTGTCGTAGTTTTTCTTTCCTTTGCAAAGGCCTATTTGTAATTTAGCTAAACCTTTTTCATTTGTAAACAACTTTAGCGGAACAATAGTAAGTCCTTTTGCCTGTACACTTTTATGAAGGCTTTTTAACTCTTTTTTATTCAGAAGTAATTTTCTTTCACTTCTCGACTTATGATTGAATTGATTTCCAAAAGAATATTCTTCAATATAAGTATTGATGGCAAAAAGTTCAAGATTACTAAATTCGCAAAAGCTTTCGGTAATATTAGCTTTCCCTAAACGTATAGATTTGATTTCTGTTCCGGATAAAACGATTCCGGCAGTATAAGTGTCGATTATCTCGTAATCGAATCGAGCTCTTTTATTAAGTATATTGACTGTTTTTAACATAGTTGCAAATGTAAAACAAAATTAAAAAACTTTAATGCTATCTAAGATAATTAAAGATTTTTTTTAATCTATGATTTAGATCATGTTTAAGGAAAAAACTTACATATAAGTTTGTTGAATAATTTAAAACAAACTCAAACATGAAAAAAATTTTATCATTAGTTGGTATTGTGTTGATTGGTTTAACCGCAAAAGCACAAGATGCAAATCAAGGTTTAAAAGGAGCATGGTTTGCTACTTCTCAAATTGGCTATCAGCAAACTAAAACAGGTGATTTTAAAAATACAAACGTAAGTATACTGCCCGTTGTTGGTACATTTGTCACACCATCATTAGCAGTTGGAGCTGGATTAGGATTTATTAATATGAAATCGGAATCAAATACAGGAACCGCTGCAAAAACAGATTTAATCGTAATTGAACCATTAGCAAGAAAATATTGGAATGTTGCCGGTTCTTTATATTTCTTCGGACAGTTAGCTGCTCCAATTATTACTGGAAAAGAAAAGGAAAGTGACTTAAAAGTAAATCAGGTTGGTTTAGCTTTATCAGGTGGATTTGATTATTTTGTGACTAAAAGTTTCTCAGTCGAGTTTTCTTATGATTTAGCAAATTTTACTTCTACGACTTTAGATCCAAAAGTTGGAGAAAAAACTACTGTTACTAATTTTGGGTTAGCTCACGTGGCAAATGTTGACTCAGCTTATTTGGTAGGCAATCCAAATTTAACTACCCCACTTTCTTTCGGATTTAAATTCATATTTTAATAACAGTTGATTGAATTTAAATTCAATTCGTTAATTTTGTAAAAAGGAAGACCGTACTTTTTGGAGTACGGTCTTTACTATTATTTTAAATATATAAAATGCAAAATCAATCAAAAGATCCTTTACACGGAATTACACTTCAATCAATATTAGAAAAGCTTGTAGCTTATTATGGTTTTGATACATTATCGGAATTAATTCCGATAAAATGTTTTACCTCAAATCCGAGTATAAAATCCAGCTTGACCTTTTTACGTAAAACAGATTGGGCTCGTAAAAAAGTGGAAGATCTATATATAAAATCCCTTTCTAAATTTTAGTTTAATTTATAAGAGATCATTACACCTCCACGGTATGGAAGCCATTCACCACTTTTATTCCAATTCTCAGCTTTGTCATATCTACCTGGAGTTCCATCATTATAGTAGCCATGATAAAAGCCCTGATGCCAGCCACCTCCCGCAAAAATATCTAATAAAAATTTGTCGTTTAATTTGATATTATATCCAATGGTAACTCCTAATCTATATCCAAATCCGTGTTCATAATTATTGCTATCCCAGTAATTCCATTTTTGTATGTCATAAATGTCACCACCAATATGGCCACCAACATAAAATCCGTTGTATTTTTCTTTAAAATGGTAACGAATTTCCGGGGTTAAAGTGACAAATTTCATAGGATTATGACCATTTACAGATTCCCAGAAAGAAGCCATTACATCAACGCTAAAAGTAGTTTTTTCACCAATACTTGTTTCTACTCCTATATTTGGAATAGCTACTAACGCAGAGACACCATTAAATTTTAGATAAGTTTGACTTTGACTTTGAATAGAAAAGAAAAGAACAAAAAGGATAAGTATTTTTTTCATAAAAATAAGTTTTCGGAATTCGAAATAAGGTTTAGTCATTTATTTCGCGTGCAAATATAACGCAATAGACCGGTTTGCTATTGTGGAAAAAGTATATTTAACAAGATTTATTTTTTATCAGAAACTAGTGAATTTGTATTTGTTTAGTAATGAGTAAATTACCTTATCAAGAAAACGACCTTCATAAAATTCAGATTCTTTAAAATGGGCTTCTTTAATAAAACCACATTTTTGTAATACTTTTTCTGAGGCTAAATTTTCAGGATCAATTACCGCTTCAATTGAATGTAATTTCAGATCATCAAAACCATATCTGATTAATTTATTTACAGCTTCAGGAATAATTCCTTTTCCGTGAAATTCAGGCAATAGCATATAGCCTATTTCAGCACGATAATTTTCAGGCTGCATTCTGTAATAGCCTATAATTCCTAGCAATTTTGAGCTATCTTTTAAAGTGATACCCCAGTTGATTCCAATATTTGTTATGATTTTATCTTCGATCATAGCAATATGTTCCAAAGCATCTTCAGTGGTTTTTACCAAAGGTCTTGGAATATATTTCATGGTTTCGGGATTTGAACGCAATTCAAAAACTTCATTTACATCGTCATTGGTAATTCTTCTTAAAAGTAAACGTTCCGTTTCTATAATTGGAAATGGAGAAAAGTTGAATTCTAGCATTTTTTAGATTTTATAATATTTGTATACTGAATTTTGAAGTGAATGTCTGATTTGCATCCAAAATTAATATTCCTTCTTTTTCGAATAAATCTCCTGAATTAACAGCTGTATCAGAATATCCTAACCAAGGTTCAATACATATAAATGGAGCTTGTTCTTTTGTCCATATTCCTAAACTTGGAAAATCTTCAAAATCCACTTTTATATAAGGTTTTGAATTTTCAAGAATTGTAAGCGAATTTGATGCTAACGTTTTAAAAATTAACGCATCATTTTCAAACAATTTATAATTTAATGGGACTAAACTATTTGTTGTTTCTAAAACTTCAGTTTTATTCGAAATTAAATCATTCTCAAGAAGATAATATTTCAAAACTTCTTCTCTTTCAAATTTTAATGCATAATTCTCAAAATTCTCTGGTAAAGCAATTGCCGGATGCGCTCCTATTGAAAAAGGCATTTTAGTTTCATTTTTATTAATTACTTTATATTGAATATCTAAAGTGCTTTCATTAAGTGTATAGATGAGTTGTAATTCAAATTCAAAAGGATATTTTTTCAGCGTTTCAACATTTGATTGTAAAGAAAATGTAGCACTATTTTCTGTATTATCAATCAATTGAAATTCCATGTCACGTGCAAAACCATGTCTAGGTAATTGATATTCTTTTCCGTTTACTGTATATAAATTGTTTTTTAACGTACCTACGATCGGAAAAAGAACCGGAGAATGCTTTCCCCAAAAATCAGGGTTACCTTCCCATATAAATTCCTTATTTTGAGTGTTCTTTAATGAGGATAATTCTGCTCCAGAATGTTTTATAGAAGCTTTAAGCATTGAATTTGAAATAGTTGTGTCCAAGATGATAGAGTTGAATGGAAAAATAGTTTTTATCTAACGGTAAATATATTTTATAAAATTTAGTTTTTGAAGGAAATAGCTTAAATTATTTTTTTGATAAAATTTTGATAAAAATCAATTTTAACCTTAAACTTCTTTCTGTAAATAGCTTTTTTTTTCATTAATTTGCTACATAAACAGCTAAAAAATATGAAAAAACAATTCTCAAAAGCCATATTAACCATGGCTTTGTTTGTAGGGATTACTTCTGTTTGGGCGCAACAAATCCCAGCTTCAACAGCAGCAAACCCAGTAAATAATTATAATTATCATGATGCTTTTGCACCTCATTTTTATACAAAAAACGGTACATCAACCCGTTCTGCCAGTGGTCAGCCTGGAGTTGAATATTGGCAAAACAGAGCTGATTATCAAATTACAGCAAAATTAAATGCTGTGAAAAATGAAATTGTTGGTACTGACGAAATAACTTATACCAATAATAGCCCTGATAAATTATCATTTGTTTGGTTAAACTTAGAACAAAATTTATTTAAGGAAGATTCAAGAGGAAATGCTGTTGTACCCTTAACTGGAAGTCGAAATGGAGCGCAGGGTCAGGTTTTTGATGGAGGAAATAAAATAAAATCTGTAAAAGTAATTTCTGGTGGAAAAACTAAGGTTGAAACTGATGCAAAATTCATTGTTACGGATACCAGAATGCAAATTTTTCTTCCACAAGAATTGGCTTCAAAAGGAGGATCGATAAAAATCAAAATTGAATTCTCATTTATAGCACCTTTTGAAGGATCTGACAGAATGGGGGTTTTAGAAACTAAAAATGGAAAAATCTTCACGATTGCACAATGGTATCCACGTATGTGTGTGTATGATGATGTAAGGGGGTGGAATACTGCACCATATTTAGGAGCTTCTGAGTTTTATCTGGAGTATGGTAATTTTGATGTAAAAATTACAGTCCCTGCAAATCACTATGTTGTAGGTTCAGGGGAGTTGTTAAACGGAGCAGAAGTCTTACCTGCAGAACAGTTTAAACGTTATAAAGCTGCTTCACAAAGCGATAAAACTGTAATGATTCGTACTGCGGAAGAAGTTGCTGCTACAGCAAATACAAATGCAACAGCCGAGAAAACATGGCATTATCAAATTAAAAATGCCCGCGATTTTTCCTGGGCATCATCACCGGCTTTTATCTTAGACGGGGCAAAAATAAACTTGCCAAGTGGTAAAAAATCATTAGCTTTATCTGCATATCCAGTTGAAAGTGCAGGAAATGACGCTTATGGCCGTTCGACAGAATATGTTAAATCGTCTATAGAAAATTATTCAAAAAGATGGTTTGAATATCCTTATCCGGCTGCGACAAACGTAGCAGGAAATGAAGGTGGTATGGAATATCCCGGTATTGTTTTCTGTGGATGGAAATCTAAAGGTGATGATTTATGGGGTGTTACGGATCACGAATTTGGACATATTTGGTTCCCTATGATTGTAGGATCAAACGAACGTTTATTTGCCTGGATGGATGAAGGTTTTAATACTTTTATTAACTCTGTGAGTTCTTTTGATTTTAATAACGGAGAATACAAACAAAAACCTTCAGATCTTCATGAAGATGTGGAGTATTTAACTAGTCCAAAATTGGAGCCTATTATGAGTTCTCCTGACAATATGAAGGAAGCTAATATTGGTGTTTTATGTTATGTAAAACCCGGTGCAGGATTGACAATTTTGAGAGAACAAATTTTAGGGCAGGAACGTTTTGATAAAGCATTACGTACTTATGTTGAACGTTGGGCTTACAAACATCCGACTCCTGACGATTTTTTCAGAACAATTGAAAATGTTGCCGGAGAAGATTTAAGCTGGTTCTGGAGAAGTTGGTTTGTAAATAACTGGAGATTTGATCAGGGAATCAATTCGATTAAATATGTAAAAAACGATCCGTCAAAAGGAGTTGTAATTACGGTTGAAAATTTTGATAAAATGCCAATGCCAATTATTTTGGATGTGAAAACAAAAAGCGGAAAAGTAACCAGAGTTAAATTGCCCGTTGAAATTTGGCAGCGTAACAATGAATGGTCTTTCAAACATAATTCTACAGAAGAGATTGAAAGTGTAACACTAGATCCTGATCATGTTTTTCCAGATTATAATGAAAGCAATAATGTTTGGACGGCAACAAAAGGAATAGTAGAGAAAGATATCATTTTAGATGCTTATGTTGGGATTTACTCGACTGCAAAAGCACCTTTAAAAATTGAAATTACAGAGAAAAGCAGCGTTCTTAGTGTAGAAATAACAAACTATCCGAAATTTTCTGTTGAGCCGGTTGCTGGAGAAAAAGATACTTTTCAATCAAAAAGCGCGGGTCTAAAATTCAAATTTAATGAAGCTAAAACAGGATTTGATATGATCGTTTTAGGAAATGGACAAGTGATTCCGTTTACAAAGAATTAATAACGAAAAAATAAATGATTTAAAACCCGATAGTTATAGTAGCTATCGGGTTTTTTGGTTTGCCTTGTTTCAGGTTTCAAGCCCATGTTTGTTCTAGGTTGTTGGATCACATTACTTTAGTTTGGAATTTTATGATAATATAATTAGAAAAAAAACTCAGAACCTTACTAACTTAGAATCTTAGTGTCTTACAAAAATAACATTACATTAAAAAAATGTTAGAATTTTATTTTTTTGTTTTGGAAATAAAAAAATAGTGTACTTTTGCACCGATGAATAAAATAAGTTTACATACAACTTCTTTGTCACGGACAAACTCTCCTGTAACTTCTCCCGAAGTACGGATGCTATCTCTATAGTATTCACAGAGTTTTTCGCCGCGTATTTATTTATATTCATTTTTCATTTTGAAATCATCTAATTTGTCCATTGGACAAACATATCCTAAAAGTATATATTATTTTGTGAATTTTCTAAATCAAGTTTTTGGTTTTGAGAATGTTACTTCTATTTTATCTAATTTTATTGGATTGATTTTTGGATTTCAAACTAAACAGTACGTTTTAATTTTTAACTCTAACTTCAACTATTGAAATGAAAATCTCTATTGTTGTAACTCAGGAAGAACACTTCAAATTCGCACAGGAAATTTGCGATACAATAGAATCATCTGCCTTGTTAAGAGGTACGGGGATTGCTAAAAGAACTCCTGAGTACATTCAGAAAAAAATGTCGAACGGTGATGCGATGATTGCTCTGGCAGATGGAAAATTTGCAGGTTTTTGTTATATCGAAAGTTGGCAGCACGGAAAATTCGTGGCACATTCTGGCTTAATTGTACATCCGGATTACAGAAGTTTAGGTTTGGCTAAAAAAATCAAATCAAAAGTTTTTGATTATTCTCTCAAAAGATACCCAGATGCTAAAATATTCGGAATCACAACTGGTTTAGCTGTAATGAAAATCAATTCTGATTTAGGGTACAAACCTGTTCCTTTCTCTGAATTAACGACCGATCCAAGTTTTTGGTCGGGCTGTAAAACCTGTACCAATTACGAGATTCTAAAAAGCAAAGAAAACAAAATGTGTCTTTGCACCGGAATGTTGTACGACCCAAAAGAAAAACAAAAAGATCCGCCAAGACATCCTTTTAATGAGGCTGTTTTGAATAGATTAAAGAAAATAAAACAAGCTTTATTCTTAAATAAAATTATGTCTTTTATTTTTTTGCCATAAGAATACCAATAAAAAAGAAATCTCAAACTTGCTAAATACGAAAGTATTAGCCTAAATTATATAAAATGAAAAAAGTTGTATTAGCTTATAGTGGAGGATTAGATACCTCGTATTGTTTGAAATATTTAAAAAATGAAAAAGGATACGAAGTTCACACCGTACTTGTAGATACAGGAGGATTTGATGCTGAAGAATTATCAGCAATTGAAAAAAGAGCCTACGAATTAGGAAGCGCACAACACGCAAATCTTACAATCGTAGATAAATATTATGATAAAGCTATAAAATATTTGATTTTCGGAAATGTATTAAAAAACAATACATATCCATTATCAGTGAGTGCAGAGCGTGTTTTTCAGGCAATCGAGGCTATTAAATATGCTAAAAAAGTAGGAGCAAGCGCTATCGCACACGGAAGTACCGGTGCAGGAAATGATCAGATTCGTTTTGATTTGATTTTCCAGACTATTGCTCCGGAAATTGAAATTATTACACCAATTAGAGATCTAAAACTTTCAAGACAGGAAGAAGTAGATTATTTAGCTCAAAATGGCGTTCATTATTCTTGGGAAAAAGCGCAATATTCGATCAATAAAGGACTTTGGGGAACTAGTGTTGGAGGTAAGGAAACCTTGACTTCGAGCCAGCCATTGCCAAGTGATGCCTATCCGTCACAATTAAAAAAAGAAGGCGAAGAGAAAGTAAGATTGCATTTTGAGCAAGGAGAATTAGTTGGATTAAACGGTATAATGGATAAACCTTCTAATAACATTGTTGCTCTTGAAAAATTGGCAAATGCTTTCGCCATTGGAAGAGATATTCATGTTGGCGATACCATTATCGGAATTAAAGGAAGAGTAGGTTTTGAAGCTGCAGCTCCATTAATTATTATTAAAGCACATCATTTATTAGAAAAACATACGCTTGGAAAATGGCAACAATACTGGAAAGAACAATTAGGAAACTGGTATGGAATGTTATTCCACGAAGGTCAGTTTTTAGATCCTGTTATGCGTAACATCGAAACATTTTTGCAAGATACTCAAAAGACTGTAAATGGTGTTGTAACTGTTTCTTTAAAACCGTATCATTTTTCGCTTGACGGAATTGAATCTGATAATGATTTAATGAATACTGGTTTCGGTCAATACGGAGAAATGAACAACGCCTGGACGTCTGACGATGCAAAAGGATTTATTAAGATTTTAGGAAATGCTCAAAACATATTTTCATCTGTAAATCATTTAGATCATGATTAATGTCGGAATAATTGGTGGTTCAGGCTATACGGCAGGAGAACTGATCAGAATATTAATGTTTCATCCCAATGTAAACATCGATTTTGTTTACAGCACTACTAATGCGGGTAAACCACTTTCTGTGGCGCACCAAGATTTGATGGGGGATATTGAAATGAATTTTACTGACACCATCAATCCAGATGTAAATGTTGTTTTCTTATGTTTAGGACATGGAAAATCTATTTCATTTTTGAAGGAAAATCAATTTGCAAGTCATACCAAAATCATTGATTTAGGAAATGATTTCAGATTGAATAAAGACGCTCATTTCGAAGGAAAAGATTTTATTTACGGTTTGCCGGAACTGAATAAAGCGGATATTAAAAAAGCAAATTATATTGCAAATCCAGGATGTTTTGCGACGGCTATTCAATTGGCATTATTGCCTTTAGCGAAACATAATTTATTGAATAACGATGTTCATATTAATGCCACAACCGGAAGTACCGGCGCAGGAGTTGGACTTTCAGAAACTTCACATTTTAGTTGGAGGAATAATAATATGTCGCATTACAAAGCTTTTGAACACCAACATTTAGGAGAAATCTCAGAAAGTTTAGTTCAATTGCAGGATGATTTTGAAAGTGAATTGCTTTTCATTCCGAATAGAGGAGATTTTCCAAGAGGAATTTTCGCAACCTTATACACACTATCCGACGATAGTTTGGAACAATTGGTTGCTAAATACGAAGATTTCTATAAAAACGAACCGTTTGTAACGGTAACAACGACAAACATCAATATGAAACAAGTCGTGCAAACAAATAAATGTATCATCAGTTTATTGAAAAAAGGAAACCGGGTTTTAATCACTTCAATTATTGATAACTTAACCAAAGGTGCTTCAGGACAAGCGATTCAAAATATGAATTTAATGTTTGGATTAGAAGAAACCACCGGTTTACATTTGAAACCAAGCGGATTTTAGGAAAAAATGTTTCAGGTTTCAGGTTTCAAGTTTCACGTTCTGTACGAAACTTGACACATGGAAGATGAAACTCAAATCAGTTTCAAGTTTTAAGTTACAAGTTTCACGTTCTGTGGCAACTTGAAACCTGAAACCTGAAACAAAATAAACAAAAAACAAAATGAATTTATTTAACGTATACCCACTTTATGACATAACACCTGTAAAAGCAGTAGATTGCACAATTACAGACAATAATGGAGTGGAATATTTAGACTTATATAGCGGACATGGTGTAATTTCGATTGGCCATACGCAACCTGATTATGTAGCCAAATTGAAAGATCAATTGGATCACTTAGGATTTTATTCGAATGCTATTCAGAATCCTTTACAGGTTGAATTGGCTCAGAAATTAGGAAAACTTTCCGGATTAGAAGATTATGAATTGTTTTTATGCAGTTCTGGAGCTGAAGCAAACGAAAATGCTTTAAAATTAGCTTCTTTCCATAACGGAAAATCAAGAGTTGTAGCTTTTGATAATTCTTTCCACGGAAGAACTTCTGCGGCTGTAGCTGTTACTGATAATAAAAAGATTGTTGCGCCAATTAATGCACAGCAAGTAGTTACTTTTTTACCATTAAATCAAATAGGTTTAGTAGAAGCTGAATTGGCAAAAGGTGATGTAACTGCAGTAATTATTGAAGGAATTCAGGGAGTTGGAGGTTTAGACCAGGGAACAACAGAATTTTTTCAGGCTTTAGAAAAAGTATGTAAAAAACATGATGTGGTTTTGATTTTGGATGAAGTACAGTCAGGATATGGAAGAAGTGGTAAATTCTTCGCTTTTCAACATCACGGAATCAACGCTGATATTATTTCAGTTGCAAAAGGAATGGGGAACGGTTTTCCGGTTGGAGCCATTTTAATTTCTCCAAAATTTGAAGCAAGTTTCGGATTACTAGGAACTACTTTCGGCGGAAGCCATTTATCTTGTGCGGCTGGAATTGCAGTTTTAGATGTAATTGAAAAATTAAAATTGATTGATAACGTAAACGAAGTTTATGAATATTTCTTAGAAAAAATTAAACAGGTTCCTGGAATCAAACAAGTAAAAGGAAAAGGATTAATGCTTGGAGTTGAATTTGATTTTGATGTATCTGCTTTAAGAAAGAAATTAATTATCGAGAAACATATTTTTACAGGAAGTGCAAACAACAAAAATCTGTTAAGAATTTTACCGCCGCTTACTGTAAAGAAATCTGATATTGATACCTTTATTGTAGCTTTAAAAGAGAGTTTGGAAGAACTTCAAAAATAGTTCTGACAAACAACCAAAAAACAACCAACCAACTATAAATTATGAATCCATTATCAATTGAAAAACGCAATCTGGTTTTGCGCTCCATGGCAAAGCTTGTCGAACAGGAGCGGAGTCAAATTATTCTAACGAATCAGGAAGATTTGCTGGCTTATGACGGTTCAGATCTGGCGATGGAAGAACGCTTGAAAGTAGATAATAAAAAGGTTGATGAGATGATTTTATCATTGAATCAATTGGCTTCACAAGAAGATCCGGTTGGAGTGGAACGTTTTCATTTTGTTCATGATAATGGAATTAAAGTGATTAATAAAACTGCCGCTTTTGGTACAATCCTAATCATTTATGAATCGCGCCCGGATGTTACGATTGAAGCAGGCGGAATTGCCTTCAAATCCGGAAATAAGATTTTATTGAAAGGTGGAAAAGAGTCTTTACGATCAAATTTGAAAATTGTTGCTTTATGGCATCAGGCTTTAGAAGAAAATGGAGTTTCGAAAGATTGGGTTGAATATCTGAATTACAATCGCACAGAAACACAGGCTTTCTTAGAAAAACCAACTCAAAAAGTAGATTTAATTGTTCCGAGAGGAGGAGAAAAATTAATTGAGTTTGTGAAACAGCACGCAACTTGCCCTGTAATCGTTAGCGGTCGTGGAAACAATTTTGTGTACGTTCATGAAAATGCTGATACCGATTTGGCTTTAAAAGTAATTTTAAATGCTAAAACTTCTAAAATTTCAGCCTGTAATGCTTTAGACAAAGTTTTAATAGATTCAAGATTACCAAATTTTGAAGGTTTTACAGCAATGTTAATTGAAGCTCTAACTGAATCTAAAGTTGAAATCATCGTTGATAAATCATTAGAAAATTTCGAAAATACAGAGACACTTCAAAGTGAAGATATCTGGTACGAAGAATTTTTGGATTATAAAATTGTTATCGGAACAATTGATTCTGAAGAACATGCAATTGAAAAAATCAACAAATATTGTGGAGGACATTCAGCAGCGATTATTACAAAAGGCGAAAAAAATGCAAAGCAATTTATGGAATCTATTGACGCCGCTGCAGTTTATCACAATGCCTCAACACGTTTTACAGACGGGGGGCAATTTGGTTTAGGCGGAGAATTAGCTATAAGCACAGACAAGTTGCATCAAAGAGGACCAATTGGACTTCAGCATTTGGTAACAAACAAATGGTATGTATACGGAGAAGGGCAAATTAGATAATTGAGATAATTAGATAATTAGATAATTTTGATTTGAGGTTAAAAAAACTTAGTGCCTTTGTGCCTTCGTGGCAAAAAACAAAAAAATGAGCAAAAAAAGGATTTTATTAAAAATAGGGAGTAATACTTTAACGAAGGAAACCAATCATATTTCGCGGGGAAAGATTGAAGATATTGGTATGCAGATTGCCGCTTTAAACAAAGATTACGAATTTGTAATTGTAAGTTCAGGAGCCATTGCAGCCGCAAAACAGTTTGTGAAGCTGGAAAGTAAAGGCAAAGAAATTGCATTGAAACAAGCATTAGCCTCAATCGGTCAGCCCCATTTAATGCGGATTTTTCATGAAAATTTCAGTGATTTAGGTTTGTTGACATCGCAATGTTTGTTATCTTATTCTGATTTTGAAAAGCAGCAATCGAAAGTAAATATTGTCAATACGATTAATGTTTTGGTAGAGAATAATTACATTCCGATTATCAATGAAAATGATACTGTTGCCACAGATGAGATTAGATTTGGAGATAACGATAAATTGGCAGCATTAACAGCGGTTCTTTTAAATGTTGATATTCTGATTATTGCAACCAATACAAACGGTATTTATACCAAGAATTCGATTCACGATGAAAATCCGGAAACGATTAAATTAGTCAATGATTTACAGATTTTAGAAAAAGAAATCGGAGAGTCAAAATCATCACACGGAACGGGCGGAATGCAATCAAAAATCGAAGCAGCCGGAATCGCAAAAGCAGCAAACATAGAAACCTGGATCGTAAACGGATTAAACGATAATTTTATTTTAAAAGCATTAAAGGATGAAATTCCTTTTACAAAGATTGTATAAAAAAGTTTATTTGTTTAACCGTTAATTTGGTTAATCGATTAGAAAATAAACAATTAAACAAAAAAGATATGAACTATATTTCAATTCAAGATATCAACTCATTATCAAAGTGGGTAAAAAGCGCATTAAAAATCAAAAAGAATCCGCTTAAAAATCAAAGTTTAGGAAAAAATAAAACACTAGGAATGTTATTCTTTAACCCGAGTTTAAGAACGCGTTTGAGTACTCAAAAAGCGGCTTTGAACTTAGGAATGAATGTGATGGTAATGAACTTTACCAATGAAGGCTGGACATTAGAGTTTGAAGATGGAGCTGTTATGAATTCTGGTGCATCAGAGCACATTAAAGAAGCTGCCGAAGTAGTTTCTCAATATTGTGATATTATCGCTATTCGTGCTTTCGCTGGTCTGGCTGACAAAGAAAAAGATTATGCTGAAACCGTTATTTCAGGATTCTTGAAACACGCAACTGTGCCAATCGTTAATATGGAAAGTGCCGTTCGTCATCCGTTACAATCTTTGGCTGATGCTATTACAATGGAAGAATACAAAACGAAACACAAACCAAAAGTGGTACTTTCATGGGCGCCACATCCAAAAGCTTTGCCACAGGCTGTGGCTAATTCATTTGTAGAAATGATGCAAATGCAAAAAGACATGGATTTTGTGATCACTCATCCGGAAGGTTACGAATTGAGTCCGGAAATTACAAAAGATTGTAAAATTGAATACGACCAAAATAAAGCTTTCGAAAATGCTGATTTTGTTTACGTAAAAAACTGGAGCAACTTCAATGATTACGGAAAAGTAACTAACATCGATCCAAGCTGGACAGTTACTGCTGAAAAAATGGCTTTAACCAACAACGGAAAGTTCATGCATTGTCTTCCGGTTCGTCGTAACGTAATTGTAAGCGACGAAGTTATTGACAGCGAAAATTCAATCGTAATTCAGCAAGCGAATAACAGAACATATTCAGCACAATTAGTTTTACAAAAGATTTTGAAAAAATTATAATTTTTTAAGGGACTAAGGTTCTAAGTTTCTAAGAAACTGCCGAGTAAAAACCTTAGTCCCTTAGAATCTTAGCAACTTAGAACCTAATGAAAGAAGTTACCGTAATAAAAATTGGTGGAAATATAATTGACAATCCAACTGAATTAGAACAGTTTTTAACTGATTTTTCTAAG
This sequence comes from Flavobacterium sp. GQ95, assembly GCF_059758655.1. Classification (NCBI taxonomy): domain Bacteria; kingdom Pseudomonadati; phylum Bacteroidota; class Flavobacteriia; order Flavobacteriales; family Flavobacteriaceae; genus Flavobacterium; species Flavobacterium sp. GQ95. The sequence goes on from NZ_JCAXEB010000002.1 coordinate 187,178, forward strand.
ATTGAAGGATATAAAGTTTTAGTTCACGGCGGTGGAAAATCAGCCACAAAAATGGCGCAGAGTATTGGTCTGGTTCCTCAAATGATTGACGGACGCCGAATTACGGATGCTCCAATGCTTGATGTTGTGGTTATGATTTATGCAGGACAAATCAATAAAGATATTGTAGCACAATTACAGGCAAAAGAGAATAATGCAATGGGGTTTTCCGGAGCTGACGGGAATTTAATTCAGTCAGTAAAAAGAAACCATCCAACAATTGATTACGGATTTGTTGGCGATGTAAAAAAAGTGAATACAGCTTTGTTAAAAACATTGCTTGAAAACGGAATCGTTCCTGTTTTCTGTGCTATCACACACGATAAAAATGGTCAGTTATTAAACACAAATGCCGATACCATTGCAAGTGAACTATCAATAGCATTGTCTGAAGTTTTTGATGTTACACTAACATATTGTTTTGAAAAACAAGGCGTTTTACAAGATTCTGAAGATGATTCTTCAGTAATTACAGAAATAAACGAAGCGTTATATAATAAGCTAAAGGAAGAAAAAGTAATCCATTCCGGAATGATTCCGAAATTGGACAATTGCTTCAACAGCTTGTCAAGAGGTGTTCAAAAAATCAAAATTGGGCATCATAAAATGCTCCAAAATCCAAATGTATTGCATACGACGATAACATTATAGACGAAAAAGTTGCTAAGTTTCTAAGAAACCAAGACTTTTGCAGTCTTAGAACCTCAGAATCTTAGTACCTCAGTACCTAACAAAAATGAAGAATATAGAAACGCTTACCAAAGAAGCCATACAACTATTAAGAAACCTAATTGAAACCCCTTCATTTTCAAGTGAAGAAGATCAAACAGCACTTTTAATAGAAAATTGGTTCAATCAAAACGAAATTCCTTTTAAAAGAGAAAACAATAATGTGTGGGCTTTCAATAAATATTTCGACGAAAACAAACCAACACTTTTACTGAATTCTCACCATGATACGGTTAAACCAAATCAGGCTTATACAAACGATCCGTTTAAAGCAATTGAAAAAGACGGAAAATTATTCGGTTTAGGAAGTAATGATGCCGGAGGCTGTTTGGTGTCGCTTTTGGCAACTTTTGTTCATTTTTATGAGAATCAAAACTTGTCACATAATTTGGTAATTGTGGCTTCCGCCGAAGAAGAAAGCAGCGGAAAAAATGGTTTAAACAGTGTTTTAAAACATTTACCAGAACTAGATTGCGCCATTGTTGGAGAACCAACTTTAATGCAATTGGCTGTTGCTGAAAAAGGCCTATTAGTTTTAGATGTAAAAGTAAAAGGTACAGCAAGCCATGCCGCGCATCAAAATGATGATAATTCATTATACAAAGCAATTCCGGTAATGGAATGGTTTAAAAACTATAAATTCGATAAAATCTCTGATGTTTTAGGTCCTGTAAAAATGACTGTAACACAGATTAGCGCAGGAAAACAGCATAATGTTGTACCGTCAGAATGTGATTTGGTTATTGACATTCGTGTAAACGATTGTTATTCAAATACGGAGATTTTAGAGGTTGTAAAAGCCAATGTAAATGCTGAAGTAACGCCGAGATCAATGCATTTAAATGCTTCGTCTATTCCAATTGTACACGGTTTGGTTCAGGCCGGAATCGCTTTGGGAAGAACAACTTACGGATCGCCAACACTTTCAGATCAATCCGTTTTAAGCTGCCAGTCTTTAAAATTAGGACCTGGAGAAACATTGCGGTCCCATTCAGCAGACGAATTTATTTTCATCAACGAAATTGAAGAAGGAGTCGACTTGTATATCAAAATACTGAGCGATTTCTTTAAATTATAAAATTATTTAGGAGCTAATCCCGCTATCCGTTACAAACGAAGTTCACTGAACTCCGATTGAAATAAAAATTAAGTGAAGTAATCTTTTGTGCCTCCCGAAGCCTCGGGACCGGCACAAAAGGATTTCCACTACTATCGGGGCTAGAAACACGAACAGTATAAACAATGACATCCAGAGTAAATTAGAAAACATGAACTTTAGAAGATCTAACAATCTAAGAAGTCTAAAAATCTAACAATCTAAGAAGTCTAAAAATCTAAGTTATGAAACTTTGGGAAAAAGGAATACCGACAGACAAACAAATCGAACATTTCACCGTAGGAAACGATCGTGAATTAGATTTAGTTTTGGCAAAATACGATGCTTTAGGTTCAATTGCACATGCTAAAATGCTGGGTCAAATTGGATTGTTGACTGAAGAAGAAACAACTTCTTTGGTTGATGCATTGACTGACATAATCGCTGATATTGCCGTTGGAAATTTCGAAATCGAAGACAGTTTTGAAGACGTACATTCTAAAATCGAATATTTATTAACCGTAAAACTAGGCGATGCCGGAAAGAAAATCCACACCGCGCGTTCTCGTAACGATCAGGTTTTGGTAGATGTTCATTTGTATTTAAAAGATGAATTAAAAGCTTTAAAAGAACAGGTTAAAACCTTGTTTGATTTGTTAATGGAATCGGCAGAAAAACATCAAAATGTTTTATTGCCAGGTTATACGCATTTGCAAATCGCCATGCCATCATCTTTCGGAATGTGGTTTTCTGCTTACGCTGAAAGTTTAATAGATGATGTTACAATGTTAAACGCAGCGTCGAAAATTGTCGATCAAAATCCGTTAGGATCTGCTGCAGGTTACGGAAGTTCGTTTCCAATCAACAGAACTTTTACGACTCAGGAATTAGGTTTTGAAACATTGAAATACAATGCAGTTGCGGCGCAAATGAGCCGTGGTAAAGCGGAGAAAACAGTAGCATTTGCTATGAGCAGTGTTGCCGCAACCCTGTCTAAATTCGCCATGGACGTTTGTTTGTATATGAGTCAGAACTTTGATTTTATCAGTTTGCCGGCACATCTTACAACAGGTTCCAGTATTATGCCTCATAAAAAAAATCCTGATGTATTTGAATTGATCAGAGGGAAATGCAATAAAATTCAGGCTCTTCCTTATGAAATCACTTTAATTACAAACAATTTGCCAAGCGGTTATCACAGAGATTTACAGCTTTTAAAAGAAGGTTTGTTTCCTGCGCTACAAAACTTAAAAGCGTGTTTGGATATTGCGATTTTCTCCGTAAAAGATATTACAGTGAAAGACAATATTTTAAAAGATAAAAAATACGATTATTTGTTTACAGTAGATACTTTAAACGAAATGGTGGTTGCCGGAATGCCTTTTAGAGATGCATACAAAGCCGTTGCAGAACAATTGGAAGCGGGAACATATCAATCTCCAAAAGAGACAAAACACACACACGAAGGCAGCATCAATAATTTGTGTTTAGATGCTATTAAGAATAAAATGAAAGCTGCTTTGTAATAGAATTGGCTTCAAATATAAAAAAACCGATTTGCTGAATTGCGAATCGGTTTTTTTGTATTTAGTTAAGATCTAGTTTTTTATAAATTTGAAAGTTTTTATTCTGTTATCAATTTGAATTTTACAGATATAATTTCCTTTTGCTAAGCTGCCCATATTCAATTCTATTTTTTCATCAGTAGTAATGTTTTTTGAATTTGAATACACTTTGGAGCCATTTGCAGAAAATACAGTTATATTGGCAGTTCCATTTTCTTTATTTGAAAACTGAATATTTAATAAACTATCTATAACGGTTGGGTAATATTTTAAATCTAAATCAAGACCCGATTTATCATTTACTCCTAAATTAGTACAGCTCGAAGAAATTTTTCCATCAGCAGCTACTTGAAGTGTGGCTCCCGCACCGCAAGAAGTATTCGTTACATAACCTGCAACATCTGCTACAGGAATTGTTGTGTAAGTATAAGAAGGTTTTGCAACTGCGTCGCCATAATTTGCCGGAGCTTTAAGGCTACTCACGAATGTTGCGCCCGCGACACCTCCGTCTGTACTTATGTAGTTTTTAAATGCAGTACCAATTTTAGCAAAATCTGTTCCTTCAACGTAGCAAGTAGAATTTTTATCACCTCCACCTAAACCAATGGCTAATGATCCAGATACTGATGTATTATAATAACAGTTAAGAATATGAAGTTCTGCGTTTCTAGCGCGAGGCATACGTTCTTTGCATCCTTCTGCCCAATAACAATTTTTGAAAGAGATACTGTAATGCCCATCGGCAGGATAATCTGTTTTGCTTGAACCAACTAGATCCGTAAATCTATGATCATCTGCTCCGCCGGAACCTCCAGCTTTTGGAGCTTTTAAGTAGGTAAACTTACACCATGAAATTGTGACATTGTCCGCTGCTCCTTTGTTGTCAAAATTCCCATCCATTCCGTCCTGAAATTCACAATGATCTACCCAAATATTGGTTGCTTCTGAAGTCAGATTGTCACGCCCGTCAACATCATAAGCACCCGGGCCTTCAAATATTAGATTTCGTATAATTATATTATTTGAACCTGGTTTTAAGCTCAAGATTCCAGATCCCGCAGCCGTTTGATCTGTGTTGACCAATTTTGCACCGGGTAATCCAATAATAGTTTTGTCGTTAACTAATACACTAGTATAGGAACATGCAATAGTTCCGGAAACCAAAATAACCTGAGGAGTAGTTAGTTTTAATTTTGCCGTTAAATCAGCATAAGTGGTAACAGTTACCGGACTGGCATTTCCGCCTCCGGTTGCGGCAGCTCCAAAGCCTTCTGGTGCCAACATGAAGTAATTTTGCGCAGAAAGGTTGGTTAAACCAAATGCGAAAATAATTAAAAATAGTTTTTTCATTTTAAGTGAATGTTTGGTTTGTGATTGAGTAAAGTGGTTTTAATGTAATCGATTACACGAATGTAATAATAAAAATGAAATGTTATTATTTTTTTGTAAAATATTATGCTTTTGCAGTTTATATGCCCTTTTGGACCAATTAAAACAGAAAGATTTTATTTACAATAACAAGCTTCATTGAATCAAAAAAAGACTATTTTTGATTTGCTATTTATAAAACCAAAACATGAATAAATTTGATGACCAGTCGACTAAATCGCTTCTGGATAAGAATCTAATTACTGACAATCAATATCAGGAAATTACGGCTTACCGAAATCTGAATATTTTCTCATTAAATGCAGAACTGAAACTTTTTCTGTATTTATCTGTTTTACTTTTTACTTCCGGAATCGGAATTTTGATTTATAAAAATATTGACAGCATTGGTCATGTTGCAATTCTCTCTATATTACTTATAATTATCGGTGTTTGTTTTTACTATTGCTTTAAAAATTCCAAAGGATTTCAAAAAACAGAAACTAATTTTGAGAGCCCAATTTTAGAGTATTTGGTTCTGGCAGCAAACATTCTCACTTGCATCTTTATTGGTTATTTACAATTTCAATACAAACCTTTTGGAACACATTACGGATTGGCAACTTTAATTCCAACGCTGGTCAGTTTCTTTTGTGCCTATTATTTTGATAATAAAAGTGTTTTGACTATTGCGATTACTGGTACAGCGGCTTATATCGGACTTTCGGTAACGCCTCAGGATTTATTGCATAATGATTTTTATTCAAATCCAAGCCTGAGTTATTCGGCCATTATATTGGGAGGTTTACTTATTTTGTATACACATTATAGTTCCAGAATAAATTTAAAAACTCATTTTAATATTATCTATTTAACTTTTGCCTTGCATTTAATAAGCATAGCATCAATTAGCAATTTGGTAGATGATTATAATCATGACGGTATTTGGATGCTTTTTGGATTAGTTTTAGCAGGGTCATCGTATTATTTTTACAAAATAAGTCATGAAATTAAGGCGATGTCTTTGTATGTTTTTATGATTGTTTACGCCTATATCGGTTTAAATATATTTGTATTTCGATTTTTCGAATTTATTGATTTTTCTGATGTATGGATGTTATTTGTTTTCATATTACCAGCCTATTTCATCGGCTCAATAATATTGTTTATTAAACTGATTAAAAAATTCCATAAAGAAGTAACCGAATGATAGCACACGATAAACAATTATTAAGAGATTTAGCTTTGTGGGAAGAGGCAAATTCTTTACAACACGCTGGTTTCATAAGTAAAGAGCAAAAAGATTTAATTAAAAAACAATTGCCAGATTTTAAAGATCACAAGAATATTCTGGTACGATTAGGATTTTTTGTTTTGGGATCATTTTTATACGGATCAATATGCGGAGCGATTTCAATGATTGGACTGGCGGGCGAAGAATCTTATTTCAAAATCTGTTGTTATATTTTTGCAATAGTTGGATTTGTTGGAGCAGAGTTTTTAGCCAATCAAAAATATTACGGACATGGTTTAGATGATGCTTTTATTCTCGGAGCTATTTTAAACGTAGGTTTTGCTATTGGAATTTCAACAGACGGATATGAATTGATAATTGCTGTTTTTATGGCAATCACAGCCTTCGTAATGTACAGGCGATATTTGCATTTACCTTCATTATTGGTATTTTGTCTGGCGTCGTCAGCAGTTTTATTTTACGGTTTGTTTGAATTTGGTGAAATCGGAAAAACAATTTTGCCTTTTGTAGCAATGTTATTTTCGGCTGGTTTTTACTTCTTTACTAAAAAATCAATTCAAACTCTTACTGAAAGTTATTATTACAAAGGCCTATTATTGGCTAATAGTTTTTGCTTAGTACTTTTTTATCTTTCGTGTAATTATCTGGTAGTAAGGGAACTTTCAATAATGCTTTTAGGAAATGAAATTCTTCCGGGAACTGATATTCCATTTGCGTATTTCTTTTATGCTTTCACACTGATTGTTCCGATTCTTTATTTGGTACAAGCCTTAAAAACAAAAGACAGAATAATGCTTTGGATCAGTTTTCTGGCTATTGCATTTTCAATTTATACCATCCGATTTTATTACTCAGTTTTGCCAATAGAAGTGGCATTAACACTTGGCGGAGTAGTTTTATTTGTAATAGCGTATTTCTCAATAAAGAAATTAAAAGAGAAAGAAAGCGGTTTGACTTTTAAACCAGACAGAATCAATAATTCAAACGCACTTTTAAATGCTGAAGCCATAATTGTAGCATCAACCTTCGGAATGAAACCAGGAGTAAAGCCACAAGATTCTCCAATGGAATTTGGAGGAGGAGGCTATAGTGGAGGCGGTTCAGAAGGAAGTTTTTAAAAAGAATTGCCACAGATTAAAAGATTAAAAATGATTTTTTCTAAATCTTTAAAATCTTTTAATCTGTGGCAAAAAAACTAAACTTTACTTTTCAACGCCTCAGCATTAATATCACTATGAGAAACATCATAAACCGCTTTTCCGTTCTTAATTAAGATAAGCTGTGGCGATTCATGATAAACACCAAACTTACTTGCAATTTCATTTGAAACATCGCGATGTTCAATTAAATCTAAAAAGAAAGCATCAACAGTTTCATCTAAATCATATTCTCTTTCGAATTGTTTTAACGCAAAACGGCTAATGCTGCATCTAGTACTGTGCTTAAAAATTACAATAGGCTTAACACTAGACATTGTCTCTATATCATTTAACTGTGCTAAATTTGTAAGAGAAATCCAGTTCACATTACCTTTTTGTGACTCAGAATTCTCTGAATTTCCGAAGATAGAATTTAAAAAACTCATATTTTGACTGTGTTTATGACTTTTTGTCGTTAAAAATTAGCTAAAAAGCTGTTTTTAGTGACTTTTTGTCTGTATTTTTAGATTGGAATATAATTTGAAAGTTCATCAACAAAATTACACCATTTAAAATTAAAAGGAGGATTCAATAAATTCGAATTTTAATGGTATCGATTATTAAATGAAAATCAAACCTAAATATTAGATATATGAACATAAATAAATTTACAACTAAATCGCAGGAAGCCATTCAGCTTTCACAGCAACTGGCACAACGATACGGACAGCAACAAATAGAAAATGAACACATTTTTAAAGCCATTTTTGAGGTAGATGAAAATGTTGCTCCTTTTATTTTGAAAAAACTGAACGTAAATGTGTCGTTATTTTTACAAATATTAGATTCAACTATTCAGAGCTTTCCAAAAGTATCCGGAGGTGATGTTATGCTTTCAAGAGATGCCAATAAAGCGCTAAACGAGGCTGAAATCATTGCACAAAAAATGAACGACGAATATGTTTCGATCGAACATTTAATTTTGGCTATTTTCGATTCAAAAAGTAAAGTTGCCCAAATTTTAAAAGATCAGGGCGTTACCGGAAAAGCCTTAAAAGCAACTATTGAAGAACTTAGAAAAGGGGAAAGAGTAACATCAGCTTCAGCTGAAGAAACGTATAATGCCTTAAATAAATATGCTAAAAATTTAAATGAATTAGCTCGCGAGGGAAAATTGGATCCGGTTATTGGTCGTGATGAAGAAATTCGTCGTGTACTGCAAATTCTTACCCGAAGAACCAAAAATAACCCAATGTTAGTTGGAGAGCCAGGAGTTGGTAAAACCGCTATTGCAGAAGGCTTGGCGCACAGAATTGTAGATGGCGACGTGCCTGAAAACCTAAAAGATAAAATCGTTTTCTCTTTAGACATGGGAGCATTGATTGCCGGTGCAAAATACAAAGGAGAATTTGAAGAAAGATTAAAATCGGTAGTAAAGGAAGTTACTGCTGCCGAAGGAGATATTGTTTTATTCATTGATGAAATTCACACCCTTGTTGGTGCAGGTGGAGGTGAAGGTGCTATGGACGCAGCTAATATCCTAAAACCAGCTTTGGCTCGTGGAGAGTTGAGAGCGATTGGAGCAACAACTTTAGATGAATATCAAAAATATTTTGAGAAGGATAAAGCCTTAGAACGTCGTTTTCAAAAGGTTCTGGTAGATGAACCGGATACAGAGAGTGCGATTTCGATTTTACGTGGTATCAAAGAAAAATACGAAACACATCATAAAGTTCAAATTAAAGATGAGGCTATTATTGCCGCTGTTGAACTTTCACAACGTTATATTACGAATCGTTTTTTACCGGATAAAGCTATCGATTTGATGGATGAAGCTGCCTCTAAACTGCGTATGGAAATCAATTCAAAACCAGAAGAATTAGATGTTTTGGATCGTAAAATCATGCAGTTGGAAATCGAAATTGAAGCTATCAAACGTGAAAAAGAAGAAAGTAAACTGAAGATTTTAGGAATGGATTTGGCTAATCTGAAAGAAGAGCGAAACGAAATCTACACCAAATGGAAATCTGAAAAAGATGTTGTTGACGGAATTCAGTCCGTAAAACAAGAAATTGAAGATTTTAAATATGAAGCAGAACGCGCAGAACGCGAAGGTGACTACGGAAAAGTAGCCGAAATTCGTTACGGAAAAATTAAAGAAGCACAAGAACGTCTAGATGTTTTATTGAAACAATTACAGGAATACCAATCAGGTAATTCTTTAATTAAAGAAGAAGTTACTCGCGAAGATATTGCCGAAGTTGTAGCAAAATGGACCGGAATTCCGGTAATGAAAATGCTTCAGACAGAACGAGAAAAACTCCTTCATTTGGAAGATGAATTACACAGAAGGGTAGTAGGTCAGGAAGAAGCAATAGAAGCCGTGAGTGATGCTGTTCGCAGAAGCCGTGCCGGTTTACAGGATATGAAAAAACCTGTTGGAACATTCTTATTTTTAGGAACAACCGGAGTTGGTAAAACAGAATTGGCAAAAGCTTTGGCAGAATATCTTTTTGATGACGAAAATGCCATGACCCGTATTGATATGAGTGAGTATCAGGAACGTCACAGTGTGAGCCGTTTGGTTGGTGCGCCTCCGGGATATGTGGGTTATGATGAAGGTGGGCAATTGACAGAAGCCGTTCGCAGAAAACCATATTCTGTAATTTTGTTAGATGAGATTGAAAAAGCGCATCCCGATACTTTCAATATTCTATTGCAAGTCTTAGATGAAGGGCGTTTGACAGACAACAAAGGACGTTTAGCCGATTTCAAAAACACCATTATCATCATGACATCCAACATGGGAAGTCAGATTATACAAGAGAAATTTGAGAACTTAAAAGGTGGTATTGAGGCCGCAACAGAAGCTGCAAAAGTCGAAGTTTTAGGGTTGTTGAAACAAACCGTTCGTCCGGAATTTATAAATCGTATTGACGAAATCGTAATGTTTACGCCATTAACAGTCGATAATATTTCGAGAATTGTAAGTTTACAATTGAAGAGTGTTAGCAAAATGCTGGCCTTACAAGGTATTACAATGGATGCAACTCCTGAAGGAATCAAATACCTTTCAGATAAAGGTTACGATCCTGAGTTTGGGGCAAGACCGGTAAAACGTGTAATTCAAAGAGAGGTTTTGAATCAATTGTCTAAAGAAATACTGGCTGGAAATATTACAACAGACAGTATTATTTTAATTGATGCTTTTGATGGGAAATTGGTTTTCAGAAACCAAACACAGACTGTAGAATAATGTTTAAAAATAATTTGAGAAACACCAGTTTTTATAACTGGTGTTTTTTTTTGCAATAAAATTAAATCCGTGAATGATGAAACTTTTTTTTAAAGTTTTATAAAAAAAATCAAGTATAAATGCTCAATTTTACAGTAATTAAAATCATTAATAACTAACATAAAATCAATGCTATGAACAATATTTTTAGAGGATTAATCGCAGGTTACGGAGCAAAAAAATTAGGCGGAGGATGTTTTGGAACAATCTTAGTCTTTATAATTATCTGGGTACTTTTGGGACAATGCAGCTAATTTTTTAGCTAAAAATTGAATCAAAAGTAGTAGATTCGCGCTACCAAATTAAGAGAATCACAAAATAAATACAATTATAATGGCATCAGGTTTTTTCGTACTATTAGATGATATTGCAGCAATTATGGACGATGTTGCAGTAATGAGTAAAGTTGCAGCAAAAAAAACTGCTGGAATTTTAGGAGACGATCTAGCTGTTAATGCCGAAAAAGCATCAGGATTTGCTTCTTCGAGAGAACTTCCGGTATTATGGGCAATCAGTAAAGGATCATTACTCAATAAAGTAATTATTTTACCAATCGCCTTTTTATTAAGTGCTTTTTTTCCAATTGCAATTATTGTAGTTTTAGTTCTTGGTGGTTTGTTTTTGGCTTATGAAGGAGCCGAAAAAATATACGAATTTATATTTCCTCATTCGCATGAAGAATCCGAAGGAATAACGGAAGAAACCTTTACCGAAGAACAAATTCTTGAAATGGAAAAAGGAAAAATAAAATCAGCCATAGTAACTGATTTTATCCTTTCTGTTGAAATAGTAATCATCGCTTTAGGAACCGTAATTGGTAAACCTATTTCACAGCAAATTATAGTAGTTTCTATAATTGCAATTATCGCAACTATCGGCGTTTACGGTATTGTAGCATTAATTGTTCGTATGGACGAGGCAGGTTTTAAGCTTATTCAAATCAGTAGAAAAGAGAAGAGTATTTTGAAATTTATAGGAAACATATTAGTAAGAGCGCTTCCATTAGTGATAAAAGCTTTAACTGTAATTGGTACAATTGCGTTATTATTAGTTGCCGGAGGTATCTTCGTACATTATATTCCATTTTTCCATCATTTATCACCTAAAATTAATCTTCCTGATATTATAAAAGAATTTGTAGTAGGTCTGGCTTTAGGTCTTGTGGTCCTGGTAATAGTAAATTTGATAAAAAAAATACTTCCCAAAAAAGCTGCTAAAGCATAAATTTAAACGGTATTAAAAATATACAAAACATCAGTCGAAAGGCTGGTGTTTTTTTTTGAAGCAGAAAAATCAGTTTCCAAAACAAGACCTGTCCCGCTATTCGCTTGTATCTTTTTATTCGCAGAAAAAGCGAATAAAAAGGATACCGCTCCAAATGAAATTCACTGAACTCCGATGAAAATAAATGCTAAGTGAAGTAATCGGGGCTAGGCTAAAAGTTTTAGCTTCATAAGAAATAATGGTAGTTGCGTAAAATTTTTTCAAGAAGCAATATGTTGATATATAATTGTTTAATCTGTTCTTAAAAATATTTAACATTTTGTGTAAGCAACTAATGCAACGCATTCGCATCTTCATAGTAATTAACAATTAATTATTATTTTATATGAAAAGTTTTAAAATTAAATCAGTTTTAGTAGTATTATTTTTATCAACTGTATTGTTTTCATGCAGTAACGACGATGACAAAGCACCTGCAAAAGAAACCACAAAAAATGCTTTTGCATCAGAAGTTAAAGGTCCGGCCACCGGAAAAGTAAACGACGAATTGAGCTATGAAGTAACTTTTACAGCAGACAATGCTTGTGGAGTATTTAATCAATTTACTGAAGCAACAATTGGAACAGAAAAAGGATTACAAGTTGAAGTAAAATACCCATCTGAAGTTTGTACATTACAAGTTCCAACACCGCAAAAAGCAGTTTACAAATTCAAATCAGCAGTAAAAGGAACTTTTGATATTAAATTTAAAAAATCAGAAACTGAATTTATTACTCAGAAGGTCGTTATTGAATAATACCGTCTTAGGAAATAAAATTTAGGTTTAAAGCCATTTTACAAATATTTAATTCATTTAAAATAGAATCAAATAATTGTAAAATGGTTTTCTTTTTTTAGATCAGTAATTAAAGTGAATAAATATAATCTTTGCGAACTTTGCGATTAATCCCACTTTGTCATTCCTCTAAAAATTACTATTTTTGCACTCTAAATTTTATGTCATGCCGAAAAGAAAATATAAAATAGCCGTTGTTCAGTTAAACCTGAACGACGTAGCCGAAAATAATCTTAAAAAATGTATCAGTTGGGTAAAAGACGCTGCTAATAAAGGAGCAGAAGTAATCCTATTACCAGAATTATATAGCAGTCATTATTTTTGCCAAAGTGAAGATGTAGATAATTTTGCTTTGGCAGAACCATTGTACAGCACTTCCTTTATTGCTTTTAGCGAATTGGCAAAAGAATTAGGAGTAGTTATAATTGTTCCTTTCTTCGAAAAAAGAATGGCCGGAATTTATCATAACAGCGCCTATATTATTGATACTGATGGAACAGAAGCTGGTTTATACCGTAAAATGCACATTCCGGACGATCCTCATTTCTACGAAAAATTCTATTTTACTCCTGGAGATTTAGGTTTTCAGGCTATTGAAACAAAAAAAGGGAAAGTCGGAACACTTATTTGTTGGGATCAATGGTATCCGGAAGCAGCTCGTATCACAGCTTTAAAAGGGGCTGAAGTATTGTTTTATCCAACAGCGATTGGATGGCATCCAAAAGAAAAGGAACAATACGGAGAAAATCAATACGGTGCGTGGATGAATGTAATGAAAGGTCATGCAGTTGCAAATGGTGTTTTCGTTGCAGCGGCTAACCGAATTGGTTTAGAGCAATACATCGAAGGAACTGACGGAATCCAATTTTGGGGAGCATCATTTATAGCAGGACCACAAGGTGAAATTTTAGCACAGGCTTCTCACGATCAGGAAGAAATCCTAATTGCCGAAGTTGATTTGGATTTACAAGAAAATGTACGTCAAAACTGGCCATTCTTCAGAGACAGGAGAATCGATGCTTTTGGTGATATTACAAAAAGAGCAATCGACTAATTAAGTTTTAAAATATAAAAGTAAAAAAGGACAAATGTAAATTTGTCCTTTTTTTATGAAAAAAAAGGCTGTTTCAAATATTTGAAACAGCCTTTTGCAAATTATATATAGAAATTATTTCACTTGGAAAGTAACTCTTCTTACGATTTGACGAGCTTCTTTTGAGTTTTTGTTTACAGAAGTATCTTCTCCGTTAGCAATTACATTCAATCTTGAAGCATCAATTCCAGCATTTGTAGCCACTTTTTTCACTGATTCAGCTCTTTTTCTTGATAATTCAGTGTTGTAACTTGAACTTCCAATTTCGTCAGCATATCCTATGATATCTGCGGTTTTACCTGGATTGTTTTTCAAATATTTCACTAAGAAATCAACACCAGATAACGAAGCATTAGTTGGTTTAGAAGAATTAAAGTCGAAATATACATTTACATATCCACCGTTAATTAACTCTTCTACAGTATTATTTGTTACACTATCGCTGCCGCTGCCTTTTTTGGCGTACGTTTTGTCTAAATAGCTTTCTAATTCATCAGGAACACCATTTTGGTTTGTATCTATAGATTGTCCTTTTGTATTTACAGCAACGCCTGTAATTGAGTTAGGCTCTAAATCATATAAATCAGCTACACCATCTTTGTCTGTATCTAAAAGACCAGTTTCAATTAGTCCAACTCTTTGTTCTAACTCATCATATCTGTCTTCCTCACCAACCCAGTCAGCATGTTTTTCATTTTTACCTAAGTAAAAAGTAAGACCTACTGAAGCGTTTAATAAAACTCCATCAAAAGCCCCGGTTTTTGTAGATCCCATTCCATCAAAATTCCAGTTTTGTTTTCCATTTACAATTCCGGTAAGATCTCCAGTCAAAGCCACTCTATTGCTTAATTTTACCTGGCCAGTTAATCCTAAAATTCCGTGACCTACATAATCCTGCCCACCATATCCTGTTTCAGTACTTATTTGAGCTACACCGATACCACCATGAGCTAAAATACCAATTGTATTAGTCCAGGTTTCAAAATTTAAGGCTCTACCAATATTTACAACACCTTGTAAACTTGCTCTTACGTAACGGCTTTCAAATGCAGGAGTGTCATCTCTTTCTGTAAATTGGTCATATCCAACATCTAGTTTAGCACCAAATTTAGGACTGAACATGTATCTTACACCTAAATCTGCGTGAAACGGATTTAGTGTTGCAGTTTGATAACCTGGTGTCATAGTTCTGGTTGGTTTGTTAACACCACCATTCAATTCGATTGACCATTGATTATAATCAGGTTTATCAATTGAAGTCACAGTTGAAGTTGTTGTCATATCCTGTGCACTTGCTGCGAATGACAGAATTAATAACGATAATGAAGCTAATTTTTTTTTCATGATATTTAAATTTAAGTTGGTTTTTTACTTTGTTTTATTTTAACTCATGACAAAATTATGCTTCGACTTTTAGATTGTGTTGTATATGCTGTTACATAATTCCCACCTTTTAGCTTTTATTTGTGTGTAATTGTTAATGAAATCTAAATTTAAAGCATAAAAAAAGGGCAAAACATTTTATTTTGCCCTTTTCTCAAATTGATGATTGAAACTATTTTAAATCTGGCTGATAGATCTTTATGGTTCCGTCACCTTCGCTACTCACCACTAAAAGACTTCTTTTTGTTGGACTTTTAGAGGCTGGAATAAATAAAACTCCTTCTGGTGCATCTCCTGTTTTTACAGTCTGTAAATATTGTGGAGATGTAGGATTTGTCACATCATACGTCATGAAAACGTCAGATCTTTCTAAACCTACAAACAAAATATTCTGATTTCCCATTTTAACTACTTTCACTGCTTCTGGCTCAGAACCTTTATCATCACTACGTTTATCATCATAAGCTCCCAGCTCCTGACTTTTTTTGTCTGCATCATTTTTGCTGTCATAAACAATTTTTCCAGTGTTTCCATTCCAAATAGAGAAAGAACGAGCTCCAAAACTTATCATTTCGTCCAAATCTCCATCACCATCTGCATCTCCCATATCAGCAACAAGATTTAATCTTCCTAAATTTGGTTCTAATTTTAAAGTGGCAGCATCAGGAAAAACAGTTGCGTCCAGTTTCATGTCTTTCATTCTTTTAACATCAGTATAAGCTGTGTATTCTCTTGTATCACCTTCGTTAGCTGTTACAAAATAAGAAACATTATTAGCAGAAAAGTGACTAATAGCATCTGGCATAAACATACCTTTTAGTTTCCATGGACTAAAGGCTACTTTATCATCTTTATCACTTACATCAATAGCGTTGTCAGCTGTATTGTAATCTTTAAATCCTAAAGGATAAATGGCAGTAATAGTTTTTGAAGCTAAATCTACTTTGGCAACACCATTATTCTCTTGCAGAGTTACCCAAGCTGTTTTAGAATCATCTGATATAGTAATGTATTCTGGTTCAATATCCTGTGCAAAACTTTTTGCATAAGATGAAACTCTGAATCCGTCTTTTTTCAAAGTCGCTGCCTGAGAGCTGAAAGATGCAAAATCTAATGTTGTAGCAGTGTAAGTGCTTGTTTCAATAATAGAAATTGTTCCGTTTGGATCTTGAGAATAATCGGTATTTGGTTCACCTTCATTAGCAGTCATAAGATATTTGCCGTCAGGCGAAAAAGTAATCATATCCGGCAATGCGCCTACCGTTACTTGTTTAATTAAACTATAATCTGAAGTATTAAAAATTACAACTTTTCCGTTTCCTTGTTTATTTGTGGTTGATTCTAAAGCAACAGCTAATTTTCCGTCAAAGACATCAACACTATTCGAAGCTCCTTCGTAAGGAGTTAGATCAATTTTACCAATTTTAACTGGCTTAGTAGGATCTGAAATATCAATTACATCAATTTGATTCGTTCCGCTATTGTTTACCGTAAAAAGTCTTTTTGTTTTTTCATCATAGGTAGAAATTTCTGCTGCTGCTTCACCACCAATAGTGATAGAGCCAATTTCTTTAAAAGTAGCAGGATTTTCGTTTACTACAACTTCTGGTTCATTGTTTGAATTTTCGTCATTATTACAACTCGTCATAATTAAAAGAGCGGTTAATAGTGAGATAGTTACTTTTTTCATTTTATTAGTTTTTAGTTTCGCCAAAAGTAATTAGCAGATCTTGGCTGCATATTAAGCCTTCATTATTTAATCTTTAACTTAATTTATGACAGATATTTTGGCTTAATTCTGGTGGATTTCCAACAGACTGTTTTATAATCCTTTTGAATGATTATCTTTGTACTCTTTCAAATTTAGAACCTCTTTATGTCAACAAGTAATAGAAGATTTCCAGCAGAATGGGAAAAACAACAAGGAATTGTTTTATGTTTTCCGCACAATGGTAATGATTGGCCAGGAAAATACGAAGCTGTTCAATGGGCTTTTGTAGAATTTATTAAAAAAGTAGCCACTTTTGAAACTGTTTTTTTGGTCGTAGCTGATGAAAAACTGAAAGAAAAAGTAAATGAAATGCTAGAAAGAGCACGTGTTAATCTTACGAATGTTTCTTTCATAATTCATAAAACAAACAGAAGCTGGATGCGTGATTCCGGACCAATTATTGTAAAAAATGGTTCAAAAAGAGAAGCCTTGAATTTCAATTTTAATGGTTGGGCAAAATATAAAAACTATCAATTAGATAAATTTGTTCCGGGCAAAATTGCCGATTTTATTGATGTTCCGTTAACACAGGTTATGTATAAGGGAAAACCAGTAATTGTTGAAGGCGGTGCAATTGATGTAAACGGAAAAGGAACTTTACTAACTTCTGAGGAATGTTTAATGCATCCGACAATTCAGGTTAGAAATAAAAATTTCACAAAAGAAGATTACGAAGCTGTTTTTAAAGAATATCTTGGAGTTACAAACGTAATTTGGTTGGGTGACGGAATAGAAGGGGACGATACACACGGTCATATAGATGATTTATGCCGATTTGTAAATGAAGATACAATCGTAACTATTGTTGAAACAGATAGAAATGATTCAAACTACAAACCATTACAGGATAATCTTAAACGCTTGCAAAATGCAAAACTAGAAGACGGAAAATCTCCAACAATTGTTGCATTGCCAATGCCAAAACGTGTCGATTTTGAAGATTTAAGGTTGCCGGCAAGCTACGCTAACTTCTTAATTCTAAATAAATGTGTTTTAGTACCAACGTTTAACGATAGCAATGATCGTGTGGCTTTAAACATATTATCAGAATGTTTCCCTGATCGTGAAGTAATAGGAATCAGTTGTATTGATTTTATCTGGGGATTCGGAACATTACATTGTTTAAGCCAGCAGATTCCGGCTTAGTTAATAGCCACGAAGGCACAAAACCACGAAGTTTTTAAACTATAATCTTGGCAAAAGAACAAATAAAAAAGCTTGTTAGAACTAACTAACAAGCTTTTTTATTTATATACATTAACAATTAATGTGTTTTATCTTCTCTTCATGGTCTGATAAAAGGAGGCAATAATTGACTGCAAACTTCTCCAAAACCGATTCTTACTTCTGCATTTTCACAAAAACCCTTGATGATTACCGTGTCATTATCTTCGATAAATTTACGTTCGCTGCCATCTTTTAATTTTATCGGATTTTTTCCTCCCCAGGTCAATTCTAACATAGAGCCAAAACTATCAGGAGTTGGACCGGAAATAGTTCCTGAACCCATCATATCGCCAGAATTTACACGACATCCGTTTGAGGTATGATGTGCTAATTGCTGTGCCATAGACCAATATAAATACTTGAAGTTTGATTTTGACACTACAGTTTCTTCCTGATCTTCAGGTTGTATTGAAACTTCTAAATGAATATCAAATGTCTTTTTCCCTTTAGTTTGTAAATAAGGAAGCGGAGACGGATCTTGTTTTGGTCCTTTAGTTCTAAAAGGTTCCAAAGCATCCATTGTTACAATCCATGGAGAAATTGAGGTTGCAAAGTTTTTAGCTAAGAAGGGGCCAAGAGGTACATATTCCCATTTCTGGATATCGCGCGCGCTCCAGTCATTCAATAAAACCATTCCGAAAATATAATCTTCAGCTTCGTAAGTTGGGATATTTTCTCCCATTACATTAACATCAGTCGTGATAAAAGCAGTTTCTAATTCAAAATCTACTAAACGAGATGGCCCAAAAACAGGATATTTTTCTCCAGCTGGTAAAGTTTGTCCCATTGGTCGGTGTACCGGAATTCCTGAGGGAACAATAGTAGAGCTTCTTCCGTGGTAACCAACGGGAATGTGCAACCAGTTTGGTAATAAAGCATTTTCAGGATCACGGAACATTTTTCCAACGTTCGTAGCATGTTCTTTACTAGAATAAAAATCAGTGTAATCACCAATTAATACAGGTAATTGCATCTCTACATCATCAATTTTAAAAATAACAATATCGCGATCTTTTGTTGAATCTCTAAGTTGTGGGTTGGTAGCATCAAATATGTCTGCGATACGGTTTCGAACCAAACGCCATGTTTTTTTTCCGTCAGAAATAAAATCATTTAGCGTGTCCTGCATGAACATATCATCAGTTAAATCTATTCCTTCAAAATAGTTTAATTGTTGTAAAGCCCCTAAATCTATAGCGTAATCGCCAATTCTTGTTCCTACTGTAACGACATTTTCTTTAGTAAGAAATACACCGAAAGGAATATTCTGTATAGGGAAGTCACTATTTTCTGGTACTTCTAACCATGATTTTCTTTTGGTATCGTTTGCGGTTATTGGCATGTGTATGTTAATTATTTGTTGAAAAATTCTATGTCAAATATATCATAATCTAACAGTATCACAAACGTTTTTTTGTATTTTTGCATCAAATTAACGAAAAACGAAAAAATGCAACGCGACGAACAAATTTTTGACCTTATACTAGAGGAACAAGACAGACAAATTCACGGATTAGAACTTATCGCTTCTGAGAACTTTGTAAGCGACGAAGTAATGGAAGCAGCTGGTTCTGTTTTAACTAATAAATATGCTGAGGGATATCCTGGCAAAAGATACTACGGCGGTTGCGAAGTAGTTGACGTTATTGAGCAAATTGCAATTGACAGAGCTAAAGAATTATTTGGTGCTGAATACGCAAACGTACAGCCTCACTCAGGTTCTCAGGCAAATACAGCCGTTTACCATGCCTGTTTAAATCCTGGTGATACTATTTTAGGTTTCGATTTATCTCACGGTGGCCACTTAACTCACGGTTCTCCTGTAAACTTTTCAGGTCGTTTATATCGTCCTGTTTTTTACGGTGTTGATGCTGAAACTGGTCGTTTAGATTATGATAAAATTCAGGAAATTGCAACTAAAGAACAACCAAAATTAATCATCGCGGGAGCTTCTGCTTATTCTCGTGATATGGATTTTGCACGTTTCAGAGAAATTGCTGACAGCGTAGGAGCAATCTTATTTGCTGATATTTCTCACCCTGCAGGTTTAATTGCTAAAGGATTGATGAATGACCCAATTCCACATTGTCATATTGTTTCTACAACAACTCACAAAACTTTACGTGGACCACGCGGAGGTTTGATTTTGATGGGGAAAGATTTTGAAAACCCACAAGGTTTGAAAACTCCAAAAGGAGAAATCAGAATGATGTCATCTTTATTAGATCTTGCTGTTTTTCCAGGAAATCAAGGTGGACCTTTAATGCACATTATCGCTGCTAAAGCGGTTGCTTTTGGTGAAGCATTAAAAGATGAGTTCTTTACATACGCTATGCAATTGCAAAAAAATGCAAATGCTATGGCAGATGCTTTTGTAAAAAGAGGATACCAAATTATCTCTGGAGGAACTGATAATCACATGATGCTTATTGACTTAAGAAATAAAAATATTTCTGGTAAAGAAGCGGAGAATGCATTAGTAAAAGCTGAAATTACAGTAAATAAAAATATGGTTCCTTTTGATGATAAATCACCATTTATCACGTCTGGAATTCGTGTTGGAACAGCTGCAATCACAACTCGTGGTTTAGTTGAAGAAGATATGGAAACTATCGTAGCTTTAATCGATAAAGTATTGGCTGATCATACAAATGAAGCAGTTATCGAAGAAGTAGCTAACGAAGTAAACGAAATGATGAGCGAAAGACCGATTTTCGTATACTAAAATCAGTCATAAAGTCTTAAAGTCGAAGGTCGAAAGTCTTGAAATAGAATATTAATTCTATTTTAGTTTTGATCTTCGACTTTTTTTGACTTTCTAACTTTAAGACTTAAAAGATGGGCGTACTAAGATTACAACTTCCAACAGACCCGAGATGGGTAAATATTGTAGAAAAAAATATTGAGGAAATCTTGACCGATCACGCTTGGTGCGAGCAAAAAGCAGCAACAAACGCAATCACTATAATTACAAACAACTCTGAACATCAGGATTTAGTGAAAGATTTATTGGCTTTAGCCAAAGAAGAAATCGATCATTTTGAACAGGTTCATAATATAATCATCAAAAGAGGATTGAAATTAGGACGCGAGCGTAAAGACGATTATGTAAATGAATTGTATTTATATATGAAGAAAAGCGGGGACGGAAGCCGTGTTTCTGGTTTGGTAGAAAGATTATTATTCTCTGCCATGATTGAAGCCAGAAGTTGCGAACGTTTTAAAGTCTTATCTGAAAATATTCAGGATGAAGAATTAGCTGTTTTCTATAGAGAATTAATGGAAAGCGAAGCCGGACATTATACAACGTTCATTACTTACGCAAGAAAATACGGAGTTGGAATCGATGTTGAAAAACGCTGGAGAGAATGGCTTGCTTACGAAGAATCAATCATTTCGAATTACGGAAAAGGAGAAACTATTCACGGATAGTTTAATTTAAATTCCAATTTTTAAATTCCAAATTCCAAAATTGGAACCTAAACTTCGTGAACCTTTGTGCAATCTTGGTGAGTCTCTGTGAAATTTCCATGGGTTACTGTGGAATTTATAAATAATCTAAAATCAACAATCTAAAATGTAATTTTGTTGATAAATGGATGATTAGTTTTCTATTGATTTTAAAGACGCCATTTTCAAAATTAATATCTTTGAGAGTAACAGAAAATTTAAAGCCATGAGAATAGAAACTGATCTGAAATTGGGATTTAAAGATGTAATGATTCGTCCGAAAAGATCAACACTAAAAAGTCGATCTGAAGTCTCTCTGGAACGAAATTTTAAATTTTTGCATAGCACTACAATCTGGATAGGAATTCCGATTATGGCTGCCAATATGGATACCGTTGGAACTTTTGAAATGGCTAAAGTTTTGGCCAAAGAAAAGCTCTTTACAGCTATTCATAAACACTATTCGCCTCAGGAATGGAACGATTTTTTAAAAGGTCAACCAGAAGATTTCTACGATTATATTGCCATAAGTACGGGAACGGGCAAGGAAGATTTTGCTAAAATCGGGCAAGTTATAACAGCAAATCCTTTACTTAAATTCATTTGTATTGATGTGGCTAACGGTTACTCCGAGCATTTTGTTCAGTTTTTAAAACAAACCCGTAAACAATATCCGGATAAAGTTATTATTGCCGGAAATGTAGTTACAGGCGAAATGGTTGAAGAATTGCTTTTGGCTGGAGCCGACATAGTAAAAGTTGGAATTGGTCCCGGATCTGTTTGTACAACCCGTGTAAAAACTGGTGTTGGATATCCACAACTTTCAGCGATTATCGAATGCGCTGATGCCGCTCACGGCTTAGGCGGACATATTATTAGTGACGGTGGATGCAGTACTCCAGGTGATGTAGCCAAAGCATTTGGGGCAGGTTCTGATTTTGTTATGCTTGGCGGAATGTTAGCCGGACATACGGAGAGTGGAGGAGAGTTAATCGAAATTAGCGGCGAAAAATTCAAACAATTTTACGGAATGAGTTCAACAACCGCCATGGATAAACATGTAGGTGGTGTGGCAGAATACAGAGCAAGCGAAGGAAAAACAGTTGAGGTTCCTTTTAAAGGTAAAGTAATTAATACAGTTTTGGATATTTTGGGAGGATTGAGAAGCGCTTGTACTTATGTTGGTGCTTCACGTTTAAAAGAACTCACCAAACGAACTACTTTTATACGAGTTAGCGAACAGGAAAATCAGGTTTTTACTAAATAATAAAAAGCATTTTAAATACAATATGATTACAATTTCAGAAGCAGCTATTAGTGATATTAAACAAATTCAAAATATAGTACATATAACCTGGCCAATTACTTATGGTGAAATTCTATCAAAAAAACAATTGGATTATATGTTAGATCTTTTTTATTCTGATGAAGCGCTAACCCTTCAATACAATAAAAAAGAGCAATTATTTTATATGATTTATGAAGGTGAAACTAATTTAGGCTTTATCGGAATAGAACATAACTACAGTGATAAAGCTTTAACCAAAATTCATAAAATATACCTTTTGCCTGAAACACAAGGAAAGGGAATAGGTAAAAAGGTTATAGATGAAATAGCTGAACTAGCTTTAGATAATAATTCAACATCATTAATTTTAAATGTAAACCGATTTAATACTGCTTTAGGTTTTTATAAAAAAATAGGTTTTGAAATCGTTGATGAAGTCAATATTGATATTGGAAAAGGATATTTGATGGAAGATTATGTGATGAAGAAAGGTTTAAACTAATCTTTTAAAAGTAATTTTTTACTTGTTAATTTTTATTTTAAATTTGTCAGAAAATGATTGATTTAAATGAAAGAGATAATTTTAGGAATAGTATTTAGTATTATTACAGGAGTAATTTCATCTTATTTGTTTTTGATGTACTTTCTAAATAAAAAAAGAGTGAAGATTGAGATTTCATCCTATATCAGTAAAGTAACTTTTGAAGGGCAAACGAACTACTTTTTTAAGTTTATAAATAAAACAAATTCTGAAATATTTGATATTAGAATTGAACCTACCTTTTATAAACAAGTAGGAGGTGTTGGCGGAATGAACATTCAGGGAAAAGATATTCCCTTAAAGGATAATTTTATTTCATATATTCCTTGCAAGAAAAAGAGCGATGCAAACAGTTTACACGCTACAAGGGTTAGAACAACGGAAGATCTTGAATCTAATTGGAGGGATACATCATCATATATAAGGCTCACTGTAATTGCAAAACACTCTTTATCTGGTTTTACAGATATATTTGTGAAAGATTTTTATTCAAAGGATGCAATTACAACTAGAAAATTTAAGACAGGCGATAATCTAGATGTTGTGTAAGTTTTAACATATTAAACTTGTTAGCATTCTAAATATTTAATAATATTGCTATATAATTAATTTAAAATTATTTATCATGAAAAGAGACGTTATAGTAGGGTAATTTCCTAAGCAAAAAAATATATTAATCATAGCCAGTTTTATACTGGCTTTTTTTATTTCATTAAGTCACAATCACATCATGCTTAAACAACAACCCCTTCAATTCTTTCAAAGCAAAAACAGCTTTTTTCAATTTCGTTTTTGAAGGATCAATCGTGTAATTGTAACTGGTTCTAAAGTCGGCTTTGTTGGCAATTGCTTTGTCAAACTCAGAACGGTATAAATCACAATTATCAAAAAGAACACTTGTAAGGTCTGTGGACATAAAATCTACGGCAATTAAGCTGCAATTGGTAAAAGTTGTGCCTTTGATTTTTAAGGTATAAAACTTCGAAAAATCCAGTATGCAATCGTAAAAATTAACTTCAAATATTAATTTATCGCACATTGCAAAATTGACTTCTTTAATTTCGCATCGATTAAAAGTGGCTGTTCTAAAGGCTACATAATTGATTTTGGTTTCATTAAAGATGCAGTCGTTAAAAATACAATCAATAAAGGTAACGGCTAAAAAAGTACAGGCAGAAAAGTTGCAGTTATTAAAAACACAACATTCAAAATCTTTGAAATTAAGACTGTCTCTGTCATAAACAATACTATCATATTCTTTATCAAGAAAATATTCAGACTCTTTTTTCAATGTTGTTTTTTGATGATTATTTGAGAGTGAAAAGATAATAATTACCCCAATAATTGACGTCTTTTAAATCATCTATTTTTAAATTGTTGTAAAATTTTTCATTTTAATTTAAAAGAATATTCGGCTAAAATGTTGAAAATAAGGCTTATATTTACAATAAGATTGAACCGTTATTTCAAAAAATAAAACTTTAAGATGGTAAAATTTTTAAAAAATAATCGCTTCCCGAAGAAATTTAAAATCTTAGGATTGTTATTTTTTATACATTTTGCTTCTATTGCCCAAACCGATTCTATTACTTCTGAACTTTGTCCTCCCAAAACAATATTAGAAATCTTCAAAAAGAAAGATTCTATTTATGTTGTTAAACCCATAAAAAACAGCTTCTTTTTAATTATTCCGGCAATAGGTTCTCAGCCTGCCACAGGATTCTTCTACGGAGCGGTCGCTCAATATACTTTTAAGGGAAAAGAAAAAGCTGATAAATATTCGATCGCAAATCTTGGAATAACCTACACCACAAAAAAGCAATGGCTGGTGAATGTCAAAAACAATATTTTATTAAAAAATAATAAGATCTTCTTAAGCGGTGATTATCGATTGTATATATTTTCGCAACCCAACTACGGTTTAGGTACAAATATTATTCCGCCCGCTCGGGACAAGGAACCCGGCTTCAGTATTGATTCAATTGCACAAGCTATGGATTATAATTATTTTAAATTTCATCAGGCTGCTTCTTTTGAAGTAAGGAAGAATTTTTATGTTGGCGGCGGAATCAATATTGATTGGTATTCAAGTATTGTAGATAAAGAGCTGGATTTGGCGAACGGAAAAACCACATATCATTATGACTATAGTCAAAAGTACGGATTTAATAATTTGGAATATTTTTTGACTGGTGTTAGTCTAAATTTGGTATACGATTCCAGGGATAATCAGGTTAATGCAAGTCGCGGATGGTTTGCGAACTTAAATTATCGTATTAATCCAGTATTGTTTAAAAATCAGGAAAATAGTAATGTTCTTTATGCGGAGTATCGCAACTTTATTCCGCTTTCTCAAAAAAATGAACGTTATATTTTGGCACTTTGGACCTATGGACAATTTGTGACGAGTGGAAAAGTTCCTTATTTAAATTTACCGGCAATTGGGTGGGATCAGCGTAGTCGAAGCGGAGAAGGATATACACAGGGATTATTCAGAGGAACAAACTTAGTCTATCTGGCTAGTGAATTCAGGTTTCCAATTACCTGCAATCAAATGTTCAGCGGAGTTGTATTTACGAATTTTGTAACAACAAGTAATCCGGATACTAATACAAAACTCTTTCAATCCGTTCAGCCTGCTGCCGGTGTAGGTTTGAGAATTTTAATAGATAAAGCAACCCGAACCAATTTGATTGTTGATCAGGCTTGGGGAAATAGTTCTAAAGGCTTTTATTTAAATGCTGGTGAAACCTTTTAAAATAAGACTTCGTTGTTATTGTATCTATTAATAACGAGAACTTCATTTTTTCCGCTTCAAAATTGATTTCTTCATAATTAATTCATAATTATAAATTATTGTGGTTTCTATTTTAATCTCAATTGTTATTTTTGTTAATAATACCTGTATTTAAATGAAATTACTCATAGTCGAAGACGAACCAAATCTGTTGTCCATTTTACGCAAAGGATTCGCTGAAAACAATAATGATGTCAGCGTTGCTCTTGATGGTAAAACGGCTTTAGAAATGATTGAGAACTATACTTTTGATGTGGTAATTTTAGATGTAATGTTGCCCGATATTAACGGAATCGAAATTTGCAGAAGACTGCGTGCCAATAAAAATTTTGTTCCTGTTTTGCTTTTGACGGCACTTGGAACTTCAGAAAATATTGTAACAGGATTAAATGCCGGTGCAGATGACTATGTCGTAAAACCCTTTAAATTTGGTGAGCTCGATGCGAGAGTTAACGCGCTGTACCGAAGAGCCAATCAGGAAACTGAAAAAGTGGATTCCATAATAATTAGCGATTTAGAAATAAACAGCAAATCTAAAACCGTTAAAAGAAACGGAGAATCGATTGTTTTAACTGCAAAGGAATTTAAGCTACTGTATTATTTAGCCAAAAATAGTGGCAGAATCGTATCCCGTGACCAGATTTTAGATAATGTGTGGGATATCAATTTTGATATGAATACCAATGTTGTCGATGTTTACATCAATTATTTAAGAAAAAAAATAGACAAACCTTTTGCAACCAAACTGATTCATACCATGAAGGGGTTAGGTTATGTTATACAGCCATAAAATGGATATAAGAAAAAAAATTACTTTTACTTATGTTGCCCTTTCTACTTTTAGTACACTTTTATTGTGTGTTCTAGTTTTTGTGTTGTTTCGCGAAAATAATAGATATCATTTTTTAAAACGTTTAGAAGACAGAGCTAAAATTGTGGCTTCAATTCATTTTCAGAAAGATCCTGAAAAAATAAAATACTATAGTAATCTTAAAAAAAATGGACTGGAAGAACTTATTGAGGAAGAAGAATATGTTCTTAAAATAAACAGCGCTAACAGCTTTGAGTATAATACTAAATTAAATTTACCCAACAAGTTTTACTCCAATATTCTGGAAACCGGAAAGGATTATTTTGAAATTAACAGCAAGTATTACTTAGGTCAGGTTTTTACAGAAAATAATCAAAAATATATTGTAATTGTTGGCGCACGCGACCGCAGAGGAAAAACAACAACAATATATATTGTGAAAATATTGCTTTTTGGCGGAATCGGATTTGTGATTCTGGCCTTCTTTTTAGGTCGTTTTCTCGCAAAACGTGTTATTAACCCAGTAGCAAGAATTATAAAAGAAGTAAACCGAATCAGTGCTTCTAATCTTCATAACAGATTGCCTGACGTTAAGAATTCTGATGAAATTTCAGATCTTACGCATACTTTTAATGACATGTTGGACCGATTAGAAACGTCGTTTGAAATTCAGGCGAACTTTATCAATAATGCTTCCCACGAATTAAAAACACCGATTACAACGATTATTGCGGAATCTGAAATTATGCTTTTAAAAGAAAGGGAAGTTCCGGAATACATTCAATCTTTAGAAAATATTTATAGTCAGGCCTCAAGATTAGGAAATCTAACCGAGAGTTTACTAAAATTAACTCAAACTGGTTATGACGGAAAAAAACAGGTTCTCGATATTGCCAGAATTGATGAATTATTAATGGATGTAAAATCGGATTTAGATAAAATTTATCCGGACAACCGTGTTAGTATTAAACTTAATTTTGCTCCAAAAGATTCTAATTTGTTTTTAATTCCGTGCAACAAACCTCTTTTAGAATTAGCAATCAATAATATCATTACAAACGGAGTAAAATATTCTGATAATAATGAAGTATTTGTTACGCTATCTGCCAATAAAGACTGGATTAAAATTGCTATTAACGATATTGGAATCGGAATTCCCCCAGAAGATATTCCGCACTTATATGAACCTTTTTTCAGAGGGAAAATTGCAGCTAAATATATTGGTTACGGTTTAGGTCTTCCTTTGGCCTCTAAAATTATACGAATGCACGATGGTGAAATACAAGTGCAATCGGAACAAAACAAGGGAACTATTGTAACGATCATTTTTAAGAAAGAGATCGCTAAAAAAGCCAACATTAGAATTTCTAATGTTGAATCTTAGGAAATTCTAATTTTACTTTAAGATCCGTCTAATTTAAGAGGAGTTATTTTGTATGTATAAACTAAACAATTATACATATGAAAAATTTCCTTATACCAACGACTTTAGAAGAAGATACGATCAGCGCTGTAAAATCGGCTATTAATCAGGCAAGAAATACCAATTGCGAGATTATTTTAATGATGGTTTCAGATACTCCTGATACTTTTTCATCTTCACAATTTTTGCGCGAAATGAGAGTTAGCCTAACTTCAAGTCAGGAAGTAGTTCTTGAAACTTGCAGATATATTATAGAGCATACCCCAAACTGCAAAATTAAAATTCATAATCAATACGGACTTTCGGCTCCAATTTTTAAAGGAATTACTGAAGCTTTTGATGTGAAATTGATTGTTTTGACGCAATCTTATAAACAAGAAACAAAACGAGTTCATCAATATTTGATGCAATTGGCCGGAAATCAAAAATGCCCGATTTTACATTTAGGGAACGAGCAATTTAAAGAAGATTTTAATAAAGCACTTTATATCGAGAACGCTAGCGGTAATATGCATGTTAAAGATATTCAGCAGTATCTAAGTGAAAATTTTTCATTTGAGATCGTAAGCCAGACTTCCAATTTTGATGACAACTACGAAGCATTTGCACCTTATTTGTCAGAAGCTATTACAAAATACGACATCGATTTGTTAGTAGAAACACGTAAAAGCGAAAAAATCAAATTCAAAAAAAATAAAAAAGAAAATAGCAACGATAGATTGGGACTTCCTGTTTTGTCGCTATACGAAGAATTAGCATAAGCTACATCGCTTCAAAATAAATACAAATTTAATTAAAAGCCGAAAATATGTTATTAAAGAAAAGAATTCCAATGAGGTACGTTCTCGGGAAAATTAAAGTAGAATTGGCACTGGTAATGACTTACACTATTTTGTTTGAGATTTTTCATTACTATTTTATAAACCTGCCAGTAGATATTCCAATTGCTATTCCAACAATGATTGGAACCATTATATCTTTATTATTAGCTTTTAAATCTAATCAGGCGTATGACAGATGGTGGGAAGCCCGAATTGTCTGGGGTGCAATTGTAAATGATTCAAGAACCTTAATTCGTCAGGTACTGACATTTTATAAAGACCCTGATTTTTCTGTTGAAGCAAGCGAATTCAAAGAAAATTTTGCAAAAAGACAAATTGCATGGTGTTATAGTTTAGGTCAGGCACTTCGAAATAAAGATGCTATAAAACCGCTTAAAGGTTTAGTTAGTGATGAAGAAATGAAATTTATTAAAAACCATCAAAACGTTCCAAATGCGATTTTAATGTTGCATGCGCGAGATCTTAGAAATGCTAAAAATGACAAAAGCATTAATATGTATCAGCAAGTAGAAATCGACAATACTTTATCAAGATTATGTGATCATATGGGTAAATGTGAAAGAATTAAAAATACCATTTTTCCAACAACATACAGCATGTATATCAGATTAACATTGTGTCTGTTTATTTTATTGTTGCCATTTGGATTAACCAGTGTTTTGAGCTGGTTTGCTATTCCGTTGATTACAGCGATTGCTGCAGCTTTCTTTTTGATTGAAAGAATGGCAATTCACCTGCAGGATCCGTTTGAAAACAGACCAACAGATACACCTGTTACGGCCATTGCAAATACAATTGAAAAAAATATAATACAAATGCTTAATGAATATCAAAGTGAATTTGACATCATTAAAGAATTTGATCTTAAACCGGAAACCAAAGAAGCAAAAGCAGAAGCTTACTTTGTTTTGTAATTAAATGTTGGAATTAGATTAGTTAGGGCCAGACAACATAACTGTTGTCTGGTTTTTTTTATTTTAAGAATGCAGCAGTTTCCCCAGAGTTTTAATAGATTCTCGCAATTCGTTGGTCCACGGCAAACCAAAACTCAAGCGCATACAATTGGAGAATTGATCCTGAAAAGAGAAAATTCTTCCCGGTGCAAAGCTAATATTGTGTTTCATGGCCAAATGATAAAATGCCGCTGTGTCTATATTTTTGTCCAATTCAATCCAAAGAAAAAATCCACCTTGTGGCTGACTTACCTTGGTTCCAGTCGGAAAAGATTCTAAAACTGTGTTGATGTAATTAGTGCAGTTATGATTCAGAATCTGGCGAATTTTTCGAAGGTGATTTTCATAACGCCCATTTTTCAGAAAATCGCCCACAACTTCATGTGTTATAGTAGGTGAGGAGAGTGTGTGGTAAATTTTATTTCGCAATATCTGTTTTTTAAATTTTCCTGGCGAAACCCAACCTACGCGATATCCAGGAGCCAGAGTTTTTGATACTGAACTGCAGCAAAGTACAATACCGCTTTCGTCATACGTTTTGCAATTGGTCGGTCGGCTGGAGCCAAAATATAAATCACCGTGAATATCATCTTCAATTAGCGGAACATTGTAAAATTCCATCAATTTAACTACTTCTATTTTATGTTCAACAGGCATCATACTTCCGGATGGATTACTAAAATTACTCATCAATAAACAAAGCTTGATCTTTTTTGTAGCAAGTGCTTTTTTTAAAGCTTCCAGTTCAATTCCGGTAGTCATATTCGTGGGCAATTCCATAATATACAAACCCAATGATTTTGCCAATTGCAAAATTCCAAAATAAGCCGGACTCTCTGTAATAATAGTATCTCCGGGTTTGGTTAGCGTCATCAGACAATGTGATATCGCACTAGTACAGCCTGGAGTTGTAATAATGTCATTTTCGGTCAGTGAACCTCCCCAGGTAAAAGACCAACGCGCAATTTCTCTTCTCAAATTAAGATTTCCCTGCACCTGTTCATAACTCGTTCCGCTATTTGGAAGCTGACGCGTCGCCTGAATAATTCCTTTGTTTAATTTAGCAATAGGAAGAAGCTCATTCGAAGGAAATCCCAAAGAAAGCATCGTAATATTTTTATCCGTCATATTACCATAAACCTGATCAATTAAATCTTCACGGTCAATATTCAGACATTTTAAATCAGGACTACTTGGACTAGGTTCCGTAATAATTCGGGCCGAAGTATTGCTTACATAATAACCAGATTGTGGTCTTGATTCGATCAAAGATCTGCTTTCCACTTCATAATAAGCCTTACTCACTGTGCTCATACTGTAACCCGTTTCGGCACAGACTTCACGTATTGATGGCAATTTATCGCCAACATTCAAAACCCCTGATTTTATCTGCTTTTCGATTCGGTCAGCAAACTGTTGATATAAGTAATTTGAATTTTTCATAAAAAAAAAACTGTTATGGTGCAATTTACAAAAACTGTATCTGTATTGCTGTTTTATTTTTAAGAAATTTGCTTTAATAGAAAACTAAACAAAAAAACAATCGTGAAAACAACAAAATATTACTTAGCAGCCATAACTTGTTTTGCAATCTGGGGATTTTTTAGTCTGGCTCTAAAGCCAATTCATGAATATCCTTCTTTAGATATTTTATTTTACCGCGTTTTTAGTTGTAGTATTTTGATGTTGCTTATTGTTTTTGCTTTTAAGAGAAAAAAAGTAGCAGAAACACTTACAATTTTTAAGGCATTATCAACTTCAGAAAAACGTAAAGCAATTTTATTGAATATTGGCGGAAGCGCTTTTCTAATGTTAAACTGGTTCACCTTTATTTATGTGATGAATCATGTAAGTGTAAAAGCAACGTCGCTGGCCTATTTGGTTTGTCCCATTTTAACCACTTTACTGGCTTATTTCCTTTTAAAAGAAAAACTAAGTAAAACACAATGGATTTCTGTTGGTTTAAGTGTTTCCGGTTGTTTGTTATTGTCTTACACCGCAATTATGGATATGTTTTTCAGTATTATTATTGGTTTTACTTATGCTTGTTATTTGGTAAGTCAGCGTATAAATAAAGGTTTTGATAAGTTTATTATTTTGACTTTTCATATTACATTGGCGGCCTTGTTTTTATTGCCATTTTATCCGGCATACAGCGGGCCAGTTCCAACCGAATTTAAGTTTTATTTCTGTATCGAAACCATTGCAATTTTGTTTACTATATTTCCTTTGTTCCTGAATCTTTATGCACTTTCAGGTATTAATTCATCAACAGTAGGAATGCTTTTAAATATCAATCCAATGATTGCTTTTTGTTTAGCGAGCTTTGTTTTTCATGAACACATTAGTGCTTTGCAAATTGCAGCATACAGCATCATCTTTATAGCGGTTATCGTTTTTAATTCACACCATATTTTTGCATTAAAACAAAAATATATCCTGTCATCTAAAGATTCGATTTAATGTAATTGGCATACTTTTTATTGGTTTAAAAATAAATTACCAGAATCTTAACAGGATGTTAAAGCAGGAATGAGTATTTTCATTCCTGCTTTTTTATTAAAGTAAAGTAGTCAAGAATTTCACTAATTTTCACGAATTAATTCAATTAATGCCCCCTGCAATTCGTGAAAATTAGTGAAATTCTTGGCAACATTTTTTTTAATTATATTTCTAAAACGATTCTATATTTTATGAAAAATACCAAACTTCAAGCCTTTATTCCGTTGTTCTATTTAGTATGGTCCGATGATTTGTTAACTCAAAAAGAGTTTGCAACAATTCAGCAGTTTATCAATGATTTGGTTTGGCTTTCGCCGGAAGAAAAACAACAACTTCTTTCTAAAGTTGATATTTCAAATCCGCCTTCGCGAAATGAACTCACACAATGGAAATTGGATATAGAGAAAAGCATTCAGGATAAATCTTCCATAAAATCTATTTTTGATATTGCAGAGGCACTTTCAGAAAAAGATTTAGATCTTTCGACAGTAAAACCTGAATTTATAAAGCTTGAAAATGATCTCGGAATTTTAGGTGAAGAAGTAATTCAGAATTTCAAAACAAAAGCCAGTTCTTTTACAGCCAATTCTCAAACCACTTCTAATTTTGATATTCAGAAAATAACCGAGCTTCTGGATGGCAAAGAAGCCGCCATTATCAAAAAAGTTAAATCGGTAATTTCCAGACCTGAATTTGCTTATGAAACGTCAACAGATATCAATGTTTACCGCCAAACGGTTTATAATTGGTGTAAAATTTTAGCCGAAGAAAATCTCGGAAACATGGCCTATCCAAAACAATATGGTGGAGGAGAGAACATAGCCGATTATTTTGCCATTATGGAAACCCTGAGTTATCACGATTTAAGTTTGGTGATCAAATTTGGTGTTCAGTTTGGTCTTTGGGGAATGAGCGTACAATCACTTGGAACCGAAAAACATTATGCGAAATATTTAAGAGATATTGGTTCGTTGAAAATTCCGGGTTGTTTTGCGATGACCGAAACGCACCATGGTTCAAACGTAAAAGGATTAGAAACAACGGCAACATACAATCATAACGATCAGACTTTTACGATTCATACCCCAAATAAAAATGCACAAAAAGAATATATTGGCAACGCCGCGGTTCACGGACAAATGGCAACCGTTTTCGCCAAATTAATTATTGAGGATCACGATTATGGTGTAAATGCCTTCGTAGTTCCGTTGCGTGATACAAATGGAAATACGTTAAACGGTATTACCATTGGCGATTGTGGTCATAAAATGGGTTTAAATGGTGTTGATAACGGAACAATTTCGTTTGATAATGTCGTAATTCCGAAGGAAAATATGCTCGATCGTTTCGCTTCTGTAAATGATAAAGGCGAATTTGAAAGTCCGATTCCGAGTGATAACAGAAGATTCTTTACAATGCTAGGAACTTTAGTTGGAGGCCGAATCGGGATTCCGCGTTCTGCCTTAGCCGCGGCGAAATCAGGCTTGACAATTGCCATTCGATACAGTGATCAAAGAAGACAATTTGGTCCGGAAGGTGGTTCTGAAGTTCCGATTTTAAATTACAGAATGCATCAGCGAAGACTGCTTCCGCCATTGGCAAAAACATATGCCGTTCATTTTGCCTTGCAATATCTAACGAATAGATTTTTGAATAAAACCGAAGATGAAATGCAGGAAATCGAAGCTTTGGCGGCCGGAATGAAATCCTATTCAACCTGGAGTACCAGAGATATTTTGCAGGAATGTCGCGAGGCTTGCGGTGGAAAAGGATATTTATCTGAAAACCGAATTGATGATTTAAAAAATGACACTGAAATATACACGACTTTTGAAGGTGATAATACCGTTTTGATGCAATTGGTAGCGAAAAATCGTTTATCAGAATTCAGAAAAGCTTTTGGTGAAATGGGTTCATTGGGGATTATTAATTATGTCTATGAAAATGCAAAAGTGGCTATTACCGAAAAAAATCCGATAGCAACCCGCAGAACAGATGATGAACATTTACTGGACGATCAATTTCATTTACAAGCTTTTATTCACAGAGAAAAAACAATTTTAGCATCGGCAGCACAACGCATTAAAAAATTAGTTGATGGCGGTTTAGAACCGTATGATGCTTTTAATGTGGTACAACATCAAATGATAGATGTTGCTCAGGCTTATCTGGAAAGAGTAGTTTTAGAACAATTTCAGGCAGCGATTAAAACGGTTGAGGATGAAAAATCAAAAACAATATTGACGAAACTGAATCAGTTGTATGCGCTTTCGCAATTAGAAAAAAACAAAGGCTGGTATCTTGAAGATGGTTATATGGAAGCAGTAAAAACCAAAGCAATCCGTAAAATGGTCAATCAGCTTTGTTGGGATATTCGCCCGGATGCTGTCGCTTTGGTAAATGCTTTTGATATTCCGGAAAGCTGTCTCGCTGCACCAATTGCTGTTAATTGAGAATATAGAATATAGATTATAGAAAATAGATTTCAGCTTTGTCAAAGTATTAAACTTTGACAAAGCTTTTTTTTAAGCATTTTGTCATCCTGACGAAGGAAGGATCACACTAGAAACTCGACAAAGATTGGCGATATACTTTGCGGAGCCAATATTGTCATCCTGACGAAGGAAGGATCACAATATTGAGGTTATTAGATTCTTATTGTATAAGGTGGTTTTACAGCAAACAACAAAATGATATAAATTTTGTTATATCATAAAAACTTAAATCATAGTTTTATTAAAATAACTCGCCTTCTCAAAATCTTTAATATTGATTGATATGACTGGGACTTCAGCCAAGATATTGTTTAATGAAGTTACAATCACTTTTGATAATTTAGCTTTTTGATCCGCATTTCGGCCTTCCATAATATATCCAAATACATGAATGAAATCTTCCAGCGTATTTCCGTTATTATAATACGAAAAAGGATTAATGCGGACTTTTATTTCAGAAGGAACAAAAAGATCGGTTGATAAAGCTGCGTTAAAAACTTCCTGCATGACTTCATCGGCAGATTTTAATCGGATCACGTTTTCAGAACAATCAATAACAAAATGTGGCATGATGATGTAGTTTTAATTTAGGAAAATCTTGTTCTAACAAAATTATAAAAACATTGTTGGGATTTCTTTAAAATGAATTTTTTATAAGAGATTTTATATATTTTTTTTGTTTTAAAATTTTGGATTTTGAAAAAAGTGTGCGTTTATAAATAATTCAAATTAATTGCACCACTTTATTATATTTGTAGGTATCATTTATCTTTATTTAGTTTGAAAAATTATTTGTTATTTCTTTTATTGGTTCTTTTAGGTAACCCGGTTCATGCATCAGATAGTACAGCTACTATTTTGGATAAGCTAAACGATGCATTAAGAAATAAACAGCGTTATGTTCAGCTGAAAGAGGAACGTATTTTAAACTTCAAAAAAATTAAATCAGAAGATTTAACCAAAGAGCAGGAGTATAACTACAACAAAACTTTATACACAGAATATCAAAAATTCAATTCAGATTCGGCTATCTTCTATGTCAAAAAGAATCTAAAAATTGCCGAAGAACTTCAAAACAAGGATTTAGCGAATTTAGCGCAGATACAACTAGTAACGCTTTATTCCTCTTCAGGAAAATATAGGGAATCAGAAGCGCTTATCAAAAGCATAGACAAGAAAACATTGTCCAAAGCTTTGCTTCCCAATTATTATGTAGCTTATCGTGAGTTTTTTGAGCATTATGCTGCCAATAGTTACAGCATTCAATACATGCAGCAGATTCAAAAATACCGTGATTCTTTATTGATGGTTTTAGATCCTAATTCTTTAAATTATAAAATCAATAAAATTCAGCAGGGAATGTACCTCAAAATGGGTACAGCTCAAAAACAATTAAAAGCCTTATTGGAAAATACTAAAGAAGATAATCCGCAGTATGCGATGATTACTTATCTTTTGGGAAGTATTTACGAAAAATCCCATCAATTAGAATTACGAAAAAAATATTACGCGCTTTCTGCTACAGCCGATTTAAAAAATGCCAATAAGGATAATGCTTCTCTCCAGGAATTGGCGTTGGTTTTTTATGAAATTGGAGATGTAGATATGGCATATAAATTAACGCAATCGGCGATTGAAGATGCACTTTATTGCAATGTTCAGTTTCGTACGCTTTTAATGTCAGAGGTTTATTCGATTATAAATACGGTTTATTTAGAAAGAGAAGCAAAACGAAAAACGGAATTGCAGCTTTATCTTTTATGTATTAGTTTGTTATCGGCATTTTTGATTGTGGCCGTAATTTACGTTTACAAACAGATGAAAAAAGTATCCAGAATTCGTGGGGAACTGTTTGAAACCAGTCAAAAATTAGCTGAATTAAACAAAGATATTACCGAAACCAATAATCAGCTTCAGGAGCGTAATGCACAGTTATCAGAATCAAATCATATTAAAGAGGAATATATTGCGCATTTCTTCAGTCTTTGTTCGGCTTACATCAATAAATTAGAAAACTATCGCATTATTTTAAACAAAAAAGCGACGGCAAAACAATTTGATGAAATCTATAGAATGCTTAAATCAACAACTTTGGTTGATAATGAGTTGGAAGAATTATACAAGAATTTTGATATTATCTTTTTGAACTTGTATCCAACCTTTGTAAAAGATTTTAATGATTTGCTTATTAAAGAAGAACAGATTGTTTTGAAACAAGGAGAATTGCTAAATACTGAACTTCGCATTTTTGCACTAATACGACTTGGGATTACCGATAGTGTAAAAATTGCTGCTTTTCTTCGTTACTCATTAAGCACTATTTACAACTATCGCACCAGAGCCCGAAATAAAGCGGCAGTTTCCCGAAATGATTTTGAAGAAATGGTCATTAAAATCGGTTTAATCTCATTGAAAATGTAACGATTTATTTTAAATCCACTACTTTTTTCACCGCTTTAAAAACATCAAATAACTGATAATCATTGTTTTAATTTTTTATTTCACTACTTTTTTTCGTGTAAAATTCTAACACAAACTATAACGTTTTAGCTTTACAATATTATTATAAGGTACTTTTGACTAAAAGTCCCCGCTTGTAAATTAAATGCTTTAATAAATTAATAGTTATGTTTAAAAACGTTAAAACTCTTCTTGTTCTACTTATGTTGAGTTCGTTTGGGATGAATGCCCAAAACAGTGTTCCGGTTTATCTGGATGATAAAAAGCCAATTAACGAACGTGTAGAAGATGCGCTTTCGAAAATGACAACTGCGGAAAAAATCGCCATGATTCATGCACAATCTAAATTCAGTTCGCCAGGTGTAAAACGTTTGGGAATTCCGGAAAACTGGATGACTGACGGACCACACGGAATTCGTACGGAAGTTAAATGGGACGAATGGGATCAGGCAGGCTGGACAAATGATTCTTGTATTGCATTTCCGGCACTTACAGCACTTTCTGCAACATGGAACAAAGAATTGGCTTCTTTATACGGAAAGTCAATTGGAGAAGAAGCACGTTATCGTAACAAAAATGTATTATTAGGTCCTGGAGTAAATATTTACAGAACACCATTAAACGGTCGTAACTTCGAATATATGGGAGAAGATCCTTTCCTGACTTCAAAAATGGTTGTTCCTTATATTAAAGGAGTTCAATCGAATGGAGTGGCTGCCTGTGTAAAACATTTTGCTTTAAATAATCAGGAAACAAACCGTAATACGGTAAACGTAATAGTTGATGATCGTGCGTTGTACGAAATTTATTTGCCAGCTTTTAAAGCGGCTGTACAAGAAGGAGATGCCTGGGCGATTATGGGATCTTACAATAAATACAAAGGACAGCAATGTTGCCACAATGAGTTTTTATTGAATGACATTCTTCGTGGAGAATGGGGTTTCAAAGGTGTTGTAATCTCAGATTGGGGTGGTGTTCATGATACCAAACAAGCGATTCATAATGGTTTGGATATGGAATTTGGCTCCTGGACAAATGGACTTTCCTGGGGGACAAGTAACGCTTATGATAACTATTATTTGGCAAAACCATATTCAGAAATGATTAGAAAAGAAGAAATTGGAACTAAGGAATTAGACGAAAAAGTGCGTCGCATTCTGCGTTTGTCTTTCTTAACAACTATGAATAAAAACAGACCTTTTGGATCTTTTGGAACGGAAGAACATGCTAAAGCAGGTTTGAAAATTGCTGAAGAAGGAATCGTATTGCTTCAAAATAACAACAACATTTTGCCAATCAATCTTTCTAAAACGAAAAAGATTGCTGTTATTGGAGAAAATGCAATCAAAATGATGACTGTTGGTGGAGGAAGTTCTTCATTGAAAGCAAGATATGAAATTACACCGCTTGAAGGATTGAAGAAAAGAATTGGAAATCAGGCTGAAATCGTTTATGCCCGTGGTTACGTTGGAGATCCGACAAGTAAATACAATGGAGTTGTGGCAAAAGTGAGTTTAGAAGACAAACGTTCTCCTGCTGAATTAACTGCTGAGGCTTTAAAAGTAGCTAAAGATGCCGATGTTGTTCTTTTTATTGGAGGGCTAAACAAAAGTGACAGTCAGGATGCTGAAGGACATGATCGTAAAGGATTAGAGCTTTCTTACGGTCAGGATAAATTAATCAGTGAATTGGCGAAAGTAAATAAAAATATAGTGTATGTAAATATTTCTGGAAATGCTGTGGCAATGCCGTGGGTAAAGGAAGTTCCGGGAATTGTACAAGGATGGTTTTTAGGTACTGAAGCCGGAAATGCTCTGGCTGCAGTTTTAGTTGGAGATGTAAATCCTTCAGGAAAATTGACTTTTACTTTCCCTGTAAAATTAGCTGATAATGGAGCTCACGCTTTAGGAGATTTTCCTGGCGGAGATGAAGTAACTTATAAAGAAAGCATTTTTGTGGGTTACCGTTGGGCTGACAAACAAAAAGTTAAACCTTTATTCTCATTTGGTCACGGTTTAAGTTATACGACTTTTGAATACGGAAAAGTGACTGCAGACAAAAAACAAATGTCGGCTGGAGATCAGATTACATTTTCTGTAAAAGTAAAAAATACAGGAAGCAGAGAAGGTTCTGAAGTAGTTCAGCTTTACATCAGTGATTTAAAATCTTCTTTGGTTCGTCCAATAAAAGAATTAAAAGGTTTTGAGAAAGTTTCGTTAAAAGCGGGAGAAGAAAAAATAGTAACTTTTACTGTTGACAAAACAGCTTTGAGTTTCTTCGACGATAAAAAACACGACTGGGTTGCTGAACCGGGGGCTTTTGAAGCGATCATTGGGGCATCATCTACAGATATAAAATCTAAAGTGAATTTTTCACTTCAATAATTTCATTAATTTTCTAAATTGGTTGGTTGTAAAGCTGCAATGGTAAAATGTTGCAGCTTTGCTTTTTCAATTAGTTGGATGTAAAAATGTTAGATGTTAAAAGTTTAAAATTGTTATACTTAATTTTCTTAATATCTTAATGATTCAAAATATAAAATGACATGAAAAATATTCTACTTGCTGTTATCACTTTATTTGTAGCGCAAAACCTTTCCGCGCAAAGCCTGAACAAAATGCAATGGTTTAATGAACCTGAAAAATGGGAAATTAAAAACAATGCTTTAATTATGAATGTAACCGCGAGCAGCGATTATTGGCGTATCTCGCATTATGGATTTACAGTTGATGATGCACCGTTTTACTACGCAACTTATGGTGGAGAATTTGAAGCCAAAGTAAAAATAACAGGTAATTATATCGCCCGTTTTGATCAAATGGGATTAATGATTCGTATTGATGAAAAAAACTACATTAAAACCGGTGTAGAATTCGTTGACGGAAAGTTCAATATCAGTACAGTCGTAACGCACGAGAAAAGCGACTGGAGTGTAACAACACTAGATAAAGCTCCACCATTTGTGTGGATAAAAGTAGTGAGAAGATTAGATGCTGTTGAAGTGTTTTTCTCTTATGACGATAAAAATTATATACTGACCAGAAACGCACCGTTACAAGATAATACGCCAGTAATGGTTGGTTTAATGGCCGCATCGCCAGACGGAAAAGGTTTTGAAGCTAAATTTGAAAATTTTAAAGTAACGCATTTACCGGATCAAAGAAGATTGGAATGGCTTAAGAATCATCAGGAATAGATAATTAGATAATTGAGGTAATTAGAAAATTAGATAATTATGTAGTTTTACGCAAAGCTTTGCGAACTTTTTACCAATTTTACCTTGCGATCTTCGTGTATAACCTTTGCGAACTTTGCGGTTAAATATAGACAATCAAAAAACTAACCTTTAAAACCAAAATAAATATTTTATGAGTTCAATTTCTACCGATTTTAAACCAAAAAAGCATTACGAAATTCTTGACGGTCTGC
Organism: Flavobacterium sp. GQ95; assembly: GCF_059758655.1. Taxonomy (NCBI): domain Bacteria; kingdom Pseudomonadati; phylum Bacteroidota; class Flavobacteriia; order Flavobacteriales; family Flavobacteriaceae; genus Flavobacterium; species Flavobacterium sp. GQ95. The sequence goes on from NZ_JCAXEB010000002.1 coordinate 228,188, forward strand.
GTGGAGTAGCCGCAATTTTAGTTGTCGCCTTTCATATTTTCGAAGCGCATGGCGGAGGAAGTCGATTTAAACAAATTATTAATCACGGTTATTTAGCAGTCGATTTCTTTTTTCTTTTGTCCGGATTTGTAGTAGCGTATGCTTACGACGACCGCTGGGCGAAAATGACGCAATGGGAATTTTACAAACGACGCTTAATCCGCCTGCAGCCCATGGTCATTATGGGAATGATTATTGGCGCCATATTTTACTATTTTCAGGCTTCCGATATTTTATTTCCGCAAATTGCCGGAATGGAAGTTTGGAAGGTAATTTTAACGATGGTTATCGGATTTACATTGCTTCCAATTCCGCCATCTTTGGAAATTAGAGGCTGGGGCGAAATGCACCCGCTTGACGGGCCGGCCTGGTCACTTTTCTTCGAATATATTGCTAACATTTTATACGCTGTCTTATTCCGTAAATTCTCGAATAAAGTAATGACCATTTTTGTATTGATATTCGCCGGAATGTTAATTAACTACACTGTTTTCGGACCAAAAGGAGATGTTATTGGTGGATGGTCTCTGAATTTAGAACAGATGAATATTGGTTTTACCCGTTTGTTATATCCATTTTTTGCAGGCGTTTTACTTTGCCGTCTAGGAAAATTAATTCACATAAAAGGCGCTTTTTGGGTTTGTAGTTTAATGATTTCAGCAGTGCTTATTATTCCAAGAATCGGAGATAAAAACAGCTTATGGATGAACGGTTTATACGAATCTTTCTGCATTATTTTAGTATTTCCTCTAATTGTTGCGATCGGAGCAGGAAGCGAAATTAAAAGTGCTTTGTCTGCTAAAATATGCAAACTTTTAGGTGATATATCGTATCCAATTTATATCACACATTACCCGCTTATTTATTGGTATTTTGCATGGGTTGTTGATAATAAAAAAACATTGGAAGATGGTTACGTTGTAGGGATAGGGGTTTTAATTACCAGCATTGTAATTGCTTATTTATGCTTAAAATTATACGATGAACCGGTTAGAAACCGGCTTCAGAATAAATTCCAAAAACGAAGAGTCGTTACGGAATAAACAATATTGAATTTCTGATTTGTTAGTTAGATTCAAAAAAGGGAGGAAACATAATTTGTTTTCTCCCTTTTATATTTAAATTATAAATTTAATCAGCGTTAATCTGTATAGATCCGTTTAATCGTGGCCAATTTTACTTATTCTAAAACTAATGCTCCCAAAGCTTCTTTACTGAAACCTTTCAACTCATCCATTTTACCGGTTTTGATTTTCGCAACCCAATTTGGATCAGATAAAAGTGGTCTTCCCACGGCAACCAAATCAAAATCACCTCTGTCAAAACGTATGTTTAATTCTTCCAAAGAAGTTGGTTCTGAACTTTCTCCTGCAAATGCTCCAAAGAAATCACTTGAAAGTCCAACAGAACCTACCGTAATAGTTGGTGCTCCGGTTACTTTTTTAGCCCATCCTGCAAAGTTCAAATCAGAGTCCTCAAATTCAGGTTCCCAGAAACGACGTTGTGAACAGTGTAAAATATCAACACCGGCGTCAACAAGAGGAGTAAGCCACGCTTCTAATTCTTGTGGATTTTTAGCCAGTTTATAATTATAATCAGAAGGTTTGAATTGAGAAAAACGCATGATAACAGCGAAATCTTCTCCTACTTGTTTTCTTACTTCTTTTACGACTTCAATAGCAAAACGATTACGTTCCGGCAATGTTTTTCCGCCATAAATATCGGTACGTAAATTCGTTTCAGCCCTAAAGAACTGATCGATCAAATATCCGTGAGCTCCGTGAATTTCAACGGTATCAAAACCTAATTTTTTAGCATCTGCAGCAGCTTGTCCGAAAGCAAGAATAGTATCTTCAATGTCTTTCTCAGTCATCGTGATTCCATTTCTAAAATCAGGTCGGTTTAAGCCAGAAGGACCTTCAAAAGGAACGGGTGGAATCCATCCTGAATGGTGATTGTCCATAATTCCCATATGCCAGATTTGTGGTCCCATTTTTCCGCCTGCAGCGTGAACTTCATCAATGACGTTTTTCCATCCTTTTAGTGCTGCATCTCCATGAAAATGAGGTACATTGGCATCATTTGATGATGAAGGTCTGTCGATCACAGTTCCTTCAGATAATATTAATCCAACTTCACCTTCAGCTCTTTTTTGGTAATAAGAAGCTACTTCATCAGTTGGAATTCCGTTTGGCGAAAAGGAACGTGTCATTGGCGCCATTACGATTCTATTTTTAAGATTTAACGTTTTTAAGTTAAATGGCGAAAACAGGTTGTTTGTACTCATAGTAATTTACAAATTAGTTTGAATTAATTTACTGAGTGCTTCAAAGGCACCTTCGTTGCGTTTGTAGTATGTCCATTGTCCTACGCGTTTGGCTTCTATAAAACCGGCGCGTTGTAAAATCGACAAATATTCAGAAACTGTCGATTGCGTCAGGCCCGCTTTGGCTTGTATTTGCCCGACACAAACACCGTGTTCAAATCCTGCATGCTGGAGTTGATCCGGAAAATGTATTTCGGGTTCTTTTAACCATTCCAGCATTTGTAATCTGGATTTGTTTGACAGCGCCTTAAAGATTTCTATTTGTTCCATGGCGCAAATATATCGACTTTTCCCGATATGTCAATTAAAAGAAAATTATTTAGGAAAATTTTATGAAGAAGGGAAGAATTATCAATAAGTATTTATATTTGCGTTTATATAATGATAACCCCAAATTTATCAATGATTATTATGAAAAAAACTTTACTTATTTTGGCATTTTTATGTTCTGTTCTAAATTCCAATGCTCAAGTTGTTGGCCTTGAAGTGGGAGATATTGCACCAGAAATCGATCTTCCGGATACAAAAGGAAATAATGTAGCTCTAACTTCTTTAAGGGGAGATTTAGTTTTAATTGACTTTTGGGCTTCATGGTGTGGACCATGCACAAAGGAACATCCGGAATTGATAAAATTATATAATACTTATCCGGGTAAATTATCCATTTACAGTGTTTCAATGGATACTAAAAAACCACTTTGGTTAGGAGCTATTGCCAAACAAAAACTTCCCTGGATACAAGTAAGTGATCTTAAATATTGGAAATCTCCCGCTGCTGTAGATTATATGCTCCAATCTGTACCATTAAACTTTTTAATAGACAAAAACGGAATTATTCTTGCTAAAAATATTCATGGAAATGCTTTGAATGAAATGGTGAAAAGTATATTGGCGCCACAGCAAAACTAGAAGGAAATTATATCAAATGGAATCAAAACTCAGTATATCAGAATTCCGTGAAAAATTAAAAGATACAACTGAAATTGGTTCTCCAAAATTAAAATTGAGTCCGTTCGGTGTTTTTTTTAATCTTTTTGGTGGAAAATCAAAGCCTTTTTATGGACTTTTTGATGATAAGAGTTTTCGTTTAACAATGAATTATACAACATCACCAACATTTTTTATAATTAACGGAACGTACAAAAACAGAAATAGAACTTTTATTATCAATTATAATATCGAATCAAGCCCAAAGTTTTATTTAGTTTGGATTAAATTTTTTCCAATTATAGCTTTAGTTCTAATCAATATATCATTCTTTTTTTCTGAGGTACAGAAGGAAGTATTTATATTACCCAATATAGCTCTCATATTTATGCTTTTCTTCTCTCGATGGGATATAAAACGGAAAAGAAAAAATATAGAACAAAAGTTTATTGAAATTTTTGAGATTATAAAATAACATAAACGTTTTCAGGTTTGGTAAAAACTGAAATAAATTATTTAACCTATGAATAAAGTTTTTTAATGGAATCAAAACTTAGTTTGCTAGAATTCCGTGAAAGATTAAAAAACAATACTGAAATTGGTTCTCCAAAAGTAGTATTGGGGCAGATTAGAGTATTTCCAATATCCGGCCCAATTAAACCTTTTTATGGATTTTTTGATGATAAAAGTTTTAGTTTAACTGTAAATTCAAAAAAATCAGCAACAAATTTTGTGGTGAGAGGAAAATATGAGAACGTTAATAATAGACTTAGCGTTGATTATATTGTGGAATCACGCAATAAATATCGGCAATTATGGGCGTATTATTCTCCAATAATTCTAATTCTGGCAATTAATATATTTTTTCTGTTTTTTGAGAGAGGGCTCAGAAGAGCGTCTACTATTGTGAATTTGTTTTTACTTTTTATGGCTTTTTATTCGAGATGGAATGAGGAGAGAAAAAGGAAAAAATTAGAGCAAAAGTTTATCAGTATTTTTGAAATTAGATAAGATTTGTATGGTAAGCTTAGCGAATTAATTTTACCGCAAAGATCGCAAAGTTTTTTTGTGTGTTTGTAGCTGGCTTTATTAAGTTCGCAAAGCTGTATGTGACTAACTTTGCAAACCTTGCGTAATCCCTTTGCGAACCTTGTGGTTAAACTAAATGATCCAAACCTGAAACCTCCCATTTATATAAATTTTATAATTAAACCAACAGCAGCAGCAATAAGTATAATATAGGGTTCCGCTATATTTTTGACATACAGTAAAGTGGCAATTGTTGTAACGGCTATAAAAGCAGTTGGAATATCAATTATAGTGCGGGAAGCAATTACAAAAACAGATCCTACCAATGCCCCAATAACGGCCGCTGTAATACCATCAACAAATGATTTAACCGATTTATTTTTGGCAATTTTATGAAAAGAAGGTGCCATTGCGACGGTAAATAAATAACAAGGCAAAAATGTCGCCAAAGCAGCAACCAAAGCCCCAGGAAATCCGTCAACCAAATAGCCAATAAAACCTACTGTAATAACTACAGGACCAGGCGTAATCATTGCAACTGCAACAGAATCCAGAAATTGCTGTTCTGTCAGCCAATGATTTTCAGTTACAACACCTGAATGTAAAAAGGGTACAATGGCTAAACCGCTTCCAAATACAAATGTTCCTGCCTGGGCAAAGAAGATCGCAATTTTGAGTAGTGTTGTGTTTTCATAATTCCAAAAAGGAATTTGTAGAAACAATATTGAATTTATAGCTTTTGAGTTTAACCATTTCGGCGGTGCTTTTATAAGCATATACAAAAAACCGGCAGCAATAAATAGTAAAACAGGTTCTTGCTGCGTTATAAAAGTTACGCCAAGAGCAATGAGAAAAAACAACCACAATAGCCAATTTATTTTAAAAGACTCTATGTTGAATTTACCTATAGATTTTACGGTAAGTTTATATGAACTTACCATTATAAGGCCAATTACAGCTGCACCAACGCCATAAAACACAGCCTGAATCCAGGATAATTCTCCATATAATTTGTATACGATTCCTAAAAGAACAACCATTAAAAAGGAAGGCAGGACAAATGCAAATCCGATTAAAGTAGCGCCTAATAATCGATAATGTACAAAACCAATATAGATACCTAATTGTGCGGCCAAAGGGCCTGGAGCTAATTGTGCCAAAGCTAAGCCTTGTTTGTATTCTTCTTCAGAGATCCATTGGCGATTTTCCACTAAGTCTTTGTGCATATAGCCTACAAGAGCAACCGGACCACCAAAACCTACTGTGCCTAGTTTTAAAAAATACAAGGTTAATTCTCTTAATGAATATTTTGAATCTGCCATTGATATAGGTTTTTAAAATGCAATTCCAAATTGAAAACCAACTGTAAATGTCGCCGGATGATCATTACCAAATCTAACCGGAAGCGGAACTGCGACAAAATAACTGCAATTGTCACTTTTGATAACAGTTTTATTTAAAACGGGAGTAAAACCATATCTTCCGCTGCTTTCAAAGGCTGCTCTTCCGGCAAAAGTATAGCCTTTTCCTAATGCCACTAAAACGCCGGGATGGAATAATAAATTGGTAACTTTATCACTGGCGCCCTGTACTTTTATATTCGGAACAACTTCTAAAGAGAAACCTATTTTTGAACTTTTCCAGATATTGATTCCGGTTGGAAAACCAACGGCATAATAATCCCTGAAATTTACATTGGTTTGCTCATTACTTATCGTTACAATGGGATGCATGATTCCAAAATAGCCAGTTATTTTCGGATAAACTGTTTGAGAAAAAGCATTGAAGGTAAAAGAGAATAAAGCGGTTAATAGAATGTGTTTAAATGAAATCATAATAGTTTTTGTTGATAAAACAAAACTATATAGACTTAGTAGATATAAATAGAATCTTATTTACCTTTTGTATTTGGTTTACTTTTCATTGCATTTTTTCTATAAGAAGAAGGATTTTTACCTGTATGCAATTTGAAAATTCGAGTAAAATGACTTTGATCTGAAAAGCCTGTCATATAAGCGATTTCAGTTAAGGTATAAGTTGAATTTTGAATTAGGCTTATGGCTTTTTCGATGCGTAATTTCCGAACATATTCTCCAAAATTCAAATCTTCAAAATATTTCGAAAATTCTCTTGATAAATAAGAAGGGTTGAGTTCTAAATCACTTGAAATTTTCTTCAGATCAAAAGCAAACTGAGTATCAATCTGATCCTGAATTATTTCTTTTAAATCTTTAACCCACGAAGGTGTTTTTTGATTTGATTTTTTTTCTGCTAAGAATTTGTTGTAAACCTCATGAAGCAGATTCTCGAACGGACTATTTTGCAAATGATTTTGTTTATACAAATGAGTTGCCCAGCTGTAAAGTGCGTCATAAATAACCATTCCACTTGTTAATAATTCGGCATCGTTGGTGATATTATGCGAAAGCCCGGCAGAAATCGCCCAGAGTCCCGCCGATTCTTTTGCAATTTCATGTTGATCAGTATCGGCACCACGAACAATTTTTGCCATTATCAAAATAGCAGGATCTTTAATTTCATGCTTTTTTACAATGTAGTCAAAAGTACATTCTTCGTTGTAATGCGTATATTCTACATTGGGAATATCAAACGGAATCGCATTTAATGCTTCAACTTTAGTCAAAACTTCATCAAAAGGGACATAAATGAATTCGGCATCCGGATCGACAAATTTTTTGATTAGCCAAGGGCATGCAATTCTGTCAATTTTCGGTCTTTCTCTGGTAATCCATTTCATTAGCGAGGGTTAATTCATTTCTTCAGTAATATCTCTCACACCTCCAAAACTGGTTTTTAGCAGCTCCCTTACCTGAAACTGTGTTTTATTTCGGGTAATGCTGTTCCATTCCTTAAAATCATAAACGTGAATTTGTTTCGCATACGGATTGGTCACGAAAGAAAGTCGCGAAATGGAATATTTAAAATATTTTAATTCGTGCGAAATATGTCGGTTTGGAACGACAATAAGTATGGTTTCAAAATCTAGAAAATTCTTTGGAACATCTGGTCTTTCAGTTAATCCAAGATGGTCAAAAAAAGCAATTATTTTTTGATCATTTAATTTATCTATTTTTTCATCAATACGCTTAATGGTGCTAAGAAGCGTATTTTCGTCTTTTATAACACTCATGATTAAATTTGGTTTTGTTAAATTTCAATATAAAATTACGTCAAAACAATAAGATTTGGTAAAGAACCGCTGATAGAATGATTCTAAATTTTTAACGTCTAATTTTCAGGTATTATTGTTTGAGATAAAGATCATCTTTTGATAAAATACTATTAATCTATCCCGTTTTAAAAATCTAATTTTAGAGCTATCTACTAATCATATCTGTAACCACATTATTCATGAAAACTATTTTTCCAAAGAAAATTTTATCCTGTTTTATTTTTTTGATTTCGTTTTGTACTTCGGCACAAAATAAATCAGAGAGAGAATTGACTTTAATTGATAAAGACTGGCGTTTTTCGTTTGGTCATTTATATGATACTCAAAAAGATTTTGGACATGCCGAAGGTTATTTCTCCTATTTGACAAAAACCGGTTTCGGAGATGGACCAGCAGCATCAGGTTTTGACGATCGTGCATGGAGAAAATTAGATCTTCCGCACGATTGGGCTGTAGAACAATCGTTCAGTGAGAAAGCAAGTTTTAGCCACGGATTTAAAACAGCCGGAAAAGGTTTTCCTGAAAAAAGTATTGGTTGGTATAGAAAGAAAATTAATATTCCGGAAAGCGATAAAGGCCGAATTATTTCCTTAAAGTTTGATGGTGTTTTTAGAAATTCAAAGGTGTTTTTTAACGGCTATTTCCTCGGGACAGAAAAAAGTGGTTATAATGGATTTGAGTACGATGTCACGGCTTATGTGAATTATGGAGGAGAAAATACAATTGTCGTTCGGGTTGATGCTTCAATGGAGGAAGGCTGGTTCTATGAAGGCGCGGGAATTTACAGACACGTTTATCTTCAGAAAACAAATCCGATTCATATAGTTTCAAATGGAACTTATGTTATTTCGGAAATCAAAAATGATAATGCTGAAATTACAGCTGAAGTGACTATTGAAAATAAAGGAAACGATAAAAGTTCAGTGGAAATTATTCAAACTATTTTGGATAAGGAAGGAAAACAAATTACTTCTGTTTCTGAAAATGTTCAGGCTCCTGAATTTTATAAAACAGCTAATTTTATTTCAAAATTAAATGTAAAAAATCCATTATTATGGGATATTGAGAATCCGAATTTATATCGTTTAGAAACTCAAATTAAGCAAAATGGAAAAATAATTGATCGTTATGAAACGCCTTTCGGAATGAGAACTATGAATTTTGATGCTGAAAAAGGTTTTTTTCTGAATGGAAAATCGGTTAAACTAAAAGGAACCAATAATCATCAGGATCATGCAGGAATCGGTACGGCTTTGCCAGACGAATTACAGTATTATCGCATCAGGAAACTGAAAGAAATGGGTTCGAATGCCTATCGTTGTTCACATCATCCGCCAACTCCCGAATTACTTAAAGCCTGCGATGAATTGGGAATGTTAGTTATTGATGAAACCCGTTTAATGGGAATTAACGATTATCATTTGAATGATTTGAAGCGAATGATCGAGCGTGATCGAAATCATCCGAGTATTTTTTGTTGGTCGGTTGGAAATGAAGAATGGAATATTGAGGGTAATATCGTTGGTGAACGCGTTACGAATGTGATGCAGGGATTTGCTAAAAGCATAGATGCAACAAGACCGGTAACAGTTGGAATCAGCAGCGGTTTTAAAAGTGGGATTTCTTCGGTAGTCGAAATTATGGGCTATAATTATTTAGGAAACGGCGATATCGATGCGCATCGAAATGAGTTCAAACAGCAACCCGGAATGGGAACGGAGGAAGGTTCAACCTTTGCAACACGAGGTATTTATTTTACTGATGATGTAAAACATTATCAAAGTGCATATGATAAAAAACCTCGTCCAACATTTTACAGCATCGAAGAAGGATGGAAGTTTTATGCCGAAAGACCCTATTTGGCCGGAGTATTTTTTTGGACCGGTTTCGATTATCGCGGAGAACCAACTCCTTATGGATGGCCATCGGTAACCTCTTATTTTGGAATGATGGATGTTTGCGGTTTCCCGAAAGATAATGTGTTTTATTTGAAATCGTGGTGGGGAACTGAACCTGTTTTACATCTTTTGCCACATTGGAACTGGAGTGGAATGGAAGGAAAAGAAATTGACGTTTGGGCTTATTCCAATTGTGATGAAGTCGAACTTTTTCTCAACAAAAAAAGTCTCGGAAAGAAGAAAATGGAGCAAAATAGTCATTTAGAATGGAAAGTGAAATATGAACCAGGAACATTGGAAGCGATTGGTTTTAAAAACGGGAAAAAAGTTCTGATGGAAGTTCAAAAAACAACAGGAAGCTCTGAAAATATTAAACTTTCTATTGACAAAGAAAATCATCCTAACCCAAATGTGATAGTGGTAACGGCCGAATTGACTGATAAAAAAGGATTGCATGTACCAACTGCAAACGATGAAATTACGTTTTCAATAAAAGGCGGAAAAATTCTTGGAGTCGGAAATGGGAACCCAACTTCTTTAGAGAGCGATAAATTTATTGATAACACTAACCTTATTGCTATAAATAATTTTCAGGAGAAGAAATTAGTTTCAGCAGATCTGTCAAATAAAATTGAAGACGATAATGATGCTGATTGGAATGTAGCTTTTAAAGACAGAGATTATAAAAAGCAAGCTCCGGCTTATGTTTACAAAGGAAATTTTGAGTTGAAAAATAACTCAGATTCTAATATCGTAACATTCTTCTACAAGAAAATAGGAAAAGAAGCTGTAATTTTTGTAAACGGAAATAAGGTCGAACCAAGTAAAGACGATGCGCAAAAATACATTTTAAATAATGCCATTTTAAAAGAAGGAAAAAACACGATTTACATTGCAACAACACCATTACAAAAAATAAAAGACTGGGATGTAATGAACACCGATCCTGGAATTATTCAGGTAGTAACTCCAGCTGAATCCTGGAAAAGAAAACTCTTTAACGGTTATGCACAAATTATCATTCAGAAAGATGAAAATGCTAGAGAAGTAGTTTTGACTGCTTCTACAAAAGGATTACAATCAGGAAATTTGGTTTTGAAAAGATAGTTTCAGCCTCTACATTTTAAACCCGACAGGTTTTTAAAACCTGTCGGGTTTACTTTGCGCAAACTTTGCGTGAGGTTAAACCTAAAACCTAAAACCTGAAACCAATTACTTTATCCTCTGAATCGTATAACTAGACTGTGTTTTATCTCCTGCCAATAATTTCCCCAATTTAGAATTAACAACATAAACATTTCCATCAGAAGCCAAAGCTGCCGTTGTTGGAAATTCTTCTTTTCCAATATTGGTTTCACTTATTTTTGAAGCATTTGCCCAGTTGTTCGTGCTTGAAAAAGTATAGGTTTTACCCAGACCGAGTCCATTTTCAACCACTACTAAATTATTGTTTTTATCTAATTCAATACCATCCGGAGCGCTGAATGTTGTTCCTGTAACGGTAGTAATAACTGCAGGATTAGAAAGTGATATTTTAAATAACTTAGAATCATCGGTTTTTACAGCCAATAAATAACCATCGGGATGGAAAACGATTCCGTTTAAACCAAATTGATTGGGAGCGGGCTGAAATAAAGCATTCGTTAAAAATAAAGAGGCAATATAATTGTCATCAATCTTATAAATATTTGGAGAAAACGAATCGGTAATGTAAATGTTGCCTTTAGCATCTACAGCTATATCATTAAGACAGGATCCCGCATTTGGTGTGAAATTTTTCAACTCAATTTCTTTGATTAATTCACCTGATGTAAGATTGAAAATGCTCACTGTAGCAATACTTCCGGCGCTGGTGGGAGTACTTTTTTGAGAAATTCCCAAATCAGCATTAGCAACTATTAAGCGGTTTCGGATTTCATCCGTATAAATTCCGGTTGGTAAAACCAGTTTGCTGCTCGTGGCAAAAACGGTCGCTTCGCCTTTTGCATTCAGTACATAAACAGCTCCTTTATACAAGGAACTAAACAGAAATCTTTCATTTTTAGAATCGTAATCAATTCCTTCAGGGTAAAGTCCGATGTCAGTTATGGTGTATTTGCTTTGAAAAGAGGCGGAAGCGGTTCCTGATTTTTTTTCGCTGTCACAAGCCACGAAAAGAATTGAAAGTGCAGTAATTAAAATAGTATTTTTCATTTTTATAAATTAAAATTTTTTGTCCTTATTGACACTGCAAATCTGGGACAGAATAGTAAAAATAAAAATGAACTGGTTTAGGAAATAAGGTTGAACTAGTTTAACTTTTTGTGGCTTTTCGATTGCGAATTTTGCTTAGGTATTCGGTACTAAAACCCAAATACGACGCCAATGCATATTGCGGAACACGTTTTGCAATTGCCGAATATTTGCTCATGAATTCATCATAACGTTCTTCAGCCGTTTTAGTAAAATTGGATAAAAGTCTTTTTTGATGAAAAGCCAGAGAACGCTGTGTAATAATACGTTCGAATTTTTCAAGTTTAGGTATTTCCTGAAGAAATCTTTGCTCGTCTTCATAAGCAATCTGAATAAGAACTGAATCTTCAAGAGCTTCAACAAATAAAGTTGCGGGTTCCTGATAAATTAAACTGCTGTAGTCAGAAATCCACCAATCTTCTATAGCAAATGATAAGGTGTGTTCTTTCCCTTCATTATCGACTAAATAACCTCTGAAAGCGCCTTTTACTACATAACTTTTATGTTGGCATACAAAACCCGGCTGCACAATAAATTGTCTTTTTTTAACCCTGGTGATTTTCAAAAAAGAAGCCAGATGCGTTTTTTCATCATCTGTCAAATCAACATATCTGGAGATATAATCTATAACGGGTTGCAAGTCTTTCATGTAACAAAGATAAATTTTTTGTTTCAGGTTTCAAGTTTCAGGTTTCAGGTTGTCTAACCGCAAAGTTCGCAAGGATTTACGCAAGGCACACAAAGGGAAATTTAGCGACCTTTGCGTAACCCTTTGTGACCTTTGCGGTTAAGTCCTTCCCAACCTGAAACCTGAAAAACAAAAGAAACCTGAAACAAACTTTTTTTTATTTGATTTTCATAACTTTGCAAAATGAAAGAGCAATTAGATTTTCAGGCTTCAGAAGTTGGTATAAACGATTTAAAGCTGAAAGGTTTTAAAGTATACGAAATTAATGGTGATGTGAGTAAAATTCCGACTTATAACCGTAGGGATTTTTACAAAATTTGTATAAATACCAGTAAAAGCCTCGTACATTACGCGGATCGTGGCATTGAGGTTGACGGAACTATTTTGTTCTTCGGAAATCCACATATTCCGTATTCCTGGGATACCCTTTCACCTTCTTATGAAGGTTATGCCTGTGTTTTTACCGAAGATTTTTTAAGAGTAAAAGATCGTTCAGAAAGTCTTCATGAATCGCCTTTGTTTAAAATAGGAGGGACACCAATTTTCTCTTTAACAGCTGAACAAAAGTTGTTTATAGATTCATTATTTCAAAAAATGATCGAAGAACAGGAAACAGATTATGTTTTTAAAGATGACTTAATCCGTAATTATATCAATTTGATTCTGCATGAATCAATGAAAATGCAGCCGTCAGAAAATTTCTTTAAACACAAAAATGCTTCGGCAAGAATCACTTCGTTATTTCTGGAGCTTTTAGAAAGACAATTTCCGGTTGAGACAAAAGATCAGCCGTTGATATTGAAAACACCGCAAGATTATGCGCAAAGCCTTGCTGTGCATGTAAATCACCTCAATCGTTCGGTAAAAGAAGTGACCGGAAAACCTACTACAGCCCATATTACAGAACGAATTATCGGCGAAGCCAAAGCTTTATTACAACATACAGACTGGAGCATTGCAGATATCGGTTATTCACTCGGATTTGAATATCCAAGCTATTTTAATAATTACTTTAAAAGACTCACCGGAACAATTCCGAAATCGTTAAGAATGTAAAATTGTTTCATATTCTTAATTTTTTGTTTGATTATCATTATCTGAGGTCGGTTTTACTAAAGTAAATTTGCATCGAAATAATTAGTATTAATCCTTTATCGGTTTTTTATACACTAAATCTAACTTCTTAAAGCGCATTCTTGCTTTCTGATTTAGTTGTACCGATAGTAAAAACAAATAATTATGAAAACTTCAGAAAATCAATTAAACGAAATTTTCCCTAAAGGCGATTTAGCTTCGGCAGATTACTTTACAGGAAATGCCTGGGTTAAAATGCTGGTGCCAAACGACCCGGTTCTAAATACTGCAGTTGGTAATGTCGTTTTCGAACCCGGCGCAAGAAATAACTGGCATACCCATCCCGGCGGACAAATTTTGATTGTTACACACGGAACAGGATATTATCAGGAAGTAGGGAAACCTATTCAGTTGCTACAAGCAGGAGATGTTGTCAATATTCCGCCTGAACTTAAACACTGGCATGGTGCATCCCCAAACAGCGAATTTACCCACATTGCCATCAGCACCAATACCCAAACAGGAATTGTAGATTGGTTAGAACCTGTAACCGATGAGCAATACAATAGCTTTAATTAAAAAACTAAACCAAACTCAAAAAATAAATAGTTATGTCAACAAATTATGCAACGGTTATAGAAGAAGGAAAAGTCCCTAATACATACATGACAGGTGACGTTTCTTATAAAAAACAATCCAGCAATATTCATCCCGAAAATACAATGATTAAAGAAGTTACTTTCGAGCCTTGTGCAAGAAGTAACTGGCATATTAATTCAAGTCTTCATTTGCTTATTGCAAAAGAAGGTGTGGGCTATTATCAGGAAAAAGGAAGCGCAGTTCGCCTGATTCATAAAGACGAAGTGATTACAATTTTACCAGGAATTGAACATTGGTATGGTGCAACTCCGTTTAGAAAATTTTCCTATGTAGCAATTATAACGGAAATCGACAAAGGACATGGTGTATGGCTTGACAGCGTTACTGATGAGGAATATCACAGTTTTGGAAGTTAAATTAATTAGATAATTAGGTAATTAGAAAATTAGATAATTAGATAATTCTGAACTTAACCTGAGACAATCTTGTCATCCCGTGGAACGAGGGATCGCACTAGATATTCCGTTCCTATAAGTTGTCAATCTTTGTGACTTCGTGTCTTTGTGGCAGATGCCAAGCAACCTGAAACCTGAAACAAATAAAACCTGAAACAAATATCATGGAAACAAAAAACGTAAAAGCCTTTGGTACAGAAGCTGCTGAGGCACCATTAAAAACATTAGACATCAAACGCAGAGCCGTACAGGCACATGACGTAGAAATAGAAATTTTGTATTGTGGAATCTGCCATTCCGACTTACATTCAGCGAGAAATGAGTGGCATGGGACTATTTATCCAATTGTTCCTGGCCATGAAATTGTGGGCAGAGTGGTAAAAGTGGGCGATCATGTAAAGAATTTTACAGTAGGTCAATTGGCTGGAGTTGGGTGTATGGTTGATTCTTGCAGAGAATGTGAACAATGTAAAGAAGGTTTGGAACAATTTTGTGATGCCGGAAATATATTAACGTTCAATTCACCAGACGCTCATTTAGGCGGACAAACTTTTGGAGGTTACTCTCAAAGTATTGTGGTTGATGAAAACTATGTATTGCACATTTCAGATAAATTAGACCTTGCAGGAGTTGCTCCTTTGTTATGCGCAGGAATCACAACGTATTCTCCACTGAAACACTGGAAAGTTGGTCCCGGTCAAAAAGTTGGAATTGTCGGAATAGGTGGTTTAGGTCATATGGGAATCAAATTGGCAAAAGCAATGGGGGCTCATGTAGTGGTTTTCACTACATCATTATCTAAAACCGAAGATGCAAAACGTTTGGGTGCTGATGAAGTTGTTTTATCAACAGATCCCGAACAAATGGCGAAACATGCTAAAACATTACACTTTATTTTAGATTGTGTATCAGCAGAGCATAATATAGATTCGTATTTAAATTTACTTAAAGTAGATGGAAATTTAGTATTAGTTGGCGCTCCAATGGAACCACTTCCTGTAACCTCATTCAGCCTTATTTTAGGAAGAAGAAGTTTTGCCGGATCTGCCATCGGTGGAATCGCAGAAACTCAGGAAATGCTTGACTTCTGTGCAGAACATAATATTACTGCTGATATTGAAATAATCGGCGTAAACGAAGTAAATGACGCTTACGAAAGATTATTAAAAGGAGATATTAAATATCGTTTTGTGATTGATATGGCTTCTTTAAAGTAGCTAAGTATCTAAGATTCTAAGTGACTAAGAAAAAAACTTAGAACCTTAGTATCTCAGAATCTTAGCAACTCAAAAAGAAAACCCCTTAAGCAATTCAACTCTTAAGGGGTTTTTAAAATAAATAATAACCAATTAAATTTATTTTACTTTTTGTCTAAATTTTGTTTTAGCAATTTGGCGTGTTCTAAATGCGCGGTCAATCCGGCAATATTATTAGAAGCCCATGTTCTTACGTCTGCATCTTTTGCATCCTTAGACGCTTCTTCAAGTTTTTTGATTGCTTTTTCGTGACCGTCAATCATCATGTCAGCGAATTTTTTATCAAAATCAGCACCTGATTTTTCGTTTAGTTTTTTGTATTCTTCCTGGCCGTCTTCAGTAAGAGAAGTTGGTAAAGTAAAGTTTTTTGCCTGAGCCAAGGCGCTTACTTCAGAAGCGGCTTTAGTGTGATCGTCAACTAACATTTTTCCAAATTTTTTAACTTCAGGATTAGTTCCTTTAGTTTGTGCCAGTTTTCCGATTTCGATTTCAGCTAAATTAACTTCAGCCTGATCCACTAAAAATTCAGAATCATCTTCTTTACTATCTATAGAGTCAAATTTAGCCTCGTTTGCATCTTCAGCTACTTCTTTTGGATCTTCTTGTTTGGTTTCGTTTTTACAAGAATTTAGAAATATAATAATAAGTCCTGCTCCTAATATTACTTTTCCGGCTAATAGTATCTTTTTCATGATTTTATAGTTTTAATGTTATGTGGTAAAATTATTGAGATGGTATGAAGAATATCTTACAGCATTATTAAATAATGTTACAGGATTCAAAGATGAGGTTTTTCAGAAATTTATATCAATTGCGGTTTTCCGTAAGGAAGTATGATAATTAAATGATAATATTTGAAAAACAGAATTTTAACTTAAATAAAATCGAAAAAATGATTAATGTTATTTTATGGCTGATATTAACTATAGTTAGTATATTGGGGAATCTTTAGAGGATGTTTTTTGAGATCAAATCTTATAAAAATCTAGAATTTAATGCCGATATAATTAATGAAAAGACTTGTAATCTGGAAATTGATTTATATTTTCAAAAATATAACTGACACTTTTTATATTTAAAACTAAAATCCCAATTCCTTTAAGAATTGGGATTTTTTTATGCTTAAGCTTTAAAGTTAATTATGAAAATTATTAAAAGAATTATATAACAGGTTGAAACTATTTTATTTTGAAATTTGGTATACCAAACATTCAATTTTAAACCTAAATTTCAAATCATGCATGCAAGTACTAAAAGCGACTATCACGGACTTTTGAAGGAAGGATATAGCAAAGGAAAATCAGCAGAAGTTTCTAATACAAGAGATTCTGATGCAAAGGGTGAAAAAACAAAACCATACGAAGAATGGACTAAAGAAGAATTGTATCAGGAAGCTATAAAAGCGGGTATTCCGGGACGTTCTTACATGAGTAAAAAAAATTTGATTCACTCTTTGAAGAAAAATTAAAGAAGAAAAATTAAAAAAATGTCACAGATTCCACAGATTTTCATGAATTATGAAAATGAAAATGTTGTTGAAAAATCTTTTAAATCTGTGCAATCTGTGGCAAAAACATCCGCTTGACGGAAACTAAAAAAATCTAATAAACATGAATACAACAGCAACAGCCAAAGCTGAAAAATTAGTGAAACAATTAATTAAAACGCCGCATTTGGTGCTGGAAAAATTAGATTTAGTATATATAAACAATCAGCAATTGACTATTGAAAGATGTCAATGTGAAAAAGGTTTCATGTATAAAAAAAATGGGCGTTGCATTAAGCAAAAAAGTGAATTGAAACGTATTAATAGTTTGGTATTACCGCCAGCGTGGCAAAATGTACAGATTTCAGATTTGCCAAATGCACATTTACAGGCCGTTGGTTTAGACGATAGAAACAGAAAACAATACAGATATCATCCGAAGTGGAATTTAATCAGAAATCAGACTAAATTCTATAAAATAGCAGAATTTGGATCAAAGTTACCCATTATAAGAAAACAAGTTGATAAGGATTTAGAAGGAAAAGAATGGGGAAGAGAGAAAGTAGTGGCTTTAGTGATTCGGTTAATGGAGGAAACCCATATTAGAATTGGGAATGAAAAATACGCCAAAGACAATAAATCGTACGGACTTTCTACTTTGCGTAAACGCCATATTAACATTGATAAAAATTCACTCCGATTTGAATTTGTCGGAAAAAAGGGAATTCAACATACTATTACAACTAAAAATAAACAACTTATAAAATTAGTAAGTCGCTGTGAGGAAATTCCGGGTTGGGAAGTTTTCAAATATTATGATAAAAACGGCGAAAAAACGGTTTTAGACAGTCATATGGTAAATGAATATTTGCATACAATTTCTGGTGAATATTTTAGTGCAAAAGACTTTAGAACCTGGGCAGCTTCGATTATATTTTTTGAAACTTTAATGGAAATGGGAACCACATCTGAAGAAAAAGAAATAAAAAAGAATATACTGGAAGCCTATGATATCACAGCAGAAGCATTAGGAAATACCAGAAATGTTTGCAAGAATTATTACGTTCATCCTTTGCTGGTTTCAACTTATGAAGATGGCTCCATTCAGCACTATTTTGACAGGGTGAAAAAGAGCCGCAGCAATCAGAAATACTTTTCGAGAACCGAAATTGCTTTTTCTGAGTTAATACAAAATTATCAGCTCAATTTATTGTAAATCAGTAGTTATAGAGCTATAAATATAATGTTTAGAGTTAATGTTTATCTTTTAAAAACATGAAATTTGAGTAACAAACAAAAATCATATTAATTTAAAAATCAAGCTTATGTTACGTTGGACTGTCATTTTTATTATTCTGGCCATAGTGGCAGGAATATTCGGTTTTGGTGGAATCGCCGCCGGAGCAGCAAGTATAGCTAAAGTATTATTCTTTATATTCATAGTATTATTTCTTTTATCGCTTATTGGTGGCCGAAGAAGTATTTAGTCTATATCGCTCAGTAAATTAAAAACGAACTTTAAAACGGCACATATATTTCGGTAAATGTGTCGTTTCTATTTTAAAAATAAAAAATAAACAATATGGGAACTCAAAGCGGTGCTTATCAGGATGTTTATATCAAACGAGACGACGAAATGGTAAGTTTAAAAAATGATGTAACAGATTTTTGTGAAAAATATATAAAACCTGTTCATCCTGAAAATTGGGATTGGTCAGTTCGTGATTTTGAAAATCCCGAAAATGACCCAACAATTGATGAGGCGAGAGCAATAGGGAATGTGGTTTATAAGGATTTGAAAAGTAAAGAAACAGATGTTGATCTCTCGACAATGAATAATGTAAAAGCAATTGAAGCCTATTTGAATCCGGATAGTAAACATGAGGAATTTAATATGGAAGAATTCGCCTTTGCCTTAAAAGTTGAACTGGAACACGGAAGAATAAAGGATGTAAATGTAACCAACAATCATCCGTTTTTAACCGCTATGATTGCATTGGCGCATATGACAGAGAGTTTGACGTATTACAAAAGATTAAAAGTGATGGAGGCCGAAGGTGAAATTTATGAAATCATGCGTAAAATTGAAACTTCAGACGTAGGTAAAGAAGAATGGTACAAAGAATTAGGTAAAGCCGAACAAGAATTGAATGAAGCGAGAGCAGGGCTTGCACAACGCCTGGAAAAAATGGATGATATTCCTGCTTTAGAGAAAATTGGAGATTAATTGTAGTATTTTAAAAAGATAAAAAAAAACCGTTAAGTAAATTAACGGTTTTCTTGTTTTTAGCTTTTCTGACTTTAGAATTTTCTCGGATCATTTGCCGGATAATCTTCTTCAGAATCTTCTTCTTCAATTTCCTCCTCATCAAATTCATCTTCGTCTTCATCATCATCTTCATCAATATCTTCCAGATCGTCAATTTCATTGAAGTCGCCGTCTTCGCGTTCACGAATATCCGAAGGATTATCCAGTTCATCAACGGCGGGATCAAGATCAGCATCTACTGCATCGTCATATAAATCATCACTATTATGAATTAGATCTTTTTTAGAGTGAAAATCATCGTCAAGATTCTCAATATCTTCCTTTTCATAAGACATTTCATCCGGATTAATCCCATTTGGATTATGACCATTTCTAACGGTGTAGCCACGTTCTGCAATCGTAGCGTTATCGTCGTCAGTTTCTTTCATGTCGTCGATATCATACAGTTCTTCGTTCATCAGTCTGTTTTTATCGGCAGTATTTAGATTTTGGTTTCGTGGGTCTCTATTACTGGTTGTACTGTTTTTTTGTTCTGTAGTATTCATAATATAAAGTTTTTATAGTATTAGTATTTTACAAATCTAACCCCGAACCTATAGGATTTTCTTACAACATTTTTAAATGTAATTGTATAATTAACAGGTGTTTAGAATGAAATTTAATCAAATAATGATATAACTACATGAAGATATGTGTAGAGTAATTTTAAAAAATATTAACCCATATAAATTATTATTATGAAAACTGCAACGAATAAAAAAGAAACAACTGCAAAAACAACTGCAAAATCTACTTCAACTACAAAAACTGCGACTAAAGCAGGAGTTACAAAACCAAAGTCTGATGCTGCATCAGGACTAACCGAATTATTTGAAGATGGATTAAAAGACATTTACTGGGCTGAGAAAGCTTTGACAAAAGCACTTTCAAAAATGGCTAAAAATGCAACATCAAAAGAACTTATTGATGCCTTAAACAATCATTTGACAGAAACAGAAGGTCAAATAAGCCGTTTAGAGCAGGTTTTTGAACTTGCCGGACAAAAAGCCACAGCAAAAAAATGTGATGCAATGGCGGGCTTAATTGAAGAAGGAAACGGAATTCTGGAAGAAACTGAAATTGGCGTTGTTCGCGATGCCGGAATAATTGCCGCCTGCCAGAAAATTGAGCATTATGAAATTGCTACTTATGGTACCTTAAGACAATTTGCAGAAACATTAGGAATGTCAGAAGCTGCCTCTTTATTAGAGCAAACGCTTGAAGAAGAAAAAGGGGCTGACAAAGCATTGACAATTGTTGCTGTAAACGCCGTAAACTTTGAAGCTGCAGAAGCAAATTAAGTTTTTTGAAAATACAATATAAAAGTGCAGTTCTTAAACTGCACTTTTTAATTATAATTTAAAAGCCATATTATGCCCGAAGGTCCATCTATAGTGATACTAAAAGAAGAAGTGCAACAATTTACAGGAAAAAAAATCATCGAAGTTTCCGGAAATAGTGCTATTGATATTCAGCGCCTTAAAGACAAAACTATATTGGAGTTTAAAACCTGGGGAAAACATTTTTTAATTTGTTTTGAAGGATTTACCGTCAAGATTCACATGCTGATGTTTGGAACGTATCGGGTCAATGAGCGAAAGGAAACAACACCAAGATTGAGTCTGATTTTTTCTGATGGAGAAATCAATTTTTATACCTGTTCGATAAAAATTCTGGAAGGTGATATTAATGAGTATTATGATTGGAGCGAAGATGTAATGAACGACGATTGGGATCCAAAAAAAGCAAAACAAAGTCTGGAGAAAATCCCAAATGAAATGATTTGTGATGCGATGTTAGATCAGAACATATTTGCCGGAGTAGGGAATATCATTAAAAATGAAGTTTTGTACCGATGCCACATTCATCCGGAATCTTTGGTGGGTAAAATTCCGTTTGATTATCTTAATGAGATTATTTCAGAATGTTCTATTTATAGTTTCGAATTTCTTTATTGGAAGAAAAAATATGAATTAAAAAAGCACTGGGAAGCTCATACAAAAAAAGTCTGTTTGCGTTGTAATTTACCACTGATAAAAAAATATACCGGTCACAGAAAAAGACGAAGTTTTTTCTGTACTAATTGTCAAAACCTGCACACATGAAAAATGAAATTCAAATAGGATGCTCCAGCTTTAATAACCGATTTTGGAAAGGCATTTTCTATCCGGAAAACTTGCCTGCTTCAAAATGGTTTGACTTTTATTGCCAGCACTTTGATACATATGAGTTTAACGGAAGTTTTTATAGATTTCCAACAGTAAAAGTATTCGAAAACTGGTATAATAAAGCACCGGAAAATTTTACATTTTCAGTCAAAGCACACAAAGAAATTACGCACATTAAAAAGTTTATTAATTGTGAAGATTTGATTTCTGAATTCTACCAAATTTGCAAATTGGGTTTTAAAGATAAACTAGGAGCGGTTTTATTTCAATTTCCACCAAGTTATAAGTTTAGCCCCGAAAATCTGCAGTTAATTATCCAAAACCTGAATCCGGAATTCAAAAACGTGATTGAGTTTCGACATGAAAGCTGGTGGATTCCAGAAGTTTGGAATGCTTTTTTAGCAAATAATATTACGTTTTGCAGCGTTAGTCATCCGCAATTGCCCAAAACTATTTTCACTAATTTCCCTTTGGTATTTGTTAGATTTCATGGCGTTCCCAAAATGTTTTATTCGAGTTATGATACTGAGGAATTACTTCAGATCAAAAAAGAAATAGCTTTAAAACCAGGATTTGTGTATTTTAATAATACTGCAAGTGATGCTGGCATTTTGAATGCTTTGGAGTTTAAGGGATAAGCTTAACCGCAAAGTTCGCAAAGGGTTTACGCAAAGGACACAAAGAAAAATACTAAAATCTTTGCGAACGTTGCGTAAACCCTTTGCGAACTTTGCTGTTTAAATAATAAATTATTCCAACGTTAAATTACCCTCAATTCCGTCATCCATAGTTTTACCGGTTACAAGGGCAGCTGCCATTTTTGCAATAGCAACCATTGAACCGTTTTTGTTATTCCAATAATAACCATCTTCAGGAACGACTTTAATAACACTTAAATTTGGATCATCTTCGCCGCCTGGCATCCAGACTTTAACAATCGGATTCCATAATTCTTTTATTGTTTCGCGATCGTAAGAGATAGTCGCAGTTCCGTGTAAGGTCAGAAATTTATCATGCGGTTCAGAAAAGAAAATCTCAACTTGTGGATTAAGGCTGATTTCTGCATTTTGGCTACTGTTTCTATCTGATAAAAACCAAAGCTGACCCAAATCATCAATTTTTTGCACAGACATTGGTCGCGATTGTAATCTGTATTCATTGTAGGTACAAAACATACATGTTTTTATGTTTTCTGCAAGATCTTTTATTTTATCTACAGCAAATTCGTTCGTAAGGTCTTTATGATCTCCCATGACATTTATTTTTTAATTAATAATTTTTTAAATAGTTGTAAGTGTCTTATTTACTATGAGTTATGTTGTTTTTTGTAAAGACTAAGTTTATTAAAGTAAAATTGCTTTTTATATATTATTTTGGGTTATATAATTTACTTTATTACTTATGAGATTACAACCACTAATTTTAATGCGAGGATTTGTAAACAAAGTTATAAATCTATAAATTTGACCTATCTTTGATCAAACTTAAATAGTTTCACTTTAATACCATGACAAATTTGACGATATTTTACACGGATGATGATGAAGACGATTTGAGCATTTTTGCAGATGCTGTAGAGTCATTACCAGAAAAAATACAACTAAAAACTTATAATGGAGGAGATAAATTGCTTGTAGCAATTTATAATCCGCCACCTACACCACACGTCGTTTTTTTAGACCTGAATATGCCTGGTAAAAATGGTTTTGATGTTTTGACAGAAATAAGAAAATCGGAGAAAAAGGATATTCCTGTTATTATTTTTTCAACTTCTAATGAACCTGGTATTATAGAAAAATGCCGTTTGTTAGGAGCGAATTTATTTATAACTAAGCCTGTTTTAATGAAAGATATTGTAAAATCTATCGAACATGCATTAGGAATTAATTGGAAAGAATTTGTTCCGGACACTAAAAATTTTGTGTACAAATCTTAAAACATTAAAAGAATTATAGCAAAATAAAAAACACATAAGTACTAACGCTTATGTGTTTTTTATTTTGCTATAATTCAGGTAAATAAATTTCGAACGTGGCGCCTTTGCCTTTTTCACTGTGTGCTGTAATAACACCTTTATGATTTTCAACAATTTTTTTCACAATTGCTAAACCAATTCCGGTACCAGAAAATTCACTTTCAGTATTTAATCTCTGGAAAACTTCAAAGATTCTCTCTTTATATTCATCAGCAAAACCAATTCCGTTATCAGAAATAGTCAAATGATAATACATTTTTTCTGGGTAAGTAACCGGAATTCCAATCTCTTTTCCTTTGATTCTATTGGCTTTAACTTCAATATAGGGCGTTTCTTCTTTTTTAGAAAATTTCAGGGAATTTCCAATAAGATTGTGGAGTAATTGTCTAAACTGAAAAGGAATAACAGTTGCTTCTCCTAAAGGATCAAAAGCGATTACTCCATTTGTTTCCTCAATACGTTCAGAGAAATCGCTTTGTATTTCTTCTGCAATTTCGTCCAGATTTGTCTTTACATATACCCTGTCGGCAGAATTGGTTCTGGAGTAAGCGAGGAGATCTTGTATCAAAGTTTGCATTCTTTTAGACGAAACTTCAATTCTGTTTAAATAAGTTTTGGCTTTCGCCGAAATATTTTCATCGTCCAAATCGGCTAAACGACTGGCAAAAGTTTGAATTTTTCGTAGTGGTTCCTGCAGGTCATGACTCGAAATATAGGCAAAAGACTGCAGCTCGATATTCATGTTTATTAAATCTTTATTTTTAAGTTCGAGTTGTGCAGTTCGTTCATAAACCTCTTTTTCGAGTTTGTCGGTAAAGTTTTTCTGTTCGTGAATATCAGTGCTGGTTCCAACCCACATCTGTATATTGCCTTCTTCGTCTTTTTGAGCGATAGCACGGCTTAATTGCCATCTGTATTCGCCATCATAACGACGGAAACGATGTTCCAGCAAAAAGTCGTTTCCGGTTTTTATCGATTCCATCCATTTGTTTATGTTTAGCTCACGATCATCAGGATGTACAATCTGCAACCAGCCGTCTTTATCAATTTCTTTTTCAGATAAACCAGAAAAAGTATAGACCGATTTATTGAAATAATTTAGATTTCCCATTCCATCACCAGTCCAGATAAATTGAGGCATAGAATCGGCAAGAAGTCTGAATTTCTCCTCGCTTTTCATTAATACCTGCTGGCTGTTTTTTTCATCGGTAATATCCATAATTGTACCAATCATTTGTACTGGTTCGGCATTATCATCAAAAAATAGTTTACCGTGCGCTTTAATCCAGGCAGTAGTATTATCAGGCTTTATAATTCGGGCTTCATATTTATAAATACTGGTTTTGAGCGCGACCTTGTAGGCTTTTTCTAAAATTGAAATATCATCGGGATGAATTTGATGTAATATATCCGGTCGGGTTAACTTTTTGTTTTTTTTATGGCCAAAAAGAGTTGGCAAATTTTCAGAATAAATTAATTCCTGAGTAGGGACATTTAACTCCCAGGTCACAATTTGGGCAATTTCAGCAGCTAATCGGGCTCTTTGTTCCGCATCTTCAAGTTTCTTGCGGGCATCAACCTGTGCTGTTACATCATTAGCGACAGCTACAATCCCGGAAATCGTTCCGTCCGGTTCTTTTAAAGCTTCATAAACAAAATTGATATATACGTCTTCGATTTGCCCTTCACGAGGCAATTTTACAAGTCGTTCATGCGCTTCAAATTTTTCACCCGTTTGGTATACATTTTCAAGAATAGTTTCTAAACCCTGGCCTTGTGCTTCCGGAAGCGCTTCAAAAATAGGTTTATTTTGTACTTCATCATTTTTTCTTCCCCATAATTCGAGCATAAGATCATTGGCAATTTCAACAACAAATTTTGGTCCTCTAAAAATGCACATGGCACTCGGCGTTTGTAAAATGTTATTAAGATAACGCGTATTGCTTTCTTCGAGCTTTTTAAACATTTTTACTTTGTCTGTTGTTTCATTACAAATAACTAAGACTCCGTCAATCTTTCCTGAATCATTATTTACGGGACTATAACTGAAAGTCCAGTAAACATCTTCCATTTTTCCGTTGCGATATATGGGTAGAAATTGGTCTTCATGCCAAGTTGCTTCGCCTTCAGTAAGCACCTGATCGATTAAGGGTTTAATAAAATCCCAGATCTCAGGCCAGAAATCGGCTCCTTTTTCTCCTAAAATAAAAGGATGCTTTCCTTCCTTTCCAAGACTTGGACGATAAGCATCATTATAAAAGCAAATATGTTCCGGTCCCCAAAATAAAAACATGGGAAATTTGGAGTTTAAAAGAATTCCTAAAGTAGTACGTAAGCTTTGTGGCCACGATTTAACCGGACCTACAGCAGTTTTACTCCAGTCTTTGGCACGTGTTAGGGCACCCATTTCACCACCTCTGGCCAGAAAATCCTGATTTACCTTGGTCATTCAAATTTTGGTTTTTATTATAAGGAATAAATCGTTTTTTTTAATAAAACTTCTAAAATCATTTTTAGAGAATTTAAATTTAGTAAAATAATTATTGATTTGATTTCGGCTTTTTTAATTGAGGTAAGATTTAAATCTATTGAGTTAATTTTATTTGGGATCAATGATGAAATTTGATGAAACAAGGATTTACAAAACAATCTCGCTTAAAACTTAAGTCATGAAAAAAGAACAAAAACACGAAACCGATTATATTAAGAAATATCAGGAAGAAGGTTACACTGCAAATTTTTTGTTTGAAAACGGCTGCCTGTTAGACTCAGAAACAAAATACGCTTACAAACCAGAAGAAATTTTTATAGTTGCCCACCATCGCTACGAAGGTATGAGCGATCCTGACGATATGTCTATTTTATATGTAATAGAAACCGGTGATCAAAAAAAAGGAACTCATTTAATAGGATACGGTCCAACGGCGGATTTAGAAGAAGCGGAATTCTTTAAGGACATTCCCGAGGAAAATTATTCTGTTAATGCAGATATCCATAAACTTACGTAAGATAATTTAAGTAGGTATTTTTATTTTGCTGAGAAGCAGCTGTTTTCGGATTTTTCTGAAGACAGCTGTTTTTTTTTTGAGGTTCTGAGGAACTAAGGTTCTAAGGTTAGGAAAATTAGATTTACTGTATTTTATTTATAAAAAAACCTTAGAACCTTAGTTCCTTAGTTCCTCAGAACCTTCCTCCTAATAATTATGAAAATTCTCTCCAAAATTGTGTAATAATTTGATTTGCAATATGTACGAACTTTGAAATATCAAAATAACAAAGTAAAAACCAATAATAGGTTTGTAGTACATTATACTAAACCACTTTTATTTAAACCAGACCAACATGAAAAAACTATACTTAAATACTGGAGGATTCAATGCTATTTTTAATGACCTTAAAGAAAGTCTTGATGGTGAGTTATCAGTAAGCAACAATGAATACACATTAAATATAAAATCAAAATGGGCGAGAGGCACCATCAAAGCGGTACGTTTTGAAAAAGAAATGTCATACCTGAATTTTGATCTTGTATTTAATCATGATGTGACTTTAAGTATAGAATCACTTCAAACAGCTCCTGTATTTTTTGCTTATTGCGAAAAAGGAACCTTGACACATAGTTTTGGTGCAAATGGAACGCAAAGAAAAATTAAAAAGAATCAGACAGCGGTTTTAAATAATACATCTGTTATAAATAGTGTGTTGTTTTTTGAAAGCCATAAACCTATTCAGTTTTCATTAGTTGGAATGCCGACAATAGCTTCTGTTGAAGGAGATAAAATCGAAATGGTTTCTCAGCTTAAAAAAAGGTTTACTACAGATTCCGGACAGTTTTTATATATCGGAACTAAAAATCAAAAAATTGCTGAAAAATTACAAGAACTAAATAATATACCTCAAAAAGGAATTGTTAGAAGCTTACTTCAAAAAAGTCTGTTAAACAATATTTTAGAGATGGAGATAGCCCAACATAGTTACAATTACATGAATACTTTTGAGCCAATAGTGAATTTGGCTAACAGACAAATTAATGAAATCAGAAGAATTTCGAATATTAATTTTGCTGATGTAATCAGTGCTGCAAGCCGAAACTATCTGCCGCGTATTTTCAAAGAAAAATATCACTTTTCATTTAAACCATACAATCAAAAATTAGCTAGCTAATAAGCATCACATATTCTTAACTTACTAGTATGAAAAAACAGCTTTTATAACAAGCTGTTTTTTTTATTTAAAGGTACTAAGCTGCTAAGGTTCTGAGGCACTAAGATTTTTCACCATAAGTTTAATACCTTAGCATCTCAGAACCTTAGTACCTTTTTCAAGATTCCTTTTCATAATAAATAATAAAATAAACCATAAGCAGGTTCAGACAAAAAGAAACACTGTTGGTAATTATTATAGGAAGATCATTTTTGAGAATGCCATAAATAATCCATACCAAAATTCCGAAAGTCAGGATGCTAAAAGTCTTCAACGAAATCGCTTTAACTTTTTTAGTTTTCCAAACTTTCAAGATCTGAGGAATCACGGATATTGTAACACAAGTCCCTGCAAATAATCCGATAATATCTATATAGTTCATTTTTTTAAGTTGCTAAGGTTCTGAGATGCTAAGATTCTAAGTTTTTAGTCTCAGTCTCAAAGTGAAGAAACCTGAAACCTGAAACAAAAATCTACCCCCCAACGAGTTCTCCACCATTAATATGAATAAACTGGCCGGTAATATAACTACTGTCTTCGCAGGCTAAAAACACATACGCAGGGGCAACTTCTGAGGGCTGACCAGCTCTTTCCATTGGATTATCTTTTCCGAAATCGGCTAATTTATCAAAACTGGCAACAATCAATGGCGTCCAGATTGGTCCTGGAGCAACACCGTTTACTCTTATTTTCTTTTTGGCAAGCATCGACGATAGCGATCTTGTGAAACTTACGATGGCGCCTTTTGTACTCGCATAATCGGCTAAATGTTCGCTACCGCGATAAGCTGTAACTGAACTTGTATTTACAATAGTGTCGCCTTCTTTTAAAAAAGGTAACGCTGCTTTTGTGATATAGAAATACGGATAAATATTAGTTTCAAAAGTTTTATGAAGCTGCGAAGCTGTTATTTTCTCCAGTTCATTTTGAGGGAATTGTGTTGCGGCGTTATTAACTATAATATTTAGTTTTTTGAAATGGGTATGGCATTTTTTTACAGCACTTTTGCAGAATTTTTCATCTTTCAAATCACCGCTTATTAGTAAACATTCCTTTCCTTCTTTCTCAATTAAGGCCTTTGTTTCAAGTGCATCTTTATCTTCTTTAAGGTAAACAATGGCAATATTAGCACCTTCTCTGGCAAAATGAACGGCTACACTTCGGCCGATACCGCTATCGCCTCCGGTTATAAAAGCAACTTTCCCCAATAATTTACCACTTCCTACATAGTTTTCTCTAATAATTTCCGGCTCCGGATGCATTAAATGTTCGTTACCTGGAAGCTCTTGTTTTTGTTCCGGAAATGTTTTTGTCTTTTTCATAATTCATAATTTAGAACAAGTATTCAAGCTCTAAAATAGAAAGAGATAAGAGAATAGGTTGACTGAATTGATTTTAAGATTGTCTCAATAAAAAATATTTAAGATCTAAACATGGATATTCTGTAAAATAGACATGGGAATTATGTAACTAATTTTTCATGCAATAAAAGAGCTTGCATTATAATTTTTATAAATTTGGGAGTTACACCGAAACGAGTAATCAACGTTTCGGATTTCATAAACAAACAAATATTTATCTGAATCGAATTTTAAACTAACAATTTTAATTCATAACGCTTTACCCCAACAGCATGGTATTAATTGTAGACGATATAAGAGCAAATATAATTGCCTTAAAAAAGACATTAGAATTGCACGATATCGATGTTGACACTGCTGAATCAGGAGAGGAAGCCCTGAAAAAAATCCTCAAGACGAATTACTGTCTGATCATCATGGACGTTCAGATGCCTGGACTTGATGGTTTTGAAGTGGTCAAAATTCTTTCCGGAAACAAACGCACTAAAGATATTCCAGTCATTTTTCTTTCGGCATTAAATATTGAAAAGAAATACATTTTTAAAGGTTATGAAACCGGTGCCGTAGAATACATTACCAAACCTGTAGATTCTGATTTACTTATTCTTAAAGTAAAAACATTCATAAAAATTTACGAGCAGCAAAATGAATTAAAAGGCATGAAAGATCTTCTTTCCAAAGAAATTAAAATTAGGAAAGAAGCGCAGGATAACCTCGAAATAAAGATTGCTGAAAGAACCAGAGAACTGGTTTTGAAAAACGAAGAACTGGAACTTAGAAACCACGAATTGCAGCAATTTTCCTGGGTAGTTTCGCATGATTTGAATGAACCCATCCGGAAAATCCAAATCTTCATAAAAATCATCAAAGAGCTTTATCTAACTACTGATGAAAAAGCAATAGATTATGTAGATCGTACGATTAAATCGGCAGAAAGAATGCAGACTTTAATTACCGATTTGCTGGCATACTCAAGATTGTCATCGCAGGTAAAACCTGAAACGACCGACTTAAATGAGGTGCTACAGGAAGTGCTTTCAGATTTCGATTATCTGATTGAGCGCAAAAATGCAACAATCAAAACCACTGAACTTCCAACTATAGATAGTATTCCAAGTCAGTTGCGACAGGTTTTCCAAAATCTAATTGGAAATGCACTTAAATTTTCCGGAAATACGGATAAACCGGTAATCGAAATTACATCTGAAATCATTGCAGAAAAATCTTTTGAAAGTCCGGCTTCGGCAGATGGAAAATTTTGCCGAATAACAGTAAAAGATAACGGAATTGGTTTCGATGAAATTTACCTTGATCGTATCTTCATTATTTTTCAGAGTTTAAACGACCGACAGAAATACGAAGGAACCGGAATTGGTCTGGCAATCGCCAAAAAAATTATCGAAAAACACAACGGATTAATCACAGCAAAAAGTCAAATAGGAGAAGGTGCAAGTTTTATTATTGTCCTGCCATTAAAATACGAATAATTATAATTTAAAAGATGAAGAACAACTTTAAACGGAATTTATTAATCAGTTCATTTGTTTCATTAGTAGTATTAATGATCAGTTCTACTGCTTCTTATCTGAGCATCAAAAGTCTGCTTGATAGCAATTTTTGGGTAAAACATACCCAGGAAGTAATTTATAATCTAAACGAAGGTTCAGCGATACTTACAGAGGCGCAAACCAGCATGCGTGGTTATTTGATTACCGGCAACGAGCAGTTTGTAGCAAGATATGAGGATTCTGAAAGAAGATCTAATAATTATTTTGATAAATTAGAGAAGCTTACCGTTGATAATCCTTCACAACAAAAAGAATTAGCGATATTAAAGGATCTTAGATCTAATTTTTTTAAATATCTGAACAATCAGATTGTAAAAAAACGAATAGGTAAGAATGTGCTTTATTTTGATCTCGATGAAGGGAGAAAGATGATGGATGAATTGCGTAATCGAATTAAAATTGTAGAAACTACTGAACAAGCACTTTTAAAAGAACGAAACGAAACGTCAGACCTTTACGGTACTTACAGTATTGTTTTAATTATCGTTGCTTTTATCATTGCGTTTATTATTTCGATTGTCTTTTTATTTAGAATTTTAAAAGATTACAATGAGCGTTTACTACTTCAAAATGAATTGGAGAAAAAAGATAGAGAAACTGCCGAAAGAATTGAAGCAATCAGCATGATCGCCAGTAATATTTCGAGCGGTAATTATGATATTCGTGTCGATGATACCCAATCTGATGCATTGGGAAGCGTAGGAGAATCTTTAAATAATATGGGTATTTCGCTAAAATCGTCTTTCGAATTATTATCGCAGAAAGAATGGATGCAAACCGGAGTTGCAAGTCTTAATAATGTGATGCTTGGAGATAAAACACTTCAAAAACTATCAAAAGATGTTATTGAGTTTTTATGTAATTATACGAATAGCAGTGCCGGAGTTTTATATGTATTAGAAGGAGATGAACTTCATTTTTCTGGTGGATACAGCTATATACCAGGCAAAAATCGTCAACATATTCAAAAAGGGGAAGGTTTGATTGGACAGGCTATTATTTCTAAAGAACTGCTTGAGTTAAAAGTTTTATCACCAGAGGATATACAGATTAATTATGCTTTGGGCCAAATAAAACCAACTCATATTGTAGCTCTTCCTTTGTTGGATACCAGGGTTGAAGGCGCAATCGAGCTGGCTAGTATTTACGGATTCTCGAATCTTCAAATAGAATTTTTAAAGACAATTGCCAACAACATCGGAATTGCGATTAAATCGACTCAGAATAGAAAAAGAGTGATGGAGCTGTTGGAAGAAACCAAATCACAGTCAGAAGAGTTACAGGCACAACATACGGAACTAGAGGCAATAAATGCTGAACTTGAAGCGCAAACAGAAAAACTTCAGGCATCAGAAGAAGAATTGCGCGTTCAACAGGAAGAACTGGAGCAAACTAACGAAGAATTGTCTGAAAGAAGTGTTTTATTGGAAGAAAAAAATAATGAAATTCAGAAGAAATCTGAAGCATTAGAATTGACAACTCGTTATAAATCAGAATTCCTTGCTAATATGTCCCATGAATTGAGAACACCACTGAATTCAATTTTACTTTTAAGCCGATTGTTATCTGAAAATAACAATAAAAGCATGGTTGCTGAGGAGATTGAATTTGCAAAAGTGATTCAAAGTTCAGGAAATAGTTTGTTAGGTTTAATTGATGAAATTCTGGATTTATCGAAAATTGAAGCCGGAAAAATGGATCTTGAATTTTTAGATGTTTCGACAAAAGAAATTACTGAAAATCTTTGGAATCTGTTTAGCCACGTGGCAAAAGAGAAAAACATTAAGTTTGAAATCATTGCTAAAGAAGCGCCAATTGTCATCAAAACAGATAAAATGCGTTTGGAACAAATTCTTAAAAACCTGATTTCGAATGCTATTAAATTCACCGATAAAGGATCAGTAAGTTTAGAAATTAAGGTAAATACCGACGATGATAAAATTATTTGTTTTATAGTAAAAGATACCGGAATCGGAATTCCGTTAGGTAAACAACCTTTAATTTTTGAGGCTTTCCAACAAGCAGATGGTTCTACCAAACGTAAATACGGCGGAACAGGTTTAGGACTGTCAATTAGCCGTGAATTGGCGAAGTTGCTAAGAGGAGAAATCATTTTGCATAGTAAAGAAAATGAGGGAAGTACTTTTACATTGTGTATTCCCGTTTTTGGATCTGCCGTTAAAAAAGCTGAAATAGAAACAATGCCTCCATTAGAAATTGTTGCGACTGAAGAGATTGAGACTGAAAAACCTAAAAATAAATATTTAAGTGCTGTAATTCCTGATGAAATTGAAGACGACAGAAATTCAATTGTAGAAGGCGATAAAACAATTTTGATTGTTGAAGACGATATCAATTTTGCAAAATCGCTTTTAAATTTCACCCGTAAAAAAGGATATAAGGGAGTTGTTTCTGTTAGAGGTGATTATGCCTTAAATTTTGCTTTGCTATACAAACCTGTTGGTGTTTTATTGGATATTGAACTTCCGATAAAAAGCGGATGGGAAGTTTTGGAGGAATTAAAAAACAATTATTACACCAAACATATTCCGGTTCACATTATGTCATCACATAAACTGAAACAGGAAAGTTTACTAAAAGGAGCGGTAGATTTCTTAGATAAACCAGTGGCTTTTGATAAAATTCCGGAAGTTTTTCTTCGAATAGAAAGTATCATTAATAAAGAAGCGCAAAAAGTACTTATCATAGAAGATAATCCGAAACACGCTAAAGCATTGTCCTATTTCTTAGAAACATATAATATCAATTCTGAAATAAAGAGTGAAGTTTCTGAAGGACTAGATGCACTAAATAAAAAAGAGATTGACTGTGTTATTCTGGATATGGGAATTCCGGATAAGCAAGCCTATGAAATTTTAGAAGGAGTAAAGAAAAATCCGGGTCTTGAAAATCTGCCTGTAATTGTCTTTACAGGAAAAAGCTTGTCGATTAAAGAAGAAGTGAAAATTAAAAAATATGCCGATTCAATTATTGTAAAAACGGCACATTCGTATCAGAGAATGCTGGATGAGGTTTCTCTTTTCCTTCATTTGGTGGAAGATAAAAAAGATCCAAAAGACAAAAAGGAAAGTCATAAAAAGCTAAATTTACTTAATAATATCCTTTTTGAGAAAAAGGTATTAATTGTAGATGATGATGTTCGTAATATTTATTCGTTGACCAAAGCTTTAGAAGTATTCAAAATGAATGTAATTACGGCTTTTGACGGAAAAGAAGCAATCAAAATTCTGGAAGAACATCCCGACACGGACATCGTTTTATTAGACATGATGATGCCAAATATGGATGGTTACGAAACAGCCGAAAAAATACGCAGCATGCCTAAATTCCTGAATTTACCGCTGATTGCCGTTACAGCAAAAGCAATGACAGGTGACAGGGAAAAATGCATCAAAGCAGGAGCATCAGATTACATTACAAAACCAGTAGATATTGATCAGCTGCTCTCGTTATTACGCGTTTGGCTGTACGACAAAATATAAAAAAGAAAGTTGCTACAACTCGAGCGATAGCGAACAGGCGAGGCAATTACACGATTTTCAAAAATTTTAAAAATGAATTAAATATTAAATTCGTGAAAATTAGTGTAATTCGTGGCTAAAAAAAATAAAAACAAACCAAATTAAAAGCAGGCGAATATGAATAAAAAAAGACTCTTAATTATTGATGATGATTCTAGAAATATTTTTGCTTTAGAAAACACTTTACGTGCCAGATCATTCGATTGTTTGTCTTGTTTAAGTGCCGAAGAAGCTTTAAAATTACTAGAATCTGAAGAACAAATTGATGCCGTTTTAATCGACATGATGATGCCGGAAATGGATGGCTATGAAGCAATTCCACTGATAAAAGCGATTCCGTCACGACGATCGACTTATGTTATAGCGGTAACAGCCCAGGCGATGACGGGCGATAAAGAAAAATGTTTAGAGGCTGGGGCAGATGCGTATATTTCGAAACCAGTTGATGTAGATAAATTGCTTCAGGTGCTGAAGGAAATATGAAATGAGTTATGATTGAGGATATCGAGTTAGAGACACTTATAAATGATGTTTACGAATATTATGGTTTTGATTTTGGAAGTTATTCCAGAGCTTCACTGAAAAGACGTGTGAACAGAATCTATCATTTAGATGGATTTACCCATTTTCATGAGTTTCTTTCGAAAGTTCGATATGATCCGGAATATTATAAAAGAATGGTAGATGAAATCACGGTAAATGTAACCGAGATGTTTCGCGATCCTGCTTTTTATACCGTTTTGCGAAAAGAAATTCTTCCGTTGTTAGGAACCAAACCTTTCATTAGATTATGGCACGCAGGCTGCTCTACAGGCGAAGAAGTCTATTCGATGGCTATTATGCTAAAGGAAGCAGGTTTACTTCATAAATCGCTTATTTATGCTACAGATATTAATGCTTCAGTATTAGAGACAGCCAAAAAAGGTATTTTCCCATTGCGAATGATGAAAGAATATTCAGAAAACTATCGTGATGCGGGTGGTCTCGAAGATTTTTCAAGTTATTATACTGCTAATTATGGGATTGCAAAATTTAATGAAGAACTCGCTGAAAAGATGGTTTATTCACAGCATAATTTAGTGTCGGATACTTCATTTAATGAATTTGATATGATTTTATGCCGCAATGTTTTAATTTATTTTGACAATGATCTCCAAAAAAGAGTCATTAATTTATTTGACGAAAGTTTGGCCGTTTTGGGATTCCTTGCTTTAGGGACAAAAGAAACCATAAAATATTCGATTTCCACAACTAATTACAAACAGTTTGATAAAGAAAAGATATGGAGAAAAGTGAAGTAATATCAGGCTGTAAATTGGTGATAATAGGTGGATCGGCAGGAAGCTTAAATGCATTAATGCAAATCTTACCGGAGTTGCCGAAATTAAATGGTTTTGCCATCGTAATTGTAGTGCATCGAAAAAGTACTGACGAACAGACACTAGAAGATTTAATTAGCTTAAAATCAAGTGTGCCATTAAAACTTGTTGAAGATAAAACACCACTAGTTCCGGGTTTTGTTTATGTTGCGCCTTCAAACTATCATTTATTATTTGAGAAAAATGACTTGTTGGCACTGGATACTTCTGAAAAAATAAATTTTAGCCGACCAAGTATTGATGTTTCTTTTGAATCAGCAGCAGAAATTTATGGAGAAGCTTTAGTAGGTATTTTGTTATCCGGTTCAAATACTGATGGAACTCTGGGATTACAGGCTATTCAGGCTCATGGAGGCACTCTTGTGGTTCAAAGTCCGCTGGTGGCTGAAATGCCTTTTATGCCAAACAATGCCATTTTGTATACAGAACCCCATTTTATTTTGCAAAATCATGAAATATTAAGATTGATTGTTTCTATCAATAATCCTGGTAGTTAATTTTTAGGTTTTGGCGCTTCTTCCTCAGGTAAAATAACACGGTTTAATTCGGCTTCTTTTTCTGCTTTTTTTCTGGCTGCTTTTCCGCGGCCAATTGGTATTCCGGCTGTGACGTACAAAGATCTGTTAAATTGTTCAGGGCCATCTCCCTTCATTACCGGAACCAATCCGTAGTAATACTGAACCGTCATATTCAATCCGTTTCCAACATTCATATGATAACCGGCACCAAGTGCAATACCAGCGTCAATTACATGTATTTGATCTCTGATATTGTGTTTATAAACCACTTCATCACCATCATATTCTTTCCGGAATTTATCGAATGCTTTGGCCAATAATCCTAATTGCGGACCCGTTTTTAAATAAATATTATTTTTGAACTGATATTTAATTAAAATCGGAACATTAAAATAACGGATTTCACGATCAACACTTCCGCCGGCAAAAGTATTGTCCAGATTAGCATCACCTAAAGAATACACAGGCATACCGTGAGCACCCATGGGAGATTTTACAATTACACCGGTATTAATCATCCAGGCTGGATTTTTTTTAGACCGGATATCGAAATAAAATCCAAGATTAAATCCCACTTCAGTACCCGAGGTTTCCATATTCGAAATCGTCGAAAAATTGATACCGCCATCCAGACCAAATTCTAAAAAAGGAGAATTCAGTTTGTCTCCAAAAAGCAAAGAAATTAAAACTTGTGATTGTGCTGAAGTAATACAAAAAAAAGTGACAAGTAATATTAAACCTTTTCTCATAAAATTGATGGATTAAAGTCCAAAACGATACTGAAGACTTCCTAACGCTTGCGTACGACTGCCTAAGAAACCAACTTCAGCTCGAAACATTAAATGTTTACTGAATTGATATTGAGATCCAACGATAAAATTCCACATATCTTTAGGTCTTTTTTGCAGCGAATATTGTACAGATGAATCTGAAGCAGTACTCAAGGCTCCATCTAATGTGCTTAAAAATGTTCCGGCTCTTTCAAGCGCACGATTTGCAGTATTATGTTTGGCAACATTCACGGGATTTTTTTGCTCAGTCGGCGTTAGGCCATCCCACCAGTTATCTACTTTTGTTTGATTTTCAGAAACTTTTGCAAGACCGCTATCTACTTTTACCTGGGCATCAGATAAATCTATAAAATCAGACAGAGGTAAATCTCCATTAGTATCCCCGTTAATATGTACTCTAAAGGCTCCAACCCAAACCGCAACATTGGTTTCAGGTTTGTTAAATTTAAAAGTTTTACCTAATCTTGGTCCAAAAACATAAGAGAATGCAGGTTTATCCAAAGAGCTAATATCAGTCCAGGCCATATTCATATCAAGTGCCAGCCAGCCTCCACCAATACCAATTGTTGGTGTCATACCCAAACCAAAGGTTGTTGCATCAAAGTTAGCTTTAGTACTAAAACTTGCAATTTGAGACCAGTTATTATCGGCATCCGGAACATAAATTCCAGCATTAATTTTAGTGGCAGTTTTGGCTTTTCCAAAAATTCCATAAATATTCAGGAAAGGAAGCAGCCAAATATCAGGTCTGATTGTTAAGGCACCAGCTTCTACGGTAGATTTGTCAAAACGAACGATTTCATCTAAGTTATATTGGGGACCATGATTGAACCCAATATTTAAATCATTTATAATAATTTCAGATTCCTGCCAAAAATAATTTACAGAGATTCCTGCAGAATAAGGTAATTTATATCCTTTTTGGGCAACTTTTTCTCCCCAGATTGGTAAGGCGTATGGATACTTTTCGACTTTAAGACTATCTTTCAGTTGTTCATTTTTTTTACCAACTATTTTGTCGGTATAAACTTGACCGAATATTTGCATGCTAAAGAATAATAATGTGGCGGATATTAGCGTATTATATTTCATTGACTTGTAGTGTTAAAATTAATTAATAAAACTGCTTAGAAAAAATAGGTACTAATGTTATTATTATGAGGAAGGTATGCTATGTTTCTGGCTTGTAGTTAAATAAGAATTTTGTGTTGTAAAATTAGAACTAGGTGTAGTATGTTAATTATTGTTAAAGTTAAATAAAATTTCTTACGATTTCTAATCTTTTTTCAGAAAGTATAAATTCAAATAAAAATATATTTCCTGCATTTCTCAAAAAGAGGATTTTTTTGCAAACATCATTTTCAATATTTTAGATTTTTTGTAACAGAATATATATTATTTTTACATCTATGAAATGGATAGCAATACTCTTATCAATTTATTTGATGGCACTTTCAAATATGCCTTGTGCAGATATGGAAGTGGATAGTGCCGCGCATAAAACTGCTCAATTTTCATCTGAAAATAATCATTCACATGATAAAGAAAATGATTTATGTTCTCCATTTTGTGCCTGTAATTGCTGTGGGGCACAGGTTTTAAGTTATCAGACTTCTGAAAGTTTTGAGTTTCCTGTTGCTTTTACCATTATTTCAAAAGCTTTACCTAGTTATATTTCTGTTTTTA
Source organism: Flavobacterium sp. GQ95 (assembly GCF_059758655.1). NCBI lineage: Bacteria > Pseudomonadati > Bacteroidota > Flavobacteriia > Flavobacteriales > Flavobacteriaceae > Flavobacterium > Flavobacterium sp. GQ95. Next base: position 266,890 of record NZ_JCAXEB010000002.1, read on the forward strand.
CTTCCAATTTCTACGGAAGCATTTGGCAACCTCCGCAAATAGCATAATGATGCCCGGCTAGTCCGGATTAGAGTGTTGTGGATTTTCCACAAAATAAACAGACAAACTTTGTCTGATTTCTCACGTCATTATAGAATCAAATGTTAGATAAAATTATACAGTTCAGTATAAAGAATAAGTTCTTTATACTGCTATTTACCCTTGTATTAATAGCTTGGGGAAGTTATTCGCTTAAAAATTTGCCGTTGGATGCCTTGCCTGATGTTACTAATAATCAGGTGCAGATCATTACAACAGCACCGACTTTGGCCAGTCAGGAAGTCGAGCAATTAATTACTTATCCGTTGGAACAGGCTGTAAAAACAGTTCCGGATGTTATAGAACTCCGCAGTATTTCCCGCTTTGGATTATCAGTCGTAACCGTCGTTTTTGAAGACGATGTCGATATTTATTGGGCCAGGGAACAAATATTCCAACGCCTAAAACAAGCAGAAGAAAATATTCCGGCTTATGCCGGATCGCCAGAATTAGCGCCTATTACCACTGGTTTGGGAGAAATTTATCAATATGATGTTTACGCCAAAAAAGGCTATGAAAATCAATTTGATGCAGTGAAATTAAGAACGATTCAGGACTGGATTATTATTCCGCAATTACAGGGAATTAAAGGCGTTGCCGATATCAGTACCTGGGGAGGAAAACTGAAACAATACGAAATTGCAGTCAATCCAAATACGCTTAATAGTCTTGGAGTTACCATTACCGAAATTTTTGATGCTTTAGAAAAAAACAATCAAAATACCGGAGGCGCTTATATTGAAAAAGATCAGTATGCGTATTTTATCCGTGGTGTCGGAATGGCAAAAGGAATTAATGATCTTGGAAATGTGGTTGTAAAAAACCGAAACGGTTCACCCGTTTTAGTCCGTGATGTTGCCAAAGTTCGCGAAGGAATCGCTTTGCGTTACGGAGCATCAACCAAAGACGGAAAAGGAGAGATCGTTTCTGGATTGGTTTTGATGTTGAAGGGGGAAAACTCCAGCGCAGTCGTCAATCGAATTCATGAAAGAATGATTCAGATTAATAAAAGCCTGCCCGAAGGCGTGGTTGCCGAAGCTTTTATTGACAGAGGGAAATTAGTCGACAATGCCATTGGAACAGTTACTAAAAATCTTTTAGAAGGGGCGCTAATTGTCATTTTTGTTCTGATTTTATTTCTGGGGAATCTTCGCGCCGGACTGATTGTCGCTTCTGTAATTCCGCTTGCCATGCTTTTTGCCGTTATTTTGATGAATGCCTTTGGCGTAAGCGGAAACTTAATGAGTCTGGGAGCAATTGATTTCGGTATCATAGTCGACGGAGCTGTTATTATTGTAGAAGCAACGATGCATCATCTGCAAAAACTCAAAAGGAAAAGGGATTTAACGCAGGACGAAATGGACATTGAAGTCTACAATTCGGCTTCAAAAATCCGAAATAGCGCTGCCTTTGGAGAAATCATTATTTTGATCGTTTATTTGCCAATTTTGGCTTTAATCGGTACCGAAGGCAAGATGTTCAAACCAATGGCAATGACGGTTGGGTTTGCCGTAATTGGCGCTTTTGTGCTTTCATTGACCTATGTGCCGATGATGAGTGCGTTATTTTTATCCAAAAACACAGAACACAAATCCAATTTCAGTGATCGAATGATGGTTTGGCTGGAGAATTTATATACACCATTTTTAGATAAAGCACTTCAGTTTAAAAAGATAGTTTTAGGGATCTCAATTGGTTTATTTGCCATTGCATGGTTCGTTTTTAATAGTATGGGAGGCGAATTTATTCCGACAATTGAAGAAGGCGATTTGGCTATAAATGCGACCATTATGACAGGAAGTTCGCTTACGCAGATGGTAGAAACGACTACTAAATATGAGAAGTTACTGAAAGCGAAGTTCCCGGAAATCAAAACGATTGTCACCAAAATTGGAAGCGGCGAAATTCCAACCGATCCAATGCCTATTGAAAGCGGTGACTTGATTATTGTATTGAAAGACAAAAAAGAGTGGAAAGGCAAATACGATAATTGGGAAGATTTGGCCAACGCCATGAAAGAAGAAATGGAAATTATTCCGGGCGCCAATATTGAGATTTCGCAGCCCATTCAAATGCGTTTTAACGAATTAATGACGGGAAGCCGAAGCGATATTGCCATTAAAATCTTTGGAGATGATTTAGAAATTCTGGATGCAAAAGCAGCGGAATTAATTTCGAAGATTAAAAACATTAAAGGAATCGGAGACTTAAAAGCCGATAAAGTAACAGGTTTACCGCAAATTACAATCAAATACGATTACAATAAAATTGCTTTATACGGATTGAATATTTCAGATATCAACCAGATTATTCGTTCGTCATTTGCGGGAGAAAGTGCCGGTAAAATCTATGAAGAAAGCAAAAGATTTGATGTTGTCGTGAGAATGAATCAGGATAATCGTGCTGATATAAACGATGTGAGCAATTTGTTTATTCCGCTTCCAAACGGCCAACAGGTTCCGCTTTCTCAGGTAGCTTCTGTTGATTATGAGCAAGGTCCGGTTCAGGTAACACGTGAAGATGGAAAACGCCGAATCTCCGTCGGATTAAATGTCCGTGGACGCGATATTAAAAGTGTTGTGGAGGAAATTCAGCAAAAACTGGATAAGGATTTTAATCTTCCTGCAGGTTATTATGTTACCTACGGTGGGCAATTTGAGAATTTAATCGAAGCCACAAAACGACTTTCGGTAGCGCTTCCCATTGCATTGGGATTAATACTGATCTTGTTGTATTTGACTTTCAACAGTTTCAAACAAGCCGCCTTGATTTTTACCGCAATTCCCTTATCGGCAATTGGCGGTGTTTTTGCGCTTTTATTGCGTGGAATGCCGTTTAGTATTTCAGCCGGAATTGGTTTTATTGCTTTGTTCGGAATAGCTGTTTTAAACGGAATTGTGCTGATTTCGTATTTCAATCAATTAAAAACAGAAGGAATCGAAGATCCATTGCAAAGAGTTTTAATCGGAACCAAAACCAGATTGCGTCCGGTTTTAATGACAGCAGCAGTGGCTTCGTTAGGATTTTTACCAATGGCATTATCAACAAGCGGCGGAGCAGAGGTACAGAAACCTTTGGCAACAGTTGTTATTGGAGGCCTGGTTTCAGCGACATTATTGACCTTAATCGTTTTACCTATCCTGTATTTATTGTTGGAGCGTGGAATTAACCGCAAAGAGCGCAAAGATTTACGCGAAGAACACTAAGAAAAAATTAAAGAAAATGAAAGACTCAAAATATAAATTCAACACAAACTCCTTTGCGAACTTTGCGCAAAAAACCTTGCGAACTTTGCGGTTAAGCACGTTCCTATTGATTAGCACGTTTGCACAAGCCCAACAAGTAATCAGTCTGGAAAAAGCAATAGAACTCGCCAAATCAAACAACATCGACTTAAAAATTGCCGATAAAGAAATCGAAAAACAAACCGTTCTAAAAAAGACCGCTTTTCAGGCAGATCCGCTCCAGGTGCAATATCAGGGAGGGCAATTCAACAGCGCTGATTTTGACCATAACGTCTCAATTCAGCAATACTTTCCAATCGGGAATATTACAAAAGCGAACCGTCAATTACAGGAAGAATTGGTAAAATTGGCCGAAAAACGAAAAGCTCTGTCCTCTTATGAAGTTGAAAAAGCCGTTACATTGGCGTATTATCAATATTTATACGGTGTTTCTATTCAGAAATTAAACTCGGAATTAAATACCATTTACACAAAATTTCTAAAGAATGCCGAATTGCGTTTTCAAACCGGAGAAAGCGGGAACATTGAAGTCATCAGCGCTAAAGCGAAAGTAAAAGAAATTGAAACGCAGAAAGCACAATTAGAATATGATTTGGCGATTTATCAAAAGCAATTGCAGTTTTTTGTACAAACGGATGAAAATATAATTCCCGATGAAAAAACGACTTTGCAATATTCAGTTATAAAACAAGAAGGAAATTCGAAAGCAGAAGGTTTATTAACGGATTATTATCAACAGCAAATCTCGGTTTATCAAAAAGAAACCAACACTTACAAAGCGATGAGAACGCCCAAGGTAGGATTGGGGTATTTTGCACAAACTATCAACACCGAATCGTTATTTCAGGGTTTTACGGCAGGATTACAGATTCCGTTATTTGGCGGTGTGAATACCGCAAAAACTCAGGCATCGGCGATTAATATTGCGCAATCACAATTAGCTTTGGATAAAAGTAGATTAACCTTAAATCTGCAACAACAGGAATTGCAAAACAACTTTGCAAAGCAGCAAAAAGCTTTAGATTATTATCAGAATGAAGGCTTGCAATATGCTGATCAGATCATCAGTACGACTCAAAAAAGTTATGCTAATGGTGATATGAGTTATTGGTCGTATATCAGCTTTTTAAATCAGGCGATTGATATTAAAAAGCAATATGCCGAAGCGACTCATAATTACAATCAAAGTGCCATCGAACTTCAATTTCCAACCATCAAAAACAATTAAAATGAAGATAAATTTAACCGCAGATTTAACCGCAAAGGTCGCAAGGATTTTTACGAAAAGTTGGCAAAGGATAGGAGCTTACTGCCTATTGTTTATTGCCTATAGCATAGTAATCAGCTGCAATGAAAAGAAAGAGGAAGAAACACACGAAGAAGAAAAATCGCAGACAGAAGTTTCTTTAACTGCTTCCCAATACAAAACAATCGGAATTGAAACGGGATTTGTTGAAGATCGAAACCTCAATAAAGTCATAAAAGCTAATGGTTATACTACTGTTCCACCTCAAAATTCTGCTGAAGTTTCGACTTTAATTGGAGGAACTGTGAAAGATATTTTTGTTTTGGAAGGTACTTTTGTCAATAAAGGAAAAGTTTTGGCAACCATTCAAAATCTGGAAGTAATCGAAATGCAGGAGGAATTTCATTCGGCTACAGCCAATATTGAATATTTGCAATTGGAATACAATCGACAGAAAACATTGAGCGATGAAAATGTAAATCCCAGGAAAACGTTTCAGGAAGTAAAAGCAAAATTAGCAGCAGAAAGAGCAAGATTACAAGCAGCAAAAAATAAATTAGATGCTTTGCATGTCAGCACAAAGGGGAGCACTTCTTTAGTTCCAATTGTAGCACCAATAAATGGTTATGTGGGTAAAATAAGCATTGCAAAAGGCGCTTATGCCCAAACCGGAGTTTCATTGTTTGAGGTGGTGGACAATAGCCAAATGCATTTGGATCTGAATGTTTACGAGAAAGATTTAGGTTCTATTTCTGTTGGTCAGGTAATTGATTTTGTGTTGACAAATCAGTCTAATAAATCAATTAAAGGAAAGATTTTCGGAATCAATAAATCCTTTTCAAATGAAAGTAAAACGGTTGCCGTTCACGCCAAAATCGAATCGGCTGATGCAAAAGGACTGATTCCGGGAATGTATGTTTCGGCCAATATCAATATCACAAACGCGACTGTTCCTGCTTTACCAAAAGATGCTGTAGTTCGAAATGCCGATAAATATTTTGTTTTTGTTGAAGAAGGTGAACACCAGGAAAAATCAGAGAATAAAGAAAATCGCGAGAAAGAGATTCATTTTAAAGCCATAGAAGTTATTCCGGGAACTACAGATTTAGGTTTTACCGAAGTGAAGTTTGTAGATGAAATTGCCCCAAATGCTAAAATCGTTACAGAAGGTGCTTTTTATTTATTGTCTGCTATGAAGGGTGGAGGTGAACATGAGCATTAATCTTTTTTGCCACTAAGGCACTAAGTTTTTTAAGGCTGGTGTGAAATAATCGCGCAAAGGCGCAGAGGCGCAAAGTTTTTTTAAGTTTAAATGCTGAATTGCCTTCTGCTTTAGCTGGAGGTAACAAATTGAAATTGTTAAAATGGCTTTAGCCAAAATGCGCGTTTTTGGCTAAAGCCATTTCAAATTTGACATCATTAACCTCCAGCTAAAGCGGGAGGCAATTCAAATAAAAACTTTGCGCCTCTGCGTCTTTGCGCGATTAAATAAAAATTATTAGGCAAAAACAATTGCCTTAAAAGATGTAACTTTAGAAAGTGTTTCAATTGGCACTCGGATAATGCAAATTTATACGGATTTATATCCAATCCAATTGTCAACCTGAAACCTGAAACCTGAAACTTGAAACATGAAACAAAGAAAACCTGAAACTTTCCTATGGAACATACAGAAGAAAAAATAATAAAAAAGAAAGCAAACCAATCCGGATGCTGTTCAGCACACGAAGAGCATCATCATTCCGAGGAAGACGGACATGATCACGATCACGAACATGCAGCTGAGGGGAGTTTATTTCAAATGTTTTTGCCTGCAATAATTTCCTTTATTTTATTGCTCATCGGAATTGGGTTTGATAATTATTTTCCGCAAAACTGGTTTTCGGGTTATGTTAGAATCGGCTGGTATATTGTCGCTTATTTGCCCGTTGGACTTCCGGTTTTGAAAGAAGCTTACGAAAGCATTACGAAAGGCGATGTGTTTTCAGAGTTTTTCCTGATGTGTATTGCTACAATCGGTGCTTTTGCCATTGGAGAATATCCTGAAGGTGTTGCAGTTATGCTGTTTTATACGATTGGAGAAAATTTTCAGGGCTTAGCAGTCGCCAGAGCAAAATCGAATATTAAAAGTTTGTTGGATCAACGCCCGGATGAAGTTACTATTTTAGAAAATAATGTGGCGACAAAAGTCAAAGCTAGTGATGTCAAAATCGGTTCGATTATTCAACTTAAATCGGGAGAAAAACTAGGTTTAGACGGAGAATTATTGTCGGATACCGCATCGTTTAATACAGCTGCACTTACAGGCGAGAGTAAACCATCTACAAAGGTAAAAGGAGAAACCGTGCTGGCCGGAATGATCAACGAAAATACCATTGCACAGGTTAAAGTTACGACTGATTATAAAGACAGTAAATTGTCTAAGATTCTTGAAATGGTTCAGAATGCCACGGCCAAAAAAGCACCAGCTGAATTGTTTATCCGAAAATTTGCTAAAATTTACACCCCAATTGTAGTGTATTTAGCGATTGCCATTTGTTTGTTGCCAATGCTTTTTGTAGACAATTATGTTTTTAGCGACTGGCTTTACAGAGCTTTGGTTTTCTTAGTAATTTCTTGTCCATGTGCTTTGGTAATTAGTATTCCGCTTGGGTATTTTGGCGGAATTGGCGCTGCAAGTAAAAACGGAATTCTGTTTAAAGGCAGTAATTTTCTAGACAGTATTTCGACAATTCAGAACGTTGTGATGGATAAAACCGGAACCATGACTGAAGGTGTTTTTAAGGTTCAGGAAGTGATTATTTCTGAGGATTTTGATAAAGAAGAGATTTTAAAACTCGTTAATGTTTTAGAAAGTCAAAGTACACATCCGGTAGCAACCGCAATTCATAATCATGTAGGTAATATTGATTCTTCAATTGAATTGAAAAACGTAGAAGAAATTTCCGGACACGGTTTAAAAGCGGAGATTAAAGGAAAAGAACTTCACGTAGGGAATTTCAAATTGATGGATAAATTCAATATAAAATACGATCTGGATCCCAATTCAGTTGTTTATACGACAATTGCCATTGCTTATGATGGGAAATTTGCCGGTTATTTAACCATTGCGGACGAAATTAAAGAAGATGCTCAGGAAACAGTTCGCAAACTAAAAGCATTAGGCGTTAAAGTAACGATGCTGAGTGGTGACAAAACCAATGTCGTTCAATTTGTAGCAGATAAACTCGGAATTGCAAAAGCCTTTGGGGATCTGCTTCCGGAAGACAAAGTCAATAAATTAAACGAAATCAAAGCCAAAAACGAAACCGTAGCATTTGTTGGCGACGGCGTAAACGATGCTCCGGTTATTGCTTTAAGTACTGTCGGAATTGCGATGGGAGGCTTAGGAAGTGACGCCACAATTGAAACTGCCGATATTGTTATTCAGGATGACAGACCAAGTAAAATTCCGATGGCCATAAACATCGGAAAACAAACCAAAAAAATTGTCTGGCAGAATATTACTTTGGCCTTTGTAGTAAAAGCGTTTGTATTGATCTTAGGCGCCGGCGGACTTGCAACAATGTGGGAAGCTGTTTTCGCTGATGTTGGAGTGGCTTTACTGGCGATTTTAAATGCGGTTCGAATTCAGAAGATGAAGTTTTAGAAACTTTTAAATGGATAATATTAAAGCCCAATTTATTAATTTGAATTGGGCTTTTCTATTTTGTAAATTTATTAAAAACAATGCTAAGCGTTGAAATGAGAAAACGCATTAGAAGTTTAATTCAATTTTGGCTCCTTTATTTTCAATTATTATTCCTGTTTTATTGCTTTTAGAAGGCATTTGAGTTGGATACCAATTACGGTTGGGCTTTACAATGATCAGTAAACCTTCATCATCTCCAATTGCAGCAAAAGTTTCACTATTAAAATTTTTTTCAAAAAACAGCAAATCATGACCTTCTATTAATTGTTTTCCCAATTCCATTGGATCTTCATGGACAATACCAATTTCGCTAATATTTAAAATCGATTTAGAACTGAATTCCTTTATTTGAAAATTATCTAAATCATGTCTTGCAATAAATTCCAGTAAATTGCCATTATTGTCATAAAAATAAATAGCGTTTGCATTCCAGGTTTCAAAATTTGCAATCACTCGTTTGTTTTCAATCAGTATTAAATCTATTTTGTCGGCGCACCATTTAATCGCTTCTTCAAGTTTATTTTCCGGGATATTAAAAGCGAAGTGATAAATAGAATCAAATTCAGGATTTTCAATAAATTTTAAAACAGAACTTCCTACCTGAATTATAAGTGAATTTAATCCCTTTTCCATGATTTTAAGGTCAAGAACGTCTTTATAAAATAGTTCCGTTTCTTTAATATTGTTTGTTTGAAGTTGAATATATTCTAATTTCATAATGGTATTTGTTAAGAAGACCAGACCTTTTTTTATTTCAAACAAATTTAAAGAACGATTATTTTAAATTTATAGAAAAATTATTTTATACATTGATACAGGAATAGTAAATTATTATGAAAGTGTATTAAAATTAAAGATTACTATACAGCAATTGCAGCGTATGAAAATCAGATGAGCCATCAAAATATTTATGAAGGGCCTCCTGAAAAATCGGCTCTGTATTTTGAATACTGGCGAATAAGGTCAGACAGGATTGCAATTTTTCATCATCGGGGTTTCCGAATATTTCTGTTGCTGTTTTTTCTTCTGTTTTGATTAATTCTTCTGTAATTTCAACAAGATGTTTTCCCAGAATTGGATGTTCCAGAAAAGCTATGGCTTCATCTGCATTTCTAATTTCATAGAATTTGGAAGTATCACAGGATCCAAATCCTTTAATCTGAGGAAAAACAAACCACATCCAGGGAGATTCTTTTTTACCTTTTTTAATTTCAGAAAGAGCTGAAAGATATAACTTGTTCTGCGCATCTAAAAAACGCATTAGTTCATTGTTATTGTAAGCCATTATGTACTGATTTTATTTGGGGATCAGACCATAAAACTACAGAAAATATGTTTAGTTGTATATTTTCACATCTTTTTTTACTGCTATTTTTTTAAAAATAAAGAATACAAAAAAATGAAGGCTTTCTTTAAAATAAAATGCATTAAAAAAACCTAATTATTGAGAATTTTAAGTGCTGTTTTTTATTTCGGTGGGGTATTTCTTAAGTATTACTTTATGGACACAAGTAATCTTAAATGAGGATTTTTAAAATCAAATAAAATGCTACGTCTGCATTTTGTAAGTCGGAATGCAGACGTAGCATTTAAGGCATGCTTTTTATTAAATTATTTTACTTATTGTTTACTAATCGGTATCGATTTGCTGGTTTCATTTGTTTTTATAAAATAGATTCCGCTGGCATGTTCTGATATCGAAATCACATTTCCTGATCCTTGTTTTACTTTTATTCCTAAAGGAGAAAACACCGTCCATTCGAGTTCTTTTGATAAATGAAATATTCCAGTTGACGGATTTGGAAAGACCCTTATTTTGTTTATTTCTTTATCAGGAATTTCAACTCCAAGATGACAGTCATGAACCATATACGAAATTTCTTTTGTGTTGCTGCCAGTTGTATTGGTAACTGTCAATGAAACTTCCTTAGTACCCTCATTACTATACAAAACACTGTGCGGACCAACTCCCGTAGCAGTTGCAGGCTGTGCACCATCCCCAAAATTCCATGCATAAGTATCTACTGTTCCGATTGAAACTGATGTAAAAGTAACAGCTGTGTTCATACATCCCATTTGCGGATTAACTTCAAAATCGGCTATAGGAGCGGCGGTACTACCGTTCAGGACAAATTCCATTTTGTTTATATTGATGTCGTTTTCCTCAAAATATAAAGTAATGGTATGAACACCTTGCGTTAGCGCTATATTTGGTAGTGCAAGAGTTTGCCATGCCTGAAATCCTCCTGTATTTGGAATATTTACTGATCCGGTAATATTTACACCATCGACTTCAAGATGTAGTTTTCTCGTATTATAAGGCGTTGAAATTCTTAGATTAATAGTATAATTTCCTGTGGTATTTACTCTTGCTGTATATTTCAGCCATTCATCTTTTGCCACATAGGCCAAATTAAAACCACCTTCATTACAAGCTTCTGTACCTACGCCGTCTCCAGCTCTGTAAGCCGTGTCTCCACCGCCATTTTTATCCAGAAAGGCATTTGGGCCAACATCGTAATTTTCGGCTTCAATTATGCCGGGAATCTGCGCAATGGTCCCCAAATAGGGTGCGTTAGGAAGCGTAGTTGCGGTATAAAAGGCAGTGTAGGTAATTGTCCCGGCAGCTGGTGCCTTAAAAGTTTGATTCGCCATTCCGCCCTGACTCCAATGGTCAAAATCATAACGGATATTACCAACATATTGTGGAGTAGGAGCGTTTAAAGTCTGCAAGGCTGCATTTGCAACAACTTGTTTCGTCGACGGTGCAACAACTGCTTTTTGATTGAATTCTAAATTCAGAAAGGCCGGAGAACTTGTTACAGTAACATCAACTAAATTAGGTTTGATATCAACAAAAGTCGAAGCGGTTAAACCATTACTGTCTGTAACTTTCACCGTAAAACGATACCAGACATTTGGCGTTTTTTCTCCTTGATTAGAAGCAGTAAAATCCCCAGATTTAACACCTTGAGGACTTGCTCCCGGGTGCGAATGTCCGGCACCGGGAACATCTTCGTGAAAAAGATCAATACTCCATGAAAAAGCACTTGCAGGCAAAGTTCCGTCTTCGGTATCGGTGGCTGTGGCTTCAAAATGAACGACATCATCTGCATTCCATTTTAATGAAGGCAATGGAGAAATTAGTGTAACTGTTGGGGGATTTGTAAAAGGTGTTACTGTTAATGTCGCAGAATTACTGGTGACATTTCCTGCTGTATTGGTAACAATAACTTTATAAGCTCCTGCATTCGCAGTTGTAACGTTTGGAATGGTATAACTTGCCCCGGTGGCTCCATTAATATTTACATTATTAAACTGCCATTGATAGGTAAGTCCTGTACCACTTGCAGAAACGGTAAAAGTTACCGGAGAAGTTTCCATGATTGCCTGAGATATCGGATGATTCACTATCGTTGGAGCTGCAGTTTCAATATAATCAAGTTTGATTAAAGCACCGTTATTTCCGTAAGCGCAGTAATAAATGTAGCCATCGTTTCCGAGCATCATCCCTAATGCATATTGCTGTGGGGCTACAAAGAATGTAGTTGAAACCGGATCTGCAATATTAGGATCAAAAGATCTGATTTCTGTTTTTACATAATCTTTAATGATAAATTTTCCCTGAAGATTTGGGTAGCGGGAAACGGTCGGATTATAAAGTACGCCGTTGGTTAAAGCATTTCCTATACTTCCGGTGGCGTAAGTAAATATGGGATTGGTAAATAAATTGGTCTCCGTTTGCTTTCCGTCGCCTCCCTGAGGATGCCCCCAGGCATAATTACGAATGGTAGGATTGCTGATTTCATTTATTTCTTCCCAGGAAGTTCCAACATCTAAAACAAACAATTTATTGGCAGTTACGTTCGGAACCAGTCTCCACGGATTTCTAAAGCCATAAACCCAGATGCTTTGTCTTTGTACAGAACCGCTTCCATAAAAAGGATTTCCGGGTGCAGGCAATCCGTCTTCGGTAAGTCGGAGAATTTTTCCTTTATAGGTGTCTAAATCCTGAGAGTTAGTGTTTTGCTGACTATCTCCAACGGTAACATAAAGAAAACCGTTGAAGAATTTTAGATCACCACCATTATGAAACCCGCCACCGATAGGTTCTAATAGCAAAATTTCCTGTCGGCTCACCACCTGGTTGGCATTGTCTATTTTAACTCTTTCAATACGATGTCTGACAACACCACCGTCAATGATTGAATAAAAGACATAAATAAAACCGTTGGTGGCAAAATTGGGATGTAGGGTTAGTCCAAGTAAACCCTGCTCGGCATCTGTCACGGTTGTGACTGTAAAAACCTGTGAAACGGTATTGTTTTGAAATACTTTAACAATACCTGCTCTTTCTGCAATAAAAATTCTCCCGTCAGCTGATTGTTCTAACGAAAGTCCTTCTTTGATAACTGCTGTAGGAGAGAGGTTTTGTGTAATGTATTGAGAATAAGTCTGCGATGCAATCAATAAAATGAATGCTTGCAGTAAAAAGAGTAATTGTCGCCTTACAGGCGCGGAATGTAGGTTTTTTTTCATAACTATTCAGAAAGATTAATAATTTGGGCAACCAAATTTAATCTTTTTCTGCCTAATTATTTAATTCCCAATAATTTCTTTCCGGTGTAAGGTTCCCCAATCTTTTAAAGCCATAATTACATCCGTTAAAGTATGGCTGTGTTCTGTTCTTGCATATTCAACAGTTGGCGGAAAAGTATCATAAACTGTTCTTGTTACCAGTTTGTTTATTTCTAAATCTTTAAGTTCTTTAGAAAGCATTTTATCTGTAATTCCGTTGATGTCTTTAGAAATCTCCTTAAATCGTTTCGGCCTGTTTGATAATGAAATCAAAATGGGTAACTTCCATCTTCCGCTTAAAACTTCTAATGCATCCCTTACAGGCAATAAAGCCGCAAGGCATTCTTCTGTTTGATGGCCTAATTCTCTTGTTTTTTCGCTCTTTGTTTTCATATTTATATGGTTACTATCCCCAATGATAGCGCTATCCTTTAGTATAGTACTATAAAAGAGATAGCAAATGTAGATAAGTTTGTATTGTCAAACAAAATAAATATGATCATGAGTAAAAGAATTTTGAATATAGTAACGAGCATCAAAGGAGATGCTTCGTTTAGTAATAAATTATCCAATGCTATTTTGGAGAAACTGAAAGCAGAACATAATGAAGTTCAGATGCAAACACTCGATCTTTCCAAAACACCTTTACCATACCTGACTGATCTGCATATAAGTGCAATTTATGTACCAGCAGAGCTTCATACAGAAGCGCAAAAAGACGCTCTTAAGTATTCAGATGCAGCAGTAAAAGATCTTTTGGAGGCTGATATTGTTGTAATTGGTGTACCGCTTTATAATTTTGGAATTCCGGCCGTATTAAAAGGCTGGATTGATCAGGTGGCAAGGGCAGGAAAGACCTTTAGTTATGATGAGAACGGACCAAAAGGATTATTGACAGATAAAAAAGTATTTTTATCTATTGCTTCCGGAGCTATATTTTCTGAAGGACCTTATAAAAGCTATGACTTTTCAGAATCGTATTTGCGTACGGTATTAGGTTTTTTAGGAATTACGGATATTACAACTTTCAGAGTAGAAGGAACTGCGATTCCTGATTTTGCAGAGAGTGCTTTGCCGAAGGCTTTGGCAAGTGTGGAAGAATTTGTTTTTTAAAAAACACTAATTTTTTGGATTTCATAAGTAAACCCGACAGGTTTTTGAAACCTGTCGGGTTTGAAATATCTTGTCAATACCGAATTTATTTTTCAATAATCATTGTAATTCCTTGTCCGCCTGCGGCACAAATTGAAATAAATCCTTTTCCGGAACCTTTTTCGTTTAATAATTTGGCCATAACGCCAATAATTCTTCCACCTGTTGCGGCAAAAGGGTGTGCGGCTGCCAAACTGCTTCCTTTTACATTTAGTTTTTCTCGGTCTATTGCACCAAGTGCTTTCTTTAAACCTAATTGTGCACTCAATTCAGGGCTTTCCCAAATTTTTAAAGTGGCTAAAACCTGCGCAGCAAACGCTTCGTGAATTTCATAATAATCGAAATCCTGTAAAGTCAGTCCGGCTTTTTCGAGCATTCTGCTTGCAGCAAATAAAGGTGCTAGTAATAGATTTTGCTGATTTTTGACATATTCGATAGCAGCAACTTCAGCAAAAGTAATATAAGCCAAAATGGGAAGTCCGCGCTCTTTTGCCCATTCTTCACTTGCTAAAAGTACGCAGGATGCGCCGTCCGTAAGCGGTGTTGAATTTCCTGCCGTTAATGTTCCGTTTACTTTGTCAAAGGCAGGTTTTAATTTGGCTAATTTTTCAATCGAACTGTCTTTTCTAAGATTATTGTCTTTATCCAATCCGTTGAAAGGGGTGATCATATCATCAAAAAAACCTTCGTCATAGGCTTTTGCCATATTTAAATGACTTTTAAGCGCCAGATTATCCTGATCTTCTCGGGATATTTGGTAATGTTTAGCCGTGATTTCAGTATGTCCTCCCATTGAAAGTCCGGTTTGTGATTCTTCATTTCTCGGAACCAAAGGTGTTAAATCGGCTGGACGAAGTTTCAAAAACGTTTTGATTTTTTCTCCCAATGATTTCGCTTGTCGTGCATTAAGCAGAATTTTTCTCAGTTTTTCACTTACCGCGATGGGCATATCGCTTATAGAATCAACTCCACCGGCAATTCCGGATTCGATTTGACCCAAAGCAATTTTATTGGCGATGTAAATAGCACTTTCAATTCCCGTATCGCAGGCTTGCTGTAAGTCGCAGGCAGGAGTTGCAGGATCGAGAGTTGTTTTCATCACACATTCCCGAATCAAATTGCTGTCATAAGTATGTTTGATTACGGCACCTCCAACGACTTCACCTAATAACTGTCCTTTTAAATTGTATTTATCAATAAGACCGTTTAAGGCTGCGGTCATCATTTCCTGGTTTCCAACATTGGCGTAAGCCGTATTTGCCCTTGCGAAAGGAATTCGGTTATAACCGACAATGGCTACTTTTCTGATTGTATTGCTATTATTCATCTTTAGAATTAGATTTGTTTTTGAAGATTAAAGATAATTAGAAAATGTGGCAATTAGATAATTATTAGCATCACAATTATCTCATTATCTAATTGGCACATTGGCACATTTACTTGTTCATCGCAATATAATCTGAAGGCGACATCGAAAAATGCTTTTGAAAGTTCCTGCCAAAGCTTGTCTGCGACTTATAACCCACCATTTCGGCAATTTCATACATTTTGTAATTTTCATTTAGAAGCAATTCTGCGGCTCTTTTTAAACGTACTATATTGATCAGTTCATTCGGGCTTAAGTTCGAGATATCTTTGATTTTTCGGTATAAAGTTGAACGGCTCATATTCATGATTTCGGCCAATGATTCGACGCTTAAATCTGGATCGGTGATGTTTTTAAGGATTTCATCATCCAATTTTTTTAGGAATTTTTCATCGGTTTTATTGTGTGCAATGCTTTTGATGTGCGAAAGTGGAGAACTGGCATAATAATTCATGATTTGCTTTCTGTTTTCAATTAAATTATTAGTTTGAACTTTTAAATAGTCCATCGAAAACGGTTTTGCAATATAAGCGTCAGCACCCACTTCTAAACCGTCAATTTGTGATTTAAGGGAATTTTTGGCTGTCAATAAAATTACCGGAATATGACTAGTTTCGAGATTGGTTTTAATCTCCTTGCACATTTCTATTCCGTCCATAACCGGCATGGAGACATCACTGATAACCAGCTGAATGTTTTCGTTATGAATGATTTTTAAAGCATTCTCTCCATTATCCGCTTTTAAAATCGTGTATGTTGACGCTAATTCGGCTGTAATGAAATTCAGCAAATCTTCATTGTCTTCGACAATTAAAATTTGTGATTTTTCATTTTTGGATTCTGTTTCAATTTTTTCAATTTTAGTCTGAACCTGCTCTTTTTCAGAATCGGTATAAAACATAAATTCTTCTTTTTGATGCAAAGGAACAATCAGTTCAAAAACATTTAATTCCGAATCCGGAATCAATTGTAAATTTCCATTGTGTAATTGTGTTAACGAATGCGCTAATGAAAGTCCAATTCCGGTTCCGGAAGTCGAATCCATATTATCAACTCTGAAAAACGGCTCGAAAATTTTGTCTTTTAATTGAAACGGAATCAAATCCCCATCGTTTTTAACCACCAAAGTCAGTTTTTTGTCGTCTCTAAATAAGGATATTGAAACCTTATCTTTAGAATATTTAATGGCATTACTGATTAAATTGCTCAGGATTTTTTTGAAAGCTTCTTTATCCACAAAAGCAAAGATGTCTTTTTCGCCCAATTCGAGTTCAAAATCAATTCCTTTTTCTTCAATTAACGGACTGAATCTTAAATGTAAATTTCGAACCTGAGAAGAAATATTCGCTTCCACGAAAGTGAGTTTCAATCCGCCAATTTCTGATTTTCTGAAGTCTAATAATTCGTTTACCAATTTCAATAATCTCGAAGTATTTTTCTTCATTATAGAAAGATTCTGAGGCACTTCAGGTGATTGATGTTCCATCACCAAAAGTTTCTCCAAAGGGCCTTTTATAAGCGTTAATGGTGTTCTTATTTCGTGTGCTACATTAGTAAAAAAGTCAATTTTAGCCTGATAGATTTCCTTTTCTTTTTCGTCGTTCAGATGCTTTATTTTTCGGTTATTTTTAATCTGTGTCAGATTTTGCGAATAACGAATGATGTAATAAAACGAACCGCAAATCAAAAGAAAATAGAAGAAATAAGCATAAGAACTCGCCCAAAACGGTGGCAGAATTACGATTTTTAGTTCCACTTCCTTACTCCAGACACCAAAACTATTCAGCGATTTTACTTTAAAAACATAATCTCCGGGCGCCAGTTCTGTAAAGAAAACTTTATTGTTTCTTTCGAGATAAACCCAGTCATTGTTAACGTTTTCCAGTTTATACCAATATTCTGTCAGTTCTGGGGCTGTGAAATTTAAAGAAGCAAATTCAAGATTAAATGACGATTGATCATTGTTGAGTTCGAGTTCGTCAAGATGCGAAATAGATTGTTTTATAGGAGAATCATTTTCATTCGCATCAACATCTTTATTATTGATCTGAAGATTGGTAATGAAAATTGAAGGCGTGTATTTGTTTTTGGTAAAATTCTTCGGATTGAAACTGATCATTCCGTTTAGATTTCCAAAATACATATCACCATTTGTATCTCTAAAAGCAGAACTGTAATTAAACTGATCGCTCAATAAACCATTGGCGGTGGTGTAGATTTTGATGTTTTTATGATTCGGATTAAACTTCACCAAACCTTTAGAAGTGGTCAGCCATAAATTTCTGGCTTCATCTTCTAAAATAGAATAAACCACACTGCTCGGAAGTCCGTTTTTAGTAGTAAACTTTTTGAAGGTTCTGGTTTTTTTATCAAATAAATTCAAACCATTTTCAGTGGCAAACCATAAGTTTTTATGGCTGTCTTCAAAAATAGAATTGATAGAATTATTGCTAATACCGTTCGGATTTTTATAATCATATATAAAAACCTCTTTTTTATGTGTTTTTGAATTATAAAAAAATAAACCATCCCTGTAACTTCCTGCCCAATAATTTCCATCACTATCTTCTTTAAAAACAGTATAATGAGTTGTTTCAGGAAACATTTTTAAGATATCAAAGTTGTCTTTTTGCTCATTATAACAATAAATTCCCATCGTGGTAACGACCATTAAATCTTTATTTTTTGTTTCTGCAAAAGAAAAAATAAAGTTGCTTCTCAAACCTGTTGAAGAATTATTGGCACTGTAATGCTTTATAACAAGACCTGATTTCCGATCCAAAACATCTAAACCATGTTCAAAAGTCCCAACCCAGATTTTGTCTTTTCGAGGCAATAAACCATGAATGTTATAATAGGAAACACCGCTTTTGCTTCCGTTTGGCAAATACGAAGTAAACTTTCCTGTTTTAGGATTAAAGCGATTTAAGCCGGCATCTTCGGTACCAATCCAAAGGTCGCCGGTATCATCTTTATGGATTTCCCTTACGGCGCTTCCTGTGATGGAATTCTGATTTTTCTGTGGAAAATATTTCTTGAATTGTGTGTATTGTTTCTGATGATAGTTGATTCCGCCAAAATAAGTACCAATCCATATTCCGTTTTCTTTATCAATTGTAATAGAGTAGGCGGCATTGTCTGAAATCGCATACGGATCGTTGTAGTTTTTTTTGAGATTAATGCTCGTTTTTGTTTTAAGATTATAAACGTAAACACCGGATTCGCTGGCAATCCAAAGTGCTTCATTGTCTTTTTTTCTGAACTGACGCACAAAAACAGGTTCTTTGGTGCTGAATTTCAAATCAGAAGTAGTTTTGTTTTTTCGATTATAAAGTAATACGCCGTGATCTTGCGTTCCAATCAAAATATTTTCGGAATCTAATGCATAAATTGTGGTAATCCTGAAATTAGCTTTATTGGAAGGCGGTGTTAAAACGATATTTTCAAATGAAAGACTTTCCTCAGAATAATGATAGATAGTGTTTAGAGAAGAAGCCCAAATTTCGCCTTTTGAATCCCTGGTGATTGAGGTTGCAATAAAATATTTGTTGGGACTAAAAGTTTTGGTTTCTTTCTTGATTGGCGCGTATTTGTACAATATATTGCCTGAAATAAACCAAATATTTCCCTTTTGATCATGATTAATATCGTTGATTCTGTCATTTATAGCTTCGTTCAAAACTGTAAATTGATCTGTTTTCTTGTCATACTGATACAAACCTTTATCAGTTCCTACCCAAATAGTGCCCTGATAGGCGTGCAACGATTGTATGTAATTGCTTCCGAGACTGTGAATGGGATCGTTTTGACTTCTGTACGTTTTAAAATGATAGCCATCAAATCTGTTCAGACCATCTTTAGTTCCAAACCACATAAAACCGTCTTCATCCTGAATGGAGGTGATTACAGTATTGTTTGAAAGTCCTTCTTCAACCTGAAAATGTTTAAAATAATATTCCTGTGCGTGAATAAAATTGGTCAAAAAAATCGAAAAAAATATAAAAAGAAAGAATTTACGCATTGTTATAATTTTTATTGAAAAAATGGGTTTCTGCAAATCGTGTCAATCTTATTCCAAATGTTGCAAGAATTTTATTTTTAGTCAAAATAGATACAATTTGAATCATTTGAGAGAGATATTGACACAAATGAATCATTTTATTTTGAATTAAAATCATCTACTTTGAATTTTCAAATAAATCAAATTGATAATTTTTAAGCAAAAAAAATATGCTATCAATAAAATAATGTTTGAAAAAATACATCATTAATAATTTAACAGAACAATGAACCCATTCTTACTAAAGAACAATATTACTTATTTTTTTGTTCGAATACCGGACGATTAAAATTTTTAATAATGAAAAGTTAACCAACCAAAAAAAATGAAAACTATCTAAAATGAAAAATCAATGAAAACAAAGTTCACTCAAATTTTAAAGCAGAGATATTACCTCTTGTTTTTCTTTAGTTTATTATTACAACAAACGTATGCGCAGGAGCAAATTACGATTACAGGAACAGTTACTTCAGAAACAGGAGATCCAATTCCTTTTGCGAATGTTTTAATAAAAAATACAGCAAACGGTGCTGCTACCGACTTTGACGGAAAATATTCTATTGTAGCCAAATCAAACCAAACTTTGATTTTTAGTTCGCAAGGATACAAAACCATAGAAACGGCTATTAACAATCGAATCACTGTAAATGCTTCTTTAACAGAAGATGCAATGAAACTTGATGAGATTGTCGTTGTAGGTTATGGTTCACAGCAGAAAAAAGATCTTACAGGAGCAGTTTCACTGGTAAAAGCAGACGAAATTACGAAAAGACAGGTTACAACTGTTGCTGATGGATTGCAAGGTTTAGTTACAGGTGTAAAAGTTCGTGGTGGCGGTCGTCCGGGACAGGAAGCCAATATCGAAATTCGTGGTTTAAAAAATCTTCAGAGTTCTAATCCATTATATGTAATTGATGGTTTAGTGACATCGGCCAATAGGGATTTTAATCCAAATGATATCGAAAGTATTCAGGTTTTAAAAGATGCATCTGCAGCAGCTATTTACGGTTCAAGAGCAGCAAATGGTGTTATCATTATTACAACCAAAAAAGGTAAGAAAGGTCCGCTTCAGGTTGAAGTTTCGGCAAAAACAAGTTTTACCACTATGCCAAGATATGATTTAATGGGAACTGAAGAGTTTACCAAATTAAACAATCAGGCTTATGATAATGCCGGATTTCAGAGACAAAACCTTAATATGGCAGTAAACACAGACTGGCAGGATGAAGTTTTTGAAACGGGAATGATTCAGGATTACAATGCCAGTTTTGCAGGAGGTGGAGAAAATTCTACTTTTTTCATGTCGGCTAATTATTTTGGAAATCAGGGAACTGTTGTGGGAACTGATTTTGACAGAATATCATTTCGTGTCAATTCAAGTGGTTCAAAAGGGATTTTCAGTATTGGAGAAAACCTGGCCATCAGTAATTCTAAAACAGATGAAATGTCCGGGAATCCAATTATTGATGTATACAGATTAACGCCTACAATTCCGGTTTACGATGCTTCTAATCCAGGAGGATACGGTTATGGAAAACAGGGTGTTGCTGATACTTTTGGTACAAATCCTTTGGCAATTGCAGATTTCGCCAATACTACAAATGAAAATTTCAGAATTAGAGGAAACGTCTGGTCAGAAATAAAATTTGCACCATGGTTAAAATACCGTTTCAATTTTGGATATGAAACCAGTGTTGACTCTTATGAATTTTTAAGAAAAATTGGTAACTGGTCATTAAACCAGCCGCCAGATCAATCGTACACAGATCAAAATAGAGGAAGATCACAAACATTCTTATATGAAAATACACTGAACTTCAAGAAAGAATTTGGCAAACATGACATCACTATTTTAGTAGGTCAGACTTTTCAAAAAGACACTTATGATCAAATTTACGGAACAAAGAGAAATCTTCCGATAAATTCAGCGACAGGTCAGTATTACACTGTTCTAAATCAGGGAGATTCTCCGGTAGTAGGAGGGTTTATTAATGAAGCTGCTTTGACATCTTATTTAGGAAGATTAGAGTACAATTATGATAATCGCTATTTATTCAATGCGGTGATCAGACGTGACGGATCATCAAGATTTAGCGATGGCAATAAATGGGGTAATTTCCCTTCTGTTTCTGCGGGATGGAGAATCAGCAATGAATCCTTTTTTAAATCAGAATTCATTAAAGATTTAAAATTAAGAGCGAGTTATGGAGAATTAGGTTCTGGAAATATTAGAGAGTATGAATCTAAAAGTTTTATTAATAATTTCGGACAAGTTGTTTTAGGAAACGGACAAGTTTTATATCCTTCTGCAACACAGGTAAAACTTGCCAATTCTCAATTACGTTGGGAAAAACTAAAACAAACCAATGTTGGGTTAGATCTTGGCGTTTTAAATAATGATTTGCGTTTTACGGCAGATTATTTTATTGCCCGTACAGAAGATGTATTATTTGGTTTCCCAATTTTATTAACCACTGGAAATGATGGAGGAAACCCAATTTCTAATGCTGCAACTGTTGAAAATAAAGGTATTGAACTGGAATTGGCGTACAGCAAAAAAATCAATGATTTCTCTTTTAATGCTTCTGTAAACTTTACAAAAGTAAACAACAAACTGGTTTCTTTAGGTAACGGCCAAAATGAAAATATTGTTGGAAACACGATGACCCGTAGCGGAAATCCGGTTGGAATGTGGTATGTACTGCAAACAGATGGATTGTTCCAAAATACAGCAGAAATTCAGAACTACAAAAATGCAGACGGAAAAGTAATTATGCCAAATGCTGTACCTGGCGATATCCGTTTTAAAGATGTTAACGGTGATGGAGAAATTACAAACGAAGACAAAGACATCGTTGGAAGCCCATGGCCGGAGTTTGAAATGGGATTAAACGCAGGAGCTGAATATGAATCTTTTGATTTTTCTATGAACTGGATTGCTTCGCATGGAGCCACTGTTTACAATGGATTCAGAAGTGTTGTAGATCGTTTTGATGATAATAGTAATTACAGAACAGGAATACAGCCGTGGACACCTGAAAATCCAAATACTGATTTTCCTAGAATTACAAAAGGATCAACCTTAAACTCAAGAGGAGACAGTGACCGCTTCTTAGAAAGCGGCGATTTTATCAGACTAAAATACATCGGGTTTGGATACAATTTGCCTGATAGTGTTTTACAAAAATCAGGTATTACCAGAGCAAGATTGACATTATCTGCACAAAACGTGATTACAATTTCTAAATACAAAGGTTTAGATCCTGAATTCAGCAATACTGGCGATAATAAGATTTTTGAACGAGGTGTTGATAATGGTGCTTTCCCGAATCTTCAGACCTATTCTTTTGGTGTTGAGTTTAGCTTTTAATTTTTAAAAAACAGCATAATGAAAAAAATAATAATAATAACCGTAGTTTTTCTGGGTCTCTTTTTTACATCATCTTGTGAAAAGGAACTGGACCTGAACAGCCAGACTGATATTGAAACAGAACAATATTGGAAAACTGAAAGTGATGCACAAGCCGGTGTTAACTCTATTTACGCCATGTTTTATAAAGATGGTTTATGGGCAAGATGGATTTATTTTCGTTTAGATTTAACTTCTGATGAAGGGTATAGTGTAAGTCCATGGACAGAATTGGCAGACTGGACAAGATTCAACTATATCAATTATAATTTTTGGGAAGGGAACAATGTAACATGGAGAGATACTTACAAAGCTGTTTTTAGATGCAATCAGGTATTGGCAAATGTTCCGAATATTACTTTTCAAAATGAAGATGATAAAAAGAAAATTCTGGCTCAGGCTAAATTCTTTAGAGCCCTACATTATTACTATGCAGCTATTCTTTGGGAAAACATTCCATTGGTTTTAGAACCTTCTAAACCGTCTGATTTACCACAGCAAAAAAATGTAACGGAGGTTTGGGCTCAGATCGAAAAAGATTTAAATGAAGCGTATGAAGATTTACCTGCCGACTGGGCAGATGATCAAACCGGAAGACCTGATAAAGGAGCTGCAAAAGCTTTTCTGGCAAAAACATATATGCAACAGCATAAATGGGCCGAAGCAAAAACAGCTTTAGAATATTTAATTTCTGGTGCGGGAGCTAAATACAGCCTGATGTCTAATTATAGAGACAATTTCACGGATGTTAATGAAAACAACAACGAATCTGTTTTTGAAATTCAGTTTGGAGATCAAAGAAAAGGAGGGACTGGTGAAGATCCAAACGCTGCAGTTTCAAGCAATCGTGCGCAATTTTTTGCACCAAGAAGTATTGGATGGTCAGACGGGCAGGCTCGTTTCTGGTTAGTAAATGCTTTTAAACAGGAAAAAAACAAAGATGGTAATCTGGATACCCGTTTAAGATATACTTTATATTATCCAGGTTTATTGGCTGATTTTGGAGATAAAACATATGGTAAAAATTGGGAATGGAACAATGACGAAGCCTGGTTCAGAAAAGGAAGCCGTGATTACTACAGAAATAATGAAGATTATTACAGCCAGGTTAATTACAGACTAATTCGTTATGCTGATATTTTATTGCGTTACGCTGAAGTTTTGAACGAATTAGGAAATACTGCGGGAGCCTATCAATATGTTGATTTGGTCAGAGCTCGTGTAAACATGAACACGCTAGCTGCGGCGCATCCTGAAATAGGAAATGATCGTGTTAAGTTTTTAGAAAGATTAAAAATGGAAAGAGTTTTAGAATTAGCTGGCGAAAGTGTTCGTTGGGAAGATTTAAAACGTTGGGGAGATCTAAATACGCAGGCTTCTGTTGATAAAATTGCGCTTCGTGATCCTGATTTCAAAAACTTCGTTGTGGGTAAAAATCAAAGATTACCAATTCCACAGGTTGATGTAGACAATAATCCAAATCTGGATCAACACCCTGAATATTAAACTATTTTTAAGGGAATCAGATTGAATGATCTGATTCCCTTACCATAAAAGAACGATTGTTCATACTTAAGAAAAATTTATAATGAGAAAGATAAAACTGTATCTAACTTTAATGTTAGCTGGACTACTATTGTTCAGTTGTGACAAAAAAAGAGAAATCTGGACAAAAGAACAAGCAAATGAATGGTATGCTGAACAGCCCTGGTTGGTAGGAGCAAATTACTACCCAAGTACTGCTATTAATCAATTAGAAATGTGGCAGGCTGATAGTTTCGACCCAAAAAGAATCGATCAGGAATTAGGCTGGGCCGAAGGAATTGGTATGAATGTAATGCGTGTCTATCTGCACGACTTACTGCACAAACAAGATGCTGAAGGTCTTTACAAACGCATGGATACTTTTTTAGAAATTGCCGATAAACATCATATCAAAATACTATTTGTTTTATTTGATTCGTGCTGGGATCCGTTTCCGGTTTTAGGAAAACAACGTGCTCCAAAACCGCATACGCATAACTCGGGATGGGTACAAAGTCCGGGACAAAAGGTTTTACAGGATACAACGCAATATCCGCGTTTAGAGAAATATGTAAAAGAAACGGTTTCTAAATTTAAAAAAGACGAACGTATATTAGGCTGGGATGTCTGGAATGAACCCGATAATATGACGGGACCATCATATGAAAAAGTGGAGATAAAAAACAAAGCCGCTTTGATTTTACCGCTTCTAAAAAACGTTTTTATCTGGGCAAGAGAAAGCAAGCCATCACAACCATTGACTTCAGGAGTGTGGGTTGGAGACTGGAGCGATCCGAAGAAAATGCTTCCAATGCATAAAATGCAAATTGAACAGTCAGACGTGCTTTCATTTCATAATTACAATACGCCTGCAGATTTTGAAAAAGTTATCAAACAATTGCAACTTTACGGAAAACCGCTGATTTGTACAGAATATATGGCCAGACCAAATGGGAGTACGTTTGAAGGTTTCCTGCCAGTTGCCCGCAAATACAATGTTGGTATGATCAACTGGGGACTAGTTGACGGAAAAACACAAACCAAATACGCCTGGGACAGCTGGACGAAACAATACGACGCTGAGCCGGAAGTTTGGTTTCACGAAGTTTTTCACACTGATGGAACGCCTTACATTAAAGCCGAAACGGATTTGATTAAAAAGATGACGGCTGAGGCGAATGAAAAGAATTAGATAATGTGTCAATTAGATAATTAGATAATTTTTTTGGAACGGATAAATAGCCACGAATTCACGAATTTTTTAATCTATTATACGCAATCATTCGTGAATTCGTGGCGAAAAAAAAACATTTTAATCCTTTAATGTGTGGCATGAATAATTAGAACATAATTTCAAAGAGTTTAAGGCATTATCTAATTTTCTAATTGACACATTGTCATATTAACATATTGACACATTTTAAAAAAATGAATATGATAAAACGACTATATTTTTTACTAGTAATTCTGGTTAGATTTTCTGCGGAAGCGCAACAACCAGATCCGCCGGGACAGGTGAAGGGAAATGAAAAACCTAAAAACGAAGCCTATCTTTTTGCTCATATGACGCATAACGATTATGGCAGATTGTATTATTCCGTTAGTTTGGATGGTTTGCATTGGGAGAATCTAAATAACGGAAAACGAGTTTTTGAGGAATATAAAGGCCATCCCGACATCTGCAAAGGCCCAGATGGGAAATATTACATCGCAGGAAATACAGGTGACGATGCAAAAAGCATTAATATTTGGGTTTCTGACGATTTAATTACCTGGAAAAAACATTCAGATTATACGCCCGATTTAAAAAGTACGCCAGATTATGCAAATGCTTTACAGCGAATTGGGGCACCAAAATTGTATTACGATGCTCCTTCAGGAAAATTTATTATGACCTGGCATACGCCGCATCTTGACGGAACAAAAGAAGATCCGGAACGTTATTGGGCAAGCCAGAGAACATTATATGTTTTATCTAAAGATTTAAAAACTTTTGAAGGAACTCCAAAACGTTTATTCGATTGGGATATGGGAACAATTGATGTTTTCATCCGTAAAATTGGCGATTCCTACTACGCTGTTATCAAAGATGAAACCTATCCAACCTTGTATTGGACAACTGGAAAAACCATTCGAATTGCAAAATCAAAATCGCTTTTAGGTCCTTATTCTTTGCCCCAGCAATCGATCAGCCCAAACTTCAGAGAAGCACCAATGTTGATTCCGTCACCGGATGATAAAATTTGGTATATGTATTACGAACAATATCCGGGAGTTTCGTACGGATTATCAATTGCTGATAACCTAAACGGACCCTGGTTTCAGGCTTCAGGATATACCTTTTTTGCTGATTGGGACAAATACAGTTTCCCTGAAAAAGTACGCCACGGCTGTATGGTTACCATTTCAAGAAATGAATACGATAGTTTGGTGAAGAAATTTGGCCTTACGAAAAAGTTATAAGTTATGAATTATGAGTTATGAATTATGAGTTATGAGTTGAGTGTTGGAGTTTAACTCATAATTCATAACTCCAAACTCATAACTCAAAAAGAATTGGTTAGTTAAGTTAGTGTTTGGAAATTACCAGGCTATGTGGAAATGGTCTGGTAATTTATTAAGCTTTAAAACAGAAAATCTACAATGAAAAATAAAATAATAGTGCTTATTTTCCTGTTTTTAGGATTTATGACGAATGCACAATGGAAGCCTCAGGGAGATAAAATCAAAACGAAATGGGCAGCACAGGTTGATCCGGATAAAACTTTACCTGAATATCCCCGTCCGATTATGGAGCGTAGCCGATGGAAAAATCTAAA
This sequence comes from Flavobacterium sp. GQ95, assembly GCF_059758655.1. Taxonomy (NCBI): domain Bacteria; kingdom Pseudomonadati; phylum Bacteroidota; class Flavobacteriia; order Flavobacteriales; family Flavobacteriaceae; genus Flavobacterium; species Flavobacterium sp. GQ95. The sequence continues at coordinate 294,058 of NZ_JCAXEB010000002.1, forward strand.
TGGCTTATGGAATTATGCCATTCAGGATCTTGGAAAAACGGTACCTTCAAAATATGACGGGCAAATTCTGGTTCCGTTTGCGGTTGAATCGAGTTTGTCAGGCGTTATGAAGCAAGTGGGAGCGGAGAAGGAACTTTGGTATGAAACCAATTTCTCGATTGATTCCAACTGGAAAGGTCAAAATATTTTGCTGCATTTTGGAGCTGTAGACTGGAAAACTGAAATTTGGATCAACAATATCAAAATTGGTTCGCATACTGGCGGTTACACACCATTTTCGTTTGATATCACACCATTTATCAAAAAAAGAAAAAAACAGAAATTGATGGTAAAAGTGTGGGATCCGTCAAACGATGGACCACAACCAAGAGGTAAACAAGTTAAAAATCCCGAAGGAATCTGGTACACGCCCGTTACCGGAATCTGGCAAACGGTTTGGATTGAACCGGTAAATACCAAAAACATTACAGCTTTAAAAACAACTCCAAATATTGATCAAAACAGCATTAGCATCAAAGCAGATGTTGCCGGTGCAAAAACGGGTGATATTATTGAAATTTCTGTTTTTGATAGTGGAAATGAAATTGCAAAAGAGAAAGCGGTTGTGGGAGAAAGTTTAGATATTATTTTGAATAACCCCAAATTATGGTCGCCGGAGAATCCGTTTTTATATCAGACTAAAATCAGTTTAATCAGCGATGATAAAGTGGTTGATGAAGTAAAAAGCTATTTTGCTATGCGAAAAATTTCATCCAAACGAGATGAATTTGGCATTGTCAGAATGCAATTGAACAACAAAGATTATTTTCAGTTTGGCCCGCTTGATCAGGGTTGGTGGCCTGACGGATTATACACGGCGCCAACAGATGAAGCCTTGAAATACGATATTATTAAGACTAAAGAATTAGGTTTTAATATGATCCGCAAACACGTAAAAGTAGAACCGGAGCGTTGGTATACGCATTGTGATCAATTGGGAATTTTGGTTTGGCAGGATATGCCAAGCGGAGACGAGCAACCGGTTTGGCAAAACAAAAAGTATTTTGAAGGAAATGAATTGCAGCGTTCTGCAAAGTCAGAAGAAATCTACAAGAAAGAATGGGCAGCCATTATGGATCATTTGTATTCGTATCCAAGTATTGTGGTTTGGGTTCCGTTTAACGAAGCCTGGGGACAATTTAAAACCGTTGAAATTACAGAATGGACCAAAAATCATGATCCAAGCCGATTAACGAATTCATCAAGTGGCGGAAATCATTTTCAGACCGGCGATATTTTAGATTTACACAATTATCCGGGGCCGGAAATGTATTTATATGATGCCCGAAGAGTAACCGTTTTAGGCGAATATGGCGGAATAGGTCTGCCGCTTGAAGGACATTTATGGAGAGCCAATGACAATTGGGGATATGTAAAATTCAAAAATGAAAATGAAGTTACGGCAGAATACATCAAGTATGCGCAGATTTTAAAAAACTACGTAAAATCAGGTTTTTCAGCAGCAGTTTACACACAAACAACCGATGTTGAAGGCGAAGTAAACGGATTTATGACCTACGACAGAAAAGTGGATAAAATGGATTTTAAAGAAGTAAACAGAATGAATACTGAAATCATTAATGTTTTAAATCAAACAAGTAAATAATACAATTTCAAATGAAAAAATACATCATTCCATTTTTGCTTTTGTTTGTTTCTATAACTTTTGCACAGCAAAAAACATTCTCAAACCCAATTCTCCCTTCAGGCGCAGACCCTTACAGTACCTACTATAAAGGCTATTATTACTACACAAATACTTTGGGAAACAGATTGGTTTTATGGAAAACAAAAGACTTGTCTAATCTAAAGAACGCCGAAAGCAAAACGATCTGGGAAGCTCCAAAAGGAACTGATTATTCGGCAGAAATCTGGGCACCTGAATTTCATATCATCAACGGAAAATGGTACGCATATTTTGCTGCAGATAATGGTGATAACAATAATCACAGAATGTATGTTTTAGAAAATAAAGCATCAGATCCGTTTAAAGGAAAATGGGAATTTAAAGGAAAAATTGCGGCTAAAACCGATAAATGGGCGATTGACGGAAATGTATTTGAATATAAAAAACAGCTGTACATGATTTGGGCAGGCTGGGAAGGCGACACAAACGGGCAGCAGAATATTTACATCGCCAAAATGAAAAACCCACTTGAAATTGAAGGCGATCGCGTTTTAATTTCTTCACCAACACATGAGTGGGAAACGCACGGAGCACTGAATGATCCTGTTAATCCACCTCAGGTAAATGTTAATGAAGGCCCGCAGTTTTTGCAAAATGGAGATAAAATTTTCATAGTGTTTTCGGCCAGTGGTTGTTGGACAGATTTCTACGCTTTGGGACTATTAAGCTTCAATGGCGGTGACAATTTATTAGACGCAAATGCCTGGAAAAAAGCCGATGAGCCAATTTTCAAACAATCAGATAAAAATAAAGTGTACGCTCCGGGACATAACTCCTTTTTTAAATCTCCTGATGGAAAAGAAGACTGGATTTTATATCACGCCAATTCAAATCCCGGTGAAGGCTGTGGGAATCAAAGAGCACCGAGAATGCAGAAAATTAATTGGGATGCAAATGGTTTCCCAGTTTTGGGTGAACCTGTAAGCGAAGAAACTAAATTGGCAATTCCATCAAAATAAAAAACATTTTAAAATCATAAAAATGAAAAATATTCAAATAGCAGCGGTCGTTTTGCTGGCATTTTTTCAGTTTAATTGTAAAGACAACAAAAGGGCAGATGAGGTTGTAAAGGAAACAACTCAAATGGTATCTGATTCTATTAAACCAGTTTTAGAAACTAAAAATTTTGACACCATAATGGATGGCAAAAAAGTCAATTTGTATTGGATAGAAAACAAAGGAATAAAAGCAGCTTTTACCAATTACGGAGGAAGATTAATCGGACTTTGGATTGCAGATAAAAATGGAAAACAAACTGATGTTGTAGTTGGAATGAACAGCGCAAAAGGTTTTAAAACTTCGACTGAACCTTATTTTGGTGCAACAATCGGACGAGTTGGAAACCGTATTGCAAAAGGAAAATTTGCCTTAGAAGGGAAACAATATCAGGTGTCTTTAAATAATGGAAAAAATGCTTTGCACGGTGGTGTAAAAGGTTTTCAGGATGTGGTTTGGGATGCCAATAAAACGAATGAAAATACGTTGGTCTTTAGTTATGTTTCACCAGATCGAGAGCAGGGTTTCCCCGGGAATTTAACGGTAAAAGTGACTTATACGCTTGAAGCGGATCAAACCATTAAAATGCAATATGAAGCTACGACAGATAAAACAACTTTAGTGAATTTAACCAATCATGCCTTTTTTAATTTGAATGGAGAAGGAAGCGGTTCGATCTTAAATCACGAACTTCAGGTTTATGCTAATGAATTTACGCCTGTTGATGAAGGGTTAATTCCGTCTGGCGAATTAAAACCAGTTAAAAACACTCCTTTTGATTTTACTTCAAAACATACTATTGGCGAAAGAATTGAAACTAACGATGAACAGTTAAAATTCGGAAAAGGATACGATCATAATTACGTTTTAAACGGAACAAAGAAAAAGAGTCTGAATCATGCCGCTACAATTTCAGGCGACAAATCAGGAATTACATTAGACATCTACACACAGGAACCGGGTTTGCAGTTTTATAGTGGAAACTTTATGCAATCGAAAAACACCTTTAAATCTGGTGCAAAAGACGATTTTAGAACTGCTTTTGCCTTAGAAACGCAACATTTTCCAGATGCTCCAAATCAACCCAAATTTGCTCCGATTGTTTTGAAACCGGGAGAAAAATATCATACGGTTTCTTATTATCAGTTTTCTGTGAAGTAGGTATTTGATGAGATAATTAGAAAATTAGAAAAATGTGAGATATGCGACGCGATTGTCATCCTGAGGGATGAAGGAACAAACAAGGAATTCGACAAAGATTGGCGATTTTCTGTGCGGAGTTTCTAGTGCGATCCTTCGTTCCTTAAGAAGAAATACTATTAGTTATAAAACCTAAATCTGATTATAAAATGAAAAAAATATTAACCCTGGTTAGCTCGCTATGTATTTTCGTGTGTTGCTCGCAGGAAAATAATGCGTCAAAAACAACAGAGCCTGAGCAAAAAAATATTCTTTTAGCAGATCCTACGATCTTTTACGATAACGGAACCTATTATTTATACGGAACTACTGGTGGCGACACGCCATTAAGCGGGCAAGGTTTTATGGTTTATACGTCGACTGATTTAAAAAAATGGAGTGGTCCGGCTGGTTCTCAAAACGGATTGGCTTTGAAAATAGGGGATGCTTTTGGTGACAAAGGTTTTTGGGCACCACAGATTTTGAAGTATAACAATACCTTTTATATGATTTATACGGCAAACGAAAATATTGCGATTGCAAGCAGTGACAGTCCATTAGGACCATTTAAAAATGAATCTAAAAAGCCAATTATTGAAACAGGAAATCAAATAGATCCGTTTATTTTTATTGATGAAAATGGAAAAAAATATTTGTATCATGTTAAGTTAACCAACGGAAACCGAATTTTTGTTGCCGAAATAAATGATGATCTTCAAAGTATAAAACCAGAAACTTTAACCGAATGTATTTCCGGGACTTTGCCTTGGGAAAATACCCAAAATGTTCCATGGCCGGTTACAGAAGGACCAACCGTTTTAAAACATGATGGATTATATTATTTAATTTATTCGGCAAATGATTTCAGAAATCCTGATTATGCTGTTGGTTATGCGACAAGCAAAAATCCATATGGGCCTTGGGGAAAGTCTGCTGACAGTCCAATTATTAGTAGAAAAAATGTGAAGCAGGATGGTATTGGTCACGGTGATATTTTTTGGGATAAAAACAATAAAATGCATTATGTGCTTCATACCCATTTTAGCGAAAGCGGTGTTGCTCCGAGAAAGACTGGGATAATTTCTATTGATTTTGAAGGAAAAGCGCTGAAAGCAAATCCGGATAGCTTTGTTTTCCTGAAAGAATAAGAGAAAATACTTATTTTTTATTGGTCAAATAAGTCGATCGTTATTTAGAATTGAAAATATTTAAGAAAACCTGTTTCAAAAATGAGACAGGTTTTTTTATTGGTGTTCAGTTGGTTATAAATGTAATTTTAACAAATAACTATTGTTTTTATTTAGAATGATTAAAAATAATTTGGAAAACATACTATTAGGGATTACTTTTGCCAACGAAATTTAACAACTTACTAAAATGAACATAAATATTACCAAAAAAGCTTTCTTTTTTATGTTGCTTTTGACATCATTAAATATGATGAGTCAGGAACTGGGAAAAGTTAGCGGAAAAGTTTCCTTAAGTGGAAATGTCCCTGCAGAAAACATTGCTGTTGCTCTTAAAGGGACGAAGTATACTGCCGTTACGAATTCAAATGGACAATACGAGATTAAAAGTGTGAAACCAGGAAGTTATGTAATTAGCATTCGTGCCGTAGGAATTCATGCAGTTGAAGATAATATTGTTGTAAAATCCAAACAAACTACAACTAAAAATTTCTCACTTTCTGAAAGTCAGGAAGATCTGGATGAAGTTGTTATTACAAAAAATAAATACAAGCAAGACAAACCTTCTTTGTCTTTGCGTCTTCAAACACCAGTTTTAGAGATTCCACAAAACATACAAATCATTAGTGGTCAGACTTTAAAAGATCAGCAAATTACAAGCATGAGCGACGGTGTTATTCGTAACGTGAGTGGTGCTGTACGTTTGGAGCACTGGGGAGATTTGTATACTAATATTACAATGAGAGGTTCTCAAATTCAGGCTTTCCGTAACGGATTTAACGTGGTTTCTTCTTTCTGGGGACCATTGACTGAAGATATGAGTTTTGTAGATCATATCGAATTCGTAAAAGGACCTGCAGGATTCATGCTTTCAAGCGGAGATCCAAGTGGACTTTATAATGTAGTGACTAAAAAACCAACGGGAATTACAAAAGGTGAAGTTTCTGTACTTGGTGGAAGTTATGATTTTTACAGAGTTAGCATTGACCTTGATGGTAAATTAGATAAAAAAGGAAAATTGTTGTACAGATTTAATGGAGCGGCACAGAACAAAGGTTCTCACCGTGCATTTGAACACAATAATCGGTATGTAATCGCTCCTGTTATTACATATCAGGTTGATGATAAAACAAAATTGACTGCTGAATATAATTTTCAGTATGCTAATATGACTGAGGTAGGTTCTTACTACGTATTTGGACCAGCATCAGGCGGATATGCAACTTTACCAGTTGGATTCACAATGACACAACCAGGTTTGCCTGATACTAATATTCAGGATCACAGTGGATATTTGATGTTTGAACACAAGTTTGATGACAACTGGAAATTGACCGCACAAACATCCTATTTTAAATACCTTCAACAAGGATACAGTTCCTGGCCAGGTGTTGTTGGTCCGGGGCCTGTTGACAGAGATTTTGACGGTGTACCGGAAGGAACCCTTGCAGCCGGAGAAATTATTCGTAATGTGGGTATTTGGGATGCAGAAAGTAATATGTACTTAGGACAAATTTTCGTAAACGGAAAATTTAATACAGGAGCTGTTAGCCACAAAATACTAGGTGGAGTAGATTTAGGAAGTAAAGATTATGCGGCAGATTGGGGACAATCTCATGATCTTGATACTGTTGATGCGCCATTCAATGTAAATAATCCAAATTACGGAACACCTTCTAACGGTTTTCCAGCTTTTGACCACGATACTCCTCTTAGCCAAAGAGCTGGTGGAATTTATACTTCCGAATATGCAGCTGGATATGTTCAGGATGAACTTGGTTTCTTTCAAAATAAATTAAGATTAACTCTTGCTGCAAGATATACATGGATTAGCCAGTCTAGCTATGGTGATACACAGGAGGATAGTCATATTACACCTCGTGTAGGAGTTAGTTATTCTGTAAATGAAAGTACAGCAGTGTACGGATTATATGATCAGGCTTTTACGCCACAGTCAGGAGTTATTAAAAATGGCGATCCTATAAAACCATTAACAGGTAACAACTTTGAAGTTGGTATTAAAAAAGATTGGTTTGACGGTTCCTGGAATACATCATTATCGGCTTATCGAATTGTAAAACAAAATGAACTTACGGCGGATCCTAATAATGGACCAAATGATCCTTTTAAAATTGTTTTGGGAGAAAAAAGAGCTGAAGGTGTTGAATTTGATGTGAGAGGAAAATTATTAGATGGTCTTAATTTGATCGCAAATTATGCCTTTACAGAATCAGTAGTAACAGAATCTAATATTGCAAGTATAAATGTTGGTTCTGTGGTACCTGGATATGCTAAACACACAGCAAATGCATGGTTGAATTATACAGTTCAAAGTGGTAAAATTAAAGGATTTGGAGCTTCTATAGGAGGAACTTTCCTTGACGGTCGCCAAACAGATACGTGGAGTGCAGGACTTCAAAAATTACCATCGTACTTTAAATTAGACGGAGGTTTATCTTATGAAACAGGAAAAGTAAAAGTTACTGCAAATGTTTTCAATATTTTGGATAAATACCTTTACAGTGGTTCTTATTATGAGTGGCTTTCTGCTTATTACTGGCAAACAGAAGCACCAAGAAACTTTAGAGTTGGTGTAACTTACAAGTTCTAAGAAATACATAATTATAAAATGAAAAAGCATCTGTTAATAGCAGATGCTTTTTTTTTGTAAAAATTTTAGCCCACGGATTTTGCGGATTTAAACGGATTTATACTGAGGTTTTTTAAGGTCGACAAATAAGGATCGGTATAAATCCGTTTAAATCCGTGTCATCTGTGGCTAATAACTATTTAGCTTAGCCTTTTTTAATTAACGGAATCACTTTTGTACCTATGAGTTCTATTGTATTCATTAATTGTTTGTGTGTAAGACCTGCATTGTCCATTTGGAAAGTGAATCGGTCTACGCCGCCAAGAGATTCACTATGTCTTAATAATTTCTCTGCAACACGTTCCGGACTTCCAACAATTAAAACGCCATCATCATCAATAAGTCCGTCAAATTTTGCTTTGGTAACCGGTGGCCAACCGCGCTCTAATCCTAATTTTGTCCAAAGTTCGGCATAACCAGGGTAGTATTCGTCTATAGCTTTTTCGGTTGTTGTTCCAACAAAACCTGGTGAATGTATTCCAACTTTCAATTCTTCAGGCTTATATCCTGCAGCTGCTCCCGCTTGTCGGTATAAATCAATCAGCGGACGAAAACGATGTGTTTGTCCTCCAATTATAGCAACCATTAAAGGTAATCCTAAAGATCCGGCTCTAACAAAAGATTCCGGAGTTCCGCCAACACCTAGCCAAACAGGTAATTTTTCCTGTAATGTTCTCGGATAAATTGGAAGATTATTTATGGCAGGACGGAATTTCCCTGACCAGGTTACAAATTCATTGTCCCGAATTTGTAGAAATAGCTCTAATTTCTCTTTAAAAAGCGCATCGTAGTCATTCAGATTAAATCCGAAAAGGGGATAAGCTTCAATAGAAGAGCCACGGCCCACTACAATTTCGGCGCGACCTTTTGAAATTAAATCCAAAGTAGCAAAACTTTGATACACTCTTACCGGATCGGCAGCACTTAATACCGAGACAGCACTTGCCAGTCGGATGTTTTTAGTTCTCGCGGCAGCAGCACTTAAAATCACGACGGTAGCCGAATCTAAAAATTCTTTTTTATGATGTTCTCCAATTCCAAAAACATCCAAACCAACCTGATCTGCTAATTCTATTCTTTGGAGTAATTGTTCCATGGCATCAACACTACTCAAAGTGTTGTTGGTGCCGTACATTGCCGAAGCAAAACTGTCAATTCCTATTTCCATTTTTTTTAGGCTTTAGGCTTTAAGCTATAGGCAGTAAGCTTTTAGATAGCTTACTGCTAAATGCTTATAGCAATTATTTTTATTTTAGCTTTAGGCTTTAAGCAATAGGCTTTAAGCTTTTTGGAAAGCCTATTGCCTATGACTTACAGCCTACAGCATTTATTATTAACTTTAAGCTTGAGCAATACGCTTTAAGCTTTTTTGGAAAGCCTATAGCCTAAAGCTTATAGCCTATAGCAATAATTAATGTGAGAAGCCAAATGAAACACTGATTAAAATAATCAGGATAACAATCAGCGTAATCACAACATAAAGATAATCTTTCTCCAGAAGGAAAGAAAATAAGGAAAGCAAAACACGAAATACAGGCGTCAGAAAAAGTAAAATGATTCCGAAGAAGATTAATGATTCTCCTTTTCCTTGGATAACACCCTGATAAACATCAAAAACTACTTCAAATATGTTTCGGTCATTCTCATGAAATACAGAGTAGTTTTCGATATCGGTGCTGTGTCCCATCAAATAAACAATTCCACCAATAAAAGCTACTGACAATGAAGTCCACACGCCGTAACGCAATAAATTTCCTATGATGGTTTGGAAATCTTTCTCTCCGAATTTTTCGTTTTGCATATTTTTAGATTTTTCCATTTAGTCCGTTATAAATCATATTCACAGCCAATACAAAAATCAGGCAGGCAAAAAAGACTCTGAGTTTTTTAGGGTTTGTTTTTACTAATACTTTAGCACCGGCCATAGCACCAAACAGAACGCCAATAACAACCGGCATACAAATTCCGGGCTCGATATAACCTTTTTGAATATAAATCACAGAACTCGCCATTGCCGTTACGCCCATCATAAAATTACTGGTGGTGGTCGAAACTTTAAACGGAATCTTCATAATATTATCCATCGCAATTACTTTAAAAGCTCCTGAACCAATTCCGAGTAAACCCGACATCATTCCGGCAATTCCCATCATACTGAATCCGCCAATTACATTTTTGGTTCCATAGCTGATGACTTCGCCATTATGAGAAGGGTAAGTGCCTTGTAATCTTAGTTTTTTAGCTAATGAACTTGATTCTAATACGATATGTTCTTCTTTTTTTCGAAGAGAATTTATAGCAGAAAATATCAAGGTCATACCAAATAAAACGGCTATGAATGAAGTAGGAGCAATAGTAGAAAGTAGCGCCCCGCAAACAGCACCAATTGTAGTAGCGATTTCAAGAAAAATCCCCAAACGCATATTGGTAATTCCTTCCCGAACATAAGCTGCCGCAGAACCGGATGAAGTGGCAATTACAGAAACCAAAGCAGCACCAATGGCGTAATGAATATCAACTCCCAGAATGACAGTTAAAAGCGGAATAATAATGATACCGCCTCCTAAACCTGATAATGAACCAATAAAACCTGCTAAAAAAGCACCAAGAAGCATAATCAGGGTAAACGTAAGTACTGTCATTCGGATTAATTTTGTTTTTGCTAATTTACGAATAGAAATTTGGTGAGAAAATGTTTAAGTGCTTAAAAAGTCCTTAAAAAAGCGAAAACGATTTATCTGTTATAGATTTCAAATGAAATAAAATTCGTGCATTAAACTTTTATTAACAACTGCGAAAAAACTTATAGTTTATATTTGTAAGGCTAATTCAAAAACAAACAATTCAATTGTATGATGAAAATTCAAACATTTAGCATTTTCGCCTTTTTATTTGTGGCTTTTTCGGTTTCGGCATACAGCCAAAATGTCAAGCTGCTCAATATTGACCAGCTTAATGAAAGAGTAAAAAACGGAAAAGACAGCACTTATGTAGTCAACTTTTGGGCCACCTGGTGCGCACCGTGTATTAAAGAATTACCTCATTTTGAAAAACTTCAGGCTGACTTTAAATCCGAGAAAGTGAAAGTTTTGCTGGTAAGTGTTGATTTTAAATCAAAATTGAGTTCGGCTGTGGTACCATTTGTTAAAAGAAAAAATTTAAAAAATGAAGTTTTTCTATTGAATGAAAGCAGTCCGCAGGAATATATTGACCGCATTGATCCTTCGTGGTCAGGCAGTATTCCGGCAACACTTTTTATCAAAGGCGATAAAAGAAAATTTGTCGAAAGTGAATTTACCTATGAACAATTATTAACTGAATATAAAAAACTATAAACTATTTAAACCATGAAGAAAATAATCCTTTTAGTTATGCTGGCATTTTCTGCGTTTCTTTCGCAGGCGCAAAATGCAACTCTTAAAGCAGGAGATACTGCACCAGACTTTAAATTGAAAAATGTTGATGGCAAAGAAGTTTCGTTCGCCAGTTTTCCAAAAGCAAAAGGTTATATTGTAGTTTTTACCTGCAATACTTGTCCGTATGCCATAGGTTATGAGCAAAGAATCATTGATTTGGATAATAAATTCAGACCACAAGGTTATCCCGTAATCGCAATCAATCCGAATGATCCTGAAGCTTCTACAGCAGATACTTTCGAAAAAATGCAGGAACTGGCTAAAAACAAAAAATACCCTTTCCCTTATTTATTTGATGGAGGACAAAAAATAACAGATCAATATGGAGCAAAACGTACTCCGCATCTTTTTATCGTATCAAAAACAGCTAAAGGAAATGTAGTTGAATATGTGGGTGCAATCGATAATGATCCGGAAGGGACTAAAGCTGACAAAACAAAATATGCTGAAGATGTGATCGCGTCATTAAAAAGTAATCAAAAACCAGCCATTACGCAGACAAAAGAAATTGGCTGTACAGTTAAGAGAAAAGCGAAAGCTTAATTTGTCTTTCATTTATATAAAAAACGCTTCAGATATCTGGAGCGTTTTTTGTTTTTATTATTTCTTCCGTCATTTTTGTCATTTCGACGAAGGAGAAATCCTCGCAAGAAGCTCGACAAGGATTGGCGATTTTGCATGCGTAGAATGGATTGAAATCCATCCCTACAATATGCTTTTTTCCTCCGGAACGATGACAATATCGCGCATAACTTACAAACTTTTCAACTTCTTCATAAATAAAGGAAAAACTTCATTCAATTCATCAAATAAAGGATTTTTACGATGTTTCAATTTTATTTCTCCGAATAATTTCAATCCCAGTGCAAATTGTATCGCTTCAGATTCATTGTCAAATAAGTTTTTAGCTTTTATTTTTTCGATGATATCAAATATTTCATCGTGATTACCAAATTCTATTCCGAGTTCTTTTGCTGGATGCGTTTCTCCGTTTGCGTATTCTTTTAAGCTTAATGTTAAGTAATATTTGTTTGCTCTTTTTTCCATGTGATTTGAGATTTATTTAGGTAATTACAAATAGGTGGGGCATGTATATATTTAAAAATGGTTTATTCAATATTTAAAGCAGCTCCATCGGAGCGTTATGTTTATAGCTTAAATGTATTACGATTCAAAGCTCCAGCGGAGCAATATTTCACCCCGCCGGGGCTCTACGCTCGAACCGTATAAAATTCTATAAATATGGCGTCCCGCTGGGACTATGTCGGTGATAATGTTTTATATATTCTTATTTTATCCATTTATCTACAATTACTTTAAATGTCTCTTTATACTGTTCGCCGACGGTTATTTCTATTTTATTGATGAAGATTGAATTCTTGCTGATAGCACTTATTTTTTCAAGGGAAACAATAAACGAACGATTCATTCTCATGAATTTTGAAGATGGTAATTTTTCTTCGAGTGCTTTCAATGAAATCAATGACATCAAAGCTTTATCTGAATTTTCAAGATGAACTTTGACATAATCCTTTAAGCTTTCGATGTATAAAATGTCTTTTAAATTCACTTTTACCCATTGATATTCTACTTTCAAAAAGATAAAATCATCTTCAGCATTTGTTGGCGGATGGTCGTTTGTAGTTTCTTCGGCAATCTGCAAAACTTTGTTTGCGGCGCGTAAAAATTCTTCATAGCTAAAAGGCTTTAAAAGATAATCAACCGCATTAACTCTGTAACCTTCAATAGCATAATGATTGTAAGCTGTTGTAAACACAATTTTCGGCAACGACCCTGGTTGTTCCTGTAAAAGTCTTGCCAATTCCATTCCGGTTAAATTGGGCATATTGATATCTAAGAAAACTAAATCCGGCTGTTTTTCGCGAATTACACCCATAGCTTCAACTGCATTGTCACAGCTGGAAATTAACTCCAGAAATGGGGTCTGCCCGATAAAAGTTTCGACCAGTTTTAATGCTAATGGTTCATCGTCAACTGCTATACATTTTAATACTGTCATTCTTCTAAAGTTATTTGCAGCTTTACATTGTATTTTCCGTTTTTTGCAATGCCCGCTGTTAAGGTATGTTTATTCGGATAAATCAAATGAAGTCTGCGTTTTGTATTTGTTAATCCTATGCCGCCTTCGTCTGATACTGTCGTTTTTTCAAAAAAAGTATTTTCAACCTCAAATTCAAGTTCGGTGCCATTCTGCGTAAGCGTAATATGTATTTCACTTTTATCAGTAGCATGAACACCATGTTTAAAGGCATTTTCTACTAAAGGTAACAACAACATTGGAACAATTGGATAATCGTGCAGTTTTTCCGGAATATTAGTTGTAATCGTTAATTTGCTGTTGGCACGAAGCCGCATTAAAGCTATAAAATCTTTTAAAAAATCAACTTCTTTAAGCAATGTGGTTCTTTCACCTTCGGTGCTGTAAAGAAGGTATCGCATCATTCGGCTTAGTGTGTGAAGGGCACTGCGGGAATCTTCAACATTTGTATAGGTTAATGAATAAATACTGTTAAGCGAATTAAAGAAAAAATGCGGATTGATTTGCGCCTTGAGCATTGCCAATTCTGCTACTGTTTTATCCTGTTCCAGCTTTTGTTTGTGTTGTGCTGCTTTTTGCCAATATTGGAGCATCGACCAGCTTGTGCTGATTCCTAAAACCAGCAATGTCAGCATGAGTACATAATTGTCAAAATAGGGATTTCTATATTTTTTAAATCCTAAGACTTCACTGACTTTATTATGAAGATCTGTCTCTGAAGTATAAAAATAGGCAATAAGCTGCATTACAAAAATGGCAAGGAAAGCCCAAATTAAAAACGGAGATGTATTGTCTTTTATAATAGTTTTTGGAACTATGATTTTAGCATTGGAATAAAAAAGAATAATTAATAAAACTAAGATAATCATCTGCCAAAGCCAAAAGACAGATGGCAGCACCACATTCCAGGCTATTGGGATGTAAAACAACATGATGAATCCTAATAATAACCAGCTTAGAATGTGCAATCCGGTAAATAAATAAGGTCTAAATAAGTTTGTTGACATTATAATTTATTTTTTTATTGACAATATTACATTTTATTCGAATGCAATTTTGAGCCAATCGCTAAAGAGAGATTTACAATCCATAAAAACCATTTTACAGCCGACGAGCCTTACTCAAAAATACAGTTTTTTGACGAAACAACTTTTATCGGTTCTCACTGCATGTTTATCGATTATATCTTGCTATACGTCTAGTGGAAAGTTTTTGCATGAAAAGTTTTAGTTCTTTTGTACCTTAGTAAATAGATAATCTCATATTTCATCAAAATGAATAAGCAATCTTTTTTAAGCATTCTTGCTGCTTCAGTTATCATCGCTTCTTGCGGAAATAAAAATGATAAATCGGCTCAGGCTGGCGATGCGCCACAAGTTAAAGAATATAAAACGCTGACTTTAGAACCTAAAACAGCGACTTTATATGCTGATTTTCCGGCAACAATTCAGGGACAGCAAAATATAGAAATTCGCCCAAGGGTTGAAGGGTATATTGATAAAATATTTGTAGATGAAGGCGCTGTAGTAAAAACAGGACAGCCTTTGTTTAAAATCAGTGCTCCGGAATATGAGCAGGAAGTTAGAACGGCTTCTGCAAGTATTAAAAGCGCGCAGGCTTCTGTAAGTGCTGCAAAATTAGCTGTTAACAAAGTAAAACCTTTGGTTGAAAAAGGAATTATCAGCAAATATGATTTAGAATCTGCTCAATATAATTATGAATCTGCAATGGCGACTTTAGCACAGGCAAATGCTGCCTTGGTAAATGCTAAAACAAATTTAGGATATACCACTGTAACAAGTCCGGTTAACGGAGTGGTTGGTTCGATTCCGTTTCGTTTAGGAAGTTTGGTAAGTTCAAATACAGCTGATCCGTTAACGACAGTTTCAAGTATTGGAAACGTTTACGCTTATTTTGCCTTAAATGAAAAAAAACTTTTGGATTTTACTCAAAGTACTTCATCTCCCGGAACTACACTCGCTCAAAAAATCAAAAACATGCCCGAAGTTTCATTACTGCTTTCAGATGGTTCATTATATCCTGAAAAAGGTAGAGTAGAAACCGTAAACGGTTTAATCAATACAGAAACGGGTTCGGTAACTTTTAGAGCACGTTTCAGCAATCCAAAAAGTATCATTAGAAGCGGAAGCAGCACTACAGTTAGAATTCCAAATGAAGTTGTAGAGAAAATACTAATTCCACAAAGTGCAACATTTGAGCTTCAGGATAAAATTTTCGCCGTTACAGTAGGCAAGGATGGGAAAACTAAAAATGTCAATATTACAGTTTTAGAAATTACAGCAGGTAATTATTACGTAGTTACAAGCGGCTTAAAAACAGGAGATGAAATTGTATTAGAAGGAGTAGCTTCTTTAAAAGACGGAAGCGAAATTAAGCCTCAAAATCAGAATCAAGAAACGGTATACGCCGATTTAAAATAGAAAAAAATGTTTAAAATATTCATAAAAAGACCAGTACTTTCTACAGTAATATCGGTCATTATCGTAATTCTGGGTGTTTTAGGCCTCGTTGAGTTACCTATTTCTCAATATCCTGATATTGCTCCGCCAACCGTAAACGTTTCAGCAAGTTATACGGGTGCTAATGCCGATGTGGTACTGAAAAGTATCGTAATTCCATTGGAAGAGCAAATTAATGGTGTAGAGAACATGACTTACATGACTTCTTCGGCAACAAACGACGGAAATGCATCTATCAAAATTTTCTTTAAAGTAGGGACAAATCCAGATTTAGCAGCGGTAAACGTTCAGAACAGGGTTTCGAGAGCTACGAGTTTATTGCCAGTAGAGGTAACACAGGCTGGTGTAACGGTGACGAAGAGCCAAAGTAGTAACTTGTTGATTTTCTCTTTATATAGTGATGACAAAGCATATGACCAGACTTTCCTTCAAAATTATGCTAAGATTAACCTTGTTCCGCAAATTCAGCGTGTAGTTGGAGTAGGAGATGTAACCGTTTTTGGTGCCAAAGATTATTCTATGAGAATCTGGTTAAGACCAGATATCATGCAGCAATACAAACTGATTCCGAGTGATATTTCAGCTGCTTTGGCAGAACAAAATATCGAAGCTGCACCAGGTAAATTTGGTGAGAATGGCGATCAGGCTTTTCAATATGTAATTAAATATAAAGGACGTTTAACAAGTCAGAAAGAATTTGGCGAAATCATTGTAAAATCTGTTGGTAACGGACAAATGTTACGATTAAAAGATGTTGCCAAAGTAGAATTGGGATCTTTAAGTTATGCTTCGACAATTAAAACCAACGGAGTAGAATCGGCAGCGATGGCGATTAGCCAGACTCCGGGATCAAATGCCCGTGACGTAATCAACAATTCTAAAAAACTGATTGAAGATGCGGCAAAAAACTTCCCCAAAGGAGTAAAATATACCATCCTTGTTGACGTTAATGAAAATTTGGATGCTTCCATTGAAAAGGTAATTCATACTTTGATTGAAGCTTTTATATTGGTTTTTATCGTTGTATTTATATTTCTTCAGGATTTTAGATCGACTTTAATTCCGGCGATTGCAGTTCCGGTTGCGATTGTAGGAACGTTTTTCTTCCTGAGTTTATTTGGCTTTACGATTAACTTATTAACGCTTTTTGCGATGGTTTTGGCCATTGGTATTGTCGTCGATGATGCGATTGTCGTCGTCGAGGCCGTGCATGCCAAACTGGATCATGGTTATAAATCGTCTAAGAAAGCAACAATCGATGCGATGGATGAAATCTCCGGAGCAATTATTTCGATCACGCTTGTAATGGCCGCGGTATTTATTCCGGTAACATTTATTAATGGATCTACAGGGGTTTTCTACAAACAATTTGGTATCACGTTAGCGGTTGCGATTATTCTTTCAGCTATTAACGCCTTGACTTTGAGCCCGGCATTGTGTGCTTTGCTTTTAAAACCGCATGCTGACGATCATAAACATAAAAGTTTTATTCAGAGGTTTTATACTTCGTTTAACGTTGCATTTGATAATGTAACGAATAGATACAAACGTTCTGTTAGTTTTCTTTCTGTAAAAAAATGGATTGTATTGGCTGCTATTCTTATTGCCAGTGCCGCATTGTTTTATATGATGAAAACGACGCCATCTGCTTTCGTTCCTGCAGAAGATCAGGGGACCGTTTTTGCCAACATTAGTTTACCGCCATCAGCTTCCATGGAACGTTCTGATGTAATAGCCAAACGAGTTGACAGTATTGCCAAAACGATTCCGGGAGTTAAGAATACCCTTCGTATTGTGGGGCAAAACTTTACAGCCGGAGCGGGAAGTGCTTACAGTATGGTTATCGTAAAATTAGTACCATGGGATCAACGTGACTTAAGTGTTAATGATGTAATCGGTCAGCTTTTTGCCAAAACAAGTGGTATTCGTGAAGCTAATATTTTCTTTATTTCGCCACCAACCATTCAGGGATTTGGACAAAGTGGTGGATTCGAATTTCAATTGCAGGATAAAGGAGGTCACTCGACAGCAGAATTCTTCAAAGTAAATACTGATTTTTTAGAGAAACTATCAAAACGTCCGGAAATACAATATGCAACAACGCCATTTAACCCGGGTTTTCCACAATATATGATGGAAATTAATTTGGCTAAAGCCAAAGATGCAGGAGTTCCGGTGAATTCGATTTTATCAACGATGCAAGGTTATTACGGTGGATTATATGCTTCGAATTTCAATAAATTCGGTAAACAATACCGTGTTATGATTCAGGCTTCCCCTGAATTCCGAGCTAATACAGAAGGGTTAAATAAAATATTTGTCCGCAACAGTTCTGGAACCATGGCGCCGATTACGGAGTTTATAAAAATGACCCGAGTTTTTGGTCCGGAATCGATTTCAAGATTTAACTTATTTACCTCTATTGCGATTACAGGAGCGCCAAACCCGGGCTTTAGTTCTGGAGATGCCATTAAGGCAATTCAGGAAGTTGCTGCGGAAAATCTTCCAGCTGGTTATGGGTATGAATTTTCAGGATTAACGCGTGAGGAATTAGCTTCCGGAAGTGAAACTATTTTCATTTTTATATTGTGTCTGGTGTTTGTTTATTTCTTACTAAGTGCACAATACGAGAGTTATATTTTGCCTTTTGCGGTATTATTTTCCATTCCGTTTGGATTGGCGGGAGCTTATCTGTTCTCGATTATTTTCAAATTGAACAGTAATATTTATCTGCAGATTTCCTTGATTATGTTGATTGGATTGTTGGCGAAGAACGGAATCTTGATTGTCGAATTCGCATTAGACAGAAGACGAAAAGGATTGCCAATTGTACAATCAGCGATCGAAGGAGCTGTGGCACGTTTACGCCCAATTTTAATGACTTCTTTTGCTTTTATCCTGGGACTTGTTCCTTTGATGTTTGCTACCGGAGCGGGAGCTGTCGGGAATAAATCGATCGGTACAGGAGCAGTAGGAGGTATGTTAATCGGAACCATTTTGGGAGTATTTGTGATTCCGATATTGTTCATTGTGTTCCAGACTTTACAGGAAAAATTGAGTGGTCCGGCTAAAGATGGTTATGACGACGACGACGATGACGAGGAAATACAATTGATCGAAGCTCATAAAGAGTAATAATTTAATTTAGAAGAAATGACTCATAGTTCAAATAAATATATTGTACTGGTACTGACAGCCGCACTTTTAAGTGCGTGCTCGGTTACCAAAAAGTACGAACGCCCGGCAACGATTTCGACAGATAAATTGTATCGTGATCAGGCTTCTGCCGATTCTACTACGATTGCGAATATGCCGTGGCAAAGCGTTTTTAAAGATGAAAAACTGAAAGCACTAATTCAAAAAGGATTAGATCAGAATCTAAATCTGAAGAATGCGATTGAAAATATTGTACAGGCTAATGCCTCTTTAGTTCAAAGTAAATTAGCCTATTATCCGACACTGAATGTAGATGCTAATGTAACTCGTAACAAACAGTCACAAGCGGGATTAAATTTTCCAGCCGGAATAAATATCAACACGTTGACTACAACTTATAAATTAGGTTTGAGTACGTCTTGGGAAGCGGATATTTGGGGAAAACTAAGCAGTTCTAAAAGAGCAGCTTTGGCGACTTATTTAGGTACTGATGCTGCAAGACAAGCAATTCAAACCCAACTGATAGCTGATATTGCCAATAATTATTTTCTGTTATTGGCTTATGATAAACAATTGGTGATCACGGAGGAAACCTTAGAAAGCCGAATCAAAAATGTACAAACCATAAAAGATTTAAAAGAAGGTGCTATTGTGACGGGCGCGGCGGTTGTACAAAGTGAAGCCAACCAACACGCGGCCGAAGTACTGATTCCGGATTTAAAACGTAATATTCGTGAGACAGAAAATGCTATTCATATTTTGTTGGGAGAAACTCCCGGACCAATTGACAGAGGTGTTTTAGGAACGCAGACAATTCCTGAAAATCTGGCAACAGGTTTGCCATCTCAATTATTGCAAAATCGTCCTGATGTTCGTCAGGCGGAATTTAATTTGAGAATGGCTTTCGAAATGACCAATATGGCCAAAACTTATTTTTACCCAAGTTTGACATTGACAGCAAGCGGCGGATTTTCGAATCTGCAATTGACAGACTTTTTCACCAATTCCATTTTCTATTCTTTAATTGGCGGATTGACACAGCCTTTATTCAATCAGGGAATTAATAAAATGAGGTTGACCACAGCACAATCACAACAAGTGCAGGCTTATAACAATTTTCAGCAAAGTCTTTTAGTTGCAGGTCAGGAAGTTTCAAATGCTTTGTACGCTTATCAAATGGCGGCTGACAAAGAAGATTCAAGAGAAAAACAAATTGCAGCTTTAGAAAAAGCAGTTGATTATACACAACAGCTTTTAGAATACAGCTCTGCTACAAATTATACAGATGTATTGACATCGCAACAAAATCTTTTAGCAGCACAATTGAGTGGTGTAAACGATAATTTACAAAAATTACAAGCGGTGGTTGATTTGTACCGTGCATTAGGTGGAGGCTGGAAATAGATTCTTTATGCCGAAAAGCATTGTTGGTCGATAAAATTGGCTGATCGGTATAAAGAATAATCCAGCATTCAAAGTTTGTTACTATTTTAGATAAATAATAACAAGTCAAAGAAAAAGATCTGAAGTTCCAAAAGATGATCTCTATTATTAAAACATGACTAAATGAAAAACGCCTCGAGAAATTGAGGCGTTTTTTTTACCTCTATGTCGGTTAAAAAGTGCTCTCCGTCGATTGGTTTGGTGGTTCTGTATAATGGATGCGATAAACGTAATTAATGGCACTACTTTCGATTAGTATTAAATGAAATTAATATTTAAAAATAAAAACGATGAAAAAATCAGTATTCGCCTTAGTGCTTTTTATGAGTGTATTTTTTGCTCAGGCACAAGTTTCAATTAATGTAAATATTGGAACTCCTCCAAGCTGGGGACCGGAAGGAAATGACAACAGCAGATATTATTATTTACCGGATATCGATACTTATTATGACGTTGCTCAAAGTCAGTATATTTATGATAATAATGGTAGATGGATTCGTGATAAAAGACTTCCGGCACAATACAGACGATATGATTTGTACTCCGGTTATAAAGTAGTTTTAAATGATTACAGAGGAGATGCTCCTTATGCATATCACAAGAAACACAGAGAAAATTATCCAAAAGGATATCATGGAAAACCTCAGAAAAACAGAGGCAGTAAACCGGAGAAAAACAAATCAGATCACAAGCACGGAAATGAAAAACCGAAAAATTACAATGGAAAATCTAATAATGATAAGAAACATTCTCATGATGATCACCATTAATTAAAATAGAACTAATGAAAAACGCCTCAGATTTCTGAGGCGTTTTTTTATAATTTATAATGGCAACTATTAACTAGAAAAAGTCAACCCCTTAGCTTTAAAACTACTAAATAAAGTCTGACGTGCAGAGCTAATGGTTTCTTCGGTTCGGTAAATACTACACCAGAATTTCACTAATACTTTGTATTTTCCATCAGAAATGGCATTGTAGAAAATTTGAGGTGTTTTGGTTGTATTGACCAAAGATAAACTTTCAAGCGCCTGCATTATGATTTCATTGATGTCATTCGGAGTGGTATCTCCACTTATGTCTATGGAAACTTCAACTAATTTAAAATTGTCCGTATACGTCCAGTTGGTGATGTTTTGCGATAATAAATTTCCATTCGGAATAATGATTTCGGCACCATTTGGAGCATTGATTTTGGTGGTACGCAATCCCATTGATTTTACACGACCAGATTCAGAACTAATTTCGATCACATCTCCAATCTGAATTGGTTTATCAAAAATTAAAATAACACCCGATACAAAGTTATTTACGACATTCTGAAGCCCAAGTCCAACACCGACACCTAAAGCTCCTAATAAAATACTCAACTTATCCAAAGGCATTCCTGAAGCTGCAACGGCTAAAAGATAACCACCGATCAAAACAATAAGTCTGGTAATTAGTAATTTTGAATGCTGTCTTTTATTGACGTTTTCTTCATTTTCATCGTCAATTTCACCAAAGAAGTAAGCGACATATTTTTGAAGCAGATGGGCTATCCAGATAATAATAAAAAACAGTACAATA
Organism: Flavobacterium sp. GQ95; assembly: GCF_059758655.1. NCBI lineage: Bacteria > Pseudomonadati > Bacteroidota > Flavobacteriia > Flavobacteriales > Flavobacteriaceae > Flavobacterium > Flavobacterium sp. GQ95. The sequence goes on from NZ_JCAXEB010000002.1 coordinate 315,919, forward strand.
TTGCCCAAAGTGAAAGTTATACTTCCAATAGTATTCGGGTGGCTTAATAAATTTCCTAAAGAAGAGCGAAGCGATTCCCAGATATTTAAATTGGAAGCAATTACCACTAACCACATATAGCTGATCACAATGATAAAAGGTTTTTTCAGCGTCTCAGATAAACTTTCGTGATCAAAAATCTTTTCGAAACCGCGCTTAATTCGGGTCGTATAGATTTGAAGAATAATGATTTCTAAAATTATTTTCAGCAGTACACTAAGAGCTACAATCTGCGTAAGCGAAATAAAAGCAGTTAAACTCAGCATATTAGAAAGCGATACACGTCCAAAAAGATTATAAAGTATCGATAAACCATTTAATCCGATGAAAATAATGCTGGCCCATTTAAAAAATCCTTTGATATACAATTGATCTTTAAGCGTTTTGATTTGCACCAAACCATAACGGATTCCCAGAATGTTAATAATAATAAAGGCACTACGTTGTAAAAATCCTACTTCGATAAACAGGTCAAGAAAACAAAGGGTAAAGAACAATCCCAATAGAAATAGCCAGTTTTTCATGGCAACTTTGGACCATTTATTTTTAAAAAGTACAGTCAAAAATCCGAGCAATAATAGTTGAAGTAATTCTAAAAATAAAGCCGGCGCATATAAGTTGCTGACAACGGCAATGTTGAGTCCGATTACTGCGGCCGGAATGATAACGCCTCTGTTTAAGTATTTAAAATTAAAGTCAGAAAGATTTTCGGCATATCCGTTTTCTTTAAGATATTTTATATTTCGTGAAATATACCAGGCCAGAAGCCCTATTAAAAAGAGTAAAGTGATTAAACCACCTGTTCGATAGCTCAAATAATAAGCAGCAACGCTTTCTTCGATTACGATTTTGGCGCCGATATTTTGTTTTATAGCTTTTTTCGGAATCGATTCATTGAAATTCCATAAAAAAGGATATTCTTTATGAAGCATGCTGATTCCAGACTTCTCCAGATTATTCTCAACGGTAATCAAGGCATTGGAAACGGCAATTTTTCGTTGTACCGTAATTCTTTTTTTAGCGTTAAGGATACTCTGATTTTTAGTCATCAGGCTGTCTGTACTGCGGTATTTTTTTCTAAGATTAGCGAATTCTTTTTTAAACTGTTTACGTCTAATAGTATCTTTTATTAATCCCATCAACGTTTTGTCTTTACGCAGTTCAATGAATCGACCTTTAATTTTTTCGAGATTTTCGTTGCGTAAATTTATGGCAGTATTCTGCTCATCCAGTTGCGTCTGGATTTCCTGCAGGACAGTATGATACATTTGCTGGTTACGCACATTTGGATTCGCACCTTTCAGGCTTGCCAAAATAAGGTCGAGTTTACTTTGGGTTCTTTTGATTTCACCAAACAAATGACGCGAAGCACTATCAAAATCGGCATCATTATAAGCAGATTCCATTACTTCGCCGGCTTTTTCAATAGCCATCAGATAGTCGCTGTCAGTGGCTGTCTCTTCAAATAATTTGGAGCGGCTTTCTTTTTTTGGAGCGGTTGTCTGCGAATAGGAGAGCGGTGCAAATACTAATGCAATTAATAAGGCGAATAAATAGAAAGGATTTCTTTTTTGAGACATAATTTAAGTAATGAATTGGGTTTCAAATTTAATTTTTTTTGAGCAACTTTTGGAGAAAATATCGAAATATTCTGATGTGAAAACACCTCAAAATGGTATTGTTTTTTGATTTATACGTTTTTTAGGAATGATTTTCAAATCTTTAATATTAGCAAAATTTATTCTTTCCAACTAAAAGTATATAGTTCATAAAATATTATATTAGTTCCCTAATCTAAGTATAAATCAAATAACGCATAAACAATCAGGAAATGGAAAATATCACGGTAATTATAATGTTACTATTTGGAGTTGCTTTTCTAAGTCTGTTAAGTAAAAAATATAATTTTCCAATTCCAATCGTCTTGGTGCTTTGCGGTGTTGCTATCAGTATTATTCCCGGACTTCCGGTTATTGCCCTGAATCCTGAAGTTGTTTTTATCATTTTTTTACCTCCTCTTTTGTATCACGCTGCGTGGTATACGAGTTGGTATGAATTTAAAAAAACGATTCGTCCAATTACGCTTGCAGCTGTTGGCCTGGTTTTGTTTACGACTGTTGCAGTTGCAATTGCAGCTCATTCACTTATAAACGATATGTCGTGGCCTTTGGCATTTTTGCTTGGTGCCATTGTTTCGCCTCCTGATGCGGTTTCGGCAACCTCTATTACAAAAGGTCTTGGCTTGCATCCTCGACTTATTGCTCTTCTGGAGGGTGAAAGCCTGCTTAATGATGCCAGCGGATTAGTCGCTTATAAATATGCATTAACGGCAATTCTTGCCGGAAATTTTGTGTTATGGCAGGCAGGCTTAAATTTCTTTATAATGTCAACACTTGGCATTGCCATTGGGTTAGTAGTGGGCTTTGTAATGAGTATTGCCCATAAAAAATTTGTGTGCGATGATATTATTGAGGCGACTTTAACTCTTTTAACACCTTTTGCTTCTTATTTAATTGCAGAACATTTCGAGTGCTCGGGTGTTCTTGCTGTAGTTACCACCGGACTTTATCTTTCAGCTCGATCAGGCAGTATTTTTACACATGAAAGCCGTATTATGGCGGGAACAATCTGGAGTATTCTGACCAATATTTTAAACGGTCTTATCTTTATATTAATTGGTTTGCAGCTTCGTCATATTATTATAGGGATCAGTAATTATTCTGGAAACTCTCTTTTTATATGGGGTGTCAGTATTAGTGCAGTTGTTATTTTTGTTCGTTTTTTGTGGATTGTTCCTTCAACATTGTTACAAAAATTTCTAAGTAAAAAAGACAGTCAGAAAGAAGAATTTGATTACCGGAACATGATCGTTTTTGGCTGGTCCGGAATGCGTGGTGTGGTTTCAATGGCGGCAGCTTTGGCACTACCTTTAATGGTGAATGAAAAAGAAGAATTTCCTTTGCGTAATCTTATTATCTATTTGGTCTTCTGCGTGATACTTTCGACATTAGTCATTCAGGGATTAACGCTTCCGTGGCTGATCAAAAAACTAAAACTTCAGCCTTATTCTATTCTGGCTGAGGAATACGAGATTCGAAATGTTATTGTTTCCGAAACCATTTCTCATATTGAAGATAATTTTTCACTTCTTAATGATGATTTACTACATAATATTAAAAGTAAATACGAAGTTAAGTTTAATCGTTTGCAGAAAACAGAACTTCCGGCTAATTTCTTCGGAAAAGGCAATATAATGGGTGGGGAGATTTTTAATGATTTTACTAAACTTCAAATTGATTTATTGAATGTAGAGCGTGAAAAACTGGAGTTAATGCATAAACAGGGAGCTGTTAATGAAGAAGTTTTTCGAAAAATAGAAAAAGAACTTGATCTTGAAGAAACCCGGCTCTGGATGGAAATGTATGAGGAATGAGATAATTAGATAATTGGATAATTGGAATGTTGGATTTTGCGTTATTAGATTTAGATATTTGGATAATTGGTAAAATGGAGTGGTTAATTTAGGAAAATATAATGTTGTAAAATAACTTATATTTACATCTCTTATTATCTATTTTATGGAAGAAAATAAACATGTAACTATATATGATATTGCTGAGAAGTTAAATTTGGCAACCTCAACAATTTCAAGAGCTTTAAAGGATCATCATTCAATAAGTGACAAAACGATCAAGAAAGTTAAGAAGGCCGCAAAAGAAATGGGATTTGTGCCCAATACTCTTGCAGCAGGTTTACGTGGCAATAAAACCAAAACAATTGGTGTTTTGATTCCAACAGTAACACAACCCTTTTTATCATCGTTGATTAGTGGTATTGAGATTACGGCACAAAAATCAGACTATTCGGTAATCATTATGCAATCGCATGACTCTTATCACGAAGAAGTCAATATGGCTAAATCCTTATACAGCAACCGTGTAAGTGGTGTTATTTGCTCGTTAGCAATGGAAACCAGGGATACTTCGCATTTTCATCAATTTTCAAATAATAATATTCCGCTGGTTTTTGTCGACAGGGTTCCGAAAGATTATAATACTTTCAGAGTGGTTATTGACAATTATTCTGCGGGTTACAAAGCGACCAAACATCTTATAGAACAGGGTTGTCTTCGTATTGCGCATTTAACAGCCGGTTCAGAATTTGGAAATCTGTATAACGAAAGAAAAAGAGGTTACGTTGAAGCTTTAAGAGATCATAATTTACCAATAGATGAGGATTTAATTATCGATTTGAAAGCCGTGACTTATGAAGAAGGGGTGAAGGCAAGCAACAAACTGTTTGATTTAAAACCAATTCCGGACGGACTTTTTGCTTCCGGAGATATTATTGCAGTAAGTGCGGTTCAAACGGCCAAAAAACGTGGTATTAAAGTACCTGAAGATATTGCCATTATTGGTTTTAATAATGACCCGATTTCTCAAATTATAGATCCTAATTTATCGACTATTACGCACCCCGCTGAAAAAATGGGTAAAGCCGCTGCCGATATTATTATAAAAAACCTTAAATCGGCGAAAAACGAAGATGTACAAGAAATTGCTTTCTTAAATACAGAAGTACTTATTCGCGAATCTTCTAATAGAAAAGAATCCTAATATTCGTTTTAAATTAAAATATTTAGATTGTTTTTTTGGTATAAAATTACCAGCAATGATTTACAAATAATAAAAGCTCCATTCAATTAAGTTTGAAGGGAGTTTTTTTATTTTAGAAGCAACCGATTGTCTTCTATAGACCCTCATTTAAATTTTCTGATTCAAACCCTCCATTTCTCTTCAAATCACGAAGATCTTAACTGGCGTTGCAATCCTATCAATTCTTTTGTATGAATTATTTGAATTTATTTTTTGAGAAGAAATTAAAACTTAAAAAAATTTTAACAGACAGTTTTTGTGTTTTTTTTAAATAAAACGAAGATCTCTCTTTTTATCTACAACGTTTTCGTGATTTAAAATCCTTATTTTATTGATTATTTAATATTTTGTGATTAAAAATATAAATATGGTTTTTTTTAACTCAATTTTTTAACAAATTAAAATAAAAATTTTAAACAACCGGTTGTGTGTTGTTGTAATTTATATATATTTGTTTTTATAAAAGGGTAAATACTAATTCATTTACAGAGAAAAATGGAAAGGTTATGAGCTTTTATAAAAACTAACTTAAACCATATATTAACTAATTAAACCAATCATTTATGACTAACTTTTTAATTACTAAAAGCAAATCAAAATACTTTAAGAATTTGGGTTTCATGATCCTGTTGTTTGTATTTTCTGCTTCGGTAAATGCTCAGACGACTGTATCAGGAACAGTTTCGGATAATAGCGGACCAATACCGGGTGTCAATATTATTGTAAAAGGAACAAATACTAGTGCAGCTACAAATTTTGATGGTACCTATTCAATTAAGACAACGCCAAATGCAGTTTTGGTTTTTAGCTTTATCGGCTATAGAACACAGGAAGTACCAGTAAGTAATAAAAGTCAGATTAATGTAACGCTTGAAGAAGATGTAAGCAGTTTAAAAGAAGTTGTAGTCGTAGGATACGGTACAATGAAAAGATCCGATTTAACGGGAGCTGTTTCTACAGTGACCAGTGCGGCAGTACAACAATCTGTTGCAACTACAATTGATCAGGTTTTACAAGGACGTGCAGCGGGTGTTCAAATTCAGTCGAATAGTGGTGCGCCAGGTTCAAGTTCTTCGATTCGTATTCGTGGTATCAGTTCATTAAACGGATCAAACGAACCTATTTTTGTAATCGACGGCGTTATTATTGACGGATCTACAAGTTCTGTAAATACAAATCCGCTTGCGAATATCAATCCGGCAGATATCGTTTCGATGGATATTTTGAAAGATGCTTCAGCAACTGCCATCTATGGTTCAAGAGCTGCAAACGGAGTTATTATGATTACTACAAAACGTGGAAAAAAAGGAGATATGATCTTAAATTTTGACAGTTATGTAGGTTGGCAGGAAATACCAAAACATTTGGATTTATTAAATCTGAAAGAATATGGTACACTTAAAAACACACGTTCTGATTTAGGAATTGTGCAACGTGATAATTACTTCATCAGACCTGATTTATTAGGAGAAGGAACAGACTGGCAAAAAGAATTGTTTGATACAGCTTTGATGCAAAGTTATAATTTATCTGCTTCTGGTGGGTCAGACAATACTACTTATGCATTGGGAATTGGTTATTTAGATCAGGAAGGTATTGCTATCGGATCTGGATTTGATCGTTTCAATCTTAGGGGAGTTGTCGATTCGCAAGTAAAAAGCTTTTTAAAAGTGGGAGTAAATTTCGCCTTGAGTAAAACCAATCAAACTACTACAGTTCAGGATGATGCTTTGATTTTAACAGCTCTTAAACAAACACCAAACGTTGCTGTCCGTAACGCTGATGGCACATTTGATGGCCCGGATACGAAAGAATTTGTTCAAAACAATCCTATTGGTTTGGCTTCTATCAAAGACAATCATAATAAAAACTATGGAATTCGAGCTAATGCGTATGCCGAGATTGGTTTTACAAAAGATCTTAAATTCAAAACAACTTATTCGTTAGATTATGGTTTTGCAAACAATTATACGTTTAACCCATCTTATACTTTCGGGGCACTTGTAAATGAGGTGAGAGAAGGTTCAAGAACAAAATCTAACAGTGAATTCTGGAGCTGGAATAATCTTTTAACTTACGATAAAACTTTTGGAGCTCATAAAGTTGTTGTTATGTTAGCTCAGGAGATGCAGGAATCAAATTGGGAGAATCTTTATGGTTACAGAACAGGATATTTAACTAATGGTGCTACAGATTTAAATGCAGGAGATGCTACAACGGCTAAAAATTCTAATGGAAGTAATACAAGCTCGATTAGTTCTTATTTCAGCAGACTGCAATATTCTTTTAATGATAAATATTTACTGAATGCGACTATCAGAAGAGATGGCTCTTCTAAATTTTACAAGGACAATCAATGGGGATGGTTTCCATCAGCAGGTTTTGCGTGGAAAGTTTCTAATGAAAATTTCTTAAAAGACAGCAAAACAATCAGTAACCTGAAATTGCGTTTGGGTTGGGGAGAAGTGGGTAGCCAAAATGTACCAAACTATGCTTATACTTCAACTTACAATGCTTCTGCAACAAATTGGGGAACTGGATTATTGGCAGCAAATACAGCAAATAAAGATTTAAAATGGGAAACAACAAGTTCAAGCAATGTAGGTCTTGATATTAGTTTCTTAGACAACAGAATTGAACTTGTTGCTGATGTTTACTATAAAAAAACAAACAACCTGTTATTGCAATTACCACTTCCTGCTTATGTAGGTACAACTGGACAGGGATCAACTTCTGCTCCATGGGTAAATATTGGTTCTCTTGAAAATAAAGGACTTGAGCTTACATTGAACACCTTAAATATGGACAGAAAAGATTTCACCTGGAGATCTAATTTTAATATGTCTATGAACAGAAGTAAAGTGTTGGCACTTAATACAGAAACAGGAATCTTAAATAAATCACTTCAACAAGGTTCTGATGTAACAATTGTGACCCGTACAGCAGTAGATCAGGCTATTGGTCAGTTTTATGGTTATAAAGTAATTGGTCGTTTTGAAAAAGCTACTGATTTCTATTATAAAGATGCAGCCGGAGTAGTGAAACCAACCGCTTTGCCGGAAGGAATGGCGATAGGTGAAAACGGTGTCTGGATTGGAGATTATATTTTTAAAGATATTAATAATGACGGTGTGATCAACGAGAAAGACCGTGATTATATTGGAAACCCAAATCCGGATATTACTTTCGGTTTCACGAATTCATTTTCTTTCAAAGGATTTGATGTCAGCATTTTGCTAACAGGTTCATACGGAAATGATGTGGCAAATTACCAAAGACGCTGGCTGGAAAATCCTCGTGAAAACACGAATTTATTGTCATCAGCTTTAGGGTATGCGCAATTAGGATTAATTGACCCAACTGGGCCAAATGATTATCGTAATGTACAAATTGTTGGTGGAGATCCTTATATGCCAAGAATTGCAGCTTCATCGGCAGCATCAGCTTCTAACTATCGTTTCAGCGACAGATTTATAGAAGATGCTTCTTATGTAAGAGTTAAGAATATCTCAATTGGTTACAATCTGCCAAAATCATTATACTCTAAATACGGCATTTCTAACATCAAAGTATATTCAAACGCTCAAAACGTATTAACATTCACAAAATACAAAGGTTATGATCCTGAAGTTGGATCTCTTAATCAGGATGCGTTGTTAACTGGTATCGATAACGGACGTTATCCTTCGGCAATGGTTACTACTCTTGGATTAAATGTTAATTTCTAATTTTTGCAAACTATGAAAACAAAAAATATATTTTACACGGTTCTTATGATCGCATTGCCATTTGTTTGGACTAGTTGTAGTGATCTTTTAGAGGTTGAACCAAATGATCAGATTACTAAAGAGAACTTTTATAAAACCGAGGCCGATTTTCAGGCCGCAACCGGACCATTATACAATAAAGTCTGGTTCGATTTTAATGATAAATTCTATTACGGTTTAGGAGACGGACGTGCCAATAACTTATACGCACCGTATTCAGATTATATTTATCCGTTTACTGACTTGTCTGAAACCGGATTAACAGGACCTTTGGTTTCGGCCTGGGGATCTTTGTACAATGTGGTGCAACAATCTAATAACGTAATTATTGGTATTTCTGAAAGTGAGGTTAGTGCTACTGTTAAAAATAAATATATAGCCGAAGCCCGTTTTATGAGAGGTACAGCGTATTGGTATTTGGCTTCGCTTTGGGGAGATGTAATTATTACAACTGACCCGAGAGAGTTGGTTAAAAACCCGATTGTGAATAAAAACCCGTTGAAAGATGTTTATGAATTTGCAATTCGCGATTTAGAATATGCTGCAAAATATCTTCCTGAAACGGCAGGTCAGGCAGGAAGACTGACAAAATACAGTGCTTACGGAATGTTATCTCGTGTGTACCTGTCATTTTCAGGAATAAGTGATAATCCGAACAGCAGTACAAGAAAACAGGAATATCTTGACTTAGCTAAAAAAGCAGCCGAGAAAGTACTGACTTCCGGACCTTACAAATTGTTGGCTAATTATGACGATTTATTTAAGATAGACAACAACAACAATACAGAATCTATGTTTGCTTTACAATGGGTACCAAACGGAGATTATGGTGTAACGAATACACAACAGGCTTATTTTGCCTTAGGTTCTGATATTACAGGAGATGATACTGGTTGGGGTTACTGGACAAGAGCTTCTTATAATGTTTTACAGGAATACGAAACTAAAGATACGCGCCGTAAAGCAACCTGGATGGCAGATAATGATGTTTATCCTGAAATCAATAAAACAAATGGAGGATATACTGTTGATCATACCAATGATTTCCTTACCGTTAAAAAAGGAGTTGTTGGTTCTACAAAAGACAATGCAAAAACGTCTCGTATGAACTCAGGTTTAAATACTTACATGTTGCGTTTAGGAGAAGTTTACTTAAACTATGCAGAAGCAGCTTTAGGAAACAGTGCTACAACTTCAGACGCTCAGGCTGTTGCCTTAGTAAACGCGCTTCGTACCCGTGCAGGACTGGATCCGAAGGCAGTATTAACTTACCCTGATATCATTCACGAAAGAAGAGTAGAGTTGTGTATGGAAGGTCAGTATTGGTATGATCTGGTTAGAAGATCCTATTACAAACAGCAAGAAGTAATAAATTATATTACAGGTCAGAATAGAGGTACTATAGTGCCAATTCTTTACGACAATGCTACAAATAAAGTAACAATCGATGCTACAAAAAGCAATAGTACCCGTTCAATAGGAGTAATTGATGCCACTATTTTTGTTATGCCTTATCCGGAATCTGAACTGGTTCAAAATCCTTTATTGAGAGAAAATCCTGTTCCTTATGAGTTTAAAGAGGAGAAAATAAAAGACTTGTTCTAATAGTATGAGAAATAATAATTTAAAAAGATTGATCGATATGAAGCAATATATATTAAATAAAAAATATTGGGCATCCATTGCATTTTTTGGCATGATGTGCTGTGCATTGCTGTTTACCTCTTGCGATAATAGTGATTCGACAAGTAAATCAATAGTTGTCAGCAAAGTGTTTCTGGAAGATGTAAATTCAGCTGTTCCGGATAGAGAAGTGAGTTTTGTACGACTGGGACAAACGATAAGAATTGAAGGTTCCGGATTTACCGGACTTAAAAAAGTGTACATCAACGGTTATTCAACTTATTTTAATGTCGTTTTTGTATCTGATAATTCTATAATCCTTTCTGTATCTGCTGATACACCAACTATAGAAGCAGATCCGGCTGACAGAAATACAATTCGTTTTGTAAATGATAATACTGAAACCGTATTTCCATTCCAGATTCGTGCTTCAAGGCCAACTATCAACGGTATTTCAAACACGATGCCTAATCCTGGTGAAAAAATTATGGTTGTTGGTTCTGGTTTAACTGAAATAAACAAAGTGGTTTTCCCTGGAAATGTTACCGTAACAAGCGGAATTACATCAGATCCTGATGGGGAGTTTTTTACCGTTACCATGCCAAACGGCGTTTCAGATATTGGAGGCTCGCTATTTGTAGAGGGTTCAAACGGAGGAGCTTATTCTCCGGCTTACTTTAACTTTAAAAAAGGTTTATTATTGAATTTTGACGGAAGCGGATCTCACGGTTATTGGGGAACTTCGACAAGTATGATTCAGCCAACGGATTTAGAATCAACAGTAATCGGAACTGGTACAGTTTCACAAGGAAAGTATGTTCCGCATCGTCCGGCCCGTATTGCTTCTTTTGATGCTGCCAAAAACCGTTTGACAGAAACCTGGACAGCAGGAAATGGTGTTGACAACTGGAGAGCGCAATTAACACCTTACATTCCGGCAAATACGCCATTGGATAAAGTAGCATTTCAGTTTGATATTTATGTACCAGATGCCTGGAAAGATTCCGGGTTCTTAAAAATCTGTATGATCAATAATTTTAATGGAGGAGAATGGGCAGGTGCAGTTTATAATTTTGTGCCGTGGATTGTTGATGGAAAATCGGTTGCTTTTCAAACTACCGGATGGACAACAGTTACTATTCCATTAAATAAATTCTATGCATGGTCTAAGGAAGCTTTTACTTTTGAAACTGTTCTGGCCTACCGCGAAGCTGCGACTTATCAGAATTTTGGTATTTACTTCGAAAACTCCGATGTTAAACTGAAAGACGTTACAGGAACTGATAGTACTGTAGAGTTTCCTTCAAAAGCGACTTCTGTAAAAGTGTATACAGACAACTGGAGAATCGTTTCATTAAACACACCAACTTATAATGATTTCCCGAATTAATATAAATCTGTAAAAAGATTAATAAAGGAGATAAATCATATAATTTAAAAAATATAAAAAATGAAATACAAATATATAATCCCAATAATTGCTTCCTCATTACTGATTTTGTCCTCATGTGATGATAATTTGATGGAATGGGAAAAAGATCCGGAACACGGAGTTGTGACCGGAGCAGAATTGCCTTTAGAACTGGTTGAAAAAATCAGCCGTTACGAACCATTAAAAACCTACACCAATTTTGTTTTAGGAAACGGAATTGGTGCCGATTTGTACATGAGCGATCCGGCATACCGAAAGTTAGTCAATGAAAATTTTGATGAGGTAACTCCGGGCTACGCCATGAAACATGGTGCAATGGTAAACGCAAAAGGAGAAATCAATTTTAAAACTATTGATGACTTTATTACGGCTACAAAAGCAGCAGGTTTAAAAGTTTTCGGACATACCTTGGTTTGGCATTCGAACCAAAATGCGAGTTACTTAAATGGTATTATTGCTCCAACGGTGATTCCGGGTTCAAGCGGTACCAACATTCTTGATGTTGCCGGTTTAAAAGCAGGAACATTTACGAATTGGGCTAGAAATAATCCTGGTAAAGGTATTAGTATTGTTGCAAATGCAGGATTAACAAGTACTTCGCAAGCGATTCAATTGGCATCTAGCGCTACATCTTCAGCAGCTTATAACTTGCAATTGACCTCTCCAAACACATCAATAGTTGCGGGGCATAATTATGAAATTTCATTTTATATCAAATCTGATGTAACGGGTAAAGGACGTATTTCTTTTGGATCAACATTAACGAATCAATATCCACACAAAGACTGGTATAATACCGGAGGATCATGGGTTGAAGCTTTTGCAACTTCATCACAATGGCAACAGGTTAAAATTAAACTGGCTCCAGGTGATTTTAAGGCAGGAAGTACTAATTTTCAATTTAATATTGATTTAGGATATCTGCCAAATGTAACTTACCTGATTGATGTTAATACAATCGCTGTGGTAGATCTTGATGCAGCACCAACAGTTGTTAATTTAGTTGCTAATGGTACCTTAAATACGGATATCAACGGATGGTCAAAATTTAATGGAGCTGATAATGCTTTAAGTTTTGCTGGTGCAGCAAATGCTTATGAAGGTAGCGGTGCGATGAAAGTGGTGAATGCCACAAGTGATGCTGCAAACCAATGGAAAACACAAATTCATGCTGATTTTACAAGTATAATGACTTTAGATAAAGATTATACAATTTCATATATGATTCGTTCAGAAGCTGCCGGATCTGTACGTTGTTCGACAACAGGTACAACAGCTCATTATCAGGGAGATCAGGCTACTTCTACAACATGGAAATTAGTAGAATGGAAGTTTAAAGGAAATGGAACGGAAACAGGATTAAATTTCGATTTAGGCGGAGCAGCAGGAACGTATTATATTGATAATGTTGTCGTGACTTCGGGAGCAACAACCGGTGGACCAACTGAGCCAATTACAATAGATAAAACAGCAGCTGAAAAAACAACAATCATTGGTAATGCAATGCAGGATTGGATTTCTAAAATGATGACGCATTATAAAACAAGCGTTTTTGCATGGGATGTTGTTAATGAGCCAATGAAAGAAGACGGAACATTAAGAAACGGCACAGAAGGTGAAACGGCGACAGATCACTTTTCATGGGCAAAATATCTTGGAAAAGATTATGCTGTTACTGCCTTTAAACTGGCCCGTCAGTACGGAAATACAACAGACAAACTTTTTATAAATGATTATAATCTGGAGTCACGATTAGACAAATGTGATGGTTTAATTGAATATGTGAAATATATTGAAAGCAAAGGTGGTACTGTTGATGGTATCGGAACTCAAATGCACATTTCATTGACGACCGATAAAGAAAAAATGGTTCAGATGTTCCAAAAATTAGCAGCTACCGGAAAACTGATTAAAATTTCGGAGCTGGATATCAGATTAGGTACAAATGCCCCAACTGTTGCACAACAAGCTTCTCAGGCAGAAATGTATCAGTATGTAATCGATATGTACAAAAAACATATTCCGGCAGCACAACAATATGGTATTACGATTTGGGGAGTTTCTGACAGTGTAAAAGAACACGAGTTCTGGTTGCCTGACGAATCTCCAAATCTTTGGGATGCCAATTATGTTCGTAAACACGCTTATAAAGGAACCGCTGATGGTCTTGCAGGAAAAGATGTGAGTAAAGATTTTTCTGGTGAACTAGTAAAAAAATAAGCCCCCTTTTTGCCTTAATCCATATTATAAAGCCAGTTCCGGTTTTATAATATGGATTATTTATTATGTTGAATTTTTTATCTTTAATATTAAAATGAAGAATATGTTTGATTTTCTGAAAACGAGTTTCTTTTTACTGGTGTTGACGGCAACGCAATTCGGCTTTAGCCAGGATAAAATACCGCATCTTCAAAAAAAAGGAAATAAGACCCAATTGATGGTTAGCGAAAAACCGTTCCTTGTTTTGGGCGGAGAATTAGGAAATTCTTCAGCTACGACTATGGGAAGCATGGAGCCTATTTGGCTTAAACTGAAGCATATGAATCTCAATACGGTATTAACGCCAGTTTATTGGGAATTGATTGAAAAGGAGGAAGACAAATTTGATTTTTCTTTAGTGGATGATTTAATTCTGCGTGCCCGAAAAGAAGATTTAAAACTGGTATTCCTTTGGTTCGGATCATGGAAAAATAGTATGTCGAGTCATGCGCCGGCCTGGGTAAAATTAAATCAGAAGAAATATCCGAGAGTAAAAGATGATATAAACAAAAGCCATGAAATACTAACGCCTTTTAGTGAAAATAATCTGAAAGCAGATCTAAATGCTTTTCAGAAATTGATGGCGCATATTAAAGATTTTGATCAAAAGGAGCAGACTGTTATTATGATTCAGGTTGAAAACGAGATCGGAATGCTGCCAACTGCCAGAGATTACAGCCCATTGGCAAATGAAGCTTTCAATAAAGAAGTACCTGCAGAATTATTGCAATACCTGCAGAAAAATAAAGAAAAATTAGTGCCTGAATTTTTAGAAGTCTGGAAAAAAAATGGTTTTAAAACGAAAGGAAACTGGGAAACAATTTTTGGAAAAGGACTTTCTACAGATGAGATTTTTATGGCCTGGTATTTCTCTAAATTTACCAATGCAGTTACCAAAGCCGGAAAAGACAGTTATGCCATTCCAATGTTTGTAAATGCAGCATTAAATGCACCTGAAAAAAAACCGGGAGAATACCCAAGTGCCGGGCCTTTGCCTCATGTTATGGACGTTTGGAAAGCCGCCGGAAATTCGGTTGATTTTCTCGCGCCAGATTTTTATAATCCATCATTTAAACATTGGAACGATTTATTTACCCGTCAGGGCGATCCGTTGTTTATACCGGAACATAAATTTGATAAAACAGCACCTTTTAAAGGATTGTACGCCATTGGTCATTATGAAGCGATTGGTTTTTCACCTTTTTCTATTGAATCGGTTGATGATGCCAAAAAAGAACCTCTGGGAAAAATATATGATTTAGTCCAGCAATTAACGCCTGTCATCGAAGCCAATAAAGGATTGGGAAAAATAGATGGTGTGTTATTGGATAAAGGAAATCAGTCACAAATCATTCAGTTAGGAAATTACGAATTTACGTTTAAACATGATTACACGCTGAATTGGTCTGATGCTGCCAAAGAAGAAACCTGGCCAATGACAAGTGCTCTTATAATAGAAATTGCGCCTGATGAATTTTATATTGCCGGTTCCGGAATTGTAGTCACGTTTAAACCATTAAAAGATAAAACAGGTAACGCCGGAATTTTAAAAGTCGATCAGGGAACATTTGAGAATAATGTTTGGAAAACATTCCGTCATTTTAATGGCGATCAAACCCATCAGGGAAGACATGTGAGAATCGCAGTTGATGATTACGAAATTCAGAAATTGAAATTATATACTTACGAATAATTCTTTACTGTAGCAATAGTTAAAAAGTACCTAATTTTCAGGTACTTTTTTATTGTTGCAGAATGAATTATGCTTTCAAATTGAATTTGAAAAGTGATTTTCGATAATATATTTTATATGAGTAATAAAAACATCTGTGTTTTTAATTTCTTGTTTGATAGAAGCATCATAATCTGTTAATTTAAATTGATGAACTATATCTTTTTTTAAATATTTTATGATAGATTCAAGACTACGAGTATCATTTTCCTGCTGTTTTTTTAATTCTCGTTGTTTGCTTTCCAAATACTGTAAACTCTTTTTTAATCTTTGAAGCTCTAATTTTTCCAATCTTTATGCTTTATAAATTTGATTAAACAAAACGATAACCCGGAAGGCCATTAAACTCAACATGCTCCAAAAACTTTTCCATTTGAATTTAAGCCATTCCAGAGTATCGCTTATTGATACTTACGTACAATTTGAGGTTTTGGTTTTGTTAAAGTTTATAGAATTTTTCAAAAGTGTTATAAAATTCCCATGTTAGTAATTAAGTATCTGATAATGTATTGTTTAGTTTTGCTGTAAAAGAAAATTTTTTAGTTTTTTGAAAAATAATTGCGTAACTCAAAAGTTACTTATATATTTGAGTAACTT
The DNA here is from genome assembly GCF_059758655.1 of Flavobacterium sp. GQ95. NCBI lineage: Bacteria > Pseudomonadati > Bacteroidota > Flavobacteriia > Flavobacteriales > Flavobacteriaceae > Flavobacterium > Flavobacterium sp. GQ95. The sequence continues at coordinate 332,023 of NZ_JCAXEB010000002.1, forward strand.
AAAAGTTACTTATTATGGAAAGAAGCATCAAACATCAGTATTTTTTTGCCCATTCCCCTGAAAAGGTTTGGCAATACCTAACCAACCCCGATTTAATGGCGCTTTGGTTAATGAAAAATAATTTTCAACCAATAGTGGGAACCGATTTTCAATTTAGAATCAACCCGATTCCGGATTTGAATTTCGATGGAATTTTTTATTGTACCGTTTTGGAAATTGAGCCGTATAAAAAATTGTCATATTCCTGGAAGAGCGGGCCGGGGGATGAGAAGATCACGCTTGAATCGGTTGTAATCTGGAAACTGGAGCCAACAGAAAAAGGTACACAAGTTTATCTGGAACATAACGGATTTGACAAAGATGAAAACCTTGATTTTTTCAATGGTTTAAACCATGGCTGGCTAGAGAAATTCGAAAAAATAAACAATTTATTAAACGCATAAAATGGCAACACCAGCTCTTGATGTATTTCAGGTCATTGGAGACCCAAGCAGAAGGAAAATGCTTTCCCTGCTTTGCGAAGACCGGCTAACAATCAATTCGCTCGCCGAGCATTTCGACATGAGTCGTCCTGCAGTTTCTAAACATGTAAAGATTTTGCATAATGCAGGTTTTATTTCGATAGAAGATAGTGGGCGTGAACGTTATTGCAGTCTCAAAAAAGATGGTTTTGATGAACTAAAAACCTGGATTTCTTTCTTTGATGAATTCTGGGGATCAAAATTGAAAAAATTGGATGCTTTGATGGGGGATACTAAAATGCCGAATTAAAATGAGGCTTAACCGCAAAGTTCGCAAAGTTATATTCGCAAAGCTTTGCGAACTTTGTGTTTTTACAGAGCAAACCCAGGTAAAATTCCTTTGCGCACTTTGCGGTTAAATCTCTCCACTTTTATAATCAAAATTGATATTTTTATATCTTTATAAAATAAAATTATAATCCATGACGATCCAGCAATTAAAATATATTGTAGCCTTAGACGAAGAACGCCATTTTGCAAGAGCTGCCGAAGTTTGTATGGTAACACAACCCGGACTAACGATTCAGTTAAAGAATCTGGAAGAGGAAATCGGAATAAAGATTTTTGACCGGAATAAAGTGCCGTTGACGCCAACTATATTAGGAACCGAGATTATTAATCGCGCGAAAAAAATTCTCCGTGAAGCGGATGAAATTCGGGATTTTGTGGTCAATGAAAAAAACCTGCTGGAAGGGGAGATCAAAGTTGGTATCATTTCGACTTTATCGCCTTATCTGATTCCGTTGTTTATTAAAGCGATGAAAGAGACAACTCCAAAAGTACATTTCATAATAAAAGAAGCCAATACCGGTCAATTGATGAAAGATGTAGAAACCGGAACGATTGATGTCGCTATTATGGCAACACCTACCGGAAATCCGAATTTAATTGAACATCCTATTTTTAAAGAACCTTTTGTCGCCTATTTAAATGAATTGCATCCCATGGCTGAGGAAGCTTTTTATGAATTACAGCCTGGAGATCAAACTGAATTATTGCTGTTGCACCATGAATTTTGCTATAACGCGCAGCTTTTGGATATCTGCGGATTAAAAAATTCAGATAAGATAAAAGAACAATTTACGTACGACATCAGTTCGATTGAAACATTAAAAAACTTAGTGCGTGCCCAATTAGGATTTGCTATTATTCCACAGCTTTCGATAATGAACGAAGCCGCAACCGGACTTTTTAAGCCTTTCAAAGAGCCTATTCCGGTAAGAGAAATCAGCCTTGTAGTTTCAGATTCGTTTTCAAAGAAGTTAATCCTGGAGAAAATGAACGAAGCCATCTGGAATTGCCTTCCGGATTCCCTCAAAAAGGATTTCGCTTATCGAAAAATTCGTTGGAATGATTCGCCTTATTTTGTGAAGGCGGTAAGTAAGTTTATGTAATTTATAAACACATAGAAACATAGCTTTTCTTTGTCGATAAAGGCGTTTCACTTGTTTTAAAACACAAAGCTATGTGTCTTGAAACAAGTGAAACGCCTTTTTGCAGTATAAAAATCTATGTTTCTATGTGTTTAAATACTCAACTCAAAGCTGAACCAATTATTGTTTTTTAGAAGCAGCAATAATAACTTTCGAAACAGCCTCTGGTTGTGAAATAAAAACCACATGGCTTCCTTTTATTTCTGTGATTTTTGTGTTAGAACGTTTGTACATAGCACGCTCAATATCAGGATTGATGCTTTTGTCTTCTATTGCAACAATTCCGTAAGAAGGTTTGTCTCTCCAGGCTGCTTTTGTGATAGGCGTTCCAAAACCTTGTGCATGGAAAGCACCTTGAGAAGCGTACATGAAATCAGCTTGTTCTTTGCTTAAGTCTCCGGCAAAACCAGCATGGAATTTAGCTTTGTCATAATAAGCGATTCCTTTGTCGTCTGGAGGCAGTACACCGTTTTCAGGAGCAGGAGGCGCAGTTTGTAACCATTGAATAGAGTTTTCTCCGTTATCAGGCTGTAAAGCCGCTACGTAAACCAATGCTGCTACTTTTGGATGATTTCCGGCTTCTGTAATTACAGTTCCGCCCCATGAATGTCCCACTAAAATAGTTGGTCCGTCTTGTTTGTCTAACGCTAAGTTTGTAGCGGCAACATCATCTGCCAAAGAGCTTAACGGATTTTGAACAATAGTTACATTATATCCTTTTTTAGTCAAAATTTGGTATAACCCCTGCCATCCTGAACCGTCTGCAAAGGCACCGTGTACCAATACAACGTTTTTAATTTGCGGAACAGCAGTTTTAGTTTGTGCGTTACCATTTACAGTTGTAAATACTAAACTTAAGATTAAAGCGGCGAATGCGAAATAGCGATTAATTGTTTTCATAATAATAAAATTTAAATTTTAGATTTTTGTGTTGATGTTTTTACTGATAAATTCCAATTTTTCGCAATATTGTCATTTCGAGGAACGAGAAATCATCGCAAGTAGCTCTGTACAGAATGTTCCCAATCTTTGTCGAGTTTCTCGCGAGGATTTCTCGTTCCTCGAAATGACAAGACTGCATTGATTTTGTATTTAAAGTAATTGGAATTTGGAATTTAAAAAATTTGGAATTTATCTAAAGTTGTTGATATTTAATTAATTCAATTTTACAGATAATGTTATTTCTGTATTAAGAAGTTTTGAGATTGGACAAATTTCTTTTGCTTTTTGTGCTGCCAGTTGAAAATCTTCTGCTGAGATTCCAGGAACTTTTCCGGTCAATTCTAATTGAATTAAAGTAATTGTTCCGTCTTCGAAAGTAACTTTTGCGACTGTATCTAAATCTTCCGGAACAAATCCGGCTTCAGATAATAAAAAGCTTAATTGCATGGTAAAACAGCCTGAATGTGCCGCTGCGATTAATTCTTCCGGGTTGGTTCCAACTCCTTGCTCAAAACGGGTTTTAAAAGATAATTGTGCTTCGTTCAAAGTTGTGCTTTGTGTACTGATAGTTCCTTTTCCTTCCATTCCTGTACCTTTCCAATTTGCGTTTGCTCTTCTTGTAAATTTCATGATTTCTATTTTTTAAAGTTGTTTTAATTATTTCAAATCAATTGTTTGATTTTGATGAGACAAATTTATGGTGAGTATGCTTATTAATCAAATTAATAATTTTTTAGTGTTATTAAAATAATTTATAATTGTAGTGTTAAAAGGGTATGACAGAATAAAAACAGCTTTAATAAAATTGTACGGGCTGGATAGAATAAAGAATAAAGAATAAAGAATAAAGAATAACTCATAACCAATAACTCATAATATTAATTAATCTACTATTTTGATAGGTTAATAAAAGTTTTGATGATTTATGGAGTGAAATCAAAAATAACTTTTTAAATTTGCAACCACAATGAGAAATAATAGCCAGAATATGAAGAATTATTATTACAGCAACAAAATGATGTGCTGTAATACTGTAATGATTGTATGGGCTTCTATATAAAATAATACTATTTTTTCGAAAAGCCTTTCATGAGTATTTGAAAGGCTTTTTTGTTTTTAAACTAAAATTAAAGAATGATTGAATTAAAAAACGTTAGTAAAACTTTTCATCAGAAAGACCGAATTGTTTCGGCGCTATCGGATGTCTCGCTAAAGGTGCCGCCAGGGAAAATTTTTGGTGTAATCGGGACTTCGGGAGCAGGAAAAAGTACCTTAATAAGATGCGTTAATTTACTGGAAAGACCAACTTCGGGAGAAATTATTGTAGATGGAAAATCCCTTATACAATTATCAAACGCGCAGCTTGCTATTGAAAGAAGACAAATCGGAATGATTTTTCAGCATTTTAATTTACTTTCCTCCAGAACAGTTTTTGAGAATGTCGCTTTTCCGCTGGAATTATCTGGAGCTTCAAAAGAAGCGATCAAAACGCGTGTTTTAGAATTGCTTCAATTGGTTGGCTTAACCGAAAAAGCAAATGATTATCCGACAAGTCTTTCAGGAGGACAAAAACAAAGAGTTGCCATTGCGAGAACATTAGCCAATAATCCAAAAGTATTATTGTGTGACGAAGCAACAAGTGCGCTGGATCCTGCAACCACAAGATCTATTTTGAATTTACTGAAAGATATTAATCGCCGACTTAATATTACGATTTTACTGATTACACACCAGATGGAAGTGGTAAAATCAATTTGTGATGAAGTAGCCGTAATTAGTCACGGAAAATTAATAGAGCAGGGAAGTGTAGGCGAAATTTTTGCCGATCCAAAACACGAACTGACAAGGGAGTTTATTGCCTCTTCTTTGCATCTGGATATTCCTGCCGTTTATCTGGAAAGATTACAAAAGGAAGATGGTGAAAATTTAAACCCGCTATTAAGACTTGAAATGACAGGGAAATCAGTAAATGAGCCTGTAATATCTGAAGTTTCGCGCTTGTTTGATACTAATTTTAAAATTATTAGTGCCCAAATGGATCAGGCTGGAGAGGTTAATTTTGGAATTATGCTTATCGAATTATCTGGTAAACGGGAAAACTACAAGGCTGCAATTGAATATTTTATATCAAAACATATTAAAACAGAAATCATAGGTTATGTCTGAATCCATTATTGAATTATTATTAAAAGGAACCTGGGAAACGATCATCATGACGTTTTTGTCGGGATTTTTTGGTTTTCTGCTGGGACTTCCAACAGGTATTTTACTTTTCCTAACCCGAAAAAACCAAATATTAGAACAACCCGTTTTAAATAGAATATTATCTATTTTGGTGAATATTTTCCGTTCTATACCCTTCATAATATTAATAGTCTGGATGATTCCGTTTACCCGTGCGATTGTCGGAACTTCTATTGGGGTTAGTGCAGCATTGGTTCCGTTAAGTATTGGGGCAGCGCCCTTTATTGCCCGATTGGTAGAGAACAGCCTTTTAGGTTTGCCATCCGGATTAATTGAAGCCGCAAGAGCTTTAGGGGCAACACCTTTTCAAATAGTATATAAAGTATTACTGCCGGAAGCTTTGCCTTCTTTGATAAATGCAGCATCTATCACTCTAATTACACTTGTAGGTTACTCTGCAATGGGTGGAGCAGTAGGAGCGGGCGGTTTAGGGCAAGTGGGCTATCAGTACGGTTATATTGGCTATGATGCTGTAACTATGAATTCGGTATTAGCTTTACTTGTGATTCTGGTATTTCTTATCCAGTTTGCCGGCGACACTTTATCAAAACGATTTGATCACAGATAATTTCAATTAAAAAATTAGAATTAAAAATTAAAAAATATAAAGATGAATACTAAATTAAATTTCTTTAAAGCAGTTGGGATTATAGCTTTATCACTTGCTTTATCAAATTGTGGAGAAAACAAAAAGAACGATCCGCATTTTATAAAAGTAGGAGTTGCTTCGGGGCCAGAATTGAAAGTAGCAGAAGCTGCTAAAAAAGTTGCCAAAGAAAAATACGGACTTGAGGTGGAGTTGGTTTCTTTTAACGATTATGTAATTCCAAACGAAGCGTTAAGTCAGGGCGATATCGATGCCAATGCTTTTCAGCACAAACCTTATTTGGATGAGCAGTCTAAACAACGTGGTTACAAATTGGCTATTATCGGAAAAACATTTATTTATCCAATTGCGGCCTATTCTAAAAAAATAAAAAGTCTTTCTGAATTGAAAAACGAGAGCACGATTATTATTCCAAATGATCCAACAAACGGAGGACGTTCGTTACTACTTTTAGAAAAAAACGGTTTATTAAAATTGCGTGCAGGAGTTGGTTTATTACCGAAAGTAACAGACATTATAAGTAATCCTAAAAATCTGAAAATATTAGAATTAGAAGCGCCTCAATTGCCACGTGCTTTAGACGATCAAAATGTTTCGATTGCTATTATCAACAACACTTTTGCTTCTCAGGCAGGTTTGGTTCCTTCACGTGATGCCCTGTTTGTAGAAGATAAAGATTCTCCATACGTAAATCTGGTAGTAAGCCGTGAAGACAATAAAAATGAGGAAAAGGTAAAACAGTTTCTTCAGGCCTTTCAATCTGCAGAAGTAGAGCAGGCAGCTGTTCGCGAGTTTAAAGGCGGGGCTGTGAAGGGCTGGTAATTGAAGGTGAAATATTAGAATAAAAAAAACTGCGTAGAATCTAAAAGGATTTTACGCAGTTTTTTTTTTGATATTAGTATTGCTACGAAAGATGTAATGTTTAAGAGTTATTACTGGTTCGTACTGTATTTTTTTATCTTATTTCTTTTCTAAAATGTTTAAGTAATTTGTAAATATTTTCCTTCAAATTATTTGGTTGCACTAAGATTATATACTATATTAGTTTAAAGAATTTAAAAGTATTGAATGAATCCACATTCCTGATACGCGATAAATCGCCATCTTTATAATTGGGATTGATTAGCGTTGCGTGAGACACGATAAATCGCGTCTGTACTTTGCAGATTATTATGAATATATAGGGATGATCGATTCTTCTATTTTAGAAAATGAAAATGAATAAATGAAAAAATTTCTGAATAAATATCGCATTCCATCTGCCAGATTAGAAAATTGGGATTATGGTGCAAATGGTGCCTATTTTATCACAATATGCACGGATAAAAGGCAGCATTATTTTGGGGAGGTTTATGAACGCGAAATGCAATTGAATGAATTGGGAAAATTAGCCCACGATTTATGGCAGGAGATTACCAATCAATTTCCATACGTCGAATTAGGAAATTTTGTAATAATGCCCAATCACATGCATGGAATATTAATTATCAATAAATCCGTATCCGTAATGACACGATTAAATGATAATAAATCCGTACAAACGCGATTCATCGCGTCTCCTCCTGAAAATGCAAATCCAAATTCGCAATTAAATAATAATGATATAGATCCGCAATCAAATAATAACGAACCTGCAAAGACGCGATTCATCGCGTCTCCTCCTGAAAATGAAAATCCGAATTCGCCATCAAATAATAATGATATAGATCCGCAATCAAATAATAACGAACCTGCAAAGACGCGATTCATCGCGTCTCCTCCTGAAAATGAAAATCCGAATTCGCAATTAAATGATAATGATATAGATCCGCGATTAATTGATCATGCAATACGCATATGCAATGGCGGGATTGCGGGAGATAAAAATCCAATGTTAAATGAAAATATATCCCGTATTATTCGATGGTATAAAGGAAGATGTAGTTTTGAAATGCGTAAAATTCATGCTGATTTTAAGTGGCATTCCAGATTTCACGATCATATTATCAGAAATTCCAAATCACTTGAGACTATTCAGACTTATATAGAAAATAATCCCTCCAAATGGGGAGAAGATAAATTTCATAAACAAAGAAAGAACAATTAATCCGAAGCGGTCTTAGAAAAAAATTAATCCGGCAAGTGTTTTATTTAAAATAGTCCTCTGTGAAATTCAGGATGAATACTTTTCTAATAGCCCAAAAATATAAGCAATAGACTTATTAATAAATGCTTTATTTTTGCAATAAACGGATTTAAATAATCACCGCTTATTCGCAGTAACACCTCTTTATATGCACGAAAAATTAAGGCAACATATCGAAAAAATAGTACCTCTTACGGATGATGAGTTTGCGTTTATAAGCACCCATTTTAGCACTAAAAAATTTAAGAAACACCAATTTATTCTACAGGAAGGCGATACAGTGAGGTATTGTTATTTTGTAATTTCCGGACTTTTAAAACTCGTTCATACCGATAATGGCGGAAAACCGCACATTGTTTCTTTTGCAATGGAAGATTGGTGGGAAAGTGATTATTATGCCTTTTTTACGCAGACCGAAGCAACATTGTCCTTAGAATGTTTGGAGGACACCGAAGTTCTGTGCTGCACACTTGAAGATTATAATAAACTTTGCGACAGCCTCCCAAAAATGCAGCGCTTCTTTCTCGAAAAAGCCAATTTTGGTTTTCTGGGTTCACAGCGCCGTATTATTTCATGGCTTACTTCCAACTCCAAAGAGCGTTACGAACAACTGCTCAAACAATATCCTTCGCTAATGCAGCGCGTTCCCAAAAGTTTGATTGCCTCTTATTTGGGGATTTCGCGCGAAACCTTAAGCCGTTTATCCGCTTAGTGTGATATAGCTCACTTTATATTTGTGATTTATGTCAATTCTTGTTTTACGGATAATCCTGAACTTTGCTTTGCTAATTTAAAATAGCAGTTATAAAAAAAATCACGACGATTTTAGCTGTCATAGTATTCACCATTGTGTCTGTAATGACACAAAATAAAAACGCAAAGCAAATGGAAAAACACATCACAAATCCGTGGAAATGGCAGGACGAGCGCAGTTATGTTCAGGCTGTCGAAGTAAAACAACCAGCAGGAACCTTATATGTTTCCGGTCAGGCGGCAGTTAACGCTGACGGAACCTCAAGCACCGAAGACATGAAATCTCAAATCATTCTGGCATTGCAAAATCTGGAAACGGTCGTTACCCAGGCAGGCTACGAACCCAACGGAATTGTCAGACTCACTATTTATACGACTTCGGCAGCGGAGTTTTGGCCTCATTTTTCGCTTTTTCAGGATTGGATCGCCAAACACGGCATTAAACAAGCCACCACTTTAATGGAAGTTAAAAGTCTTTTTGAAACGCTAAAAATCGAATTTGAAGCTACGGTTGTAAGGTAATTTAATTTAGTAATAATAGTATTGAGGATTATCTTAAAACGGAAGTTTTGGATAATCCTCTTTTTTGTTGTTGTGAAAAAGTTGTTAGGTTTATTGTATTTAAGTAGACCTTAGATTAAAGTCGGAGACTTTGAGGTGTTTTTGTTTTTTAATTGTGGGCTTAGTTGAAATGGTACAAAGTCGGGGAAGTTTGGCATTGTGGGAAGAGAAAACTTCGCAGAACGGAGTTTGAAAAGCGGATATAATATCTGACAAAATAGATGTTTTAGAGGATATTTTTTTATATTTGAAACTCAGAATTTTTAATGTAAATGGCTTTATCTTTGAGCCTTCAGAAATTATACTCATTATGGAACAGAAAATACATCAGGGAAGAAACGTAAAGCGTTTTAGAGAAATGCTTAACATAAAGCAGGAAGCGTTAGCGTATGATCTGGGAGAAGACTGGAATCAGAAGAAAGTTTCTATGCTAGAACAGAAAGATATAATTGAAGACAGCCTGCTTAAACAAATCTCCGCAGTATTAAAAATTCCGGTTGAAGCTTTTCAAAATTTCGATGAGGAGCAGGCAATAAATATTATTTCTAATACTTTTGGCGATAATAGTATTGGATATCAGAGAAATGATAATCCTACTTTCAATCCTATAGAGCAAGTGCTAAAGATGCACGAAGAAAAAATTGCATTATACGAGCGTATGCTGAAAGAGAAAGATGAAATGATGGCAAGGCTTGAAAAACTAATCAATAAATAATTTATAAAAGATATTTAATTTGCAAAAAGAGACTTTCGAGTCTCTTTGTTGTTTTTAAATTTTAGTTATAGGAATGGCGCAAAGCCAGAGATGTTTGCAGCAGCGGGGAAGAGAACACTTTGCGGAGCGGGGGGTAGATATTCCTCTTTTTTGTTATTGTGAAAAAGTTGTTAGGTTGTATTTAAGTAGACCTTAGTTTAAAGTCGGAGACTTTGAGGCGTTTTTGTTTTCAATTGCGGGCTTGTTGAAATGGTGCAAAAGTCGGAAACTTTTGCCTTTACTTGTTATACTGTTTTCAACAGTGATGTTTTAAAAAAAATAAGGTATTTACATTTGCTTAAATAACAATATTATCTATATATTTAATACAAGAAATATCATAGCTACATAATGAAGATGTATGATTTACTTTTACTAAAGATAATTTAAAATGAATAAAAGAATATTTATCAGCTCAACATGTTATGATTTAATTGATTTAAGAGCCGAATTGAAAGTATATTTGGAAACATTGGGAATGAACCCTGTTATGTCAGATCAGTTAGACAGTGAATTCGGTACTTATCCAGATCAAAACTCAATTGAAACCTGTTTAATTAATCTTCGTTCATGCGATACAGTTATATTAGTTTTATGTCAACGTTATGGCGGTAATCTAGCGGTAGCCGGTTTTGGAGATTATTCAGCAACTCATCTTGAATATTTAGAGGCAAAAAAAAATAAAAAGAGAATATTATTTTTTGTCAGAGACAGGCTTGAGGCTGACTACATACAGTTTAAAAAAACAAAGACATCCGCTAATCTCTCATGGATAGAACAAAAAGATGAAAAAATTTTTGAGATTATTAAGGATAGGAGAAAATTATCTACTAAAAAACAAGACAATTGGATATGGCCATTTAAAGATGTTCTAGATATTAAAGAGAAATTAGCCGTTGAATTAAAGACAGAGTTGATGGAAATTCGATTAGATGAAATGATCAAAAGCGGAAACACGCCATTAATAACAGTTTTTACAACTGCCGATGTAATTGCAAAATCAACTGATATAAAACTAAATTTTAGTATAGACAATGTTGGCAATCAAACTGCAATTCAACCACTATTTTTATTATTTAAAGCCAAGGATTATAAACAGGTTATTAATGAAGGGCATCATTCTCAACCAGGTGGTTACATATTGACTCCACTCAAGCCATTAAAAGTATCAGATAACCAAAAAATTTCAATAGATGCAATTATTTCTCCAGATGAATATATGGCTAATGAAGCTAATTTTGTTGTTGAAACTATATACACAACAATACATGGAGATTTAATTTCTGATATTTCAGAAATTAAAATAAAACTATTATTAAGACCTAAAATAGAAGCAGTTTCAAACTACATTTTCAAAAGATATGTAGGTAAAAATGCTTATAAAGCACTAGCTGATTTAAAATCAATGACACCTTAATTAGTAGACTTATATTAAAAAAATACATCATTATATACAGCCATCCAATCAGGAGCAAGATGGCTTCGTGCTGATAAAACTCTCCAGAACTTTCTTCTGCAAAGATTTCCAATGCAGTAGTACAAAAAAATCTTAAAAGAAAGTACTCTAAAAGTACTTTCTTTTAAGATTTTTTTTCATTGTATTTTTTAAGTAAAACTTAGTTTAAAGTCAGACTTTGAGGGGTTTTTGTTTTTTTTCAAATTTGGTACAGAAGGGTGCGAAGTCATAATTTATCTGATAAATTAGCTCAATTAAATTATATAGTAGGTAGTTCGATTCCTATTTTATAAAACTTCACATAATTATTCTCTGGCTCATAGTAGAAATTGTCTTTTACAAAATCTCTTCTAGTTGCTTTTTGATCAGAATATATTATTAAGCAATCGATAACCTCATTGTGATTATCTTCCATTCCTAACTCTTTGTATATAGATGCCATTCTCGCGTAACCGCTTACTTGTCTTATATCATCTTTACTAATATTCCCATCTTTGTATTGTGGTTTGTATTTAGCATCAACCACCATTTGACATTTTTTATCTTTCGAGTTAATTATGAAATCTAATTCTTGACGGTTTGTTTTTACGTGATATTCTACCTCACCTTTTAAAGGGTATAATTCTTTTAATTTAGCAAAAACATACAGCTCAAATAATTTACTCATGTCAATCCAAAATGGAGGTGTTTGTATTTCAATCGGATTTATTGTTGAAATAGTATAACCATATCGTTTTAATATAAATTTAGCTAATTCTAAAGCTTGTTGGTATTCTTTATATAATGGATTTGGTTTTACGGTTTTTAGTTCTTCAATATCTATTTCCTCATCAACTGAATGAAAGGCTGGCTGGATATAGTTGAATAAACTTTGTAATTGTTCTGGATTAATTCCATTAATGTTTTGAATTGCTTTTTGAGCAAACAACAATGCTTTCTTTAAAACTTTATTTTCAGTAGTATTTGCTCCAAATTCATCATACTTGCAATAAGTGTAAAGCATTTTATTTTTAGCATGATTATTTTTGATGGTAGCATTAACCAATATTTTACCTTTAACTCTACCGTTTAAATTTTTAATAACGGGATAGTATGATTTCCTTAATCCTTTTTGAACTATTCTTCGCAATAACTGCAAGTATTGAACAACTAAAAGCGGAGACAATAAATCTTGTGTTTGGTCTATTTTAATAGTTGGTGTATCAAAATTTATTTTACACAAATGGCCTAAATGATTAAAGTTCTCAGGTTCTTGCAATGCATCAAAAAGCATTCTGATATAATTTACTTCTGATTTGTCTCTGTTTAATTTGGGTTGAATATAAATTGGTAGTTCATTCTCAATTACCCAATCTACACCTACAAAATAAGAAGCTTCAATATTTAAATTTTTTCCATTTCGTGTTATCTCATAACAACAGCCATCACTTTTTTTCTGTTTAAATAATTTTTTATGTGGTGTAATAGTTGAGTGCCCCGATAAATCGTATTTTATTGATTTCGGATTTTTATAGCCATATTGTTCCTTGATAACAATCATTATAAACTACTTACTAATGTTTCTATCTCTTTTGATTGTTTTAAGATGCCATCTTTGATATATTCCTTTAAAATAGGCACAATTTCATATTGCAGTTTCAACTCCATTTGTTTTTTTTCATCCAATGGTTTGCCTTCTTCGTCTTTTTCTTTTGTAATGAAATAACTATGTCCAATCATAACATCTTCCGGCTTAAATTCACTAGAAATATGTTTTGATGTTTTAAATTTTGGATCTTTCCAATCTACAGCATCAAAATTTTCAATAAATAGTTCACAAACGGTTTTAAATTTAGATAAACCAGCAGCTCTTATAGGTTCAATATCAGGTAATACATCCACGAAAGCAAAACGTCTTCTTATCGCATAATCAATATGGCTCACACTTCTATCTGATGTGTTCATTGTTCCAATGATATATAAATTGTCTGGTAATAGTAAATTTCTATTTGAATCTTCGCCATCTTTAGCTATGTCATAAAGACTTTCTACAGATGATTCTTTATAATTTTTTTTTATATGATTAAATCTGTACTCTAAAGCATAGATCAATTCTCCTAGAACTGATGGTAAATTGGCTCTATTGATCTCATCAATGATTAGTATGTATTTAGAATTTGAATCATTATATGCCTCCTCTGCCATCTGAAGCAAGATTCTATCTTCTACTTCATAGTAAATACCCTCTTTTGTTGTTTTTGCAGTAATACCTCTAACGAAATCTTCATAGGAGTAAGAAGGGTGAAATTGTATTATTTTATAATCACCTTTAATTACAATTTCATTGTTCTCCAATTTAACTTCCTTTTTTAAATTAAATGTATTGAAAAGAAAGTACATGAATTCGTAGTTGGTAATATCAGTATTGAATTCTTTCTTTTTTTTAAGAAAAATTAACTGTACATTTTTGTTTTTTTCAATGTAATTCAATCCTGTATAATCTTGGCCAAAAATTTTAAGTACATTATTAATACAATGTTCACTATTAATTGGAAAATAAGTTTCAGGATAATAAGTGTTCAATATTTTTAAAACAAAGTTTCTTCCAATTTGGAAATTAACTCCTTTATCGAATTTTTGATTAATTACTTTTTCCAACTCGATTCCCATAACTTTCATAGCATCTGAATCTATATCTATGTCTTGCAAGAAGCCACTTTTTATGTATTTATTATCTTTGCTATTAAAATATATCTTTCCTTTATCTGCAGGGCCATTATATTTTCCAGTTGCTTTCAATACATATTCTAGCCAATAGCAAAAGCCATCTTTTTCTTCTCGACCGAGAGCATAATCTTCTAATGACAAGTTTAATATTTCTTGAGGTTTAAACTTTTCTACAAATTCATTAACTAAATTCTCAGTAGCTCCTCTATGGTTAAAAATATCTTCATTGGTTGTGTAATTTTTAAAAAAATAGTCGATTTCTTGTATAGGACTTATTTTCTTAACTACATTCGTCATTTTTTCAGCTATCATTTTAGCCAATCTAGTTTTACCTGTTCCTGGAGGGCCTTGAAGAATGATTTGTTTTTTATACTCGAGTAAGTCTATTTTATCTTGCATTTTTTTTGAATCTATTTCTTTTTGTAATTCGTTTTTAAGTGTAATAAACAATTGTGAATCCTTATTAATTTTTCTGATTTTATTAAAAGAAAAATCACTTTCTAAGGGTTTAACAGTGCCGTATTGACTACCACTTAAAGTGGCATTTTTCATTCCGTATATTTCAGTACCGAACGATGGCTTCGAAGAATCGTAAAAAAACCATTCTTTAATTGGAGCGTATAAACACCATGGCTTATCACTTGTTTGTTTTATTTCAAGAGCTTCTCCGTAAGCAATAAATTTTCCTCTGTACTTAAGTAAAAGAATGTCACCTTTTTTAATGTTCGAGTACACTCCTTTTTGTGAAGTACCTTCATGTAAAATAAATGCTTGTTTTTCAATAATTCTATTTAAGTTTTCTTCATCATAACCTTTGTTTTCTTCACCTACACTACAAGAGTAAAATTTTCTCATATTTAATATTGATTGTATTTGTTTTATTTCGATAATATATTGCAACTAAAATATTTTTGTAAAAATTTATAAACTTTCATAGGTCATTTTTTGAAGCAATTATTTCCTTAAGCTTTTCATTTTCTTCAATTAAAGCTTGGATATCATTTTCTGCGGATAGTAATTGTTTAGTTTTAATTACTAAGAGTTCTTCTTTTTTAGAAGCTAAATCCTTGATATTTTGTCCCAAAATTAAATTCAGTTCATCTTTATAAGCCATGAATGGTTCATAAAGCCAATGATATGCATTGCCAATAGCACCATGAAATAAACGTAATTTTGGATTCCTTTCCTTAGCACCTGCAGTTAATATATGTTCAAGTGATATTCCGGGATATGGATCAATATAATATATTACTTTAATCCCCAATTGATAAGCTTTTTTAGAACACAACTCACAAGGGCTCGCAGTCGTAAATAGCTTACCATTTTGGATTCCTTGCCCGCCATATTTGCTTATTTGTAGAAAAGCACTTTCTTCAGCATGAAGTGATCTAGTGTGAACTTGATTCTTTCCATCTGAATAAGAATTTATAAGTCCTTTAAAACAGAAACAAAGATTTCTTCCTTTTAAATTCTTTCTGTTATTTTGGATATTTTGATTGTCATAATTTTCTTTAAAGGCTTTTTGAAATTCAGGATTTGATTTTTCATAAGAAGTAAATGCATCATAATCATCTTTACCAGACAATAAATCATCTGCATTTCTTAATGCGCATGGTACTTGACCCTCAGGTGTATTATTCCATCCAATTGCTTTAATTGCATAATTTTCATCCGTAATAGAAGCTCCTACTTGTCGTGAAATGCAACCAGAATTATATTTTGCCGTAAATGCAAGTTGCATACATCTTTCTTCTGGTGAAGGCGTTACTATGCCTGGTTGATCAATTAATGACAAAAATTTAAGAAGTTGCATTTGCCATGAAAAATAAGGTGAAACATTTTCACCTTTTGATAAAACTTCTTTATTTAAATCATCAATTTCATCATATTCTTTAAATGCTAAATGTATGTCTGAATTTTGAATACACTGAGAGACATTCTGTTTATAAAAATCTTTTGTCTTAGCTCCACTATATTCTTCTCCAATTAGCTTGTCTATATCGACTTGGCGATCATTCTTGTATCGATCTTTTATAACGTCCTTTTTTATGTTTTCAGTTCTATTTACAGCTATAGTATAGAATGCAGAAAAACGTTGCCTAAAGAACATTATTTCAAGTGGGTTTCTTAAGGAATCAATTACAATTTCAGTTGAAATTTGTGATTTTTTATTTTCTCTATCAAAAGCCTTAATAATATCATTTATTAAATCAACAACCGAAAAAACATTGTCTACATTGATATTTGTACAATCGTCATATTGGCTAGATTTTCTAATATTATTTCCTATAATCTGTAATAATTTATTGCGTTTTACTGTAGAATGTGTTTCTAACAAATTAAATATGTTATCTGATAAATCTTGAAATTCATTTGTAAGATATAAGTTTTTCAGATCTCTTGCTCTTCTATTTTTTAGCTTTTTCCAAATTATAGTAATCTCTTCATGGATTATATCAAAGTCATTTTTGAAAGATGACATTTTTTTAATTTCATTATCAAAATCACATAAATGTTCAAGTTTTGAATCGGCAAAATCTCTTCGTAAAAGTTCACTTTTTAAAAATTCTATAAAACAATCATAGTTTTTAGTTAGAATAAAAAGTAAAAGTATTTTTTTATAAGAAATCAAAATATGAGGATTGAAATTTTCTTTTGAGTATTCATAAACGATTCTATACTTTCTATACGAATTATGAGAAATATTAGTTGTACTTGGGTGCCTAAAAATTAAGTTGTTGCTACTAAAACCTTCCTTTAACCTATTTGCAACTTCGCTACATCCAGATCCTTTTCTTCCAGTTAATGCTATAATTGTAAAACTTTTTCTTAACTCGTAAATTTTCTCAATATTCATATTTGAATTCTTTATTAAATGAAGCATTTAATACCATTTGATTACTAAAAGTAGAAACATTTTGATTCTTAAATAATATAAATCAGTAGTGTTAAAATCTTAGATTGTAATAGTAAGGTTAAATATTTAAACTTTATTATGGAAAACCACAATTGACTAAAAAAATATTTTTAGCAAGTGTAACGATAAATAAAAATGAAGCAACACGTATTTATACGGTTTTTTGATTTTTCTGAACTGAAACAAAGCTAAGTCAGAAACATTTGTAGAGGAAGGACGGAATACTGATCGGGGATGGAGTGTGAGATTTATTATTCTTCCCAAATTATGCTAAGTGCTTGGTTTTTAAAAGGGAGGCAGTGTTCGAAAAATCTTCTATTAGTATCTTTGTTTGAAACATACTGAAACCAGTCCATAGCCCAAATTTGTTGGGTTGTTTCATGTTTTTTTTGTTTAGAAAAATATTCACCCATTACAGTATTTTCAGGAATTTGAAATTTGTTGAATAAAATCGATTTAAATGGAAAATCCTCACTAAACCAATACCATTTTATCTTATTGTCTTGACCAAAAACTATTAGTATTGGATGATTAGCTATATCAGCAAATTTAATAGCTGTGGATGTTAAACTAGTTTGATATTTTTTTGATAGCTGATCTAATAATAAAAAATTAAACTTCTTCTTATAACAATCTTTGAAAAAACGTTCTTTTGGCATAAGCAATGATGCTGCAAAATAATCAGCTTCCCATTCTACATATTTATCGGAAGAAAAATTTGTAAAAGAACTATGAGCTGGCACTAAACCAGATGAAAGAGCATTTCGATGTTCATCTATGAAATAATGCCCAAGTTCATGCGCAAATGTAAATCTGCAGCGAACTGTATGTGAATGTTTTAATCTATCTATGTTTAGATAAATATGAAATTTATTATTTAAGTGCTCAATCATACCATCGAAATATTGTTCATAATTTCCATAACAGAAAGAAATAGAATTTTTTCTAGCAATATATTCTGGATTTATTATATTATCAGGACAATAAGAATTTGCAATAAATTCTGCTAAATCTGACAATTCATTTTTTCGATGTTGTGATAAATGTTTATTCATTATTTTTTAATCTATCATCACGCATTTTTTTCAATATTTCTAAAGATAATTGTTTACCATCTCTAGCTGCTTGTGCTAAATTATCTGAATGCGGTGTTTCATCTTGTAAAATATCAATTTTGTTTGCAAAACCTTTTTTAAGAATGTTGAGAGGGTTGTCCCATTCTTTTGGTTTAATTGACTCGATATCCTTTTTGTAATTTTTTTCAAATTCAATTACACTTTCTTCATCAGTTGGAAATATGTATCCATGCGATTGAATTACCTTGATTAATTTATTTTGTTTGCTCATTTAGAGATTGTCTTTGTATTCGTCGGTTTACTATTAAAGTGATCAATTATCTTTTTATTGCATCGACTTTTAATAGCTTTGATATTGTCCCTAGTAGTTTTATGAACTTCGCAAAGCCAGTCCAAAGTTTCCGAAGGAGTATTTTTTCCTTCTTCATAAAATTCATAGAGAGTAAGTAAGATAGCTTTGTCTCTTTCTTTGAATGTATTTAAAACTTCATCCAATAATATTCTCATTTGTGAAAGAGAAATGTTTTCATCTGTTTCAATTTCGGGTGGATCAAAAATCTGTTCATCATCGTCAATAATTTTTAAATGATTTTCTTTTATTTCTTTATTTAATAAATCTTTTAGATTATTTTTTGCAATAGTAGATAAATATGCCTTAAACCTGGCATCAGTAATAAGATCAGAATGAGATTCATCTATTTGAAACAATAGTGGGTTTTCATATATCTTTAAAAAAGTATTATTCACAATATCATGAAGTATATCTTCTCTTAAAAAAGTATATTTTCTTTTTGCTTCAATTACTACCTTATATAAATACTTTGAGTACTCTTTATAAAATTTTATAAATGAATTTTCAGCATCTGATCTAAACTCCTCCTTATAGGCGAAATTCATTAGTATATCTTCTATTTCACTTTTCTTCAACTTATGAATGTTTATATTAATATATACTTAAAACAGTGACAATATCCCATTAATTTTTCATTTAGAATAAAACTTTGTCACTGAATCTTGTATATGTAAATATAAGAAGTTTAACAATATAAAATATTAGAAAGGAGGTGTAAAAATTATGGCTAAAGATTCAGATGGAAAAAAATTCAACAGAATTCCTGCATATACGAAAGTAGTTGATGGAAAAAAAATTGAAGTAAAAGAACATATTAGAAGTAACAGAAGTGATAGTAAAGGTAAAAAATAATGCTATTAAAGGTAAACAAATTCCACTCAGTTTTAAAATTGAGTGGAATTATAAAAATAAAATTTTAGAAAAAACTGTAATTATGAAAAAGAAGAATAATTTTGATGGGCATTTTAATGTCACAAAACAAACAGAACATATTAATATTTTATTGGGAAGTGATTTGGAACTTTTTATTGATCCATATAATATTGCTAATAATTTAGAGAATAAGATAGCGAAAAAGGTATATCTGAGAAGTAAATCATTTTTAGAATATTTAAACAGAACTTATATAGTTCCTAATGACAGGATAAATGGTCTTGCTTTTCTTTCTCATTTGCAGGAAGCAAATGAATATGGTTTTGGATACTCAAAGACAAATAAAGGAAAAGGAATTGGGCCGACTAAGGCAGAAGTAATTTTTGATTCCTTAAGTAATAATCTTTTTGCAAAAGCAGGAGTGTCGATAACGAACGAGGCACATAATGTGCTTTTATTAGTAAAGGGAATTGGGCCTGATAATATGTCTGATACTTTAGCTAATGTTTGCAGAGATATTTTTGCTGAATTTACCTATGAGCAATGTCAGTTACATGGTATTGCTACCTCAAAGGTTGAAATTGAATACTATGATTCTAGTCGAAATTGCTGGATGTTGAAAGATGTTAATCTACCTTCTTTTCATGGTAAAAACATTATATTAGTTCCTAAATTTTTAATTGGTTCTAAGAGAGCTTATACAAGTGCATTTAATTGGTTCATATCAAGTAATTATTTGTCGAAAGAAATCTTAGACGGAACTTTAAAAACTAGTAATTCAAAAGGATTTATAAACAGATTAAAAAATGGAACCAGAAGAGTTATTATAAAAAACATCAATAAACATTTTAAAAAGCCTAAAGGAGAATTAGTTGAATTTGTTAAAAAATACAATGGTTCGCTTTTGGAGTTTCAAACGCACATTAAAAACAATTTTCCAAATATTACTGATGACCAATTATTATTGATGTTAAGTTAATTTAGATTATGCTAGTATTGCTAAAAATTTAAAAAGTCCAGCATTTTTATGTTGGACTTTTTAGTTATACCATCCGGAAAGTTGTAGATAGCATTTGTCTCCAATAGTAGGATTATCTTTTGGATGCCACCATTTTGCCAAAGAAACTCTAATCAATGTTCCTGTTGGAATTGTAGAAAGTGGCGTTACATCACCTTTATAAGGCATTTTTTTATCTTCTTTGAATAAGGAGCTATAGATATAATACTTATTGTATTTAAAAATTAAGTCTTTATCGTTTTGCCAAAATCCAACACTATTTACTGGAATATTTTTTGGATCATCCAAGAAACCACTTCCATTTTTCCATTTTAATTTTGAATTAAATATATTGTGTAGTTCGCCTTTCCAAATAGTACAATTAGCTAATATGTGTTTTTTTGGATCCATTGTACCAATTAATCTTGCTCCAGATACTCTGACGTCTTCTATGTGAGGTGGTGTTGTAGGAGATTGTATGTAATTGATGTCCCAAACTTCACCCACTTTATATTTCGTATTTGATGGCTGGTAACCTCCATTTAAATCCATTAATCTTGTGTATTTGTTGGTTTGAAGCTCAATTCCTCCAATGCAAAAAAAATCTCCCCACTTTGTTTTTGCTACAATCAATACTTCCATACTTAAAATTATAAGTTATAAATTACTACGTTTAATTCTTTTTTTATTTTTTCCGTAATTAATGATCTATGACAAGCGCTTGAATTTTCCTCTACACAAAAAAGAATTATTTTTGATGAGTTTTTTAATTCAAGATTATTAATAAAATGTTTAATGTCAAATTTATTAAGGATCAGATTCTTGTATGCTTCTTTAAAAGTGTCGTCAAGTTCTTCACGAGTTTGTTTTAAATCATTTTTTTTTGAATCTGCATTTTTTTGTAAATTTCTTACTTCAGTTGATGGGGCTAAATCTAATTGATGAATATATTTTATATTTAATGAAGCTAATTTTTCCTGTAATTTAGTGCTATTAACAAAAGAATATTTCGAGCCTCTAACACCTCTTCTTTGTCTTACATCAATAAAAGTATCAATTTTATTATTGATAAGTTTATTGAAGAAAGTATCTTCAGAAGAGTTATAAACACCAATAGTATAAATTTCCATAATGGCTAATATTTTTTTCTCGAGGTTAAATTTTCGTTTCCGAACAAATTTGTCAAGTTTTTCCCTTGCATTAATTCATTCATAACCTTTTCTTGGTCTTTAGTTATTTTTGAATTAATGATGTGATTAATAGAAATATTATGCTTTAATAATTCTTGGCCTATTAATTTACTTCTATGACAAGTTTCTGGTTTGCTTTCACTACACATTAATCCTATTACTACTTTTTCAAGGTTTGCTTCAATTATTGTATTTATTCCTTCTTTAAAGAAATCTTTTTCTTTTACCTTTTCATAATCAACTTTTCCCTTTACATAACAGCTTATATCACTAGGTAACCCACCTAAATAATCACCTGCATATATATAAGTTACACCATTTTGAGCAAGTTCTGCTTCTAACAGATCTCTATTAAAATGAGGATTGAATTTAGAGTATGGTTTTGATCTAACATCAAATACGTACTCTATTTTAAAAGCATGTAATTCTTCAATGAATTTTTCTAAAGTTTTGTTGCCATGTCCAATAGAATATATTGTACTTTGGTCCATATGTTTGATGATTAAATTGAGTATCACAAATATAAAAACCATTATTGTGATGTTTCACTAAATTAGTCTATTTATTTAAATCATTAAGCAAAGATTACTATTTAATAATCAACCACTTTACGGAAAACCATAATTCATCAAAATTTATTTCTAACAAGTGTAAGTATAAATAAAAAAGAGACAATGCGTATTTATACGGGTTTTATAAAAAAAACTTCTCATGGAACCAAATTCCCTAGCCACGATAGAGGCGGTATCCTTTTTTGAGGCATTTTCGTCGATAAAAAGATATAGCCGATAGCGGGAAACAGCTCCCTAAAAAAAAACGAGACCTTCTCTCCAAAAGAAAAAATCTCGTCTCTATATTTTTTTAATCTTCAATAATACTCAAAATCGTCTTCGGGATTTCGGCGAAAGCCTCGAAGGAGTAGGGTTTTATGAGATAACCTTTTACACCCAGTACATCGCATTTTTGTTTGTACGAAGGGTTTATGCTGGTGGAATAGACAAAGCAGGGTATGTTTTTGAGGTCGTTGTGGTTTAAAATTTCCTGCAGTGCTTCGATGCCGTTGAGTATGGGCATGTTAATATCGGTCAGGATCACGTCGGGGGTTTCGTTTGTCGAATCTTTTAGGTAATTTAACAGTTCTTCGCCATTGGCTACAAGACTTACTTTGCTAAAGCTGGAGTTGTTGTTAAAGGTTTCGCAGATTACATCTGCATCATCATTGTCATCTTCGGCAATTATGATATGTAGCTTTTTTTCTGGCATTTTATACAATTGGAAAGTAAAGATTAAATGTTGTCCCTTCGTTCAGTGTACTTTCGACTGTGATGTTTCCGGAGTGGTTTTCCATAATCTTTTTGCAAATTGCGAGGCCAATACCGTTTCCTGAATATTCGTTTCTGGCATGCAGGCGCTGAAATATTGTAAAAATCTTAAAAAGATGGCTGGACTCCATTCCAATACCGTTGTCTTTGATCTGAATCTTTACAAATTTACTATTTTGATTTGGTAATTCAACGTCTAAATTGTCGGCCTGATAAATTTGTATCTCCGGCGGTTTATCTGTCTTGCAGTATTTAATGGCGTTGGATATCAAATTCGAGAAAAGCTGGCGCATTTGCACCCTGGACGCTTTTATTACGGGCAGGTTTCCGGCTTTTATATTGGCGTTTTTGTCTGTTATAATCACTTCGAGATCTTCCACTACTTCAGCAATCACGGTGGCCAGATTGATTTCACTGCGTTCTTCCTGCGCGGTATGCGAGGAGTATTGCACCAAATCATCGACAAGGGAATTGAGTCGCAAGACGGATAATTTTATGATCTCCATCGATCTGGCGTCAACTCCGTTTAAATAGGTACCGTCAATTTTTCCGTTATGCATGACGATTTTACGCAGCGGTTCTTTTAAATCGTGCGAAATGACGTGAATGAATTCTTCGAGGTTGCTGTTGATTCGGTTGAGCTCGTTGATTTTTCCTTCAAGTTCCTGCTGATGTTTGAGCAAGGCTTCCTCGTGTTTTTTCTTTTCGGTCAAATCGATTACTACGATTCCAATCGCATCTACAGACGGTTCAAGATCGGTGAGCGAGATATAGGCCGGAAAAGTAGTAGGGGAGCCACCATCGCTTTTAAAAAGGATTTCGTGCGTGCTAAGTCCGAATTTTAAAGCTTCAATAAGCGTGACAAACTGTGATGGATTGTCGAAAAACTCGTGCAGGTAATTCCCAATGATTTTTTCTGAGGGCGTATTGACCAGTTTTGCAAAAAAATCGTTGCAATACAGGATCAGGCCATTTTTGGCAATACTCAGTGCACCCTGTCTGAATTTTTCGATTAGGAGCCTATAAGTATAATCGGCTGTTTCCAGCGAATACAGCTGCGGCGTTCCGTTGGTGTTGACCACCAGGGCATCAACATCTCCTTCTTTTATGGCATCAACAATGCTATTGGACTCGTAAAGCTGTTGCTTTAAGGATTCAATTTCTGCCAATAAGGAGTCTATATTTTTATCGTTTACTATCAAATTCTATTCACTTAAATTAAGTATTCTCAATACTTTTTCCTTGTCTGATAAGTCTCCGAGAATGATTCGTCTGGGAGCAGGATGTATTTTTATTAAGGTCGGTATCGCTACAATTTGATGTATGACGGCCTGTTCTGTATCCCGGCTGATATCTACGATTTCTAATTCGTAGTTTTCATGCAGATATTTGTCGCATATGCGGCGTAAATTTTCAATAGCATGTCCTGATTTAACAGACATACCCGAAACAAAAAGCATGAACTTATGTTTGGTTGTACTTGTCCCATCAGCTGAATAATCCATTTTCTAAGAATTTAAGGGTTTAATATTAAGCCCTACAAGTACTCTCTCCTCATTTGAAAGATCACCAATGATCTTGCGAATGGGTTCCGGAAATTTTCTGACCAATGTTGGTACAGCCAAAATCTGATCACCTTCTGCCAACTGGGGATTTTTCAGCAAATCAATAATTTCGATGCTGTATTTCCCTGCCAGATGTTCTTCGGCGTATTTTTTTATGTTCTCCAATGCCTTTATCGATTTTGGCGTCTGGCCTGCTATATATAAAAGCAATTGCCATTCGGCTACAACTTCTTTTTTCATGGTTTTACTTTTTTTTCTTAGAAGACAGTTGTTCCTGCAATTCTTCTGTGGCTTTCAGAATACTTAATTCTTCCTGTGCCGATTCGAATTCATTTTTAAGTGCTTCTATATTGGCTTCCAGAACTTTGCGCTTGCGCTCAATTTCACGATCTTTTCGGTTAATTTCGTTCTGAAGCTTAATGTCTGATATTGTTTTTTTGAATTTGTGCGTTTGTCTTGCAGTGCCCGTAAGTATTCCCTGCGGACCTAATTCTACGTCCAGTAATTCAATTCCTTTATTCGTAATGACAAATTCCCTCACCTGGTTGGAATGGCCCATTCCTCTTGCTTTGATGATAAATATCCCGCGGTTTCTTTCGCCAATTCCTTCCATATCGCGTACCGTGACCCAGGTATCGACTAAGGAAGAAACGGATTCTTCGGCAAGGTCTGGCCTGAAATTGTCGGTTTGTTTGTTTAAAGACGTAAAAAGTGCCGTTATATTGTGCGCTTTTAGCATATCGATAAGCCTTACCAACATCGAACGTACTTCGTGTTCGCTTCCTACGGTGATCAAATTGCTTATTGGATCAATAATTATCGTTGTGGGCTTAAATTCTTTAATTAATTTTCTAAGTGTAAGCAAATGCAGCTCTAATCCGTTCAATGAAGGACGGGAAGAATGAATTTGCAAAATTCCCTTTTTGATATGTTTTTGAAGATCAATACCAATCGATCTCATGTTGCGAACCAATTGCTGTGGCGATTCTTCAAACGCAAAATAGATGGTTCTTTCGTTTTTTTTGCATTGTTCATTCGCAAAATAACAGGCCACGGTTGTTTTTGCTGTACCGGCTGTTCCCGATATCAATATATTGCTGCCGCGAAAAAAACCACCGCCATGAAACATATCGTTTAAACCCGGAACTCCTGTCGAAACGACTTCAGAACTGACTTCATTATCGAGTTTTAGAGACGTAATAGGCAATACTGAAATTCCTTCTTCGTCAATCAAAAACGGATATTCGTTGGTACCGTGTGTAGATCCTCTGTATTTTACGATTCGGAGTCTTCTGGTCGAAACCTGTTCGATAACACGATGGTCGAGAACAATCACGCAGTCTGAAACGTATTCTTCCAATCCCTGACGGGTAAGGGTTGCTTCGCCGCGTTCGCCGGTAATAATGGCGGTTACACCTTTGGCTTTAAGCCAATGAAATAAACGTCGGAGTTCGGCTCTCAGGATCGCCTGATTGTCCAGACCTGCAAATAACGATTCTATGGTATCCAATACAACTCTTGTCGCTTTTACCGAATCAATAGCATAGCCTAATCTGATGAATAAACCATCCAGATCGTATTCGCCTGCTTCTTCAATTTCTGATCTTTCGACACGAACGTGATCGACTACTAGTTTTTTGTCTGCTTTGAGCTTTTCAATGTCAAAACCTAATGATTTTACATTTAAAGTAAGGTCGTCCGACGGCTCTTCAAATGACATGAAGACCCCGGGTTCGTTATGATCGGTGATTCCTTTAATCAGGAATTGCATTGACATTAATGTTTTCCCACAGCCGGCACCTCCGCAGATTAAAGTTGGACGTCCTTTTGGTAAACCTCCGTTTGTAATCTCGTCGAGTCCGTCAACTCCGGTTGGAGTTTTGGGGAATATAAAACGATGTGATTTTGATTCTTTTTGCACTTTATTTAAATATACTGTTTACTCAAATATACGTTTTCTTACATAATTAACAATTAATATTTATTAAAGATTTAACACCCGTTTAAAGAAATTGTAAAGAATTTAGGTAAAATAAGGGTTTTGATTGCTTTATAATTGGAAATGACGTTAAATTTCTGAATCTGTGGTAGTTTTTTAGATGGGAAAGATGTAAGATATTTGAGGGAAGATGTAAGGTGTGTAAGAGGGAAGATGTGAGAGGCAAGAAGCAAGATGTGAGAAGCAAGAGGCAAGAGGCAAGAATAAAGAATATAGAATAAAGAATATAGAATAAAGAGGCAAGAAGAAAGAAGCAAGATGTAAAATGTAAACTGTGATTTATAGCAGGTATAAGTAATAATCTAATATGAAAACTGCGACTAAAAATGAAACATGAAACCTGAAGAAAAAACAAAGAATATCTTTATGAAATATAAGAAAATATCTATAGTATTGTAAGAAAAAAGATTTGAAGGAAATTGATATTTATGAAACGAGCTTGTCAGTAGAAAATGCTATTGTTCAATATCTTTTTGAGAGTGCAGGGCAGAGGAAGGTTATTAAGGCTGTTCAGTATTTGGGTTTTGAGACTAAGAGCGGTCAAAAGTTATATAATTTAGGTTTTGGTGATTATGACTTTGAAACTAAAAGTATATCTGACAATGAAAATACTAATAATGGAGACATGAGAACCGTGTTTAATACGGTGTTAAATACAGTTCCTAAATTTTTTAAGGACTATCCGGGATTCCCTATTTATGTTCAGGGTAGTGACAGCTCCCATTTATTTGAAGAAGAATGTAGAAATTCCTGTTCTAAGAAGTGTACTGACATTTGTAAAAATAAGGACAGAAGAATAAGAACGTATACCTATTTTTTTAATAAACACTTTGAAGAGCTTTCAAAAGAATATATATTTTTTGGATTTGATGAAGCCAAAAAAAGTTTTGTTCGATATGTGCCTAAAAATAAATACATTGCTGTATTGGTTTATAAAAAATAAATAGATAATTTTGTATTAATAATCAATTAAATATAAAGGATTATGAAAAAAGAGAAGATTGTGAAAACAACAAAAATCATTTCCATGTCTACTGCGACTAAGAAAAAGATTTCTAAAGTTGCTGAAGAGATAAATGGCCGAAATTTATTCACAGAAAAAATTGAACTTGCTCAAAAAACTTTGGAAAATTTAAAAGCATTACCAATTTAAATTTGTCATCATAATAATATAAAAGCGATCTAATAGGTCGCTTTTTTTATGAACCTAAAACTTGAAACCTGAAACAAAACAAACAAAAAACAAAAAACGAGATCATTTCTCTTAAAAAGAAACGACCTCGTTCAATCAACTTAAAAAAATCAGAATATAAATTATCCGTGTGCTGCTACAGAAACATCAGCCCATTCATTCCATGTTGCTAGTTTTTGTTCGTAGGCATGTGTGGCAAATGGTAAAGCTACTTTTCCTAAGAATAGGCGTAGAGGTGGGTTTTCGGCTTCTACTAATTTAATGATGGCTGGTACTGTAGCGTTAATTTGTCCGAAGGTATCAGGATCATGTCCTTCTGC
Organism: Flavobacterium sp. GQ95; assembly: GCF_059758655.1. NCBI lineage: Bacteria > Pseudomonadati > Bacteroidota > Flavobacteriia > Flavobacteriales > Flavobacteriaceae > Flavobacterium > Flavobacterium sp. GQ95. Next base: position 359,928 of record NZ_JCAXEB010000002.1, read on the forward strand.
AATCGCTTTTTTAAGTCCGTCGTAAGCGTCAATGCTTTCGCTGTTGAATCCGTTACCCCAGATATCTGTGAAGTAACCGTTTGGTTCTACCAAAGTAACGTTGATTCCGAATTGTTTTACTTCTGAAGCCAGCGTTTCGGTAAGACCTTCAACGGCAAATTTAGAGGCATTGTAAAGACCTAGATTTGGTAAAGTTGTGATTCCTAAGATAGAAGAAACCTGAATGATATGACCGCTTTGTTGTTTTCTCATGGTTGGTAAAACGGCTTGTGTTAGCCATAAAGTTCCGAAGAAATTGGTTTCGAATTGTGCTCTTGCTTCTTTTTCGGAAGCTTCTTCAACCGCACCGTTTAAAGCATAACCGGCATTGTTGATCAGAATATCAATAGTCCCGAAATGTTGCTGTACTTTTTCTACGACTGCAAATGATTCTGCGCGATTGTTTACGTCTAGTTTAAGAGGTAAAATTGCGTCTCCGTATTGTGCTTTTAAGTCGGCCAGGGTGTCGATATTTCTGGCTGTTGCAGCTACCTTGTATCCTTTTGCTAAAAATGCTTCTGCCCAGGCTCTTCCGAATCCTTTTGATGCTCCTGAAATTAAAATTGTTTTTGACATGATTTCTTAATTGTTAATTGTTAATGATGAATTGTAAATTGTTTAACTGTGTATTTGTTTAATTGTTTAATTGTTTGTTGTTTATTGTCTATTGTTTCGATTGTCATTGCTATTGATTTTTGCCATTGCTATTAATCTTTGCACCTTTGTAACTTTGTGCCTTTGAATCTTTAAAAATATGACCGAAAGGTCATTTTTTGAATAAAAAAAATTAGAGGCTGTTTTCCTCAATCATTGATTTTAGGGTATTGGTGACTACTTTCATTTTATTGTTGTTGCCGGACATTCTTGAAATTAGGTGGCCGCCTTCCATCATCGCAAAAATTACGGTGGCAAAATCGGCTGCGTTCCAGGCGGGGTTGAATTCACCGTTGGCAATGCCTTTTTTGATGCTGTTTTCCAGTAATTTCTGGTTGTATTTAATCCCCTGATTGATTTTTTCTTTTACAACGGGGTTGGTGTCATCTGCTTCTGTTCCGAAATTCAGCAACGGACAACCACCGGTTAGGGGCGGATTTACTGCATTGCTAAAAAAATCGATATACGTAAATAACTCGTCTTTTGCTGTTTTGCTTCTGCTGATTTGAGCCATCAGTTTATCACCCAATACTTTCATATTATGATCTACAGCAGCGCAGGCTAAAACTTCTTTATTCTCAAAATGAACGTACATGCTTCCTTTAGACAGTTTGGTTGCCTCCATAATATCGCTCATAGAAGTGGCTGCGATCCCTTTTGTATTAAAGATAGGTGCTGCTTTATCGATGATGAATTGTCTGGTTTCTTCTCCCTTTGCCATGATAGCTTTCATTTTTACTCTGCAAATATATGACCGATTGGTCATGTAATCTAATTTTTTATGATTTATTTGTGAAATCGCACACAGATGACGCGGATTTAGGCGGGTTTGCGTTGATTTTTTTTGCCACAGATTTCACAGATTAATTTCTATGTCTTAAATTTATTTCACGCAGATTTAGGCAGATTTGCGCTGATTTTTTTTTGCCACAGATTGTATGGATTTGGAGGATTATTTTTTCTGTGTGCATAAATTTTGTTTCTCGCAGATTAAGCAGATTAGGCAGATCAAATCATTATAATCTTTTTAATCTGTGGCAAAAACTAAAAAAATCAGTGCAAACCCGTTCAATCCGTAAAATCCGTGGGCAATCAATGATCGGAGAGTATGATATTGGTTTTTGGTTTTTTGGATTTGTTCATGACCAGTAATAATAGGGGTAAAGTGAGGGCGAAAAATAAACCGACGAGGAAAAAGGCATCCCGGTAACTTAATAAGGACGATTGTTTGGTTACGATGTTTTCCATTAGTTTTAAGGCTTTTGCTCTGGCTTCATTGTAGGCAAAACCTCTGTGTTGGAAATAACTGATGTAGGCGTTTATTCTTTCCATTGCTTTTACGTTATCTGGCGTTACGTTGGAAATTAATACGTTTCTGTGTTCGGCGTAACGATGAGCTATATACGTATTGATGATCGACACACCAAAAGAACCACCTAACTGACGCATCATATTGTTGAGCGCTGCACCTTGTCCGACATCTTTATCGTCAAGCGAAGAAACAGCAAGCATGGTTAGCGGAACGGTTAATAAAGCCAATCCCAAAGCTCTGAAGATAAGTGCAGTTGCGACTTCAAAAGCGCTGGTGTCTAGTGATATTTCGGACATTCTCCAATTAAAATAAATAAACAGCAGGAAACCTGTCGCGATGATGAGGACGGGAGAAACACCTTTTTGCAATAAAGTGCCGCAGAGCTTTAAGGCGACTAAGGCAAATAAAGCACCCGGAAGCAAAAGCAAGCCCGTTTGATACGGAGAAAAACTCAAAAGACGCTGCGCGACAACGGGACTAATGTAAATCGAAATAAACATTCCGAAACCGGTAACGAAAGTCAGAATCGCGGCTATACTTAACGATTTGCTTTTCAGGACCCGCAGGTTCACCACGGGTTTATCGATTTTTAGTTCCCAATAAATAAAAGCCAGTAAAGTGACCGTGGCAATGGCGGTTAAAACTATTATATAACGGGTTTCGAACCAATCTTCGACTTCGCCTCTTTCTAAAACGGTTTGCAGTGCACCAACGCCAATGGCTAATAAGGCAATTCCGGTCCAGTCGACTTTTGAGATTTCGGGTTTTACGGGAGGTTCTTTTAGCAGAAAGTAACAGGAAATCGCTACTAAGATTCCAATCGGAATATTAATTAAGAAAATCCACGGCCAATCGTAATTCTCAGTAATATACCCGCCAAGCGTTGGTCCGATCGTAGGTCCGATGAAAATTCCGGCTCCGAATAAAGCCCCTGCGGTAGATTGTTTGTCTTTCGGGAAAAGTTCGAAAACTACCACCTGAGAGATGGACAATAAAGCGCCACCGCCAATTCCCTGTAGAAATCTGAAAAAGACTAACATCCAGATATTAGACGAATGTCCGCACATAAACGAACAAAACGTAAAGAGAATAATCGAACCGATATAGTAATTACGACGCCCTAAATTAGCGCTCAAAAAACTCGTAATCGGAATGATAATTACATTAGCAATGGCGTATGCGGTAATGACCCAGGAAGTGTCTTCCAGCGTCGCACCCAGATTCCCGCTCATATGCGATAGCGCCACATTGACAATAGAAATATCAATAAGTTCCATAATCGCGGCAAGGATTACGGTAAAAATGAGCAATTTTCGTTGTAGTGATGTCATACTATTATTTTATACCAATCGGTATATTTTTAATTTTAAAAAAAAAGTATTTAAAAATATATTTAAACACATAGAAACATAGCTTTTTTTAGCTTAAAAAGGCATTTCATTTATTTGAAAATACATCAGCTATGTGTGAGAAACTAGTTTCTTTTCATATTCTTTTTAGTCAGGGAAAACTATGTTTCTATGTGTTAAATTTTTTTGTTTGCTATATCAATTGGAATTTGGAATTTTAAATATTGGAATTTCAATTTAAAGTTCCTGCTTCACAACATTAGTCTTAAAAAGATTAGAATACGCTGTCGCAATTAACCTCGTCTGGGCTTCATTCCAGATTTCGCATTGGGCATTCACGAATTGTCTTCCTTTTTTAATGATCGATGTTCTGGCGATAATGGTATCGCCCACACGAGCCGGAGCAAAATAATCGACATTGAGATTGATGGTTGTATAGAAATTTTCTTCATTTAAAGAAATCATCGTAGCGCCAATACAATCATCTGCAATGGCTGCAATAACACCGCCGTGAAGTGATTTAATTGGATTTGACATTTCTTCCCGAACTAAATATTGAAAGGTAACGCTGCCGTCTTCCGCCGCTAATACTATTGGTCGCATCCAAAGCATAAAAGGCGATGGCGAAGCAGTAAATTCTCTGTCGATGTGGTTTTGAAGTACTTGTAAACGTGTCATACTTTTTGAGTTATGGGTTAGGAGTTATGAGTTATTAGTTATGAGTTATGAATTATGAATTATGGGTTATGCGGGATGATTTTTTAACTAATAATTCATAACTAATAACTCATAATTATTTTATACTGATCGGTATATTTTATTTGCTTAAAAAAGCAATATTGTTATTGCTTCTTTTTATTCTAATTCTTCTATTACTTTTTTTACTGAGTGCATGACATTTGATAAGTCGGTTAGATTTCCGGTTAGTTTGCTAATCATTACTCCACCTTCTATTAGCGCTATAATGGTTAATGCAGTTCTTTCGGTATTGATTGATTTTGCTTTGAATTCTCCGGCTACAATTCCCTGGTCGATGAAATGCATTATTTTTTCTTTCCAGTAAATAAGAGTTCTTTCGGCATACTTTCTTAAAACCGGATGGGTGTCATCAGATTCGATTGCAGTGTTTAGAATGGGACAACCGCCTTTAGTGACTTTCAAATTAGTATATTCCGAATAGAGTTGGGGATAGACCAATAATTTTCCTTTGAAAGTAGTTTGCTTATCGATTTCTCTCGAAAAAGTATCCTGAAGTTTTTTGACATTATACTTAAACGCCGCAATGGCAACCTCGTCTTTATTTTCGAAATTTCCATAAATACTTCCTTTGGTGAGCCCAGTGGTCTCGGTGATATCACTCATCGAAGTACCGCTGTAGCCTTTCATATTAAAGATTGGAGCCGTTTGTTCTATGATAAACTGTTTGGTTCTTTCTGCCTTACTCATGATTTAGTATGATTTAAGACTACAAATATATACCAATCGGTATAATTATTTATGGTTTTTATAAAAATATTTTACGAAGACAATCAAGAAGCGAAGATGATATAAATAAAAACTCCCGTTCATGGCGGCGAACGGGAGTTTTTGGCATTATAAATTATTGGGCAGTAAAGGTCAAATAATCAAAATTCATATTTCCGTTGGAGACAATATGCAGACGTAAAACCTGCTTTCCTTTTTTAAGTTTTATAGTTCCAATGGATGCTGAACTGTTCCAATGATGCCATTGACGCCAATCGATCGGATCTTTGTCATCATGGGTGGAGGCAATTTTCATTTTTCCCGTAGCATCTTTTCCGTTAACATCAATACTGATTTCGCCGTCGCCGTTTGCGGTATAAAGCAAACCAATTTTATAGGTTCCGGATTTTGTTACTTCGACGGTATAATTAATCCATTCTGATGGAACGGTCCAGCCGACATAAAGGTCTCCAATGCTTCTTGGTACTTTATTAAATGGATTATTATCAATATCATCCGCTTTGGAATACGAAATATCAACGCCTTCGTTTATTCTGAATTCATTCAACGGATTTCCGTTTACCGGATTTAGTTTTCCGCTTCCGTTATTTACAGCATCGGTATCGTGATAGGCAATTCCTTCGCCTCCCTGATCGTACCATTCGCATTCAATTTCCCCGGGAATCTGTTGCGGTTTCAATGCTTTTGAAGTTTGTGCGATACAACAACAACTCATCAAAACAATAATAGGAAGTGTTAGAAACGCTTTCATATTATTGAACTTCTAAAGTTGCAATAGAATGTGCCGCACTGGTAATTTTAGCCGCTTTTCCTTTTATCCAAAGAAAATACTCGACATCAGTTTCGCCAGAATTCATCACCACAACTTCCAGTTTATTGTTTTCATTGACAAAAGCAGTTGACAAAAGTTTATTGCTGCTTGAAGAACAAGCAATACGTTTTGCTCCGGGACGAATGAATTTAGAGAAATGTCCCAGGTAATAATAACCGTTGGTATAAATCAATTTTCCGGTTTTAAGATCCGCGTGAATAGGAGCCATGCAGAAATTCTGAACATGATTTGGTCCTCCTTGTTTCATCCAATAAAACATTCCAGTCTGTCCAGGCAACGGTTCCGATATTAAAATCATTGATCATCGACATCCCGTATTTTTCACCATAACTCCAGTCGGTTAATAATTTTTGATCGAAATCGGCTGCACAACCTTCCGTTAAAATTAAGGGTTTATCCGGGAATGCTTCTGCTACACGACGTTCGGCTTCGAAATTCATTCCGTTTTTCATCCAGTCTTCGTACCAGTGATAGCCAACGCCCCAAACATATTTGGCTGCGTCTTTATCCTCTAAAACCGTACTTACGCGTTGATACATTAAATCACGATTGTGATCCCACATGATTAGCTTCTTTTTAGAAAGCCCCACTTTTTGCATGGTTGGTCCTAAAAAGTTTTTGATAAAATCACGTTCTTCTTCAGCTGTAAAAATACAGGACTCCCAACGCTGTACTGCCATTGGCTCATTTTGAACAGTATAACCCCAAATCGGAATGCCTTCTTTTTCATATTCATTTATAAACTTCACGAAAAAGTTAGCCCAGCTTTGGTGGTATTCCGGTTTTAAAGTTCCGCCCTGTAAAACATTATTATTGGTTTTCATCCAGGCCGGCGGACTCCATGGCGAAGCGTACAAAGTGATTTTGCCTCCGGCTTTTGCGATAACTTCTTTAATAAACGGAATTCGGTATTTTCTATCGTGACTAATATCAAAGGTTTTTAAGTCTTTATCACCTTCCTGAATGTAACTGTAAATATCGCTGGAGAAATCACAGCTTTGCATATTCGTACGTGCTAACGTATATCCAATTCCTTTTTCTTTGTCATAATAGGCCGTCAGAATTTCCTGTTGTTTGTCTTTTGGAAGCTGGTAGAAAACTTCTGCGGAAGCGTCCGTTAATGCGCCTCCAATTCCTAAAAGGGTTTGAAAAGTCATCGCCGGATCTACAAAAACCGAAACTTCTTTTTCTGTTGGCTGTGGTTTAGGTGTAAACGAAAGCGTTTCGGTTTTGGTTAACTTTTTATCCGTATTTTTTATAGTTTCATAAACGGTAACCGTTTTGAAATCGTACGTTTTAGAAGGCTTTTTCTGCGCAAATCCGCCCGTGGCTAAAAGTCCGGAAAACATGATGGTCAGACATGTTTTGGTATGGAATGGATTCATAATTGTGGTTTTTTGGTTAGTAGTTTATTTTAAAATCTGATTAATATGCTGCAATTCATGTTCAGAAAAAGTACTGTTCTGAAGACAGCCAACAGAATCGATTACTTGTTCCGGTTTGCTAGCTCCGATGATTACAGATGAAATTCGTTTATCTTTCAAAACCCATGACAATGCCATTTGAGCCAATGTCTGACCTCGTTCTTCAGCCATTTTATTCAATTGACGGACTTTGGCAATATTTTCAGGTGTAATAGCATCTTGTTCTATAGCACCATTTCCACGATGCGCGTTTGCTCTTGAATTCTCCGGAATACCGTTTAAATATTTATTGGTCAAAAGTCCTTGTGCAAGAGGAGAGAAGGCGATTCCACCAATTCCGTTTACTTCTAAAACATCCAGTAATCCCTCTTCAACAGAACGTTCAAACATAGAATATTTTGGCTGATGAATGACACAAGGCGTTCCTAATTCTTTTAAGATGCGGTATGCCTTTTCGGTTTCAGCCGGACTATAACTCGAAACACCCACATAAAGTGCTTTTCCCTGGCGTACAATCAAATCTAACGCCGCCATGGTTTCTTCCATGGGCGTATTCGGATCTGGTCTGTGATGATAAAATATATCCACATAAGGAATCCCCATACGTTTCAGACTTTGATCGAGACTCGCAATTAAATGTTTTTTGGATCCCCAATCGCCGTATGGGCCGTCCCACATTGGCCATCCGGCTTTGGTAGAAATTAAAAGCTCGTCTCGATAAGATTTAAAGTCGTGTTTGAATAATTCACCAAAAGTAATCTCAGCAGAACCCGCAGGAGGCCCGTAATTATTGGCAAGATCAAAATGGGTAATGCCGTTATCGAAAGCAGTATGCAGAATTTCGCGGGCATTGGCGATATTATCAATTCCGCCAAAGTTGTGCCACAAGCCCAAAGAAAGAGCAGGCAATAATAATCCGCTATTGCCACAACGGCGGTATTCCATTTTTTGATAACGATTTGTATTTGGTAGGTAAGACATTTTTTAATTATGAGTTATGAGTTATGAGTTTTTTGGAGCCTATTGCTTATTGCTTAAAGCTTATAGCTTTGAAAATGCTTTTTCTACTATTTCCAGATCGGTTGTGCCTCTGAAACCGCTAAATCCGATTGATAATTTTGTTCCGTCGCTTAATGTTAACGGTTGTCCGCCTTGCCAGCCGATAAGATCGGGAGCTTCGATTCCGTTCGCATTTTCTTCTACGATATTGTTGAAGACCAACTTTTCATATTCGCCTGTTTTTACTCCGGTCAGCCAAACCTGACTCGCTTTTGTCCATGCCACTTTGTACGATTGTCTTCGGCGAGGTTTGTCTTCGCCGTACATTCGACCATAAACAGCTCCATCTTCATCAATAATACAAATGGCAACATTTCCATTCGAAATTCGTTTGTCTTCGTCTATTTGAAGGTATTGCGGAATTAATTTTTCAATTGCTGATAAAGCCAGGGCAATTTGTTCTTTCATAGTTTATGGTTTATTGTTTTTCTGCCTAAAGCCTATTGCCTACAGCCTAAAGCTTACAGCAAAAAACAAAATTCAATCATTTAATTAATTCATTTCTTAAACTAGATCAAGAAATAATTGTAAATAAAACCTCTTATATTTACCCCCTGATAAAGCCACAATCGATAAAAAAAGATAAAAATGTTTCAGCAAATTCACGATTACCTTTCCAGATCTGCCCGTCTTTCTAAGGAAGAAGTGAAAATCTTTGAGAAACATCTTGAACTTAGAAAGATTCCGAAGAAAACCATTTTATTGAGCGCCGGTGAAATCTGTAATTTTGAAGCATACATCAATAAAGGCTGTATCAGAGAATATTTTGTCGATCGCAACGGAATCGAATTGACGCTCCAGTTTGCCATGGAAGATTGGTGGGTAAGTGATATTACCAGTTTTGAAGATCAGGTGCCAAGTGATATGTATATTGAAACGCTGGAAGACTGCGAACTTTTGGTTTTAACCCGTCAGGCTAAAGAAAATCTGATTAATGAAGTACCACAATTAGAACGAATGTTTCGTTTGATGATCCAGCGGCATTTGTCCAAATTGCAAAAACGATTGTTCAGAACCGTTTCTTCAACCGCGATGGAACAGTATGTAGAATTTATCACCCGTTACCCAACAATATCCCAACGCGTTTCACAACAATATATCGCTTCTTATCTCGGAATCACTCCTGAATTTTTAAGCAGATTGCGAGCGAAAAATTTGAAAAGTGGGAAGGGACAGGAGTAAATAAATGTTGTTTCTAAGTATTTATTTTTTTCGTTTTTTACGTCCTTATTTTTCATTTTTATTTGAAAAAAGCACCATAAGTAAAATCAATAGTAGTTTACTATTGTTTTGTTATTCTGATATATATGTAGTATTTTATAATGTGATACTTTAGGACATTTTTAAACTTAAATTTTATTAGGTTTGCTTACATATTTATTGCCTTTAACAAAAAATCTCCAGGGTAAAAAGGCATCTTCCTGTGCATATGCGACACCAACTCTCGGCGTTGCGACAATGTCATTTTCTACATAGCGAATGCCGTGATCTTCCACCCAGATTTCTTCTCCGCCTAAATCTTTTTGATTAAAAGTGTTGTCAATTCCTAAAGCTTTAGCCGCAGAACCCGGACCAGATGAAATAGCACTTTTAGTGACCGGCATATTTCGTCTTGATTCCATTATTTCTGTACCTGTCAGGGGCTCAATAGCTCGTATTAACACAGCATGTGGTTCATTTTTAACAGATGTCACGACATTGAATAAATGATGAATGCCATAACATAAATACACATAAGAAACGCCGCCTTCGCTGTACATTATTTCTGTTCGGTTAGTGCGTCGTCCGCCATAGGCATGAGAGGCCTTGTCTATTTCGCCGAAGTAGGCTTCGGTTTCTACGATTATGCCCGCTGTAATTTGCCCTTCGATTTGAGTGAAAAGCACTTTTCCGAGCAAATCTTTGGCCAGGAAAATTACGTCCTGATTCAGATAATAGGATAGTGGTAATTTCAATTTTATATTAATTTTAAACTTTAATTAAATAGTTTTAATTTATTGTTTATTAGTTATATGTGTTGTAAAAATGTGCATAATTTAAATATTCTTTTTAAGAATTATTTTGGGCGATATACTGGTGGAATTCGGAATAAGCGATGACAAGCTGTTCCAGATTAAATCCCCGATTTAAACCACTGGGATTTGGCAGAATCCAGACCTTTGTACCGCAAAAATCTTCCGGCTGTAATCCCCACAAAACTTTCTTTTTTCCTGAAAAGGATTGGTAGGCTGCCTTTCCTAGAAATGCAATATACTTCGGTTGGTATTCTGTCATTTTATTTCTAAAAGTTTCTAAAGAATAATCAAACTCTTCTTTTGAAAGTTGATCTGCGCGAGCTGTTGCTCTTTCGACGGCAGTAGTAAGTCCATATCCGAATTCTAATATAATTGCATCATTAATTGGTTCAATTTGGTAAGGCGTAAAACCTGATTGATACAACACCTTCCAGAAACGATTGCTTCGTCCGGAAAAATGATATCCATCTAAAGCAGATTTTAAACCGGGATTAATTCCACAAAATAGAACTTTAAGATTTTTATTGATAAGATCAGTTAACATTGTTATTGAATAGGATAATTAAAAATACAAAAGCTCAATCGAAAAATTGAGCTTTTGTATGAAATAAAATTTCAGGTTTAATTGTTGCGCAGGGCATGAGATAGTTCCTGTTTTGTCATGTTGGATCTTCCTTTTATACCCATTTTTTTAGCTTCCTGATACAAATCCTGTTTGGTTCTGTCTTCATAGTCACCTGCTTTACCACCTCTTTTTTCGGCTCCCTGACTGTTGGCTATTCGCGCAGATTTTTGTTTACTATACCCTTTATCGCGCAGTGCTTCGTATTGGTCCTTATCTTTAATTTGCGGACCCGGATCTTTTCCTGGCATAATGTTTCAATTTAAAATAGTTATACTAAAGTTCTGATTAAGAATCAGATTTGTCTTTTTTATCAAAAGCCTCATCTGAATAATCTTTAAGTTCATCCTCTAAAGCGTCATCAAGATCTTTGTCGAGTTGAGGTTCTATGTCCTGTTTTAATCTTTTATTTCTCTTTTTCTTGCTGACAGAATGGATTAATTGTTCTTCCGGGTGAAAATTGCGATCGTCCAGACCGAAATCTTCGTTGATCTCTTTTGGCATAATCTAAAGGTTTTATGGGATATTAATATTTATTCATCTGAACTGATTTCCTGGTCTCAATATTTGACTTCTCATTACTTCTGGCCGAAGTCGGCTTACTCTCCATTTTTTTAGCAGATGTTCTGGAACTGTCTTCAACGTTGCTTTTATGATTTGAAATATTCATATCATTTCTTTTTAAAAATTAATATATACAAATTTAAAAACGCATGAGAAGTAAAGATTATACTTTTTTTAATTTTAATTATATTATTATCAGAAGGTTATGGTAGTTTATTTGTTCTTTAAAGGTACTCTTTTCTCCTTGAAAATGATGCATTTTGCGTCATTATTGATTTATCTCTTACGGGAGGCAGAAGAAGATATTTGCCGCCTTTTCCTTTTCTACGCCAGCTGGTCCAACATCTTCAAGAGCTAACTGCCAACAATCCATAATGGTACCCACGATACTTCCCGAATCTGCAGCTTGTTACTACAGAAAAATATGCCCCAAAGAGGACAGTTGTATTTGTAAGAAATAAGATTCTATAGTAAAAGTATTGACTTATAAACAATGAAGATAAAAGTCTTGGGCATTAAAGGTTTCAAATTATAATATGCAACCAAAATGATAGCGATAAATAGTAAAATAGGCCTTATTATTGTTGTGTTTACACTTAATTTTTAAAATAATTTTATAAAAAAGAGTAGTGGATTAGGTAGTAACTTTAATTGTAAAATGATATGATAATAAGTAGTCGAATGAAAATGGCGGCCGCAATAATAGCCCTCATTTATATCCTGGTTCAGACACTTCAATGGTGGGTTTTTGAAAAAGTACCCGAAATCGGAAACGTTATTATTGATTTCCAAAATGGAGGAAACAAACTCAATATTTACAGGTCGTGGCTTATGCTTTTGAGCATGTTTGGTTTGTTGTTTTTATTCTTTACGATTTGCTTTGAGGATTTCACTCAACAGAAAGGCTGGCGAATTCTCGCATTTTCAGGCTTTTTTATTTTTTGTTTTCTGGAACTGTTTATCCGTTCGATCGAATTGTTTTTTGTGCAGGGTTATTTAGTTGATACTTATGCAACTGCAAATAGTGCAGATCGGGAAGCTATCATTAAAACGGTCACGTCGATTCAACAGGTTTGGTGGGCTTTGTATTTTCCGTTAGGACTTTCTCAATTATTAGGAAGTGTTATTCTTGCTGGTTTGTATTTAAAATCAATTGGGATAGATCGTCTGATCAAAGTAGTTTTCATTATCAACAGTTGTCGATTGTTTCTGCGAATGCTCGATTCTTATCTCCATATTGACATTTTAGGTATAAGTGTTTTATTGAACAATGAATTATATCTGCCTTCGGTGATTATAATGTTTGGATTGAAAGCGGTTTGGCTGATTAAATCTCCACTTAAAGAACCTTCCTGATTTTATTATTGCTGCTTTGGATTTTTAAGTGAAAAACAAAATACGCCAGAAGGACTCTGGCGTATTTTTTTAATACATTTTGATGTTCTTTTTCCAATAAAAATAAACCGTAAAAACAGTGATCAAGACCAAAGTCCACAAAACCGGACTATTGAAAAAGCTTTGGTAACTTCTGCCGTTTGGGATTTCTACAAAAGGTATTGTGATCAAAACATCCAATAACAAAGCCGTTCCGGACATTAAAATTCCTGTTATAATTCCGTTTGTTTGATATCCTTTTTTATAATAAAACTGAGCTCCTAAAAAAGCATACAATGAAATGCAAATCATGACAATGAAAGCCTGTGCTAAAAAAGAATCTTTGATTAAAGGAATATGTTCTAAAATATAGAAAGATAAACTAACACAGATCCAAACGAATAATCCTGATACTATTCCTCTCAGATAAAGCATTTGGATTTAGTTTTGAGGTACAGTCTGATTCCACACTCCCGTTTTAGCCGTTTCTAAAGCATAAGCGGAGAAATCTTTGGCTTTTCTCCCTAACACTTTTTCTATATCTGAAGTAATGGATGAATTTCTGCCATCCAAAACTTGTTCAAATAAATAATTTACAAGCCAGATATGGTCTTCCGGAACCTGATATTCCCTCAACATCTGGATATATTCTTCTAAAGTCAAATCCTGAAAGGCGATTTCTCTATCTGTTGCTTTCGCAATTTCGGCAATAACTTCCTTGAAAGTTAATAATCTTGGTCCGGTCAGTTCATAGGTTTGTCCGTTGTGTTTGTCTTCCAAAAGAGAAGTAACGATGACATCGGCAATATCATCTGCATCTGTAAAAGGTTCTAATGCTTCGGCTCTTGGTAATGCAACGTAACCTGCTAGTATTGGTTCCAGAAAGAAGCTTTCGCTAAAGTTTTGGTTGAACCAGCTTGCTCGTACAATGGTCCATTTTTTGGCATTGGATTTCACTATTTCTTCACATATTTGAGCTTCTTTTTCGCCTCTTCCGGAAAGTAAGACCATTTTTTTAACGCCCATTTGCGTAGCTAAGCCACTAAAAAGCTGAATAGCAGTTGTTGCTGAAGGAATGGCTAAATCAGGCTGATAACTAATATAAACGGTATCTATATCCTGAAGCGCCGCTTGCCATGTTTCGGGTTTTTCCCAATCAAAAGGAATGGTTGCATTTCGTGAACCCGCGCGAACTTCAACGTTTGCATTACCTTCTAATCTTTCCAATACTCTGCGTCCCGTTTTCCCGTTGGCTCCCAGAACTAAAATTTTTGTAGTTTTCATATCAATATCTTTTTTAAGTGATTACTGATACAAAATTGGGCCGATTAAAACGAAATCATTTGTCGGAAAAGAATTAAGATTTGTTTGAAAAGAATTGTTGTTTGACATCATTCGGTCGTGTGCCGAATTTAGTATAAAAAGCATTCGAGAAAGAACTTAAACTTTCGTAACCGACTTCCCAAGCCGATTCCTGTACGGTTTTTTCACTGTCACGAAGCAATTCATACGCTTTATGGAGTCTCTCTTCCTGAATGTATTTGAAAACCGGGATTCCGAATAGCTCTTTAAAATTCTTTTTCAGTTTATTACTGTTGAGGCCAACCATCTTGGATAATTCGGTAATCGATGGCGGTTTAGAATAATGTGTGGTTACAATTTCCTTCGCATGAAAAAGTTTGTTTTTGTCATATTCTGATAAATCCGCTTTTTTATCTGTCGTTAGCAAAGCAAAAAAATGAGCCAAAAGCTCGTTGACCTGACTTTTTAAAAACAACAATCGGGTAGTGCCGGTGTACGACGTATTGAAGATTTTCTGAACGGCTACTTGCATATCGAGCGTCATATAAAATGCCGGGCCTTTGACGAAATGTTCTTTTGGATGCATCAAATCTGAAAGATGGTTTTCGAAGATCTCTTTTTCGGCCGGAGGCAATGCATTAAGATATTTAAGTTTGGCAAAAATACTGATCGACTGCAAAGGTTTGTCCGGTTCGATTTTGTGGGCAAATTCCACTTTCTGATTTCCAAAAAAGCAAATCGCCAAACCGGTAGTATTCGTCAAATATTTCGTTTGATTGTTATGTTTGATTTCCAATTCGACATTGCCTGAACCGTAAAAAGCAAAACCAATAGAGTCTCCGTCTATTTCGCATTTCTCTACTACTGTTTTTGTCGCGTAAGACTGTTCAATTAAAACAATAAAATCGTTTACTTCTAAAATATCTGTTGTCATACTAAATCGGGATGTTTTGATAAAAGTATGAAAAGTTGCTGTTTTTTGAAACTAATGTCTGACGTAAAAATTTTAAACACAAAGAAACATAGGTTTTAGGGCTTAAAAAAAGGGAATTTTAAAAAACTAGTTTTTTACACATAGCTATGTGTTTTAAGGAATTAAAATTTAGAATTAAAAATCTGCCGAATCTGCTAAATCTGCGAGAGAAAAAATTAAACACATAGAGAACATAGGTTTTATGTTTAAAAAAAGGAAATTGAAAGAAAACTAGTTTCTCACACATAGCTATGAGTTTTTAGACAAATGAAATGCCTTTTTTAAGCGGTTACAAAGTCTATGTCTCTATGTGTTTAAATTTACACCTAGTTTTTCAGATGAAATTTAGTCTTATTAAAATTCTTCGATTTAATAATTTTCCCTTTATCCGTAATCACAATCCAGCGGTATTCCGGATATTGATTAATGAGGCTGATTCCGGCTTCTTTTCCTAAAACCATGATGGAAGTACTAAAACCATTGGCTGTTTCGGCATTGGGTCCAAAAACAGAAACACTGCAAAGTCCGGTAGACGGATATCCGGTTGCTGGATTAATGATGTGAGAATATCTCTTTCCATCTAAAATCACATATTTTTCGTAACTCCCTGAAGTGGTCACCGCACCATCGTGCAACGGAACAACGGCAAAAAGTTTATCGGTCTGAAAAGGATTTGTCATTCCAATGTTCCAGTCTTTGCCATTCGGTTGTTTTCCCCAAACGGTCATATCTCCGGTTGCGTTTACGATTCCGGCTTTTATGCCTTTTGAAAGCATTAAATCTTTGCATTTGTTAGTAGCATATCCTTCGCCTAAAGCGCCAAATCCAATTTTCATTCCTTTTAATTTCAGGAAAATGGTCGATTGTGTACTGTCTAAAATGATGTTTTTGTAACCGACTTTCTCTACCGATTTTTTTATGGCTTCCGCCGAAGGCATTTCGGTCATCGAACCATCAAATTTCCAGATGCGATCCATGGCTGCAAAACTGATATCGAAAGCACCATTGGTAATTTCAGAAAAATGCAAGGCTCTTTTTGTCAGTTCAAAAACTTCTTTGTCGACTTTTACAGGACGAATTCCCGCATTCTGATTGACTTCTGAAACTTGTGAAGTTGGTTTCCAGTCGGAGATCAGGTTTTCAATTCTTGTGATTTCGGCAATAATTTCATCAATGGATTTTTCTGCTGTTACCGAATCTTGTGCTACAATTGAAATATCAAACCGGCCTCCCATAAGCATAGTGGTTCTTTTTCGCAGCGTTTGGGATTCAGCATTGAAACTACAAACTAGTACGAAAAGAAACAGGAATGAATTGAAAAGGAATTTGTATTTAATGGGCATAATTATTTATTATTGTTAATTTCCAACACATAGAAAACATAGGCTTTATGTGTTGAAAAAGAGTATTAAAAGAAACTAGTTTCTTACACATAGCTTTGTGTATCTAAAATAATTAGATTCTTTTAAGCGCATTTCTTTCACACAGCTATGTGTTTTTAGTTAAATGAAATGCCTTTTTTAAGCGGCTTGAAAAGCTATGTTTCTATGTGTTTAAATTTACGTAGCTTTCTTTTACGCAGTTATGTTTAAATTTAATAACAATCCGTCAATAATTGACCCTTGTTTTTATAATCGCTTAGTTGTTTGTTTTTCGCAACTAATAAAGCATCAAGAGTCGATTCAACATCTTTTTGCATCGCCAATGATCCGCAAATCATGATGACACCGTTATTAGCCAGTAAATCAATAAAAAATTCAGCATCACGTTGGATTAAATCCATTACATAAAAATGATTTTCTTCACGGGATAACGCCAAATGAAAGCTTTGTAAATGTTGTTTCTGCATCATTTCTGAAGCAAACTTTTTATAACCTGAAACCGTTTCCGTTTCCATTCTAAAGCCCGCGTACAAATGGGTTTCAGTCTTTTTCTTGTTTTGCTCGATCATTCCAAGGAATGGCGCAATTCCGGTTCCGTTTGAAATGAAAGCCACTTTAGAAACTTTCTTTGGTAAATGAAAAGCATGATTATTAATGATTCTTGCTTTGATGACATTGCCGGGTTTTAATTCATTCAAAAAGCCGGAACCCAATCCGTTTGGATGCAGTTTAACAACCAATTGAATGTTACCGGAATGATTTCCGATAGAATAGAGGCGCTCTCTTGCATCATTGGCCGGATAAATAGCCAGTAAGTCACCAGATGTATATTTGGCTCTCATATTGGCTCTAAGGGTAATGATAAAAGTATGTTCCGTTTCAGAAATAGCCGTTTTATCTAAAACCATTAATTTCTGCAAACCTTTTGGAGCGTGATTATAAAGAGAAGGGGTTGTGGACAATGGAATTCCGGTTTTAGCACTCCATAATTTAATCCATTCCACAAATTCCACAGCCGATTTATCATTGACAGTCTGCAATGCTAAAAGACGTTCTGTCCAGTTTTGCTTTTCTAAAAGTGCATCAATTTCACGGGCAAAACCACAAAAATCAGGATAAGCGGTGGAACCAAATCCAACCACAGAAAAATTGATTTTTTGTTGTTGTTTGTGTTTCTGTAAAAGGGATATGAATTTTCTTCCGTTGGAAGGCGCGTCGCCCAATCCGTGTGTAGAAGAGAAAACAATAATATGTTCTGCTTTTGGAAAAACCGTGTAACTGTTCAATTCTGTTAAAAAAGCCTTTTCACCAACAGCATTCAATTGTTTCTGAATCGCATTGGCGAATCGCAATGAACTTCCGTTTTCAGAACCTGCCAATAAGATGTATTTGCTTTCACTGGCTTTGAATTTATTTTTGATTCGGCTTGACCTTCTTTTTAAAGTCATGGCAAAACCGGAATAGATAAAAAAGAGAATGTTTAATGAAGCAAGAGCCAGCACTAAAGCCCAAATAGCGTTAATTCTTCCGGTATGGAGGTCCAAACTTAAATCAGCAAATTGAGCCGTCATTGGAGATCGTTTCTCGCTAATTACTTCACCCGTAACCTGATTTACTTCAATTTCCCTGTCTTTTAATTCAATGATATAATATTCTTCAGGATCATCTGTAAAAGGAAATTCAATTTTTTTTACATCGGCCAAAAGTGTGGTCTTGAAAATATTTACAGTTTTTTTTGCTGGTGCAACAGTTTCTGTTTTTTCTTTATGCTCTTTTTTATCCATGAAAAAGTTGAACCTTTCCAGAGATAAATAGGTTCCGGTAAGCGCCATAACGAGAATCGGAATTAAAGCCAATCGCCCTAAAACCACATGGTAATATTGAGCAAAATATTCTTTTATAACTTTTGAAAAGAAATTACGAATGCCTTTTTGTCTTTTCAAAACCAGAACAAATCCGGAAATAGCAATCAGAAATAGTAAAAAGGAAATAACACCCACAAAAAAGCGACCCGCTTCATGTAGAAATAAAGAACGATGAAAGCTGGTGATCCACTGAATAAATTCACTTTTTTTAAGTGGAGTTCCTAACTTTTTTCCTGTTTTGGTATCAATATAAGCGTTGATGTCGTTTCCGTCCTGATCGATGGCCTGTAGTGTTACAAACTGATTGTAATCAACAGTTAATTCGGTCATTTCAGAATAGTTCTTTTTTAAGACAGGCAACGCTTCTCCCAGCGTTATGGTATCAAAATTTTCGATTTTGTACGGAAGTGTTTTTTCCTGCACAGCATCAACAGCCAGAATAATACCCGTTACAGCTGCTAATATCAAAAATAAAGAAGAAACCAAAGCCAAAGCCAGGTGAGAGGAACGCCAAAAAGAAAGAGTCATGGAGTGTAAGCTAAAAGGTAATCAAATGCAAATGAGAAAGGTAAGGTATTAAATTTTGTTTAATCTTACGTATCTGATATAACCTTTACCATCTGTTTTATCAGCAAGACCAGCAGTAGTTAGTGGAATTTCAGCATCAGTTATATAGTATTTTTGATCTTCAACAGCCGATTCAAATCTTAATTTATAGCCTTTGTTCAATTTAGAATCTTCAATTTCAAAAGTGGTAATACTGCGATCGCCACCAGTAACTGATGCTCCGCTGATTGCACTAATATCCTCATGTTTCTGAGTCTGAAATTTATTCCATTCTTTCAATGATTTGTACCATTTTTTATCATCCCCCATAACATAAAGTGTTTTTTCATATTCTCCTTTTGGATTAATAAGAGAAACCACGATATAAGCGCCTTCTCCCATATAATTCGCCATTTGAAGCATGCATTTGTATTTGCTTTGTGCAACAGATTGAAAAGAAACTAGAGTGATTAATGAAGCAGTTAAGGCTATTTTGAATATTGATTTCATGTTTTAGAATTATAAATTATGAGTTATGAGTTTTAAATTATGAGTTTTGAGTTTCAACTACTAACTCAAAACTAATAATTCATAACTTTTTTAAAGTTTATTTTAAAAAGTCAATTGATACATTTTGTCTTGTTAAGGACTCGTTTTCTTTTGCAAGAGCGTAGGCACTTTCGTCAAATTCTGTATTGATGTCTTTTTTTGCACCAATTGATAATAAGTATTTCAGAATTGAATCATCTTTAGAAATCATGGCAGCTTTATGCAAAGCAGTCATTCCGTCTTTGTTTTTGGCATTCACGTCGATGTTTAAAGTGGCTAATTTTTTCAACAAAGTCAGATCATTTTTAACGACGGCTAAATGATATAATGTACTTCCATCTTTTTGAGCAGCAGCAAGGTTTAAACCTTTGTCTTGTACTAATTTTATTTTTGCTTCTAAAGGATCTGGTCCTTTTGATGCTTCCGGGCGATACGATTGAATTAGATATACGCCTAAATTATTACCGTCTTTATCCGTAACGTTTACATCGGCACCTTTGTTTAAAAGAAGCGCAACATTTTCAGGAGTTCCTGATTTTACTGAAATTGTCAGAGCCGATTCTCCTTTTGCGTTTTTTGCATTTACATTTTTTGTAACCGCTAATAATTGTTCTAAAACAGCAGTTTCTCTTGATGCGGCTGCTTTGATAAGAGGCGTATTTCCTTCTTTATCCACTTTGTTGGCATCAACACCTTTACCCAAAAAATATTTAACAATCTCTCCCTGATTTGGTTTAGCTGCCAATAAGTGCAGGATATTTTCTTCTGATTTGTTTACGGCTGTTGGTTTAAGTTTTAATTCTTCAACTAAATATTTATAAGCTTCTAAAGAAGTAGTTTCTCTTCGGCTTCCTTGTGCTGCAAAGAATAATGCATTGTCATTATACTTAATTCCTTTTGCTGCTATCTTTTTCAGTAAATCGATATTTCCAATTTTGGCAGCATAATTAAAGGCAGTATTACCATTGTTGTCAACATCTTTAAGAGACATTCCTTTTGTTGTGAAATATTCTGCAAGAGTCAGGTTTTTATCAAACGCGATACTAAGTAATAATAAGTTGGCACCGTCATTATATTTTTTCGTCGGATTTAATCCTGCTTTAAAAAAAGCTTCATATAAAGCGGGATTCGTTTGTCCGTTCATTGCAGCAAAGTCGGCTGGTGTTGCACCATGGCTGTCTTCAAGATTAATATCTGAACCTTTCTTGATAAGATGGTCTACCATTTCTACATTTCCTTTATAGGATGCCCAATGCAGGTAAATACGATTATCATGTGTTGATTTAGTAACAGGATTACCTGGTTGCTCTAATAAAAACTTAATAGTTTCATTAGGTGCATCATTATTAATGGCAAGAACAACAACATCAAATGCATTTGCATTTGCTTCTGCCGGATTATTTCCTTTTGCTATTTCGGCTTTTACAGTTTCTACATTTGGAGTAGTCTTCCAAAAAGTTGCTTCTAATAAGGTATTCTTTTGCTGAGCATTAGAAAATAAGGCAGCAACTAATGCAATCGAAATGAAAAGTTTCTTTTTCATATTTAGAATTTTACAATTTTAAAAATAGTTTGGTTATGTTTTTATTTCTTCAAAAAATGGCTTTTAAAGCGATCTATTTAGAATAAATAAAAATAAGGCAAATGTAAAAATAAATATTAGTAAGACAATTTTATTTGCAGAAGAAAATCAATCTTAATTTACTCTTAAGATAACGGAATTTCAAAAAAGTTTAATTTTTCAGTAATTCTTTTTAGTGTCATATCGTATTTGTTTTAGGACTGATAGCGATATATAGCTTTTTATTTTATTTAAAACAGCTGTAAAGCACTGATTGTTAGTTATTTGATATAAAGGCATTATTCTGGCTTAGCCGTTTGTATAACAATGTAATAACGACTTTATGCAAACCGAAAACCCAAAAACGATTCTTTTTATAACGGGAGCTTTTGTGAGTAATGAATCCTGGGATGATTGGCGGGATTTTTACGAAAATAAAGGATACAAAACACTTGCTCCGCCCTGGCCTTATAAAAATGATACAGCTGAAAAACTTCGCCAACAACATCCGGATTCTGCAATAGCGACGATTCGGCTGCAACAACTGATTGAGCATTTTGCAGAGATCGCCGGTTCATTTCCTGAAAAACCAATTATTATAGGCCATTCCATCGGTGGATTAATTGCACAGATTTTAAATCAAAAAGAATTAGCAGCAGCAGCAATTGCAATTCATTCTGTACCACCACAAGGCATTATATCGTTTAAATTTTCCTTTTTGAAAGCAGGCTGGGGACCACTCGGATTCTTCACTTCCACAAAAAAGACATTTTTAATGACTTTTTCACAATGGCAATATGCTTTTACGAACGATATGTCTTTCGATTTACAGAAAAGTGCCTACGAGCAATTGGCTATTCCGGAATCAAAACGGGTAGTTCGTGATACCATTACTTCCGTGACTAAAGTAGATTTTGCTAAATCACACCGCCCATTATTATTCATTGCAGGAGATAATGATCACACGATTCCACATCAATTAAATCAACAGAATTTTAAAAAATATACGGATAAAAACTCGGTGACGGATTATAAACTTTTTTCAGGCCGAAACCACTTTGTTTTGGGACAACCCGGCTGGGAAGAAATCGCAGTTTATATTTTGGAATGGCTTCAGAAGAGTAAAGAGTAAAGAGTAAAGAGTAAAGAGTAAAGAGTAAAGAGTAAAGAGTAAAGAGTAAAGAGTAAAGAGTAAAGAGTAAAGAGTAAAGAGTAAAGAGTAAAGAGTAAAGAGTAAAGAGTAAAGAGTTTGCGCTAAAATCTATTTTCTTTCTTCTTTGTTCTTTTTTCTAAAATAATTCACAACTCACAATTCACAATTATAATTAATAACCACTTTAAATCTAAAATTATGAAATCAATTCTCAACCAAAATGCAAGATCGAAAAGTACAAGAGCTTTTTTAGGTCTTTTAGTAATTAGTTTTTTTATGCTTGTGTCGTGTAACAAAAAAGCAGAGCCGATAGCAGTTGACGACGCAAAAGTTACAACTGATTCGGCAACAGTTAAACCTGCCGATCCTCCGGCTAATTTTAAACACGCCACCGCTTTTGTAAACGGGGTGAATATTCATTATGTCATTGGTGGAAAAGGAGATCCACTTGTTTTAGTTCACGGTTTTGGTCAAAACTGGTATATGTGGAATCGCTTACTTCCTGAACTTTCGAAGCATTTTACTGTTATCGCACCCGATTTAAGAGGTGTTGGCGAGTCTGACAAACCCGAATCAGGATATGATAAAAAAACGATGGCTACCGATATTCATGAATTAGTGAAAAAACTCGGTTATTCTAATATCAATTTGGCCGGTCATGATATCGGACTTATGGTTGCCTATGCTTATGCAGCACAATATGGCAGCGAAGTTAAAAAGTTGGCGCTGATGGATGCCCTGCTTCCCGGAATTGAACCAGTTTGGTCACAGGTTTCAGCTTCGGCATGGTGGTTTGGATTTTTTGCATGGCCAGCATCCGGAGATATTGTGAAGGGAAAAGAAAAAGATTTTTTGACTAATTTCTGGCCAATGGTTGGACACGTAAAAGATCCTTTTACTCCTGAAGAAACGGCAGAATTTGTTAGAGCGTATGCTGTTAAAGATGGAGCTAAATCAAGTTTTAAATGGTTTGGAAATTTTCCTCAGGACGGAAAAGACAATCTGATTTTCATGAAAACGAAACTTAAAATGCCTTTATTAGCGATGGGAGGAGAGTATTTTGCAGCAGCGTTCTTAAAAGAACACTCGAAACTGGTGGCAGAGAATGTAACCGAATCAAAAATAGCAGGTTCAGGACACTGGTTGGTTCAGGAAAACACAGCTCAGGTTCAGAAAGACTTATTGACCTTTTTTCTGGCGAAATAATTAATAAAATAACATCATTAAAATTTAAAAAGTAATTCCGGGAATGACACTGTTTTTATTGTTATTCCTGGTCAATACAGTGGCGTATGCTTAGTTTTCGATGCCTGATCATACGCCAATTTGGAGAATACAGGTTACACTTTCTAAGATTGAAGTATCTCACGAAGTTCTTCAACTAGTTCTTTATAACTATTTGGTTTGCAGATATAATTTCTGGCACCAATTTTTTGATACGTATCTTTTATAATCGCATCAGATTGCCCTGATAATACTACCACCGGAATATTTTGGAGCGTACTATCTTCGTTCAATTTTTCTAAAAAATCCTTACCGGTTAAACGGGGCATTTGCAAATCAAGGAAAATAATATCAGGTAAATTTTCTGCTTTTTTGAGATTTTCTAAGGCAAGCAAAGCATCGGTAGAAGATGTAATAGTAATATTTTCATTAAAGGAATTGATGGCCTCTGAAAATATTTCTATATCTTCAGGATCATCATCGATTACCAAAATATGTTGATGCTTCATTTTATAAAATTATACAAAATGCAGCGATCGGAGTTACACAATTTAAGGTCACATTTTATATAATATTAATATTTAGAAAGAAAACTTCTTTTCTCTTCAAAATTTATTTTCAGCATAAATGATTTTTGTATTTAGCTTATTTTTATCTTTATAATATATAAGGTTTTTGTTTTAATGAATATAAAATCAGATACTTATGTTTGTAAATAATAGTTTCAGTTTTAAAGCGCTGGTAAGATTTACCAGAGGTTATTTGTTATTGATTATTATTTGGTCGTTTTTGGTTTTATTTGCCTATAAATTTCTGCATTTAACATGGATCGCAATTCCGTGGGTTAGTGTCGGAATTATTGGTACAGCGGTATCTTTTTATATTGGTTTTAAAAATAACCAGTCTTATGACAGAATATGGGAGGCCAGAAAAATATGGGGTGCGATTCTAAACATCAGCCGAATGTGGGGAGCCACAACAAGAGGTTATATTAAAAATCATCTTTCTGTAGAAAAATTTTCGGAAACAGAAATTGATGTTATTACAAAAAAACTGATTTACAGAAATATAGCTTTTGTATATGCCTTAAGAGATCAGTTGTTAATACCAACATCCTGGGAACACGTCAGTTTGGGAACGAATGTTGCCAAGAGAAGCCGAAGGAAAATGGAAAAAATTAGTAATGAAATACTTCAAGGCAACTTTACAAAAGAAATTCTGGAAAAATATCTTGGGAGTGAAGAATATGAGAAATTAAGTAAATTCTCTAATATGGCCACACATATTATCGATTTGCAATCGCAAGATTTAATGCAACTCAGACAAGATACTATTATTACTGATTTTTATCATGCACAATTACAGACACTTCTAAATAATTTATACGACGAGCAGGGCAAGGCTGAAAGAATCAAAAAATTTCCTTTGCCGCGCTTGTACGCTTATGCCAGTATTTTATTTGTATCGATTTTTATTATTTTATTGCCTTTTGGTTTAATAGCCCAATTTGATAAAATGGGACCTTACGAAACGTGGTTGTTTATTCCGACAGTAACAATTATTTCCTGGATTTTTCTTATTATGGAGCTTGTGGGTGACTATTCTGAAAATCCGTTTGGAGGTTTAGGAAATGATATTCCGATGCTCTCTATTTGTCGGTCTATTGAAATTGATTTAAAGGAAATGATTGGAGATGAGGATATTCCGAAACCCATCATGGCTCAAAAGGGAATTTTGATGTAAAGGACTTGTTGAATATTGTTCTCTCTTTTTAAAATAAAAAAATCCCATTTCGTAATATAGATGGGATTTTATATAAGTTATTTAATTTTACTTACGCATTGGCTTCTTTTTTAGCCTTTTTCAACGCCTTTTTTTCTGCTTGTTTTTTCTCAAATTCCTGATGAGCAGCAATAATAGTTTTACCTGCTTCCATCACAAAAATTAAATAAACACCAACACCAATAAAAATATAAATAATATTAAAGATAACGCCAATGGTCGAAAATGTTATTTCGCTGTCATATGGACTGTTCATAGAAAGCGTTCCTACCGAATAGGCAAGTGCTTTCAAAAAAGACAAATGCTCGACAAGCCAGAAAAACATAGTACCTACTAAAACAAGTACAAAAAGTAAAAAACCCAGGGTTCGGAAAGTTTTGTCACTTCTCAATCTTTTAATGATGTCAACAATAAATTTTCCCGTAAGAGCAAGTTCTATTAGCATAATTTTAAGTTTTTAAGGAATTATTTAAAACAAATTTAACATTTTATTTGAGGCATAAAAATAAATCTCTACTTTTGATATAGAATATTTTTCGCATAATCCATTGATTTTAAGTTAATAAGCATTTTTCAATCTTACTGAATATCGCAGGTTTCCTATTATAAAAATTAAACACTAAATGGAAAAAAATTGATGAATTATTGGCTCTTAAAAGATTTAAAGTACTTCGTTTTCGTTTTGGTATGTTGTTTTTCCAGTGTTAGTTTTGCTCAGGATAGTCTTAGATCGGCAAAAAAAATAAAACTGGATGAAGCTATTTTGTTAGGCATTCAAAATAACAAACAACTTAAAATTGCCAATACAAATTTGGCGATTGCTAATGAAAACGTAAGTCAGGCCAAAATTGCCAAAATGCCACGCATTGGATTAAGTGCAGGTTACACATATATAGGGGACCCTAAATTATACGAAGGGTTTTATGAAAGCAATATTACTGTGGATTATTTTAATCACATGGGATTTGCCAACGTTGTATCATCAGTTCCAATTTACAGTGGAGGTTCGATTAATAATAGAATCGAACAGCAAAAATTGCTTAGTCAGATGCAGGAATCTGTTGTTAAAATGACGGAGGCCGAAGTTAAAAATGCTATTACAGAACAATATTTTACCCTTGAAAAACTATACCGTCAGATTGAGGTAACCAAACAAAATATTATCAATACTGATATTAGGATTAAGCAGTTAAACTCACGTGTTAACAATGGACAAAATCTTAAAAGCGATTTGTTGAGAACTGAATTGCAGCAGTCTAATTTTAAAATTTCAGTTTTTAGAAGCTCCAATACCATAGAATTGATAAGTAACTATCTTGATATCCTGATTGGTTACCCGACCAATACGATTTTAAAGCCTGAAGTAGCAGAAAGCATGCTTCCGACAGAAAATATAGATCTTCAGCAAAGTTTAACAGAAGCATTCCAAAACAGAGAAGAAATAAAACGTGCCGAAATAGGAATTAAAATATCTGAATCCTCTTTGAGTCTTACAAGAAGCGGATTCCGACCAAATATAAATGCAAATCTTATTTTAAACACTGAATATCCGGCGCAATGGCCAACTTATGTCAATATTCTAAATTATTGGGCTGCTGGTCTTTCGTTAAGCTGGGATGTGTCGAGTTTTTATACTTTAAAGCACAGAATATCAGGTGATAAATTAGAGATTGATAAGAGTAATATTGCTTTGGCAATAACAAAAGATCAAATTGGTACTGAAGTGAAAAATGCCTATGTGCGTTATGCGGAAAGTAAAGAGAATATCATAACCTTTAAAAAAGATGTGGAGCTTTCGATGAGCAATTATAAAATTGTAAAAAGCAGGTATGATAACGATTTTGCCTTAATCAGTGAAATCGTAGATGCTGAATTACAATTAAACAACTCCCGAATTTCACTGGTGAACGCCAACCTAGATTTAATTATTCAATATTATTCCCTGCAATATGCCATGGGTAAACTTTAAGATATCCTATTATGAGTGAAGAAAATGCATCAAATGAGGCAATTCAGAAAAAAGACAAAAAGCGAAATACGGTTTTAACGGTTTTATCTTTTGTTTTTTTGATCGTGGGTGCTTTATGGATTTTAAGCTTATTTTTTGATTTCAGTAATTATGAAACAACGAATAATGCTCAGGTTGAGGCCTATATAAACAGTGTTTCAGCGAGGGCTACAGGTCATATTAAGGAAATTAGGTTTGAAGCCAATCAATATGTGCATAAAGGGGATACTTTGGTCATTTTAGATGATTCAGAATATAGTATTAAGGTAAAGCAGGCTGAAGCTGATTTGGCTATAGCCGAAGGAAGCCTGCATTCTTTACAGCAAAATATAACAACTTCTGCCTCAAACCAGGCTTCCGGACAGGAAAAACTGGCCGGAGATTTGGCAAGCCTTGAAAAAGCACAAAAAGATTATCAGCGCTTCAAAAATATGTATGCCGATTCGGCCGTGACGCGTAACCAATACGATCAGGTGATTTCAAAATTGAAATCGGAAGAAGCGTATGTAAAAGCGAGTCAAAAAGGATTAGAAGCCAGCGGTTCTGTAACCAGACAAAGCAATATCAATCTTGAGGGTGCAAGAGCAACAGTTGCCAGAAAAAAAGCAGATCTCGATGCCGCCAAATTACAATTATCTTATACCAGTATTATAGCGCCATTAGATGGTTATGTTGGAGAACGCAATCTTTCCATCGGAGAATTAATCAACGCCAATCAGACGGTAGCGACAGTTGTCCTGAATCAAAAATTATGGATTTCGGCCAATTTTAAGGAAACACAAATTGAAAAAATAAAACAGGGACAACAAGTTACCATAACTATTGATGCGCTCAACGGAAAAGAATTTAAAGGGAAGGTAATTGGTTTCTCTCCGGCAACAGGTGCTAAGTTTTCTATGGTCGAGCCAGATAATTCAACAGGAAACTTCGTGAAAATAACACAGCGCATTCCCGTTAGAATTGAATTTGAAGCTGCAGCCAAAGATTTGGAAGAAGTAAAACCCGGAATGAATGTAACTGTTGAAGTAAAAAAATAAAAGATGATCGCAGGAAAAAAAGGAAGTCTTTTTACTCTTATAGGATTATACGTCCTTACGATTCCTTTTTTTAACGGGCTGAATGTTACTGCCTATGATAATTCGCAAATACTCGGGCATTTTGGGGCTTCAACTACGGTTTTTGCGTACTCTGTTTATATTCCTATTTTCTCAATGCTGGCTTTTATGCCTTTGGGATTAAAATTAGGTAAACAGATTCGGGTTCGTACTATGATTTTATCGGTTAGTTTTTTATCATTACTATTCAATACGGCTTCTTTATTTGCACCCACAATTGAGTGGTTTACTTTATATAGGGCTCTTTTGGCGATTGTTTCCGTTATCGGAATATTTGCTTCGATGGTGCCGATATTATTAAAATACAATCCTGTTTTTAATATGGCATTGTTGTATGGAATTCTTCAGTTTATTCAGAAAGGAAGCCAACATCTGTATCAGTATTTTGGAGCTCATTTTACCAGTTTGCATAACTGGACTTTTGGTATTTATTTTCTGAATATCAATTTCTTGGTTTGTATTCTATTGGCCTGGTATTTTTATAAAGCAGATGTTGCGCCTATGAAAACGCCATTTCAATTTGACTGGAGAGGTTGGATCATCATGATGCTGTTTTTCATGGTCATTCTCTTTTTATGTGCCGAAGGGCAAACCCGAAACTGGTTTGGTGATCCCAAAATAGGATTGGCAACTGCGCTTTTGTTTGTAATATTCGGAATTTACCTGCTTCATACCCGTTTCACAGAAAATCCAATAATCGATCCGGATGTTTATCGCTATAAAAATGTAGTGATTGGCGCTTTTTTGATGTTTTATATTGGCGTCATAAATGGAACAGGCAGTGTTGTAACGGGTTATATGACGAATATTTTGGGGTTTGATTCGGTTTTGGGCGCTCAGACACATCTGGCTTTGCTGCTTGGTTTGTGTATTTCGATTCCGTTGTCAACTTATCTTTTATACAAACGAATTTATTTGGCAACCATCTGGATTATAGGTTTCGCCTGTTATGGATTGTATCATGTTATGCTCTTTTTAAGGTTTTATCCCGGAATCGATGCATCGGATTTCTTTTTGCCTTTGATTTTTAAAGGACTTGGAATGGGTTTTCTTTTTCCGGTTTCTTTGCTTTATATTTCGGAAGGAGTTCCGCCGAAATTAAGTGCATCGCGTATGATGAGCGGGATTATTGCTCAGGCTGTTTTTGCATCACTTTTAGGAGGTGCTATTTTAGGAACCATTATTTCTAATATGAATGTACAACATAAAACAGGTCTTAGTCAGCAATTGACAGCGACTAATAGATTAGCAGAAAATCAATTGGCCAATTCTAAAAGAAATTTTTTATTCATGGGTTTGTCTGAGGCCGAAGCACAGAAAAAAGCAGAGAAAAGCCTTTCTAATCAAACAGCGCAAGCCTCAATATTGCTGGCCTATAAAGATATTTATCTGGTCATGTCGGCGATCTGTTTTTTGCCCATTTTTATTATTCTTCTCTTTAAACTTTGGCGCAGGCCGATAGGAAAAGTAGAAGCAGAGCCAATACCAATATAAGTATTGGATATAAATACTGTATAGCATCTTATTTAATTAACAATCGAGAATTATGAAACTAAAAAAAGATCGCTTTTTATATCGTTTATGGACTCAGGAAAGTGGACTTAGCGTTATGTTGTTATTGCTTTGTATCATGCAATTTGTAGTGATTCCGTTATTTGGCAGCTATTCTCGTTTTATGGTAGTTATCAATATTTTTTGGATGTTATTTATTTTGGCGGGAATTATTTCATTGGCAAAAGATAAGAAGCAAGCCCTTCTTATTTCTATTATTCCATTCCTGTTTTTAATGGTACAATGGATTGATTTTTTTCAGAAAAACATCATTATAATATTTTCAGACCTCTTTTTGTCAATTGCGCTAATGTTGCTTCTGATTGGGTTGGTTTTAGTAAAAGTCTTAGAGCCAGGACCAGTCACGGTACATCGCATAATAGGTTCTGTTGTTGTTTATATGTTATTGGTGAATCTTTGGTGCACACTTTATTTATTCATTTTTAAACATATAGAAGGGTCTTTTCAGATGGCAGTTTCTCCATTTGAAAGTAGTAGTGATCAGGCCAATTTTATGTATTTCAGTTATATCACCATTACCTCGACGGGTTATGGCGAAATAGTGCCAATTCATCCTCTGGCTCGTTCCCTGGTTCAGATCGAGGTTTTGACAGGTGTTTTATATCCGATAATCTTAATAGGAAGGCTGGTTTCTGATGCCAACTTTTCCTTAAAAAAATAATGAACAAATATGTGAAACCAATTATTATCTAAAAACAAAATAAAATGGAAAATTCGAATGTGAATAAACGAAAAGAACTCTTTGACACTATTTTACAGCTATTTTTTATCTTCCTGGTTGTTGGATTTTGCCTAACATTGCTAATGCCTTTTTTTATGCCAATTCTTTGGGCAGCAATATTATCTGTAGCATTTTATCCTTTATTTAATTTTCTGCAAAGAATATTAAAAGGACGAAAAACTTTGGCCGCTGTAATTATTACAATTACAATTATAGCGGTACTATTATTGCCTGTTGTTTATGCTTTGAAAGCCGCAACATCTAATTTTTTAGAATTAAAAAGCGAGTTTGAGGCCGGAACTCTTAAAGTTAGTCCACCAGGACCTTCTATTAAAGAATGGCCTGTAATAGGAAAACCTCTTTATGAGTTTTTGCATTCTGCGTCAACAGATTTGCAACAGAGTGTGATTAAATATCAGGATCAGATAAAGGAATTCTCTACCAAAATAATGGGTAGTATAGTGAGCTCCGGAATGGCATTTTTACAGTTTATCCTTTCGGTAATTATTGCCGGAATCTTATTGGTTTCTCCTGGAGCAAAAACTATGTTTTATAAATTTCTAAAAAAGATTGCCGGAAGTGAAGCTGATGAAATAATGACGATCTCCGTTTCTACTGTTTATCAGGTGGTAAAAGGAATTTTAGGAGTAGCACTTATACAGACTATTATCCAGGCTTTTGGATTGTTTTTAGCCGATATTCCATATGCAGGAATTTTAACATTAATCTGTCTTGTATTTTCTATTTTACAGATTGGTCCAATTATTATTAATATTGGGGTTATTATCTATCTTTTTTCCACAGGAGATTCGGGTTATGCAATTGGCTGGACGATATTTTTTATCATAAGCGGACTTTCTGATAATGTACTAAAACCACTTTTATTGGGTAAAGGAGCTTTGGTACCCATGCTCGTTATCTTTTTGGGAGTTATCGGCGGATTTATTATGTCGGGTTTCATAGGATTGTTTGTAGGTCCGATTGTATTTTCGATTGGATATAAATTGTTTATTGCCTGGTTGGATGATCATCCTCATGCTGAACCATATGTTGAAACTATAGATCCTGAAACTATTGAGTGATTTCGTTTTCTTATAAATCAAAAATGCCATTTCATTATAGAAATGGCATTTTTGATTTATAAACGAGAATAAGTTAAAATCTATTTACTGCTTTTTAAAGCCATTAACAAATCGACTAAATCAACTACTGCATAAGTAGAAGAATAATCAGATACAGCATATGGTAATATTAGGCTGTTGTTATGAACAATGGCGCCACAGGAATAGACTACATTCGGAACATACCCTTCACGTTCGTCTTCCAGAGGTGAAAGTAAAGGTTCTTTTAATCTTCCAATTTCTTTGGATGGATCATCTAGATCAAATAACGAAGCTCCAATGCAATAACGTCGCATGGTGCCTACACCGTGCGTTATAACAAGCCATCCTTCAGTTGTCCATAATGGTGATCCGCAGTTTCCAATTTGTGTAAATTCCCATGCAAAGCGTGGTTCCTGAAGTAGTATAGGAGTATTCCATTGCGTAACTCTGTCAGAATACATAATGTAGTTGTTTACACCATCAATTCGGGAAAGCATTGCATATTTACCTTTTATTTTTCTTGGAAATAATGCCAGATTTTTATTCTGAGCACCGGCACCATGTAAAGGCATTACACGAAAAGTATAAAAATCTTCGGTAGAAATAAGTTTAGGAAGTATAGTATGACCATTATAAGCCGTATAGGTGGCCAGTACACGATGAGAGTCATCATGATCATCATCAAAACGAACAAAACGCGCATCTTCTATACCACGACTTTCAGACTCCGATATCGGAAATATAACACGTTCTGTAATGTCAGAGTCATGTTTAAATGATAAATCATAAAAAGAATTCGCCAGCCAGATGATTTCTTCAAGCGCGGTTTTTCTTTCCTGACTAATCGATGGGTCGCTTAAGCTGGTTTTTACCATGCTCTTTAAGACAGCATACTCAAATTCATCTGGTAAGTCCTTCATAACTTGAGCGATGTATTTATCATCCGTATGCATCTCATACAATTTCATTAGAAATCGTTCTTTATTGTATAAAGTTTTATGCTCGATTTCTGCCTTGTCAATATGATGGCCAATCTTCATTACCTGAAGGTTATTGTTCCGATCCAGAATTCCTCTTCTAAAAACAATAGAAGAAATATGACCTTCTCCCGTCGCTCTAAAGGAAATAATGACGCGTTTTTCGCCCATTTCTAAACCTGTCTGATCAAAATCTTCTATTATTGAGGGATTAAAAATAGCAGCTGATTCAATAGCATATTCCATGGTACAATAAGAGCCAATCAGCATCTTTCGATCGAGGGAAATCGCTTCATAATCCACTTGCATTCCTTCAATTATAGGTCTGATCTTCTCGCAGTGTTTTAAAAATATGCTTGAAATATTTCGATGTCGTCTTGCAAATTCGCGAAGTGTCTGTTCTAATATTTGTAAAACTTGTTTTTCATCCAACATCATTATCCGCATCACCATTTGTTGGGTTCGTTCATCGCCATTCATGAAATATCGGGCAACAACTCTTTTGGAATCTGGGGTAAATACTATGTTTTTTCTGATGATGGGTACTCGCATATTTTTAGTTTTTGTTAGAATAATGTCAATACATTTTATTTATAAATGATAAAAGGCTTTCAGTTATTTTATTTTTTAATTCTTTTTAGATATAAATTAAAAGCCTATCTATTTTGAAATAAGATTAACTGTGTATTAATAGTTCAATACAAGTTAGTGATTTTGCTAACGAAAAAAAACTTAAATTTTTATTAAAACTCCACTACCATTCACTTTTCAATCTATTTCCTAAAAAAATAAACTTATGATGTCTGATTCTAATAAAGGGGTCTTTCAAATTTACAAAAAAGAATAAAATTATTTGTATAAATATTTGGTTTACAATAGCTACCAATTAAAGTTTGTTTTTATACAAACGACCAGCCTTAAAAATAAAAAAGGGAACAAAGATTTTTTCACCTTGTTCCCGTAAATAATTCTGACCGAATCATTATATTTTTATTCTTTATACAAAATAATAACCGCTTTGTAACCTTTACCAACATTCCACTGGCTTGATTCGATTACAACTCCTTTATCATCATAAACCTGAAATTCAGCTGTGTTTGGTGAAGCAGAACCTTCATTCAAAGCTTCAAAATCAATTTTGTTGATCCCTTTTACCAAATTTATTTTGAATCCTTTATATTCTCCATCCAGTAATACCTGTGGCTCAATCACTTTATCATTCAGATATACCTTGATCTTATCTCCGTCAACAAAAGCAGCATCTCTGTAACGAATTGTAGACGTAAAAGATTTCGTTACAAATCCTCCTAAATATTCATTTCGTCTATAAAAAATACCTTCTACATTGGCTTCTTTTTTATAAAGAACATTATTATTGAAAAGCTCTTCAGGATTAATTTTCAAAACAACCGGTTCTTTTGAAAGAGGTAGTGGCTCTTCAGTTGGAGGAGCTTCGGTTGGCGGAATAACTTCTTTATTATCTGAATTTTTAGGTTGGATTGATTGCTGTTTTCTTTTAAGCTCATCTTGTGCAAATCCATGCAGCGAAATACCAATCATTACAACTAAAAACAAAATCTTTTTCATACTTTTCTACTATTTTAAATACAAGTTAATATTAGATTTAACCTATTAACATAAACATTTAATTCTTTTATTTATTGCCTATATATCGAATTGATTATCAAAAACAGAGCCGTTTTATGCCTGTTGGATCTTATTGATCTTTTTAAAAGGTATTGACTTTGAATAAATTGGTTAATAGTCCAATTTATTTTGTTGACGAGTTGTTTTTTTAATGGTTTCTGGTTAAAGGCTGGAATAATAAAAAACATCTGCACTTTTGTACAGATGTTTTTTTAATGAAAGTAAATAACAACAGAATGTCCCTAATTACTCCGCTGCCACAATATTCACACTGTTTAATGCAACGTCATTAAGCACACAATCCGCCTCTTTTTCTTCAGCCAGCGTTTGGGTTAATAATTTGGCAGCATCATTTTCACCAAGTGTTTTGGCAAAAGCGCATAAAGTACCATAGGATGCAATTTCATAGTGTTCAATTTTTTGTGATGCGGCAATAATTCCGGCATCTCTCACAGCTCCTGGCACTGTTTCCTGAAGAATGCTGTCGCCTTCTTTTAGCAATCCGGCCATAGCCTCACATTTTTTTCCTTCTGCGCTTTCCCCAAGGAGTTCAAAAACTTTTTCTAGTCTTTTTACCTGGTTTTCGGTTACAGAAAGATGTTCTAAAATGGCACTCGTAAGTGCAGGAGATGTGGCATTTGAAGCCATTTTTGGCAAAGCGGTGACAAGTGCATTTTCTGCCCAATAAATATCTTTAAGACTGTCTATAAAGAAGTCTTTTAACTCTGAAGCGGCATCAGCAGAAGGGGATACGATATTATGTTTACCATTTTTATTGACGGCAGTTTTATCCGGTGTAGGTTTATCTGAATTTTTCATATGATTTATATTTAAATGTTAGTTGTATAAATTTTCTTCACGTTCCCAAATACGATGGTTGGCCATAGCGTTTATAAAATCGAGTGCAAATGTTTCGGTTGCAGCATCACTGTACAAAATAATTCCAGCGTCATCATTATTAAGTTTTGAAGCAAACGGTGTTTCACTTAGTACTCCAATTGCCTGACCATCGGCACCAATAACTTTGCAGTGCTTGTACGCGTCGTTTAAAAACTCAAGAACGTCATCATTTTGTGCCAAATCATTCAGACCTTCACTATGTGGAATATAAACGGCATCAAAAAGTACGGATGACGTGGTTATTAAACTAAAATCAACCGGAATTGCACCGCCTTCGTCTGTAACAACAGATCCAAGATTTTTTGCGATCACAAATCCTTTGGCATCTTCTTTTAATAGAATATTTTTCATATTCATTACGGAAGCGGCAGAAACACCATCGGCACATAGTATAGCTACTTTTCTGGAAGCTATTGTTGGCGTATTCGTAGGATTTTTGATCATCGAAAGTGCATCAGAAGATTTTACAGATGAATCTATCGAACGTGGTTCCTGATTTCCTAATTCATTTTCCGGAGAAACTCCTTTGTTTATTGGAGTTTCAAGAATAGGAGGTACTGAAGCACCCAGTCCTTCCGCCACTCTTTCGGCTAATTGCATGTCTACCTGAGATAAAAGCCCAAGCATTCTGATTCTAATCGCTGTTGTTTCGACTTTTCCAAGTTCAAAACGCAAGGCTCTTACAATATGACTTTTTTCAGTAGGAGTCTGACTGTTGAAGAATAATTTTGCCTGACCAAAATGATCTGCAAAACTTTCGCTTCTTTCTCGCACTTTATGAGCGTCTACACGTTCATTAAAACTTGAAAATCCGCCTTCTTCAATTTTTGCCTGAAACGGACATCCTCCGCCAAGCGAATTTGGATGATAACTTACACGGCCTTTATTGATTTCCTGACGCATATGTCCGTCACGTTGGTTGTTGTGAACCGGAGCAACACTTCTGTTAATAGGAATTTCATGAAAGTTTGGACTTCCCAATCTTGATAATTGAGTGTCGGTATAAGAAAATAATCTTCCTTGAAGCAATGGATCATTGGTAAAATCAATTCCCGGTACAACGTGCCCTGGATGAAAAGCAACCTGTTCTGTTTCGGCAAAGAAGTTGTCCGGATTTTTGTTCAATACCATTCTACCGATTATTTTCACCGGAACCAATTCTTCGGGAACAATTTTGGTAGGGTCTAATAAATCAAATTCATATTTATGTTCGTCTTCCTGTGGAATGATCTGAACTCCCAATTCCCATTCAGGAAAATTCCCGTTTTCAATAGCTTCCCACAAATCCTGTCTGTGGAAATCAGGGTTTTTACCTGAAATTTTTAGGGCTTCGTCCCAAACTACGGCGTGAGTTCCTAATTTAGGTTTCCAGTGAAATTTCACAAAAGTAGATTCGTTTGCTTCATTAATTAATCTGAAAGTATGTACGCCAAAACCTTCCATCATTCTATAGCTTCTTGGAATAGCACGGTCAGACATCGCCCACATAATCATGTGCATGGATTCAGGCATCAACGAAATAAAATCCCAAAAGGTATCATGAGCAGAGGCAGCCTGAGGAATTTCGTTGTGAGGCTCGGGTTTTACGGCGTGAATCAGATCCGGAAATTTGGATGCATCCTGAATAAAAAATACAGGAACGTTATTTCCAACCAAATCATAAATGCCTTCCTGAGTATAAAATTTAACGGCAAACCCTCTTACGTCTCTGGCAAGATCGGTTGAACCTCTAAAACCTGCAACAGTTGAAAATCGAACAAAAACAGGCGTTTTTAATCCGGCTTCTTTCAAAAATCCTGCTTTAGTTAATTCAGGAATCGGGTTGGTTACTTCAAAAAAACCATGAGCCCCGGATCCACGTGCGTGTACAATTCTTTCCGGAATTCTTTCATGGTCAAAATGGGTGATTTTTTCTCTTAATATAAAGTCTTCTAGTAGTGAAGGGCCTCTATCGCCGGATTTCAGCGAATTATTATCATCATTGATTCGAACACCCTGGTCAGTAGTCAGGAATTTGTTGGTTCCATCAGATTTATTTTGCAATAAATCACGCTGCTTTTCGTCTTGGAAATTTTTCATATACGATAAATTTTGATTTAATTTTTTGGAGTTTTTAAATAGGTTAACATCGGAATATCAGTGATTTATATGGTTTGATATTTAATGATTCCAAATTTACTTTATGTATTTGCGAACAACTTATAAGATTATTTTATTAGGTTGTACAATTACCATTATATGCTTTGAAGATGTGGCCTTATTTGCATGGTGACAATATCACATCTCTTGGGTTGTGATAAACAGAATAAAATGCTCATGGCAATATCATCTGCTTCAAGCATTTCCAGTTTATCTATTTTCTTTTGATGCTCTTCTCTTGTGCCGGGCTGCATATCGCTGGTTACGGCACCAGGTTCAATTAGCGACACTTTGATTCCAAGCGGATTAACCTCTTTTCGCAAGGATGTACTAAATCCTCGTATCGCAGATTTTGTGGCTACATAGATGGTGCTTTTCGGC
Source organism: Flavobacterium sp. GQ95 (assembly GCF_059758655.1). Classification (NCBI taxonomy): domain Bacteria; kingdom Pseudomonadati; phylum Bacteroidota; class Flavobacteriia; order Flavobacteriales; family Flavobacteriaceae; genus Flavobacterium; species Flavobacterium sp. GQ95. The sequence continues at coordinate 397,557 of NZ_JCAXEB010000002.1, forward strand.
GAACGACTTTCTGCGCTCATAGATCCAATATTGATAATATGCCCTGATTTTTGATCTGACATTCTGGAAACCGCTTCTTTGCAAAAACCGAGATATCCCATAATATTAGTGTCTATAATGTATTTCCAGTCTTCAAAAGTTCCGTCTGTAATGCCGTCAGCCCCTAAAGCTGCATTGTTAATCAAAATGTCAATTCCGCCTAGTTCTTCATCCACTATTTTTAAGATAGTATCTATATCTTCTTTTTTCGTTACATCAGCAGGAGTACCATAAAGTTCGCAATCAGGGAACTGTTGTTTGATATCGTCAAATGACTTCCTGAAAGCTTCGTGATCCCTTCCAAAAATAAGCACACGGCCTCCAAGGGAAACCAATAAATCGGCTGTTGCTTTTCCTATTCCGGTGGTTCCACCTGTTATTACAATTCGTTTATCTTTAATGTTTTGTCCAAAATATTCATTTAGTTGTCTCATAATGAGTTTTTTTATTTGTAATTATTACCATTGTACTTTAATTGAGCCCTTGCCTGAAATTTCGTATTCGTGTATTTTTAGTTTTTCTTTGAATGGTTTCAGAGCTTTTTTATTCTGAAATACTTTCATCTGAATTTTGTGATCGTTCTTTTTTATGATTTTTAGATTGTAAATCATATCCTTATCTCCCTCTATTTTTATGGTGATTGATTTTCCTCTTTTAGTAGGTTGGGCAATCGGGTAATCTATAAATAGAAGGAAATCTTCATCTATTTTGATGTATTGTCTTGGTACTATTCCGAAGGCCATTCCGGCACCATACACTTCCTGACCTACCTGACCGCTTTTTTGCCAGCCGTTATATAAATCTTCTAAAGGAACCCACAAATCAGCTTGAATTTCTCCGGTTTTTACTTCTTCAGAAAGCATTTCTTTTGGCAGCATCGGCGGATAATAATAGGCAATTCGATTAACGGCGTATTTAACAAATTCCGGAATAAGGGTTTTTAACGATGGCAAAATGTCCACGTCTTTCGACTGAATAAAATATTCTGACAATGCAGCATAGACTTCTAATTCTTCATACGCTGCAGTGTAGGGTGCATCATTGAGTGGAAATATGGAAAAGAAATTGGTATAATTTTTACCGTAACCATATTTGCAATCGTATAGCTGTACATTTTTAAATAATCCGGTGAGGCAGGTATAACTTAGTTCCAGATATAATTTTTCATTGGTAATTTTGTACAATTCTAATAATGCTCCGGCTGCAAAAGCGGTATTGTTGGCCTGATATAAAACTTCAAGTCCCAATTCTGCTAATTTTTTTGCTGCTTTTTTTGCTTCATTTAAATAACGTTTTTCTTTGGTTAATTTAAAAAGCAGCAGCATTAGGTGTGCATAAGCGCCTGCAACATCGCGTTCTCCTCCGGCACCCGGAGCAGTTTCTTTTTTAATGATGTCAAGGGTTTCCATATCATAAAATACGGGCCATTCATATTTAAAATGATGCGCTACTTTTATGACATAATCGATAGAATCCAATACCAGTTTTTTTGCAGTTTTGTCTCCGTGTAAAGCCAGTCTTGCCAAATTCATTAAGGGATGGTGTAAATACCACGAATCCATTACCATTTCCTTCTTTTGTTCTTCAGACTGATCGAGTTTGTCGGCTAATGCAGGAAGCCATCGATTAATACAATTTATTTTGGGATCATAAAAAGCAGGTAACCCATTAATTAAATCATTATAAAGTGGATGTTTTTCACCGGTCCACTTTTCATATTCCTTAAACGGACCTAATACAGCAAGCTGAACCATACTTTCAGCAGGTGTTTCGTAATCGCATAAATAAGCATTTAGATACGGAATTCCGTTTGTTTGTGTCCATGCGCCTTTGTTATGGTGGAGATCGGTTAAAACGTTTTGAGCGATTTCCGGCCAATCATGATATTCAATTCTGGGCTGTTGCAGTACTTTATATATTTTAACGAGATTATCTAAAAAGTGTTCACAAACAGCTGACGTTTCTTTAATTATTTGAGTTTCCAATACTATATAAGCATCCGATATTGTAAAAGGTTTACCTGAAGGAAGAGGTAATTTATCTGTGGCTGGCAATTGAAATCCGATTTCTGGCCAGGTTCCTCCAACTGTATTTTTGGATTCCGTTTGGGTAGCTTCACAATATTCAGATAATGAAGTAAGGTTTTGAAAATAAAAAAAGGATCCTGTCTGTGGTTTTGTAATGGTTGCAAATAGTATCCCGGATCGGGAGCCAAATTGCTCCATATGAATTGTTCCGGTAGTATTTTCTACACTTCCATTTTGTGTAAGAGGTAGTATGTCACGTGGCGAAAACGGAATCATCAATGGCATATTCGCTGTAAATGTGGTTATGTAATGCAATAAAGGTGTTGTCTTATCCGGAAAGTCAACACGAACTTCATAGCTTCCAAGTTTGGAATTTAATAGAATTACTATTGTTTCTTCATCATCAAAGAGATTGGCAACTTCAAAACAGCTGTTCATTCCAAATGCTCCACGAAACGCTATTTTTCCGTTTTCGGGAAGAAGTGCAACAATCCATAAGGAATCGCCGGTATTATAAAATTGATAAGTATAATCAAGAATTTTTCTTTCTAAAAGTAATTCACTATTCTCAATATCTTCCTGAGCTGTAGCGCTCCAAGGTGTAACTGTTTGCATATTGATAAATTTTAATGGATTAAAAGATTCTTTTATAGTTATTCAAATTCTGAAGTTTCGCTATTCGCCTGTTTCCATATTAGGTGCGTCAACAGGTTTGGATTGGGGGGAGCCAATTTGCCTTAAATAAATCGAAAGCATTACGATGGCAAAAACAGAGAGAAATTCGCTTTGCCAGTTTTGAAAAGATTCAAACCAAAATCTGGAATCTCCGATATAATCAGAGACGGATTCCAAAGGCAGTCCTTTTAAGGTTAATTGCTCATTTTCATCTTTTAAGCTTCCATAAAAATGCAGAATAAAAGAAATTACAAATAGTAACAATAAAGCAATAGTGAGGGAATGTTTATAAAGACAAAGTATCCATCCGCCTTTTTTTACAGGCCATGGAGCATCTTTTCGGGTAGCAGAAGGCTCTCTGTCAACTTCTTCATCCTTATCCAAATCTTTCGATTCTGAGGAACCTTTCTGCATTAAAAAAATAGTAAACACCACAAACAAGGCCATTTGCAGAAATTCGCTTTCCCAATTTTCAAAAGTCGATTGAATAAAATGTCCCGAAATAAGATAGGCAGAAAGATTGATGGCAGCACTGCCTTCCTCTATAAGTTCCTTATTGTGTTCTTCAAATCCAAAAATTGTCTGACCAATTAGTGCCGCTATAAATAATGCTAAAAAGCAGATACATAAACCGTTGTTGCGTAAAAAGTCTTTCATCTTAGTATTTATTTGTATCAAAATTGACAAATACTAATGAGGAATACTTACATAATTAAGTTTAGAATTTATAAGATTTCATTTCGCAAAAAACGAATGTAGTTTTAGATGTTTTCAAGAAAAGTGATCAGATTAATATCTTCGTTTTGAATATTAAGTTTTTTTCGTAGTCTTGCTCTGGCGACATTTAGACTGTTATAGGATTGGCGTGTGAGTGCACATATTTCTTTGGTCGTCATGTTTAACCTTAAAAAAGCACAAATCCTTTTTTCATTAAGGGTTAAATCGGGGTATTTTGTATTTAAACGCTCATAAAAATCGTTGTAAACCTGGCTAAAACGAACTTCAAATTCTTTCCAGATGTCATCATCCTGAGCATTTTTAATGTCTAAGATTATTTTTTGGATAATATCCTGATCGGGCTTTTTCATTTGTTTTTTCAGCTCCATCAAACGATTGGAAATTTCAGAATTAAATTCGTTCTTTTTTAAGAGATACATGATATTGGTTGTCAACTCTTTATTTTTAAATTCTAATTCTCTTTTTAAGGCATCTTCTCTTAGATAAAGATCTTTATTGCTCAATTCAGCGCTTTCTTTGGCCAATTGCTGAATTTTAGCCTTAGATTCCTGAAGTCTGTACATAATGATTACGATAATGATTCCAAGAATCAAAACGACTGCAATAATTGAATAAATAAGTTCTCTTTGATTCTGTGCTATTTTTGCAGCCTGATTTTCTTTGTCAAATTTGTACTGCATTTCGGCACGGGTAATTTTTTTCTGATTTTCCTTATTAAAGAGGCTGTCACTTAATGATTTATAAGCAACATGATAATTATACGCATTTTTATATTCCCCCTTTTCTGCCATGACAATGCTAAGTTCTTCTAAAACCGAGGCCCTTGAAGAAGATGAATTAGCTTGTTGACAGTAGGAAAGACTTTTTAGAAGATATTGTTGTGCTTTATCAAACTCTTTTTTCTCTATATATAACCTTCCCAGATGATAATTGGATTTACACAATCCTAAGATGTTATTTTCTTTTTTTCTTAAATTAAGGGATTCTATAAAAATAGCTTCGGCAAGATCATAACGCTTTCCCTTAAGGTAAACGATGCCCATATTGGAATATACAGAAGACAGGTTTTCAGTATCATTTGCCTTTTTACTATGGGTTGATGCCTGCATAAAACATTCAAGAGCAAGATCTTCCTTATGCTGATTGTCATAAATGATACCAATATTATTTAATATTTTCCCCTTAATAAAGTGAACTTTTATTGAATCCTTTATGATTTTTTTATCTAGTAAACCTTTTACCTGATTAAATTTAACAAGTGCCTTTGAAAAATCACCCTGATAAAAATAAACCAGCGCCATACTGTTATACACTTTTACAACATCTGGTTGAGGAGGATAAAGTTCATAAAACTTCAACGCCTTTAATTGATAGTCCAGACAGATGTCAATATTGCCTTTTAATAAATTGACAGTCCCAATATTAGAATATATTCTGGCTAATAGAGTATCGGTGATTTTTTTTTCAAAAATTAATGCTTGTTTGTAATAAAAGAGAGCTGAATCTAAATCCTTTTTTTCTAATAAATGGCCAGTCCGAAGAAGCAGACCTACTTTTTTATCAGGATCTGAGGTTGATTTATACTGAAGTTTCAAACGATCAACATTCTGTGAAAATAGCGTTTCACAAAAAAATAAAAGAAAAACGATATAGATATAAGAATACTTCAATTAAAATGATTTTTGCAAGCTAAACTATGAATAATTTTTGAGTTTTAATTAAATCTGTTATCGGATTTATAAAATTCAATTTCTAAATAAAGTAATACAGACGAATTTATACTTTCAAAAGTCGTATGAATGAGAATTAATAAAGCACTATTAATATTATAAGCGACCAGAAAAGATCCTCTCATCATACTATTATTTTTTATTTGTTAAGTATTTTATAATTAGTCACTTATGTTTTGTTGTTATAAAAATGTAATCATCATTTCTTCCCTATATATATAATGTAACTACTCTTTAAATCCTATCAACTTGGATTTTCCATATTCTTGCCCTGAAAGATTTAATTTTTTATTCAATAGCTAACTTTTTTGAAACTTTTAATACAATAAAGAGGTTAAAAAATACAATTATTGAGGACTAGATTAAATAGTATTAACTAATCAAAAAACTACTTTAATGACAAAATTTTACAAAAAGGGAACTCGATTATTATCGTTTTTTATTTTTTCGCTTTGGTCAGTTTTTTCTTTTGGTCAACAAACAACTTTTAAAGAAGGTGTCAAACAAGGTTCTGTTAAAATCAAATTTTCAGGACAGTTAGCACCCACTTTGAGGAAAATGAATGTTACCACAGGAAAAAAACTTTCTACAGGAATTCAGGCTTTTGATCAAGTTTCGGCCAAGGTCGGAGCCAGGAAAATGCGTAGACTATTTCCTGAAAATCCTAATCCCATATTAGAGGCAAAATTGCGAAAGCACAAACTTGATTTGTGGTATGTTGTGGACATTGACGCAAACCAAAATGTTAAAGAAGCAGTTCAAAAATACAAAGGAATTGCTGAAATTGAAATAGCTGAAACGGAAAAACAAAAAGTGCTGTCGGAGTATAATTTTACAACAATTAGCGGTAGTAATAGTAAACCTTCTACTCTCGCTTCTTATTTTAATGATCCCAAGCTTGCCGATCAATGGCATTATGACAATACGGGACAAACGGGATATCCAAATGGTTCAGACATCAATTTATTTAAAGCTTGGGATGTTGTTAAAGGTAATCCTAACGTTATTGTTTCAATACATGATCAGGGAGTAGATATTGAACATCCTGATTTAAAGGCCAACATCTGGACCAATTTAGCAGAGCTTAACGGAGTTACCGGAGTTGACGACGATGGAAATGGTTATACAGATGACATTCACGGATGGAATTTTGACAAGAATAGCGGAGCTATTGAAGCTCAGCCCCACGGAACGCACGTAGCAGGTACAATTGCCGCGGTAAACAATAATGGTATTGGGGTTTGTGGAGTTGCCGGAGGTAGTGGTAATAATGATGGTACCAGAGTAATGTCGTGTCAAAGTTTAGGAGGCGGCAGCTTTGAAGAAGCCTATATTTACGCAGCAAATAACGGTGCTGTTATTTCCCAAAATAGTTGGGGATATACAAGTCCAGGAACTTTTGATGAATCTGTACAGGAAGCAATCGATTATTTCATCGCAGAAGCAGGAGATTTTCCAAACAGTCCCATGAAGGGAGGAATTGTAATATTTGCTGCAGGAAACCAAAATAGTGATGCAGACTGGTATCCAGGTTATTATGAAAATACTATAGCTGTAAGTTCAATTGGTCCTAACTGGCAAAAAGCCAGCTATTCCTGTTATGGTACCTGGGTCGATATTGCAGCGCCGGGAGGAGAAACGGATCTGGGAGCAAAAAATGGCGTTTTAAGTACATTGCCAAAAAATCAATATGGTTTTTATCAGGGTACCTCTATGGCTTGTCCGCACGTTTCCGGTATTGCGGCATTGGCGTTGGCAAATCGTAAGAGTCAATTAACACCTGAGGTTTTAAAAACTAAACTTTTAACGGGTGTTGTTGATATTGATTCTCACAATCCGGACTATGTTGGAAAATTGGGTTCGGGGCATATTGATGCTTTTTTAGCTATCCAAAATAACCAGGGTGTTGCACCAAATGCTATAGCGGATTTGGCTGTAACAGGAATTGCACAGGAATTTGCTAATTTATCGTGGACTGTTCCAACAGATACAGATGATTCAAAACCAGTTGATTTTCGTGTTTATTACAGTACTTCACCTCTAACAAAAAGCAATCTTGCGTCGGCGAAGTATGATATTATTAAAAATACAGCATTGCCAGGAGAAACAGTAACACATTCTGTTAATGGTCTTTTAGGACTTACTCATTATTATTTTACTGTGATTTCGGGAGACAGATGGAATAACTTATCAGAATTGTCGAATATTATCGAAGGGACAACAAATGATGGTCCAAAAATAGAGGTAGACGACAATAGTAAAGAAATTGTAATTGATGTTGATGCTAGTACTTCTTTTAAAGGAGCACATGAAATGACGATCTTAAACAACGGAGAAGGTGTATTGAGATGGGAATTTTCAACCCGACATACAGAAACTTCTCTTTCCTATTCGGCAAACAAAATAAGCTATCCTTCTGCTAAAACAACAAAAGTTGCATCGGCAGGAAAAGTAGCCAGAAAAAAATCTCAGATTGCAGCTTCTTCAAAAACGGCAACTGCAGGAACTTTTGAATTTACTCCACAAAATAAAAGTTATTGTGACGGACCTACGGATATTATAGGTGATACTGATGTGAATATTCCAAATTCAGCAGCTACTAAATATTATGTAAGTGAAGCAGATGGTTTCAATTTAACACAAATTGAGACCTACTTAAAAGTAAATCCAGAATTAGGTCCAGTTGTTTTTGAAGTGTATAAAGGAACAGCACTAAACAAGCAAAATCTAATTTATGCTCAGGAATATACTCCCTGGAGTGCTACAGAAGGTTATGTAAGCCTTAATCTAAAGGAGCAATTGTATTTTCAGCAGGGAGAAACTTTTTGGGTGGTGATGCACATTCCGCCTGGAAATCTGTATCCTTTAAGTATTGGTTATGAAAATACACCAGCAGGATCTGATAATTGTTTTATTTCTTTTGACTTAGGACAAACTTGGGGATCCTTGGGAGTAGCGCTTGACAGTAATGATTTTGCATGGTTCAGCGTTGCAAGTAGTCAAAATAAATACTTAGGAGAATATTTGTCTTTAGATCCTACGAATGGAGAATTAAACGGAAATACGACGCAAAAAGCAAATCTTTCAGCGGATGCATCGAAGTTGATAAATGGTACTTATCGTGCAAATGCTATTTTTAAATCCAATGACGGAACTAATAAAGAATTAAAATTACCAGTTACGGTAAATGTATCGGGGCAGCAACCAGTTCTTAAATCGGTTGAAAAACTTGATTTTTCAAGTGTTTTTAAAGGTACTTCCAAAGAAATGGAATTTGTAGTAAAAAATACAGGATTAGGTAATTTTAATGATGTAGCGGTTGCTATTTCTAATCCAAATTTCGAACTTATCAGTTCAGCTCCTTATCAAATTACAGCAGATAATGAAGTGTTGCTGAAAATTAGATACACACCAAATAATATTGGAAACGATAATGGTTTTGTAACGTTAACTTCTACTAGTAGCCCTAAAACATTAAGAGTTATTTTATTTGGAGTAAGTTCTGAACCTGCAAAAATTGTGGTTGAACCAATGACACAGTTGATTGATAATGTTGCATTGGGAGATCAGGTTACGGCTTCAGTTACGGTAAAAAATGAAGGTCAGGCGGCATTGAAATACTTCATTCCTACTTATGACCAATCCGGAACAAGTGATACTTGGGAAGGCGGTTACCATAAATACGGATATAAATACCGTACAAATTACGCTTCAGAAACTGCTCCATTGACTTATGAGTATCAGGATATTTCAGGTTCTGGAACAGATATTACAAATTATTTTAAAGCAGAGGCTGACAGGTACTATCCTGTTGAAATGGGATTTGATTTCCCATATTATGCTGAAAAAATGAAAAAACTGTATGTAAGTTATAGAGGGTTTACAACTTTTGATGATACAGTAAGACCCGTTAATGCTCCAGATTTGAATGGTGCCCCTTATACACCAAAAGGATACATTTCTCCTTTGGGAACTTTTGTTGAATTAGCTGCTGGAGGCGCTGTTTATTACAAAGTAGAGCCAGATAAAATGATTGTTCAATATACAAATCTTTCTGATGGATATTCAGGAACACTAACAATGCAAATGGTTTTATTTGCAGATGGTAATATTCGTTTCTTTTATGACAATATTACTTTTTCTGAGCAAGATTTGGCTTACCTAAATATTTTGATCGAAGATTATGCACAGAAAGATGGTATTTTAGTAAATAACTATGCTAAAAGAACTCCGATCTATTCTGGATTGGCTTTAGGTTTTGATTATCCAGGTCCGGATATGATTACATCAATCAGCAATGCGGGTGGAATTTTATTGCCAGGTGAATCTGCTAAAATGGATGTTGTTATGAAAACGGCAGGTTTGTATGAAGGTACAATCAACAGATATTTGAATATTGTATCTACAGATCCGTTAAATGCACAAATAAATCCTCTGATTCAAATTAACATTACAAGCGGTGGTAATGGGGAACTTGCTGTCTCTCATACAGAGATTAATTATGGCGATGTATTTCAGGGAGCTATTGCTTCAAGAAAGTTTAGCATTAAAAATAACGGTACTGCACCTGTAACCTTAACAGGATTTGCTTTAGACAACAATAAATTTCAAGTTACCGGCGAAACAACTGCAACTATTGCACCGGGACTTAGTAAAGTATACGATGTAAATATGCCTACAACTGTTGTAGCTGATTTAGCAGATGTCTTGCATATTACAGATAGTAAAGGAGAAAGCTACACGATCACACTTTCTGGAAAAGTATTGGATCCTCCTGGTATTGATGTTACGGATTTAGATGTAATAACAACGACTTTACAACATGGTCAAACGGCGAAATTCCCATTAAAAATTGAGAATACAGGTATAGCTGATCTTGAAGTAGTGGCAACAGGAACACATTGGCTGACTGCCTCAGTACCAGTAAGCACTTCTGAAGCGATTCCGAATTTTACTTATAGTTATGAAATGTTTAATGATGGCACCAATTATCAATGGATTGATATCCGTAAAACGGGAACGCAGCTTCCGTTAGCTGATGACATATTTGATACTGAACAATATTGGCATAAAATGAGCTTGCCATGGTCTGTTAATTTTTATGGTAAAGAGTATACTGATATTCAAATTGGTACTACCGGATTATTAACATTTGATACACCAGATGCTAGTGCCGCAATGAATGACAAGATTCCAACAGATTTGTTTAAAACCCTTATTGCTCCTTATTGGACGTTTGGTGCCTTTGATACAACAACATATCCGGCGGATGAAGTAGGTGTTTTCTATTACAGCGATGCTGAAAAGGTTATTATTTCATGGGAGTATTTTGCAAACTTCTTTGGTGGATTGGGAGACCCGACTTCGGCACAGGTTATCTTTTATAAAAATGGAACGATGAAGTTTCAATATAAAGTAAATGGAACTGTAGATCAGACTACTAATTTAACTGCTATCGGACTTCAGAATGGCGATCATTCTGATTTTCTAGCAATTTCAAATTATGCAAATGTTAATCACGGAACAGGTTTAGCTTATGTGATTAACCCGGCAGAAAAACTTGTTATTCCGGCAGGAACAACATTAAATGCTCAGATTGATATTGATGCACGTAATATATATGCAGGAGAATATACAAGTAAATTAAAATTACGCACTAATGTTCCAGGAAAAGAATGGCTTGAAAAACCGATTAATTTAACGGTTACCGGAGCGCCAATTATCACTTCAAATATTGAGGAAATAAATTATGGCGAAATAATGGTTAATCCTGCTATGAGCTATACTAAAGAATTTTTAGTTCAAAATACAGGTGCTGAGAAGCTTGTTATATCTAATATTTCTACAGAAAGCGGTTCTGCAGAATATACCATTGAAACCTATGCATTTTTTGAAGATTGGTTTGGTGGAGGTTATTGGAGTTGGGCAAATATTAATGATTTGATGGGGAATTACCCGGCAATATTGCCAGGCGAAAATTCTAAATTCAGAATTACGTATGCTCCAACTGTAGCAGGTACTGTAAGTGATAATGTTGTTATTGATAGCAATGCATCAGTACCACAATTTATGATTCCGATAAAAGCAGCAGTTATATTACCTCCGGCTTTATCGGTACAAGCTAATGAAGTTAATAGTATCGTTAATTATTTGACAGATACCGACACACAATTTGCGACTTTTGATAATAGCAATGGTGGTGGAACTTTAAAATATGAATTGAGTATCGATTACTTAAGAAAAGCTGCAACTGGTATTACTTCACGTTCAGAAGTAATGGCAAAAAAGGCAAAGACGGCTAAAGCATCTTCTATAGTAAGATCTTATCCTGCACCTCTCGGAGGAACTACTGTATATGTTGATCCTAGCTTCAATAGAGTTTTGGCTCATGAAGATAAGATGGCTGCAGATACTCATTTCGGTTATGATGGTGGAGAACCTTTCACGGCAGCAACACGATTTAATGCCGGGAAAGATGGATTTACATTATCACATTTTCAAACCTTTATGTTTGGTATGGATAAACCAGCAGGAACTCTTGCTTACGAAATACGTGCAGGTGGTTCTTCTGTTGCTGAAGCAACGATAATAGAGCAAGGTTTTGTTGATTATGTTTATGAAGGAGGAAAAAGTGGAGCATGGGTTACATTACCAATCAAAGAACCAAAAGGACTTTATCCAAATGAAGATTTCTACGTTGTTATAACTTATCCTTATGAATTACCTTTTGTACAAGGTGCAGTTGCTAATATTGTTGACACTCCTGGCAGATATACCCTGAGTGACGGTGACGGTAACTGGTATGACTTGCAAGATGCAGCCCTATATCCTGGTTTTGGATGGATGGTAAGAGCAGGAGAAGAAAAATATACTTCTAACGCCTGGGTTTCCATGAATGGAATAGCAAATGGAGAAGTTGCTCCTGGAGGAAAAAAAGAAGTTCAATTAGACTTTACTGCTGCAAATGGAGTTCGTGGAGATCAACATGCAGTTTTAAAAGTTAGAACCAATGATCCTGTAAATACAGTGGGTAAGATTCCGGTTAACTTACACATCAATGAAGCGCCTCTTTTCTCTAATGTACCTGCAGAAGTTACTGTTGTTAAAGAAGCTTCTGAAGTAATGGTAAACATCGGCTTAACCGATAAAGAAAATAATGCGATTACGGTTACATCTTCAAATATGCCATCATGGGCTACATTTGAAGTAACTACTGGAAACATAGCAATAAAACTTGCTCCGGGTTATGAAACAGCCGGAACATATACAATCGACTTTACCGCTGTTGATGCACTTGGTGCAGCTTCAAAAATGGCGCTTGAAGTTAAAGTATTAAAAACCAATAGAGCGCCTTTAGCAATTAACACGCAAGATTTAGTGTATTCTAAATTGAAGTATTTTGATGTGCGTAAATTCCAGGATTATTTTACAGATCCGGATGCTGATAAAATGACTTTTAATGCTTCTGTAGCAGATAAAAATATTATATCGGTAACAGTAGGTCAGGAACTGGGTCAATTTGTGATTGAGACACTTACAGCAGGTGAAACAGTGCTAACCTTAACAGCCACAGATATTCATGGCTTAAGTACAGAACAAAAAATAAAGGTAACTGTTGTAAATAATAGAGCACCTGTATCTCTGGGATCACAAGCACTTCTTTACAGTAAATTAAACGTTCAGGAGTCTTTTAGTTTTGACAAGTATTTCAAAGATCCTGACGCAGACCCGATGACCTTTAAGGCTGTTATACTAAATCCGGCAATCGCTGCTGCATCTGTCACTCAAAGTGGTTTTACAGTTGAGAGTCTTTCAGCTGGAGAAACGGAATTGATTTTAACTGCCACCGATATTTATGGAGCAAGTGTAGAGGAGCGTATTAAAGTTAAAGTTGTAAATAATCGTGCTCCCATAGCATTGGTTGCGAAAGACCTTCTTTACACTAAATTAAACATTCAGGAGTCCTTTAGTTTTAATCAATATTTCAATGATCCGGATTCAGACGCATTGACCTTCCAGGCTGTGGTTTCAAATCCTTTAATTGCATCTGTAGTAGCTACAAGCACAGGGTTTACAATTCAGAGTCTTTCCAGTGGAAATACAGAATTGATTTTAACCGCTGTTGATCCTTATGGCGCAAAAGCAGAACAGCGTATAAAGGTTAGTGTTGTAAACAATAGAGCTCCTATTGCTCTTGATGGAAAATCAATCCTTTACAATAGATTAAACGCTCAGGAGTCCTTTAATTTTGATCACTATTTCAGTGATCCTGATGGAGATCTTATGACTTTTAAGGCTACTATTGCAGATCCTTCTATTGCATCTCTAGAAGTGGCAGAGGCTGATTTTACTGTTGAAAGTCTCTCTAATGGAGAAACCGAATTGCTATTAATAGCTACAGATAAATATGGAGCTATTGTCGAGCAACGTGTTACGGTGATTGTAAACCAATCAGAAGTTATGGAGCTTAACGTATTCCCTAATCCTGTTGTAAATACGGTAAATATTAAGTGGACAAGCCGTTGGGCTGGAGATGTCGTAATTGAAGTGGTAGCACTAAACGGTTCGACTGTACGTAAATTTAATATTGCTGATGTACAACTGAAAGTTTACAGTGATTTAGATTTAAGCACTCTGCCAGCAGGAGCATACTTCCTAAATGTTAGCGGAAAAGAAGGAACATCCTCTGTTCTGAAATTTATTAAAAGATAAGCAGAGTAAATAATGAAATAATAGATACGTCGCGATACAATATTGAATGTTTTAATTCCCCCAAATATTTAAACAAAATATTGTATCGCAAGACGTGTCTTATTTCAATCAAAAAAATAATTAACAGACACACATGAAAAAAATAATTCTTTTATTTTCCTTACTCTTCACAGTTGGGAATGTACTCGCACAAGAGCAAAGCAATGCGATCAGTACCGGAGTTCCTTTTTTGCAAATTTCTGCAGATGCGAGAGCTTCTGGTATGGGTGATATGGGAGTTGCGACTTCAGCGGATGTTTATTCACAACAATGGAATCCGGCAAAATATCCTTTTGCAGAAGAAAAACTAGGCATAGGACTAAGTTATACTCCCTATTTATCTTCTTTATCAAATGATATGGGCTTGTTGAATTTAAATTTCTTTAATAAAATTAACGAAAGAAGTTCTTTTGCATTCAGTCTAAGATATTTTGGGATAGGAGAGACCATCTTTAAAGATAATGAAGACGATCCAGGCCGAATCATGAAACCAAATGAATTGGCATTTGATGGATCTTATGCATTGAAATTAAGTGAAACATTTGCTATGTCAGTTGCAGGAAGATACATTCGTTCTAATTTAGAAATTCAAAATGTTGATCCAGACGCTCGTGCAGCAAGTTCATTTGCTGTAGATGTTGCAGGATATTATCAGGGACCTGAAAAAGCCTTCAAAAGCTTTAACGGAATTTGGCGTGGTGGATTCAATATTTCAAACCTCGGTCCTAAATTGAAATACAATGGAGATTCTTCATCTGAAAGTTTTCTGCCGGCCAATTTGAAAGTAGGTGGAGGTTTTGATTTTATTTTCGATCAGGATAACACTTTGGCAACTTCTGTTGAATTTAATAAATTATTGGTTCCAACACCACAAAATGACCAAACAATGGTACAATATCAAAGTGCTGGTTTTGTAAAAGGAGCCTTTAATTCCTTCACTGATGCACCTGGCGGATTTAGCGAAGAAGTAAAAGAAGTTACATGGGCAGTTGGATTTGAATATTCCTACCGAAAAGCTTTTGCGTTAAGAACAGGATACTTTCATGAAAACATTGAAAAAGGGAACCGTAAGTACTTTACACTTGGATCTGGATTTCAATACAAGAAAGTTAAATTTGATTTCTCTTATCTTGCCTCTGCAGCAAAACAGAAAACCCCATTAGATAACGTGATAAGATTTTCTTTATCTTTTAATATCGATGGCAATTCTGCTGCTAAAGTTGAAGAAACGGAAAAAAACACGACTAAGACCAACTAATTTTTTTTAAAACAAGGGAAAAAGTTGAAAAGAAAGCGAAAAAAATGAAATAGAAGAAATGAAAAATGAAGCCCTGATATTTCAGGGCTTCATTTTTGCTATTTATTAAGTAAAGTTTTATTAATTTTTGATTACCATTTTTAAAATAGTTTATTACTTTTTAAACCTCTAAAGCCGCTAAAATTGCTGCAATTGAAAAATGAGCTCCACAGACAAATTCATCTGCAGCTCCGTAATACATCGTGATTTTATCGCCTTCCACAACGTGACCATTAGTAAAAACTACATAACCGAAAAAGCCGCTCAGTTCGTAATTCTCTTGCGGACTCATGATAGGTTCTGTTGTACGGGCAATTACTTTGGAAGGGTCTTCGAGATCCATCAAAAATGCTCCAAGGCAATATTGATGTTCGGCATTAGCGCCATGGTAGATTTCAAGCCAGCCTTTATCTGTTTTTATTGGAGCTGCGCCGGCACCAACTCTGGCACTATCCCAAAGTCCCATTCGTGTACCAACAAGGAATTGATGATTGCCCCAATGGATTCCGTTCGGAGATTCAGCCAACCAGATATAATTTCCTCCAATCTGCGGACTGGATGGACGGTGTAAAGCATAAAATTTACCGTTTATTTTTTCTTCAAAAATGGCAACATCTTTATTATGTGGAGGAAATATCATGCCCTTTGTTTCAAAATTTTTCCAGTCTTTGGTGGTACGCAATCCAACTCCCACACCGTTGGATGAAACCGCCGTATAAGTAATATAATAAGTATCTTCCAATTGACTAACTCGTGCATCTTCTATTCCAAATTGTTCCAATATTCCGGAACCTACAAGAGAATTAAAACCTTCTGGTGTATAAAAATGAACTCCATCATCGCTGCACAATAAACGAAGGTGAGAGAGTGTAGTTAAATAATCAAGTCCCTTATATTGAATTACCCTGGCATCAGTGGCAATTAAATCAGGATCGTTAAGTGGTATTTCAATAATTTCAATCTTGCCTAAAGCGTTTACCACAGGAAAAAAAATAACACCTTCTTTTTGTGCTATGCTTTCTGCGACCCTTACCAATAGCCATGTTTTCCCCTCGAAAACAAAAACTCCCGGATTCAAAAGACTAATAATTTGTAATTCGTTACTACTTGCCTGCAAATCTTTAGGCATCAAAAGTGGATTCTCCGGAAATCTTTTTGCAATGTCGCTCATAGGTATATCTGTTTTGATTCATTTAGCTTGTGGATAAACAGCTTAAAGAAAAATAATAACATAAAAATAAGCATTTTTTTAGCTATAATATTTTATATAATAGGAGTTTAGTTTTGCAAGATTGACATTTCGGTTATAATAAAAAAAAATCATTTAGTTGATTTGTATTTACTTAAGGTGTTGAAAATAAGAATAATAAAACATTGAGAATCCTTGGAAACAGATTCAATTACTAATCTATTAGTTAAAATACTAACAAATTAGTTTGTCTACTAATTAATTAGTAGTATCTTGCATCAAAATTTGTAAACGATGATAAAACTAGCCAAAAGAGAAGAACAGATCATGCAGGTGTTTTGGGATTTGAACAAAGCCTTTATACGAGATATAATTCCACTATTGCCAGATCCGAAACCACATTACAACAGTGTTGCCACAATCGTGAAAATATTGGAAGAAAAAGGATTTTTGAACCATGAAACAGCTGGAAACATGCATTCTTTTTTTCCGGTAATCAGTAGGGAAGAATACCAGCAATTTGCACTGAAGGATATCGTTAGCCAGTATTTTGACAACTCTTACCCGCGAATGCTTGCCTTTTTTGCAAAAGAACAAAAAATGACAGAAAAGGATTTGGATGAAATAGTAACTATTATTAAAAATGATAAGAAATGATACCATATATTTTATACTCAGCCCTTATTCTTACGGCCTGTCTGGTTTTTTATAAACTGATGTTGCAAAAAGAAACTTTCTTTCATTTAAACCGGTTTGTATTGCTTTCCTGCATGGCATTAGCTTTTATTTTGCCTTTGGTTCCGATTCCTCAGCAATTATCTTTTAGAAAAATTGCTGTAGAAAAACCTGTTATAGAGGTGAAAACTCCGGTGAATGCTGGTACAACTGCTGTGTTAAAAGAACAACCTGCCCAACCAGCTCTTATAGAAGAAACTCAACAAGTAATCAATGTTGAATCAGTTACTCAATTGTTGGTTTATCTATATTGGTTTGGCATAATCGTCTTTGCACTTAACTTTTTAATGCAGGCTATTTTATTGTTTTACAGAGCTTATTCACAATCTGTTATTCAGGATGGGAAATTCCGTATTGTTGAAATTACGGGCGATAAAGCACCTTGTTCTTTTGCCAATAACATTTTTATCAATCCCGAAAAATATGAGTGGGAAACCTACAATCAGATTTTGCTTCATGAAAAAATTCATATTGAGCAAAAACACACAATCGATCTTCTGCTTGCTGAGGTAGTGCTCATATTTCAGTGGTTCAATCCTTTTGCATGGCAATGGAGAAAAGCCTTAGAAATTAATCTTGAATTCCTGACAGATAATCAAATGCTGCAGCAGGAAACCGTGGAGAAAGAAAGTTATCAATTCAGTCTGCTTAAAGTAGCAGCGCCACAATTCCCTTTGAGTCTTACAACTAATTATAATCAATCATTATTAAAAAAACGAATCATCATGATGAACTCAAAAAAATCAAACGTGCACACCACCTGGAAGTATTTTTTCCTGGTGCCAATTATGGTGCTGTTTGCCTGCCTTTTTAATCAACCGGCAGCGCAAAGTCAAACTCTTGCTTCTAAAGAAAAAGAAGAGAAACAAAAGCATTCAAACATTCAGAGCGGAATGGAAACCGAAGGAAATTGGTTTGCTACAATCAAAGGCAATACCGTTAATGTTCAGTTTAAAAGCGACGAGAACGATAATTCTAACAGTACTTTCCAATTGAATGAATTCAAAGATCTTCCGAAAGACAAACAAGGAACATTTACATTAACCCGCGAAGCCGGAACAATGACTTTCATTGGTAAATTCGAAGGTGATAAAGGAATGGGAACCTATAAATTTACAGCCAATAAAGACTATACTTCAGCGATGCATAAAGAAGGAATTGATCTTAACGACGATGAAGATCTTATGGTTTTCTTTATGATTAACGTCAAACAATCTTATGTGCAAATGCTTAAGAAAAAGGGCTACAACAATCTGGACAAAGATCAATTGATTCCTTTGGCGGCATTAGATGTAAGTGAAGCTTATATTACTTCAATTAAACAAGCAATTCCGGATATTGATTTGGATAATCTGGTTCCTTTTAAATCATTGGGAATAAACAAAGACTACATTGAAGAGATTCGTAAATCTGGTTACAAAGATCTTAGTCCGGGCAACATTATTGCACTAAAATCTCAGGGAATTGATGCAAAATATATCAAGGATTTTCACAGTTCTGTTAATTCAAAAAAGAATAACAAGAATTCAAATGATGCTGCTGATGCTGACGACGATGTTATTGCATTTAAATCATTAAACATTGATCAGGCCTTTATTGATTCCTTTAAAAAAATAGGTTATAATGATCTTTCTAACGATGATTTGCTGGCTTTGAAGTCACTAAATGTAACACCTGAATATATAAATAGTTTTGAGAAAGCAGGTTATAAAAACATCAAAACAGAAGATTTATTTGCTTTGAAATCACTAAATGTAACTCCTGAATTAATAGTACAATATAAAGATCTTGGTTTTAATGATTTGGATCTGAATGATGTAGTGGGAGCAAAAGCAGTTGGAGCTACACCTTCTTTTATTAAATCGATGAAAGGAAAAGGACACGATTTTAAAAGCTTAGATAAATACATTTCATTGAAAGCCGTTCTGGGCAATTAAACATAAAATAACGCAAGTTGTAAGACTAAAAAAAAAGCCCAAACCGAAAGGAATGGGCTTTTGTAGTTATTAGTGACTTTTACTATTCTCGAAACCAATAAGGGTAATCATATAAGGCGTAGTTGAAACCTTGATTTTCTTCTCAATTTTCATAGCAGCAAGATTCAGCTGTACTAATTCACCGGTAGCTGGAGAGGTGATGTAAGCAAAATTTTCTGTTAGCTGCATTTGCGGTTTTAAGGTAGCATCAGTCGCTGTTTCGCTGATTATTTTTCCTTCTTTTTCCACTTGTAAACTTGTCAGGTTGAATAATTTGAATTCACCTGAATGCAATAGGATTCCGAGTTTAGTAGCATTATAGCTCACTTTACATTGCATAATCGCAGGACTTTGCAAAATTGGTTTAATGGTTCCGTTTACTACATCAATTAAGTAAGCTCCTTTTGCGGCAGTATATCCAACAAATTTCCCTTTCGCTTTTGTTTCTAAAATGCTTCCAAACCAGGCAGTTCCAAAATCTTCCGGAAGCGCAATAAGCTTCTGTTTTCCTGAACTTTCAACAACCAAAACACCACTTGCAGATCCAAATACGGCATAAGTTCCATCTGAGGCATTTCCGTGAATACCTTTTGTTGCCACAGTAGGATCAAAAAGGGTTTTTCCTGTATTATCAATAATTTTTACTTTTTCAGGCAGCGTTCCTGCAACCGAATTATCCTTCACCGTAATCGCATAAGTACCATTGGTAAAAGTAGCCATAGCACCATGATGCGCCAGTAAACCAGCATTCACTACTTTAAATTTCGCTCCGGCTGTATTGATTTCTGATTCTTTGGCAACAGATAAAGTTCCGTCTCCGTCATTAAAAGTTAGTAATTCTCCAATTTTACTTTTAAAGTGCGTTGGCAGAAGCGATTGGCCGGTCAAAGCACCAAATTTCGGAATTCCGTCTACATCAACATGATCACCGTGACTTTCGAATCCGCTGTCAAATGTTTCTACGGTATTTGCTGTTCTGTGGATAATTCCAGCGTATCTGCCGGATTCAGTAGTATAAAGTGATGCTTTTGCAAATTTCGCATTAAACAAACTTGTCGTTGCGTCTAATGGATTTACTAATGTAAGATCTGTAGTTTTTTCATCAGAAAGTAATATTCTCAGGTATTTATATTCAGATAACGTTTCATCAGGAATTGCAGCAGAATTGTCGTCATCATTGCTACAGGAAACTGTAAAAGAGGCTATAGCAAATAGGAAAATCAGTTTGAAATAATTGTTTTTCATTTTAAAGGGTTTAAAGTTATTATTAGGATTAATGAATTAATAATTGATAGTAATTGGCATCGATTTATAAATACTCAGGTTGTAAGTTGTATTTTTATAAAGAACCACCCAATTGTATTGGCCGGATTGCCATGCTTTGTCTCCCGTAATTGCAGTTCCGTTCGCCTCTTTTTCAGCACCAATTGTAATGCTTTGACCACCCCAAACCTCATTTATCTTTTGCAGGGTAGCAATTTTTGAAGCGGGAGGAAGGCCTTTATGTTCGACTTTTGAGATGACAATCACCTTTTTAAAATCCAGATTATCGATACTTTCAGGATGGTAATTGAGGCTTTTTTTTATTAAAACAGAATATAAAATGCCATCACCCATAATCTGGCTCACCTGTGCATGTGCCGTGAGCAGATCATTCTTTTTGAAGATTAATTCCGGCTCCACCCAGGTTTCCATATAATAAATCAAATCGTCATTTCTTGAGAGCATATCTCTGCCAATTAACGGATCAGCAGGCATATTGGCCGGATCAGTAATGGTTAGTTCTTCTTTAATTTCGAGTTCGGTTCCGTTTTCATCTTTTACAATGAAATAGAAATCGAATTTACCTTCCGGGGCATCAGCAGGAATATTGAAATGTTTGTGTACATTGGTATTTTTGGCGCCTTTGTACTCGATCCACGTCAACTCAAACTTCCAGTCTTTGGTGTAGGTTTCTCCCTTTTTTGGAAGGATCTTTAGCTGTACATCGGCAATTTTATCACCGGCAATAATATCGGCGTTAAAATGAAAATCACGACCAATCAGGGCACGTTTGTTATTGGCGGTTCCAATTTCGACATTTTCGGCTGTGGGTTTAGAGGTAGTATTCTCATCGTCGTCGTTATTACAAGCTGTGAAGACAGTAGCTCCAACAAGAAGGAGAAGAAATAATTTTGCTTTTTTCATAAGGTTTGGGATTAATTAATTGAATTCATATTGCGTTTATTTTAATATTAAAAAGGGAATCTTCACGGACAGAATAATGTTTCTACTGGCTTCCGGCAGTTCGATTAACCTGTAAAAACTGGTGTGATTGAGGTATTTGGTATTGAACAAATTCTGAACCTGCAGACTAAGAATGAAATCCTGTTGTCCCGCTTTAACCTTAGTTCCTAATGCCAGATTGAAGACACTGCTGCTTGCCGTTTTTTTCTCCGGAGGAACAATCTGATTTTGCGCCGCGGTATAACGGTAATCGATCGAGAAATAGGTATCCAGTAAGTATTTAATTTCGGGTGTATAATTCAGTCCAAACAAAACCGAGGCAGGAGGTGAGAACGGAAGCGTATAGCCTTTTTTGCTGCCCGATAATTGTTCCGAATAAAGATATTCCGCCAGAATTTCGCCGCTTAAATGAGAGGTGAATTGATAACGGGTCTGCAATTCGCTCCCGTAGCGCATCACTTTGCTTTGTTCGTATTCAAAAACCTGATTGCCGGCACCGTAATAAATATCATGCTGAGAAGTCGGATTTAGGTAGATGTAATTGGGGAAATAATTAAAAAATGGACTCAGCTGAACGGACCATTTATTTGATTGCCATTCCATACCAAGATCTAATTGATAAGAACGTTCAGCTGCTAAATTGGGATCTCCTTTCTCAAATCTGAAATAATGATAATTGACACCATTTGAGGCGAGTTCCTTTGCAATTGGCATTCTGAAACTCGTTCCCAGATTTGCTTTTAAAGACCATTGCCCGGGAGTATAATTCACACCTGCAGACCAGTTAAAACTTTTGAAGGTTCTTGTTAACTCTTCAGAGCGTTTTAGATATTCGGAAGTGGTTTGGTCGTTTGCTGTAATTTCACTTTGAAACCAGTCTGTATATTGTTTCATTTCGATTCGGCCATAATCTAGCCGGACTGCACCATGCAGCAGCCATAAGTCGTTGAACTGTATTTTGTCGTAAACAAATAATCCGGCGTTGGCTTGTTTAAAAGCCGGGATTAAAAAACTCCAGCCATTAATTGCATTTTGCTGTTGTTCGCCATTTAGCCCTACGGTAAATTGATGATTGTGGATTAAAAATTCATCTTTAATCGCCACAGAAAAAACTTCTTTATCATATTGCCTTTCCAAATCCTGAGGCGCGTACATGTCCACAGGATAAATAGGTGGCATATATCCATGGTTAACATAATGGCTGTATTCCCTGCGAAAATTCTTCTGAAAACCCAATTGCGTTTCCAATTGATGGATGCCCAATTGAAAAGAAGTTGTATTGCTGATTTTGGTATGTGTAACTTCCTGAAAAGGCATTAAAATATCCCTGCTCGATTTATCATGAAGTGCAGTGTCTACATTTCGGGGCTCGAGCCCGTGTGCGTTGGCAAAAAAACCGCTTTTGCTGTAAATGTTACTGACATATATAACTGATTTGAATTTTTCAGTAATATATCCCGTACTGACATGCCAATCAAGTTCGCGTCCTGCTGTGTTGCGCAAATGATTTTTATATAACGGAACAGCATAATTGTAAACCTGCACCGTATCTGTCGGAACACGATAATCACCATAATCCATAGCGGTTATTCGGGTATCGAAAAACCATTTTTCACTGCGGCCAAAAAGGTTGAACGATCCACCAAATTGTTCATTATTACTTTTGCCTGTAAGATCAATACTTCCGCCTAAAACATTTTTAGCAGGAAAGGGAACAGGCTTTATATTGACAGCACCGCCAATGGCATCTGATCCATAAATAAAAGAAGAAGGTCCTTTGATAATTTCAACCCTGTTTACAGCATACTGGTCAATTTCAAGCCCGTGATCCGCGCCCCATTGCTGGCCCTCGTGTTTGATGCCGTTTTCGACAACAATAACCTGATTAAAACTTAGTCCCCGAATTAAAGGTTTTGAGCCACCAGAACCGATGGAAATGGTTTTAACACCCGGAATCCTTTGTAAGGACTGCATTAGGCTTCCGCCGAGATTCCGCTGGATAAAACTGCTGTTTACGATTTCAAGATTAAGTGATGTTTCTTTTTTGCGATGTGTTTCATAAGAATCTGTAATGATCACTTCCTGCAACTCTTTTATTTCCGGATGTAATAAAATCGCAGGAAGTACAATTTCCTTTTTATCAAAAGAAACTTTTACTTCATAGTGCGCGTAACCGGAAAAATGCACGGTTAGAAACTTAGAATCTTTTGGTATCTGGTTAAAAAAGAAATTACCTACCTGATCTGTAATTGTACTTGTATGGGATGGATGAAGGGTAACGATAGCGCCTTCTAATGGCTTTTGACCATTAGAAAATACGCTACCCGATAAACGAACGGTTTGCGCTGCCACTTTTGTCACTATAGCAAAACAAAAAAGCAACAGGCAAAAAGTCTGCAATCGATTTGATTTATTTTTATACATCAAAAACAACTTATAAAACTTTAATACTTAATCCTTTGATGGTTTGCCAGCCTTCCTTATCCGTCAGACGGATCATAAAGTGATAATCACCCGGATCAACATCAGTCGGAATCGTGATTTCCTGCGTGGCATCGTAACTTTTTTGTCCTGGCGGAATCGTGACAGAATTGATATACAACATTGGATTTACGGGTTTTTTGACAGGTTCAGTATCACAATTATTGACTTCGGTACTATGCGTATGATGATCAAAATTGTGATGAATGTCCAGACTGTAAGAGCCTAATTCAGTGTTGTCAGTAAATTTTGCCCTAAATGTAATTTTCTGCCCGCGGGTTACCTGGCTGCATTGTATTGGGAAGGCGTTTGCGGCCGAAATATCAACTACAGGATACTCTGTATCAATTTCATTTTTGTCACTTTCACAAGAGGTGAGAGCAAAGGCAGTTACACAAAAAAATACAAGGATTCTGTTTGTTGGGAGTTTAAGAATATTCATAACTATAAAATATGGGTTACAGAGGAGTGCATTTCGCATGAGAAATGGGGTAAAATGCGAAATGCGAAATGCGGAATGTGAAATGTTAAACTGTGAAAAAGTGAAAAGGAGATGTGAGATGCTAGTGGCGCATGGTATTGTTACCTAATGAAATAGGCACGATCGTGTTACGAATGCCTGAAGTTATTGGTTTTCGAGGCAAAATAATCATGATGCATAACCACTAAAGGTAATGCTGTTGACATTTAACGCCGGAAAAACTAATAAATAAACAGGTAATCAGAAAAACTAATTTCCTTTCGGATAATTTGCTTCTAAATAGATCTCACATTTCAAGCTTTACTTTTTACAGTTTAGAAAATAGGAGGTGCCCTAAGGGAAAATAACGAGCCTTTGAAAAACTCAGAAAAGGATGTGGAATAAAAATGTACCGTATGGATTAACGGACTATTTTTATAAAACTGAAAACAGCTAAAAGAAAAAGTACCAACCGGACTCAATTTAAAGTGGCAAATGGCACATTCTTCATTAGAATGATCGTGTACTTTTAAGTCGGTTTTATTGGTGTGGAGTTGTAGTTTTACGCTTTTATGCGAAGCATTGTGACTTTGTATGTGTTCATAAGAATGTATCGCCGGAAATAGTATCGCAAATACTACTACCAACGGCAGGAAAAAAGATAAAATTTTGAATTTCTTTTTCATTCTGTGAACAATACTTAACGCAATGTTGTTGCAAATATAAAATTCTTATTTGTAAATGCAACATTGTTTCAATAAAAAATCAGGCATAAAAAAATCCTTATGTGTATCTGCATAAGGATTAGTGTTTTATAGTGAATTCGAGTTTTAATTATCGCAAAAAGCGCCAATTTGCTTTAGATGTCTTTCTGTTTGGTATTTATTAAAGTTGTCCCATTTTGGTGCAACAGTTGTTTTTTGACCGTACATAGCATCCAGACAAATGTTATTGTCTTTGTACTTATCATGTAAAACAGCCAGAATTTTAAAGAAGAATTCATCAAGCAATACGATCGCTTCAAATTCAGATTTTAGAACGCTATAATTCTCATCTGACGGATTTAATAATTGCAATAAATCTAAAACTTCTTTCTTTTCCTCTTCAGTAATTTCAGTTGCATAACCCATTTTTAGCGTTTTGAAAACCAGATTATTCCAGGCTTTACTGTCATGCCCCCATTGAACATCAGGAAGGTTTAAAGAATGCTCACAAATCAAAATAATTGAAAAAAGAACATCATTTAAATATTCTGCCGGAAACTCGTCAAAACTTCTGAATTCGAAACCGCTTTGGTACATTTTTTCCTGATTAAAATCAAGACCCACTTCCGAAAGCATCTCATATTCCATTTCAGTTTCAATCTGATCACGCCACCAAACATTTTCTTCCTTTTCAAATTTTAGCAGTTTTCTAAAATTATCGACATTGTAGGTTAGGATTTTGCCTTTTGGCATTGCTTTATTGTACGTTCCAACGCCTATATAGCGCGACATCGCATTTCGCATAGAGCCCAAAGTGAATTTTTTGTCCAGACTGTATTTGTCGCTGATCACGCCCATAATATCCGGACTTCCAAGAGTCGCTATAAAAAACGGCTCAAACCATTGTAGTAAATAAATAGCGTTGGCATGTGTTTTCTCAAAATCATTGTAATCAACTATTCGGCTGTCTTCAGTTAAAGAAGGCAAAGTGATATGAAAATGATACGTTCCATTATTAAACAAAACCAGATTTTCCTGATTGGTCATGAACATATTAAGACCGTTGTTATAATCCGGAAAATTTAGTTTTCCGTTTAAAACTGAAGATTCATTAATTTTATCCAGAAATAGTTTTTTCGTTGCTTTTAGTTCTTTGCAAGAATCAGCGATTGTTCTATTTTCAAAATACTTCGTTACAAATTCGATAGAATCCCCATCAAAATGTACAGAACCCATCGTTTTGTTTCTTTGGGTAATCATACTCTGAATATTGTATGGCTGATCTTCAAGGAAAATTTCCATAATTGATTTCCCTAAATAGTCAGGATTCTCAATTGGTTCTGCGGCCACCTCACCATTTTCGGTATCTACTAATGGTTTTATTGGCGACAATGTTTTATGCTGATAGTTAATATCCAGTTTTTCAAGTGAATGACTGTTCATCATTCGGCTCACTTTATAACTTTCTTTTGAGTTAAAAGCTTTTTTCAAAACAGGGGCCAAACTTTCCGGTTTGTAACATTTTCTATAATCGATGCTGTATTTTTCAAAACCAATTTTCTCTTGTATAAACGCACCAGAAACTATTAAGGATTCCTCAAATTGCATATAGGTTTCGTTTTCTAATCCAATTCCCCAATAATATTTTTTTGTCTGATTGTCTTTCATTTATACTAATTTTCTTTTATGGTTATTGTAATTTATAAAGTTGTTTTTTATTCAGAAACACAGATCTAAGGATTCAAAACCAGAGACAAAAAATCTTTAATGGATAGCAGAATTGTTGCCTCCATTCAAAAAGTTTTAGGATCCTTTTAAAATTTTAGAAATGTATGTTTTAGTTTCAGGAATTTTGCACTTGTATCAACTGAATGACTGATGAAAAAGTAAAATTTTATAAAGGGGCTTATAAAACTATAATAATCATTAATTACTTTTATATCAATAATTTAAGCAGATGAATAGCCTGATTGTTATATTTCGCTATTCCTGTATTTTCCAAGTTGCAAAAGTAGTTTTTTATTATCGTATTTCCAAGTGGTTAACACGCTGAAAATCAATTATTTTTTTGAATGTTTGAGCAGGAGGTTTGTAGGCTTTATTTAGTCATGATAGTAAAACACAAAATCCGAATATAATTCATCATTCCACCAGTCTTTTCTTACTTCTGAAAAGTAATTGTAATTCAGTTTTCCTGCCTGCGATTGTAACGGATAAACTACTACACCATTTTCGCGATACGCTTTGTGTAAATCGGTTTCCGGAACAACCGGAACGATATGTCCGGAAAGTCCTCTTATTCTTCTTTTGGCACAAATAATTCCGATTCCGCCATTTTCATTTACCTTATTCTGAATTTCATCGGCAGTAAACATTTTCTTCCAGCCAAAATTCGGTCCCCATTCTGAAAACCAATCAGTTATGGCGCTAGAGTAAATTCGATCTACCGTTTTTTCAAAAATAGCTTCGACTTCTTGTCCTTCTGCCATTTTTTCAAGAGATTCAGCTGTCCACCAAACTGTTGGAAGATAGACTTTTGAGAAATAGCAATAATCATAAGAGTACACATTGCAATAGGTATCTTCAACTGTTCTTTGATATCTAAGGCTATTTTCAACATCCAATTTAGCAATCAGTTGGTGAATACTTTCTTTTTTACTGTCAACGTTCGTCAAATCTCTATAGGGAATAGTGGAATCACTAAGCGGTGTTTCCTTCATTTCCATAGAATCTAAGCGAGATTCCGGATCTGGTAATAAATCGGCTTTTTTTATTTGAGGATATGTAATTGGATTATTTTCCAGAGGTAACGAGGCTACTGATTCTATATGTTTTTCCATTATGACTTCTTAAAATTAATTGACCCAGCAGTATAGAAATTGAATGTTTATACCGTGTATTTTGTCAGCTAAAAAAGTAAATATAACAATTTAAACTTTCTGACAAGTTTTGGTAAAGGAAAATAGTAGAAAAATTATGCCATAAAAAATCCCATTTCTACCATGAAATAGATTTTTTTGTAGGATCAGCTTTTGTGATGAAAATTTTAATTTTAAGGATTTCCTTCGCCACCGCTAGAACCATAGATTAGTCCTGTGGCATAGCTAGCATCATTGCCGGAAGTTACACATAGATAAAAAAACAAATACTGCTCCCATACCTGTGATCGCTGTGCGACGGGATATTGTGTTTTTAACCCCATAATAAAATTGATTTTTAAGTTCTTTATTTTTTAAAACTCTTAATTATATTGATAATCAATTAAATATAGAAAATGGAAGTAAGAAGTTTTAAAGAATTATCATATATTATTACAGAAATATAATACAGATTCATGATGATTTCTTAATTTTTTGTTAAATTCAGAATTGTATTTTGTACTAAATGGTACAAAATTATATCTTTGTTTCATAATTAATTCAAAAATGGCTGGAAGACCTAAAATATTCGATGAACAGGAAGTAATTTCAAAAGCCGCTCAGGTCTTTTGGGAAAAAGGATATGAAGCTGCTTCTGCTGAAGAATTGTTAAAAGCGATGGGGATTGGAAAGGGGAGTTTCTATCTTTTTTTTAAAGGTGGAAAAAAAGAACTTTACGAAAAATCGTTACAGCAGTTTGCATCTAATTTGCTTTCACGATTGAAAAAAGAAATTGCTGAAAGTGAAAACCCTTTTGAGTATTTAAAGTCTTTTTTTCTTGAACTTTCAGACAATGCCAATATAAATAAAGCAAAGGGATGTTTCATGGGAAATGCTTTAGTTGAAATGGCAGCAAAGGATGAATATACCCGAAAAATGATAGCAAAACTTCTCTTTGAGTTGGAAAAAATATTTGTTGATGTCATTCAGACAAGTAAAGACAAAAATGTTATCAAAACAGATAAAAGTGCTGAGCTTCTCGGAAGTCATCTGCTTAATTTATGGAACGGAATTAATATTACCAGACGAATGAATATGAACGACGCTTCTTTGGCGGCTCTAATAAAATTTAATCTCGATATGATCGGGTGATTTTTTTTAACAAATTTTGTACTGATTGGTACAGAATAAAATTTAAACTTTTTATATTATGAAATACAAAATTTTTGGACAGAAAACCGGACTAAGAGTATCGGAACTGGCATTAGGAACAGGAAACTTTGGAACACGTTGGGGACATGGTTCTGACGAAGAAACCTCAAAAAATATATTCAATAAATATATTGAAGCGGGAGGTAATTTTATTGATACAGCCGATGGTTACCAAGTGGGACAATCAGAAGAAATCCTTGGAAATCTTATTAAAGAGAAACGCCACGATTTAATACTTTCTTCTAAATTCTCTACCGGAGGATCTACATTATTGACTACAGGAAATAGCAGAAAGAATATCATTCATTCTGTTGAGCAAAGCTTAAAACGATTAGATACCGATTATTTGGATATTTATTGGGCTCATCTTTCTGATGGACAAACTCCAATTGAAGAAATCATGAGAGCGATGGATGATTTAGTACGCCAGGGTAAGATTCTATATACCGGATTCTCAAATTTCCCTGCATGGAAAATCGCAAATGCGGCACTGCTGGCTGATCTTCGTGGCTGGGCACCAGTTGCGGGAATACAAATAGAATATAACCTTATTGAAAGAGGTGCTGACCGTGAATTACTGCCTATGGCAGAGTCATTAGGTCTGGGAGCTGCATTTTGGTCGCCATTAGCTGGCGGAACGCTGACAGGAAAATACCGTTCCAATCTTCAAAATGAACCATCAAGACAGCAGGCGTGGGGTGGTGCATTACTAAAAGGTGAAACTGGAAACAGGGAAACAGAAATTTTAAATGCGCTTGAAAATATTGCCAATGAAAAAGAAGCCAAAATATTAGATATAGCCTTAGCCTGGTTAAGACAAAAGCACGATAATAGTGGATTGTCAACTGTAACCATATTAGGTCCAAGAAATGAGCAACAGCTTGTTGATAATTTGAATTCATTGAATATTACACTCTCTGAGCAGGAAATTGAACTCCTTAATAAACTTAGTACAATTGATCTGGGATATCCGCATAGTATGATTTCAGAAAGTCAAAAAAGTATATTTGGAGAAAGTACAGGACTTGTAGAAGTAAAACATAAAGTATAAAAGCTCAGGAATTAAGAGAAATTTCCAGACAAATAGGATAAATAAAGAATAAAAAATGCTAAACGAAGAGTTTAGCATTTTTTATGTTAAAGCAGATTTATAAAATTTTATGCTGGAATATTCTATTTTTTTTACTTTTGTTATGATGTTATCAGAATTGTGTTAAATGTTATATACCAGTGCTTTAAGTATAGTTTTGATAGAAATGTAAATTAAAACCGATCATACGATGGAATCAGGAGAGGAAATATTTTTAAAATCAGTTAGAGAAATTTGCCCTAATATAACTGAAGATGAGCTCTCACAGTATGCTTCAAAATTTACATTTCAGGAACTAAATAAAAAAGATTTCTTTCTCAAATCGGGTAAAATACAAAAATCATTAGGTTTTATAGCAAAAGGATTAGTGCGTTCTTCTTTTGTAGATAATGACGGAAATGAAATTACCGTTGGTTTTTATGCAGGAGGCGAGTATGCTACACATTATCCTGCTTTTATTACCCAACAACCAAGCAAATATTCCATTCAATGTTTAGAACCAACTACTATGGTTTGCATTTCCTATGAAGCTCTGCAATGGATTTATGAAAACTTATCAGGTTTTGAAAAATATGGCAGATTAGTTGCCGAAGAAGTTTTAAAACGACAACAAGTCCGTATTGAAAGCTTCATATTTCAAACCGCTGAAGAGCGCTATATTGATTTCATCAAACATAATTCAGATCTGTTTAACAGAATATCCGTTTCTCATCTTTGTAGCTTTCTTGGCATTGAGAGACAATCGCTTACAAGAATTCGACAAAAATTAGCACATAAATAGTTTTTGACACTTTTGTGTCAGGTGCCCCTCTTCATTATTTAAAATCTTTGCAGTGTCAAATTAAATGAACTGCAATGAAAACGAACATCCTACTTATACTTGGACATCCTTCTGAAAATTCTTTTTGTAATGCATTATTAGACGCTTACAGAAAGGGAGCAGAAGCGGCAGGAGCAAACTGCAAAACGATCTATATATCCCAATTAGATTTCAATGTAAATCTTTCTGATGGATATAAAAACGGAGAAAATCTACAACTTGAAGAAGATTTAATCCGTTCGCAGGAACTTATCTTATGGGCAGATCATATTGTCCTGTCTTATCCAAACTGGTGGGGTTTTATGCCTGCCATTACCAAAGGATTTATAGACAGGATTCTGTTACCTGATTTCGCATTCAAACATCATTCAGGAAAAATATTCCCTGAAAAACTTTTAAAAGGAAAAAGCTTAAGACTTCTGGTTACGATGGATACGCCAAAATGGTGGTTTTATCTCATCTATCGTGCCTCACAATATCAAATTCTCAAAAACATTGTTTTCGGTTACGTAGGATTTGACCCTATCAAATTTTCCACTTTTGGTTTCATGATAAAATCAACTGAAAGCCAACGAAATAAGTGGTTAAAAAAAGTAGAACAATTAGGAAAACAACTTAAATAATTTAATCAATTAATAAAATCAAACATCATGAGACATTTAGCAAACGAGCACACAGTTGCTCAAATCAATCCAAAAAAAGGTTTCAGAATTCACTTATTAGTATTCGCATTAACTATTCCTGCCATTTGGCTAATATGGTTTTTTACAGACAGAAATTATCTATGGCCTGTATGGCAAACTGCAGCGTGGGGAATAGGTTTACTGTTTCATTATTTGGGTGTTTTTGTTTTTAAAAGAAAATAATTAACTCTTAAAAAGTAAAAGGTATGAAAGCAAAAACACATCTCTCAATTTCACAAATGGCAGTAATTTTTACAGCGCTATTTGTATCGTGTGGTGCATTTGCAACAGCACAAAATTTATCTAAAGGGAAAGTAACGTCTGAAGGACCTAAAAATCAAGAAATGATAGCAAAAATCACCCGTTATGAGGTAAAAAAGGAATTTCAGGAGAAATTTCAGAAAGCCGTAAGTGATTATGTTTTAGAATCGCTTCTAAATGATAGTAATATTATGTCAGAGGCTTATTTTGAACAAGATAATCAGACTATAATTTGGTTGTTTGAGCGTTGGATCAATGAAAAAGAATTGACCAAATTTAAAAACAATTCAAAATCCAAAGCTGTAATCGCCTTAGAAAAATCAGCATTAGTTAAGCCTGAAAAAATAATCTATGTAAAAGACTTAGAACCCATTTCGAAACAAGAATGGAGAAGAGTCAGTAAAGCAGAAGATAAACAGTTAACAATCATGCTTTTTGTAGATGCGAAGGCGGGTACTGAAGAAAATTTCAAAGCGGTTTATCACACGGCTATGCCTCAATTTAGAAGTGAGCCTGGTGTAGTAACGTATCAATTATCACAACTAACTGACGATAAAACTCAGTTTGTGACTTTTGAAAAATTCAGAAGTAATGAGGCATTTGAGTATCATTTGAATTTTCCGCCCATTCAGCCTGTGATTGATTACTTAAACACGAGTATAAAGAAACAGCCTTTTCAAGACGGAATTCGCAACTTAATCGAATTTGCACCGCTTACTCGCGAATAACATCAAAATTAAATTTTAAGTGCAATTATTAATATTTAAATCTAAAGAAAATGAAAACAATTAATCAAATCATTGCTGCAGGTATATTAAGTGTATTTGCTGTAGTTAATGCAGAAGCTCAGTTAACAGTAAAAACTAAAGAAATGAAAACAAATTATTCTCATGAGTTAGAAGTTGTGAATCAATTGGCTACTCAAACAGCGGTTGTAACTATGCCGGTATCAAAATTGTTAAACGCACCAGGAAATGAAGCTTTAAAAGATTTCTTCTTTACTCCTGTAAAAGACAAAACAATTCTTAAAGGAAAAAAAATAGCTGTTATTGTAGCAGACGGTTTTGAAGAAATTGAATTGACCGGACCAGTATGGTATTTCAAAGAATTGGGAGCTGATGTGGAAATAGTTGCTCCGAAGTACAATCCTGCTCCTGAAAGATACGGACTCGCATTTCCTGAAATGTCAAAAACACATGTAATGGCTATTCAATACTTACAACCAGTGGGCTGGATAAAATTTGACCGTACGGCAGATCAGATAAAGGTAAGCGATTATGATGCTGTATTTATTCCGGGTGGTGCCTGGAATCCGGATAATCTTCGTTATGACAAAGACGTTATTAAATTCATTCAGGACTTCAATAAATCAGGAAAATTGATTGCTGCTATTTGTCACGCTCCGGTTGTATTGGCATCTGCAGATATATTAAAAGGAAGAAAACTAACAGGATACTGGAACATTCAATCTGATTTGAAAAATGCGGGTGCAACTGTATTGGAACAGCCAGTTGTAACTGATGGAAATATAATTACAAGCAGACATCCAATTGATGTCGCCGATTTTTCAAGAGCTGTTGAAAGCTGGTTGATTAAAAAATAATTGCAGAAGACTTGATAGTGGAGTTATTAATTTTCTCCACTATCAAATCATCAAAACAAAAACAATAAATTTTAGCATAAATAATTATGAAGACAGATATTTTTAAACCGGCACAGATTGGTTTTTTACAATTAAAAAATCGCATTTTGATGGCACCTATGACAAGAGCGAGAAATGAAAATGGTATTCCAAACGAAAACAGTGAATTGTGCTATGCACAACGGGCAGGGGCTGGTTTAATTATTACTGAAGGAACAGCAATTTCTCCAACAGCAAAAGGAGTGCTTTATATTCCAGGATTGTATACAGAAGAACAGGTTGAAGGGTGGAAAAAAGTAACGGATGCAGTACACAAAAAAGGCAGTACAATATTCTCGCAATTATGGCATGTAGGCAGAGTGTCTCACACTTCAAACCAACCAAACGGAATTGCGCCAGTTGGGCCATCTGATATTCAGGCAAAAAATACTTCAGCCTGGGGATATGATGAAAACGGTGTTGAAGGTTTTGTACCAGCATCAAAGCCAAAAGCGCTTTCTTCAAATGAAGTTAAGGATGTTGTAAATGATTTTACAAATGCGGCTAAAAATGCCATTGAAGCAGGTTTTGACGGAGTAGAAATACACGGAGCAAATGGTTATTTGGTAGAACAATTTTTAAACCCTTTTGTAAACAACCGTACAGATGAATATGGTGGCAATATCGAAAATCGTTCAAGATTTTTATTAGAAATTGTTGACTCATTTATAGAGGCAGTTGGTAATGAAAAAGTCGGGATCAGACTAACACCTTACGGTGGTTTGGGAGATTTACCTCATTATGATGAAATAGAAGCCACTTATCAATATCTGGCCAAAGAATTAAAGAAAAGAAACATCGTTTACATCCATTTAATGGATCAACTTTCAAAAGGAAGTCATGCTTTGCCTGATGGTTTTATCGAGCGTTTTCGTTCCTGGTATGATGGTGTAATCATTTTGGCTGGTGGTATGAACAGAGAAAAATCAGAAGAACTTATTAATGCCGGAATAATTGATATTGCGGGATTTGGAGAACCTTTTATATCGAATCCGGATTTAGTAGAACGTTTAGAGAACAATTGGGAATTAACTCCTCCAAATCGTGATTTGCATTACGGATTAGGGGCACATGGTTATACAGATTGGGAAACGTATAGACAGTTTGTAACTGTTTAAATCTAAATAGTTAGCATCTTTTGCAAGCGGTAACAGCAGTGTTTGTTACCGTTTTCTAATACAGACAAATTCATTTGTATATTGTTGTAATTAATTTGTTGTGCTTAACATTCTGTATTACTTTTGATTAGGAACGAAAGTTTCTTGAAATTCATCAGAATGTATTATATGGAATTACCAAAGATACCTTTCTATAAAAAGTACAGCCTAATTTTTAAAGCGATCATTGCCGGAGGAATATTGGGTTTACTTTACGCTGCCGTTACTGATGCCGGATCAGGTTATGCTTATTTAAAACTTTTGCCCGGCACGATGATTGGAATTTTTATCAGTCTTATTGTCATAACATTTGAAAGATCTCTGAATTTTGATAAATATTCGTTTATAAAGACAATGATCTTTAAAGCACTTATTTACAGCTTAACCATATTGCTGTTTTTACTTTTTTTTGTTATCATTTTTGAGGAAATGTTGGGGCAGCTTTCCTATCAGGAAGTTGTAATTAAATATAGGAATGATCGATTGATTGAAGATTTTCTGTTTTCGCTTGGAGCATCCATCTTTTTAATTCTGTTTTTAGAAATAAGCAGTCTGCTAAGCAGCAGATTCTTTTCAAATTATTTTACGGGTCGATATCATCACCCCATTCAGGAAGAGCGAATTTTTATGTTTGTTGATGTAAAATCATCCACTACATTGGCTGAGCAGCTCGGAGATATTCTTTATAGTAAATTATTGCAGGATTTATTTAATGACTTTACAAATGCAATTCTGGCTTCGCGTGCAGAAGTTTATCAATATGCCGGAGACGAAATTATCCTGACATGGAAAACAGCTGTAGGTCTAAAGGAAGAGCGTTGTTTGTATTGTTTTTATCTGCTTAAGCAATGTATTAAAAATAAAGAGGAATACTATTTAATGAATTACAATATAGTTCCGAAGTTTAAAGCAGGCATGCACATGGGGACTGCAGTGACAACCTGGGTTGGAAAGGTAAAAAAAGAAATTGTCTATCATGGCGATCTTCTTAATACAACCTCCAGAATTCAATGTAAATGCAATGATTTCGATCATGATTTTGTAATTTCGGAAGCAATAAAAGAGATACTTCCTGAGGATCTGTTAATTATACACACACATCAGGGTGAAATACTTTTAAGAGGTAAAGCAAAGCCTATGAAGCTTTACACAGTTGATTTTAATTTTTAAATTTATATTATGAAAGCATTAGTTATTGGCGCGACAGGTTCAACAGGAGAATTTTTGGTTGACGAACTTTTAGCAGATGCAGCTTATACATCTGTTACGGTTTTTGTTAGAAGAGCAATAGGGAAGCGACATCCCAAATTGACAGAACAAATTATCGATTTTTCAAATATTTATTCTCATAAAGAATTGATAGTTGGTGATGTCTTTTTTTCTTGTTTAGGAACAACTCTTAAAGCTGCCGGTTCAAAAGAAAATCAAACCAAAATAGACTTTGATATTCCTGTAACGTTTGCAAGATTAGCAAAAGAAAACGGAGTTCCGTCTTTTGTTTTGTTATCTGCCTATGGGGCTTCTGCACAAAGCAAGGTTTTTTATTCTCAAATTAAAGGAAAACTCGAAGATGAGATTACAGCGCTTAATTTCGAGCAATATATTATTTTCAAACCCGGATTGCTTTTAAGACAAGACACTGATCGATTTGGTGAAAAAATTATGGGAAACATTCTGAAATTTGTTAATGCAGTAGGTTTATTTCAGAAATTTAAACCATTGCCAACAGCTTTATTAGCGAGGAAATTAGCAAAGGCACCGAAAGTATTACCAAAAGGCAATCATATAATTTCACTTGATGAAATATTCCCTTTTGGTGAATAATGCATGAAAATTGGTTTAATTCGCAGAAAATATTCCTGCTGTAAATGTTCTCTGTTTGATATTTATTCAAGTCCCTTTTTGGATAGAAAACTTTTGTCCTGTAAAATCTAAACATATTATGTTAATGCAGTCTTTTCTTTTGCGCCAATAATAAGAAGCCACAAACAGATTCCAATTTCTCCCAAAGCCGAAGGGATGCTTACATATTTAGAGAAACCAAAATCAGCATAACCAGGGATTAAAGTATTACCGAAAAAATTTATGAGGTAACCAAAGCATCCCATTATCAATAAAACTCCAAAAATTTTAGGTAAAAAGTCTGACTTGTAAACTAAATAACCAAACGGAAACAACCATAGTCCCCAAAATATCGAAACCATTAAAATGCCATTATCATATTGATTGAGATAAAACATTACCTGAGATTTCAATTGTTCATTTGTAAAAACAGTATAATTTTCGCCATTGATGAGAGACAGGACACTGAATTTATTTTGGATATTTAAAAATGAAACAGGAACACTAATTATGGCTAAAAGAACCATCAATTTTGCGTGTAATTCATTGACCGGCGCAAGGAGTTTATAAAGCGCAATAGGCAACATTAAAAAGAAAATATAACAGATTATACCACTTACAATTCCAAATCTGAAAAGTGTTTGAGATGCCTTTATCGCAGTAAAAGTCTCCGTTGGATTATCCCAAAAAATAAGTTTGGAAGGTACATAAGCCAGACTGAAAAAACCAGTTAACACGACAACGAGATATAGTAAACCGGCAATTCTGGCCTTTTTTTTATTTGATGTCATTTTGAAATTATTTAGATGGTTTCTTGTAAGTTAGTTTGTTTGGGCCAATTAAAGGCTTTCCAGACAATTATTGAAGTAACTATACTTTCTATAATTGCATATAAAACATAAAAAGATCTCCATTCCGAAATTGATGTAACTGCAATTAACAACATAATAGCTGTAAAAAGAAGGCCAAATATAATATTAAGCCATTTGTTTATTAATGGTTTTAATGAAACTGACAAACCAACCATCAGTGCCGGAATTGCTAATAATAAAGAAGCCAGAAATAATTTTTGGGGATTATTAAGTAAACTGCTTCCGTCAATAATACCTGTTGTTTTGCCAGGTACATAAAGTTCGAAATAGTCACCGTAGAGATATAAAAATGTTACAGATGCCCATAAAAAGGCAAGTTTAATTTTTACATTGATTTTGAAATCTTCAAGAATAGTTTTTTTCATCTTTTAGAGGTTTTAAATCTGTTTTTAAACTTTTAATAAGACGTTTAGTAGCTGATAATGTTACAGTTAATTATTAAAGTAAATTTAATGAATGAAACTAGAGCATTATCGAAAATATTTTAATCAGGGATTGTTGAGAATAGACCGCTTTTTCTCTTCTTCTTATATTTCGTGAAAATTTGTATTAATTAACGAAATGTAGTAAAAAATAAAAAAACGTATTTCATTTAACTTGTTGGTAATAAGTTATTTGTATCTTAGGTACGTTGATTGCTCCCCTTTCTTCAAGGCAGTAAAATTTATTGATTTATTTAAAAAGCAATTTTTAGAACGGTCAATAAAATGTAAAATTATCATAGGCAATATTTTATTACTCATTAAATATTTAATCGTATGACAAAATCAAAATCAATAATTCTGATTCATGGAAACTTTGTAAATGACGTTACCTGGTCAAATTGGAAAAGCCATTATGAACAAAAAGGGTATACTGTTTATACACCAGCTAATCCGGGACATGAAGGAAATCCTGCAGCTTTAAGAAATCAGGTACATCCTGCACTTACTAAAACAGGGTTTATAGATGTGGTGGACAACATTTCTAAACTGATCGACAGTCTGCCTGAAAAACCATTAATCATTGGACATTCTATGGCAGGAATGGCAGCTATGAAATTATTAGAATTGGGTAAGGCAGCCGCAGCCGTCAGTATAGATGGTGCACCTCCCAAAAATGTATTTCCGCCGCTTCAAACATTAAAATCAGTACTACCTGCATTTGGTTTTTTTTCCGGGAAAGACTATTTTATGGGAAGCCGCGAATGGTACGATAAATGTTTTTTCAATACCACACCTTCTGATGAAAGAGCGCATGCTTTTGAAAGTTTTGCTGTTCCGGAAAGTTTTAAAG
Organism: Flavobacterium sp. GQ95; assembly: GCF_059758655.1. Taxonomy (NCBI): domain Bacteria; kingdom Pseudomonadati; phylum Bacteroidota; class Flavobacteriia; order Flavobacteriales; family Flavobacteriaceae; genus Flavobacterium; species Flavobacterium sp. GQ95. Next base: position 436,336 of record NZ_JCAXEB010000002.1, read on the forward strand.
TAAGTCGTGAATTAGTCCTAAACTCTTTTTCTAATATTGATTTTAGAAAACCACATGAGCCTATTTTATTTATTGGTGGTGGTAGCGACAATATTTTCCCACCATCGCTTACAACAACCTTGGCAAATAAGTATAAAGACAAAAATAGCCGTGTCGATTTAAAGATTTTTCAGGGAAAGAGCCACTTCATCTGCGGAGAAAAAGGATGGGAAGTGGTGGCCGACTATATTTTAGACTGGTATGAAAAACTATAATTTTTTGTAACGGTTTTTAGTAACTTAGATTACAAAGTCAGATTCAATTTTAAATCATTTATAAACATTAAAAGAAACTAAAATGAGCAAGTTTACAGTAAAAGACGGAACAGAACTTTATTATAAAGATTGGGGAACAGGACAGCCTATTTTTTTTCATCACGGCTGGCCATTATCTGCAGATGATTGGGATGCGCAAATGTTGTTTTTCTTAGATCAGGGATTCAGAGTTATTGCACATGACAGACGCGGGCATGGCAGATCTACACAAACCTATACCGGCAATGAGATGGATACGTATGCAGCTGATGTAGCACAACTTACCGAATTTTTAAATTTGAAAGATGCCATACATATAGGACATTCAACAGGAGGCGGAGAAGCGATAAGATATGCTGCTAAATACGGAAGCAGAGTAGCAAAAGTAATATTGATTAGTGCAGTAACGCCTTATATGGTACTGAACGACAATAATCCAGATGGAGTTCCGATTGCAGTATTTGATGATATTCGTTTTAATACGGGCAATAACAGACAACAATTTTATCAAGATTTAACTTTTCCGTTTTACGGATACAATAGAGAAGGAGCTGATGTGAAAAAAGGAATTCAGGATAATTGGTGGCGTCAGGGAATGATGGGCGGAATTAAGGCACATTACGACTGTATAAAAGCTTTTTCCGAGACTGATTTTACTGAAGATTTAAAAAGTGTTGACAAGCCAGTACTTATTCTGCATGGAGAAGACGATCAAATTGTTCCGTATGTGCCAACAGCTTTAAGAGCAGCTAAACTTGTGAAAAATGGAAAATTGATTACCTATCCAGGTTTATGCCATGGAATGCCAACGACAGATGCACCAACTATTAATGCAGATATTTTGGCTTTTATTAAGTCTTAAAAAGAGAGGCTATTAAAGAATAATAACTACAAAAGCTCCATTAAAAATGGAGCTTTTTTCATTGTAGTTTTTATATAATATTCTTTTTTGTATTATAAATCAGCCTGACAGGGCGTTGTACGATCTATTTAGTCAGTTATAGTAGACAGAAATTTATTGTAGTTGTTTCAAGTTATAGATTGAAACATCTTTAGTAAAATACTTGTTTCTTATAGTTGTAACTTAGATGGTGTTATCTACTTAAACCAATAAGATATGTCGATCCCTGAAGAACTTTATAATGCGAAATTTGCTGAGTTTATGGAATCCATTAAAATTCTGTATCTCATTGATGATAAATTCAAAACGATCTGCGACGACTATTGTCATAGTAAAATAAAAACAGAAAAGCTCAAGAAAAAATTTGAAAAAAGTTTTAATCAAAAATTAAAATGCGAAAATTTATCAAAAGAACTTGAAGAAGAGATACTGTTTTATTTATTAAAGAAAGTTTAGATTTCCATTTGTTTCAAAAACTGTCGCTGATTATTGTTTCATTTTATAATATGAAACAGCTTTTTTGAAAACCTTATAATTTTAAAGAAAGCGCAACTTTTCTTCTTCAATATCCAAATAATGCATTTGCCTTCTGATTATAGATTCGTCTAAAGTTCGATCCTCCTTATTTTTATTGATCAGCCATTGCCTTTGTTCGTTTAACAGATCGATATAAATAACTTTAAGCTCTTCTCCAATAGACTCGTCATCTATTCCATTGCTGTGAAGTTCCCATTTCTGAATGAGATGCTGCAGCGGTGTATTGTTTTCAATCTCACCACTGTAATGTGTTTTTAGATAATTTATAGCGTGTTCAGCTAATTCTTTTCGCAACGTATTGTAGGCTTCTTCACGAGGTATTGGATCATAAATATCCGTAAGGTTAATTTTTCTGATAAAGTAAGGTAATGTTAATCCCTGAATTACCAAAGTGAGAAGAATAACAATAAACGTGATGAACAAAATAAGGTTTCGTTGCGGAAAACCATTTCCGTTATTCAAATAAACAGGTATTGATAATGCTGCGGCAAGAGAAACAACACCGCGCATTCCAGTCCAGCCAAGTATAAAAGGTGTTTTTATACCGGGATTTCTCGTATCAGCTACAGTAATGAAGTTACGGGCAATCAATGTTACTACTACAGCTCCATACGAAGAAAGCATTCGGCTTACTATCAAAACAATTGTTATAAGTACTCCATACCCAATAGCTGATGGAAGACTTACATCTTCAAGGCCTTTCGTGATTTGCGGTAAATCTAACCCTATAAGCATAAAAACGAATCCATTTAATATAAAACAGAAGCTCTCCCAAACATTTACACCACGCAAACGAGATTTGCTATTAAGAAAACGGTGTCTGTTATTTGATAAAAGCAAACCTCCGCTTACTACAGCCAGAACTCCGGAGCAGTGAACTTCTTCGGCAGCGAGATAAATAATATATGGTGTAAGCAGACTAAGAACAATATCGGCATTGGCGTCAGTAGGTAAATATTTATGAGCTTTCATAAAAAGCCATCCAATTAGTAATCCTATAGCTACTCCGCCAATAATCATCCAGCTAAAACTTGTAGCAGCTTTGTAAAATATAAACTGTTCTGTCGCGACGGCAATCATGGCAAATCTGAAAATGATTAAGGAAGACGCATCATTCAATAAGCTTTCGCCTTCTAATATAGACGAAATTGCTTTTGGTACTTTAACGAATTTCAAAATAGCACCAGCACTAACTGCATCTGGCGGAGATATAATTCCACCCAATACAAAACCTAGTGCTAATGAAAAGCCGGGAATAAAATAATTGGCAACTAATGCTACTGAAAGTGCCGACAGAAAAACGACAACAAAAGCAAAACTTGTAATGATTCGTCGCCAACGCCACATTTCTTTCCAGGAAACGGTCCAGGCTGCTTCATATAATAGAGGGGGAAGAAAAATAAAAAATATGAGTTCGGGCTCGATATTTATTACAGGTACACCAGGAATAAAACTAATAGCTAGTCCTGCTAATACTAATAAAATAGGGTAAGCTACTTTTATTTTGTTTGCTATCATAATTAGCAATAAAATAACTAGTAATATACCAAGATAAAAGGGAAAGTCGTCAAGCATTCTTTTAATTTATAAGAGGAAATTTAATGTTGTATTCAACTAATATAGTCAGTATTCTTTGAAATATAGTATTGCAGATATTAGATCTTGTTCAAATGATTTTGACAATTCTTATCTGATTAAATACTATTTCTTTAGCTAATTTAATTAATTTTAGTTGAATATGTACATAAGCCCATTTAGAAGATAAATTAAAAAGAATCAAAAATATTTTGGTTATAAGTTGACTGAAAAAATATAATCGATATGGATACTAATGCATTTCATATGTGTTTTGCAAATCATTACTCCTTACTTTAGAAAATTGTTTTTTGGATTTCAAATCTTCCGGGATTTTCTTAAAGTTTTCAGCAATTGGGATGTAGATGTTAAAGGTAACGCCCTTATTTAAATTGCCATCAGCAATTATAATTCCGTTGTGGTTCTCTACAATTTTCTTTACAATGGCTAAACCAATTCCTGTTCCGGAATAATCTTTGGTGTGATGCAATCTTTGAAATATAACGAAGATGTTTTGATTGTACTGTGCTTCGAAACCAATTCCGTTATCCTGAAAACTAAAATTCCAATAATCACAAATTTGTGGACTGTTTGGCAGATTAAGAGCCCTGAATTCTTCATTTTTCAGAATTTCAGATTGTATCGTAATTTGAAGAGGAATTTCAGGGATAGAAAATTTTAGTGAATTGCTGATTAAATTGTATATAAGCTGTCTAAATTGAAAAGCCATAATATTGACAGGTGTTAATCCATTTATTTTAAAAACAGCTTTTTTATGATGAATTGTATCATTAAGTTCTGATTTTACATCGTCAATAATATCTTGTAAATCGGTCATTTCGTATTGATGAACTACTGTACTGACCCTTGAAAGATCTAACAAATCTTCAATGAGTTGTCTCATTCTTGTTGCCGCGACATGTATACGGTTCAAATTATTTTTTCCGTCTTCGGTCATGGTTTTTATTTCTTTTTCCATCATAATTGAAATAAAGATCTGAATTTTTCGAAGCGGTTCCTGAAGATCATGACTTGAGATAAAATTGAATGCAAGCAGTTCTTTATTGGCATTGAGTAGTTCAATAGCTCTTTTTTCCTTTTCAGCATTTTGAAATTCCAATTCCTGATTGGCTATTAGTAATGCTGCAGTTTGTATTTTTAGTCTATTGAGCAGGGTTTCTTTTTCTATTAATTCCTCAGCTTCTTTAAGTGCGCGGGTAATCTTTTGTAATAAGGAAGAAAAATTATTCTTAGAGACATAATCTGTTACACCTTCTTTTATAAGCATTACAGCATTTTCCTCACCAATAGTGCCTGAAATAATTATAAAAGGTATAGCAAGTTCCCTGTCTTTAATTATTTTAAAGGCAGAACCAGCATCAAACGCAGGCAACGAATAGTCTGACAGTATAATATCCGGACAAAAAGTATCAAGGGATTCTTCAAAAGCTTTTCTTGATTCAACTATTTTGGAGGTAAATGACAATCCGGATTTTATCAAATGCCTGACTATTAAGTCGGCATCAGCAGTATTGTCTTCTAATAACAATACTTTTATATCTTTTTTAATTTGATATGGAGTCATAGTTTCAGATTAAAATAATTGTTCGCTTTTAACTTTATAGGGCAGGCTGGCTCAGTATCATCCAGTACATCCCCATTTCTTTTATGGCATTAAAAAAATTATTGCTGTCTACTGGTTTTACGATATAGCTGTTGGCACCCAGACTATAGCATTTCGCTATGTCAGGATCCTCTTGCGAAGAGGTCAGTATAACTACTGGAATCGATTTAAATTCAGGATCACTTTTGACTTTTTCAAGTACTTGTATTCCGGACATCTTTGGCATCTTTAAATCCAAAAGAAAAAGTTTTGGATGTGATTTAGGATTTCTTTCGGAATAAATTCCTTTACAGTACATAAAATCAAGTGCTTCAGCTCCGTCTTTTACATGTAAAAGTTTGTTAGTAAAACCACTTTTGTTTAAGGCACGTATAGTTAATGTAGCATCTTCCATGCTGTCTTCGGCAAATAAAATTTCAATATCGTCGTAATTCATTTTGTTATTTTTTAATGTTTAATATCTGGCAGGCTAAAGTAAAATTTTGCACCTGCATCTAATTTTGATTCTGCCCACACTGTTCCGTAGTGTCGGTTTACTATTTTTTGCACTATCGCAAGTCCGATGCCTGTTCCTGAAAACTCATCTTGTGAGTGCAGGCGTTGGAAGACACCAAATAATTTATCATAATATTCCATGTCAAAACCTGCTCCCCAATCTTTTATGCTATATACGATTTTATCATTTTTAGAAGTTGATGTTATCTTAATTCGGGTTTCCGATTTATATTTTGAATATTTGATCGCATTCGAAATTAAATTTATCCATACTTGTTTGATTAACGATGGATCTCCATTTGCAGGAGCAAGTTCATCAATTTCGAATATTGGAGTGTTTTCGTCTTTTTCAATCGTTAAATCGTTTATAACAGCACTTACTAGCGTCTTCATATTTATATTCATAGATGATACCTGTTTGCGGCCTAATTTGCTAAAAGCCAATAAATCATCTATCAGGATGCCCATCTTGTTTGAATTTTTTATGATGCCGTTGAGTACATTTTTTCCATCATCATCGATGGCACCAATATGATCTTCTATTAAAATTTGTGTATAACCGTTGATGGCACGTATTGGTGCCCGAAGATCATGCGAAACAGAATAAGAAAACGACTCCAGTTCTTCCTGAGCTTTCTTGAGTTCATCGTTTGCAAGGGTTAATTCTTTAGTTCGTTTTTCCTGATAAGCAAGTTCCCGATTGGTAACAATCAATTCGGCTGCACGCTTTTCTTTCTCCACCTTTCTTTTTTGTTTCAGAATATTTTCGGCTGCTAATTTCTTATTTGCAATAATCAATTCAGCTGCACGTTTTTCTTTTTCTTTACTCTGAATGGCAAGTTCTTTATTGGCAATAATTAATTCAGATGCCCTTTGTTCTTTTTGTTCGTTCTGGAACTTCAGTTCTTTATTTGCTATAACTAATTCAGCGGCCCTTTTTTCTTTTTGTTCGTTCTGAAATTTCAGTTCTTTATTTGCTATAACTAATTCAGCCGCACGTTTTTCCTTTTCCTTATTCTGAAAAGCAAGTTCTTTATTGGCTATTATTAATTCAGATGCCCTTTTTTCTTTTTGTTCGTTCTGAAATTTTAATTCCTTATTGGCTACAACTAGTTCGGCGGCACGTTTTTCTTTTTCGGCATTTTGAAAAGCAAGTTCTTTATTTGCGATAACTAACTCAGATGCCCGTTTTTCTTTTTCCTGGGCCTGAACAGCCAGTTGCAAAAATTGTGTTTTTGCAAGTGTAATATCCGTTACGATTTTTAAGATTTTATAGGGCTTCCCATTAGTGTCAAAAATGGGATTATAACTACCAGAAAGCCATATTAATTTTCTATTTTTAGCAACCCGTATGAATTCATCTTTTTGATAAATTCCTTTTTTTAAGCTACTCCAAAATAATTGATAGGCATTTGATTTTGAATAGGAGGGATCTACAAAAAGACTATGATGTTTTCCCAATAAATCAATTTCATTGTAGCCCATAATTTCGAGAAAATTCTTATTGGCACTCAGAATATTGCCTTCAAGATCAAATTCTATCGACCCATTCGAGGTATTAATGGCATTGATATGATTGTTTAGAAGCTGCTCATTTGCTTTTAACTGCTCCTGTAAGCTCTGAATTTCTTCGGTCTGTTTTTTATTATTTGTAGTCGGACTATTTACTACAACAAGTTCCGTATTAAAATTTTCTTTTTGGATATTTTGAACGGTTTGTTCTGGAAAAAGGATTATTTCCTTTTTGTCATTTTTTTCTTTGATATTCATATAATACGAAGTTATATTTAGAAAAATAATGGCAGTAATTTGCGGGAAAAGCACCTATATTTTAGTAATTATTAGAACGGAAATCTTAGATTTTTAAATTAAAGAATTATGGTTTTATACGAATATAGTTAAATTAACTGATTAAACACTTACTTATTTATAGTATTATTATAATTAGGAGAACATAAGGTTATTGCGTTGTAGCAATATTTACGTTTTTGCTTACTAAGAATACTAAAATGTGCATTCTGTTTAATTTAAAAGAGTATCTTTCACACCAGTAATTAATGTTAAGGAATTTATGAATAAAAGCGGGCCAATAATAATTATAGAAGATGATCAGGATGATCAGGAAATCCTTGGATTGGTATTTAAAGAACTTAATTACAAGAATGAAATCATTTTTTTTGGTGATGGAGAATTGGCACTTAATTATTTGACTGCAACAGCTGTTGAGCCCTTTATTATTTTCTCAGATATTAATATGCCAAAATTAAATGGGATAGAACTGCGTTCAAAAATTCATGAAAATGAAGATTTGAGAATGAAGTCGATTCCTTACTTATTTTTTACTACAAGTGCCGAGCAAACACATGTTGTGGAAGCCTATTCAAAATCGGTGCAAGGATTTTTTATAAAGCCGTACGATTTTATAGAAATGAAAAATATGATAAAAAGTATTGTAGAATATTGGCAGAAATGCGTTTCGCCCAATTATGTAAGATAGAATAACTATATATGTTTTTTCTTTAAGAACCGTCCCCGAGGCTCATCACCTTCGTAAAGTACAATTTCGGAATGTAAAAACTGTGCGGCCGCTGCTGAATCTTTTACTTTAATAGCACTGCGTTTCAACATTTCAGACTCAAACTCATTTAATACACTTTCTCTCAGTCCGGCTTTTTTCCAGTGAGATAAAGATTTACATCCTTTGGAGATTCCACGCGCCAGCGAGAGTGCATCTAGCAGAGCCTGATTTGCGCCTTGACCTTTAAATGGACTCATTGGATGAGCTGCATCTCCAATCAAAGTTACTTGTCCACCTTTCTCTAACAATTCTGATTTTAGTAATTCCCGATCATATACAGGATAACCAGAAATCTGAGCTTCCAGAGTGGCCGCTAAAATCTGCGGAATAGGATCGTGCCATTGCGTTCTTCGACAGGCTTCTTCCTTGAGTGCCTGAGGCCCTTGCGCACTTAGTATCTTAGCTTTTTCTTCTGTCATTGGAAAGCTAAGTTGCCACATTATGGAATCTGTTGTATAAGGCATTATGTAAATTCGCTCATTACCATTGGCGGTTTGAAACACCGTAGCTGAATCTAATAAAGAACTATCAACACCTTCCAGAGCACTTAATGGACAAATACCCAAAATTACAATACAGTCTAAGTAACGTAAGGGGGTAATGTCTTCGCCAATTAGTAATCTGCGTACCGAACTGCGAATGCCATCGGCTCCAACAATAAGATCTGCGCTAGCACTTTTAATTTCTCCGTCGACCTGAAAAGTTAATTCCATCTTTTCCTCATCAGATTCTTTAAAATCAATTAATTGATGTCCCCATTGTACCGAATCCGATCCGCCCAGTTGTTCCAATAATTCTAAACGTAAAGATTGTCGGGCTATATGTACATTTGTGCGTTTTGGAGATGTTTTTACATTAGACTCCATCCATTTTCTAATTCCCCATTCACCAATCACTTTTCCTTCGGTAGTATGAACAATATGTCTTGTAGATATAACTCCTTCTTGTAAAGAGAAAATACCCAATCCTTCAATTGCTTTACTGGCTTGCTGAAGGGTAAGCCCATAACCTTGAGATCGGGCATCAAAGTTAATATCACGTTCATAAAGAGTAAAAGGAATTCTGCGATGCAAACAAGCTACAGCCAGAGCCACTCCTCCTATACCGCCACCAATAATAGCAACGTGTGGGTAGTTTTCTTTATTAGCAACAGGAGAGTTGGCAGAAGGAACTAATCCCGATCCCGAACAATTCAGGCATAAGTATAAGTGGGCTTTAGGACGAACAGGAGTTTTTCCTTCTCTATTCGTTTTTTCAAATAAATCGAGTTCTGTCTGGTAGCGGAGCTTCACTTTTTTGCTAAGCCTTTGGCTTTTTTTGCCACGCCCCTGACATTCGGGACAAATAATCCAGCTTGTTTGTTTATGCTCCACTTTTTATTTTTTCTCTTTATTCGATTATACAATCTGCTGCTCTATGCTTATAGCATTGTGCAAATTTAAGACAAAAGATTACCTATACATAGCTTCCTTTCGAATTTTTGCAGAAAACTCTCATTACAAAATCAGTAAAAAAAGTAATATTAAATTGTATAATTATTATAAAATAGGTTATTTAAATGTGGGAATTATATAAATATTAACACCTTAAAATGTAAGTTAAATTTTATATTTAGTTGTAACTTGGTGATTATCAATAGTGTGGGTTTTCGAAAAAAGTCTGAATGCATTTAATGTCAGAATTAGAGATCTTTTACCTCATTATACTTCTTAATTTTTCCGTTAAAGATTTTGTTTTTGCAATTATTTAAGATCCCCAAAATTAAATATTATGAGCCATAAAATCACGTTTTTGATCGTACCTGTATTGTTTCTTATATCATCAACTGCTTATTCATTTCAGGACCCTCCTGAACCGAATATTCCGCCTCCAGTAGGATTACCTGCATCTATTAATGAGAAAACTTTATTTTTGACTATTTCCGGCGTTTTGTTAGGCTTTTTTATTTTAAGAAAAAAGAAAGCATAGTGAAATTTTGATTGCTATTCTATATGTTATTTTTTACTGTACCTCTAAACTGACACTATGAAAAAAATATTATTTTTATTTCTACTTAGTACTACCAAATGTTTAGCTCAGATTTATTTTGGACCTACTGCCAATATGTATGTTAAAAATGAAATCCTTTTTGTACAGCAAAACATTAATTTAGCAGCAACAGATTCCAATTTATATCTTCGGAATAATGCCCAATTAATTCAGGGTACAGCTGGTGTATCTGCAAATACAGGACTTGGAAAACTATCAGTGTATCAGGAAGGGACAAGTGATAATTTTGAATATAATTATTGGTGTTCACCTGTTGGAATTGCCTCTGCATCATCCGGAAATGGAAATTTCGGAATTACAATGCTTAACCAGCCCATCACTTCAACAAATTCAAATGCCGCGCTAGTGGTTAGTGGTAATGACGGAATTGCCAATCCGCTTTCCATTTCATCCGTTTGGATTTATAAATTAATAAATGCCAATAATTATTCGCAATGGATATTTGTAGGCAACGCAAGCACGCTGGCTCCAGGCGAAGGTTTTTCTATGAAAGGAACCAGCGGTACTGATAGTACAAATCCGGAAGGAACCGGCGTAGTAAACAACCCCGGTAGTGGTCAAAGATATGATTTTAGAGGAAAACCAAATGATGGAAATATTACTATAAATTTAGGGACCAATAATTCTACTTTAACAGGAAATCCATACCCATCAGCCTTGCATTTAAATGCATTTCTTTTAGATGCTTCAAATGCGGCTACCAGAGGTATTGCTTATTTTTGGGAACAGGACAAAAGTGTAAATTCTCATTACCTGTCTGCTTATAGAGGGGGTTATGGAAGTTATTCACCATTGCTACTAGGTTCTGAAGGTTTATATGTACCTGCAACATTCAATTCTTATAATCAGGATGGAACTTTAAATACAGCCGGGGTGTCATCCGGCCTCGCTATTCCACGCAGATTTGCACCTATAGGCCAGGGATTTGTAATTTTTGCTAATGCTAATGGTACAGCCACATTTAAAAACGAACACCGCGTCTATACCAAAGAAGGTCTCGGTGTTTCGCAGTTTGAAAAACCAACAAAACCAACTGCTAAAACGGATAATGCAAATGATAAGAATGAGGAAATAGATCCTGTTCAATATTTTCGATTAAATACAATTATCGACAATCAATTTACCCGACAGCTGGCATTGGCTTTTTTGCCGGAGGCTTCAGACGGGATAGATTTTGGTATTGATGCTCTTAACATGGATACCAGCCCTCCTAATGATGTAGCTTTTCGAATCGAAAATGGTAGTTATGTTATCCAGGGAGTAAATTTTGATCAGACCAAAAAAATACCATTAACAGTTAAAGCAACCACCAATGCTACTTTTAAATTTTATATACCTGAAGTAAAGAATTTTGATAATTCACAGCCCATTTATCTTTATGACGGTCTTGATCAATCCTATCATGATATCAAAAACGGAACGTATCAGGTGACAGTTTCTCCCGGATCCTATTCAGACAGATTTAAAATCTCCTTTACAAGTGAAACACTTGGCGTACCTGATGTAGCTGAAAAGCAATTTATAATTTTTCAGGATAATAGTAAAAACAGTTTAAAAGCTTCCAATCCCGATAATATAGCAATGAAGTCATTTAAACTGTACGACATGCTTGGCAAAGTAGTTTTATCGAAAGATGATTTAGGAACGGATTCTAATTTTTCTTTTTCAACTAGTGGGTTAAGTTATGGAATCTATATAGTGGAGTTTTTAACCACAGATAATGAAAAATTAACACAGAAAGTGGTGATTTCAAATTCACTTAGATAATAAAAATTAGAAAATTTAAATAACGATAAACTAAAATAAGAAATTATGATAAATATATCTACTCCAAAAAACATCAGAACGTTATTATTTCTATTCTTTTTTCTTTTAACAGTTTCTGGACATGCACAAATCGGTATTGGTACTGTTACGCCAAACGCAAGTTCTGTCTTAGATATAACTTCAACCACAAAAGGGATGTTAGCACCAAGGATGACCACAGCAGAGCGAATTGCAATTGCGACTCCTGCAGAAAGTTTATTGGTATATGATACTACTGTTAAAGCCTTTTATTTTTATAATCTCAGCACTACTTCATGGATAAAGATTGCCAATGAGAGCTCGGTTTTAAGAAATAATTATAAACTGGTAAAAGCAGTGGCAGATTTGGCACCAGAATTAGCAGCAGGAGGAAATACAAGTTATTTATTGACTACAAATACTTATTATGAAATAAACGGAACGATTTCACTCTCATTTCCTATTAATTTAAACAATGCTTATGTTTCAGGACTTGATACGAATGAAGACATTCTACAATCAACAGGAGTTGTTTTTCAGGGCAATACAGGTGGAAGTATTAGAAATGTTACTTTAAAAGGGACGAGAGCTTTTAATATTACCGGGCCGGGAATAGCGACTAATAGCTCTCTTTTGATTCAAAACACAGTTATAGATGGAATGACTACGAATGTTGGAACAATTTCAGGTTTCGGATTGTATTTTGGTAATATCGTTCAGTTTGTTAACAACACTAGTGGTATAACCTATTCTAATATTGGTAATTTGTTATTAAGTAATCAAGCCTGGTTAAGTAGTAATAATGGAACTTTTGAAACATTTACAGGTACATTTGGATTAATAGAAAAAAACAGCGGTTTTAGCACGGTTGACGGTAGTGATATAGCAATGGATGTCAGTACTGCAGGGCTTACTGTTGGAACAGGAATTTTAGTGGGAACAGTTTTTTCAGGTACCACTACTGCACTTTCCGGTAATCCTATCAAAAGTTATGCAGCTGCATCAACTTATCCAGGATATAATTTTAGTAATGCCTGGACAGTGGAGGCGCCAGGTATTCCGCGTGAAGCTGATAATGAATCTACTGGTGATATTAATCTAAGTGCTGCAGTTGGTAGTGGTATAACAACGACATTAGGCACTAGTGGGAGTAAAGTAAAAGTTGCTGGTACTACTACTTCTAATAATTTGTTTCGCTTTACGAAAGATGGAGATAATAAAATCACATACAGAGGAACTAAAACAAGATATTTCCAGGTATCGGCTTCAGTCTCTTACCAGACTAACGCGGATGCAACTTTAATTCTTTATATAGCAAAGCAGGGTACTGTAATTGCTGAAACGAAAGTATATGGTAAACAAAGTGGAGGTCTTTTTTCTACCGCGGCTATTATTGCTCTTCCAATCATAGGTACAGTACAGCTAAAAACGGGAGATTACATCGAAATATTTGCTGAGCGCTTTGATGGAACTGGAAATATGTCAACCGTTTCTCTAAATTTAACGGCAAGATAAGTTGAAGTAAGCTTCGGGTTATGGTGTTTATAGTTGTATTTTATAACTTTTAGAAATGATTATATAAGTAACAAGGTAAGTATTTAAAGTAATTTTAATAAAACTTTAAAACTTATATATTATGAACACAAATAATAAAAATCCGAAACCCAATAATCAAAAAATTGGCGCTGATAAAAGTGATACGAAAAAACATCAATATAAAGAATATGATGAAGTTTTAACAAATGATGAAAATTATGATGTTGACACTCATAAATTTAAAGGAGAAGCACCTGAATTAGATGATAAGTTAGATAACGAAGAAAAAAAATAAAAAAGAGACGTCTCAGAAAAGAATTTGAGACGTTTCTTTTTTATATATAAGACTGATAACTTATTAGTTATGCTAAATAGTTGCTCTTTCTAAAGGCGTCAGTCAGGCTTATATCTGCAATGTTTAAAAAAAGTTAAAAAGTAAAAAAACAAGTATGGATTGATTTTTATAGATTTGTAAAATCTGTATATTCCAAAATTAGTTTCGGAAAATCAATTATAAAATCTAATGGCAATGAAATCTGTTACTTCAATATTTTTATTTTTAATGTTTGTTTGTTCAAATTCTTATTCGCAACTGAGTGCAGATAAAATATTCGAAAGCTTTAAACAAGGGGAACGTACAAATTGCTCATCGATAGCTTTTATTAAGGCGTCTTTAAATGTTTATGGACTGGACAATCTTTTTTTAACTGAAAAAATAAACGACAGCCTATTTAAAATAACACTAAAAAATAATGCATCATTTAATTTGAACGGTAATGAGTTAAATAAAGCTAAATTTTCTGCTGATTTTGTATTTATTAAGGACAATTGTGAGAGCGAAAAAATAACTGATTATGCAGTATTAACCTACGCTGTGATGGCGAAATACAAGCAAATTATTGATAAGAAGTCAACTTTTGATAAGGCATTAGAAGATTTGGAAGAAGGGGAGGTATACACCCCAACAATCTATAAATATTTAGGATTTAAAGAAGGTAAAGAAATACAAAAGTTAAAACGAGAATCAGGGAGTGAATTTTGTGGAGTTGTTGCCTGGTCTACAGCTCATGCCGTTTTTGTTTGCGAAGAATTTATGGACTATTATGGCAACAAAAAAAGTATATGGATAAAATATCCGGGCCGTTTCAGAATAATAAAGTCATAAGAAGCTTCAGAAAATACCGTAAACAGTCAATTATATTACGATATAAATTGTAGCTATAACAGGACTGATACACTGCAATTAAACTAATTGTTTATTTTTTTTGAAAAAAGAAAACAATAAAGTTGTAATTTAAGTTAATTTATATATTTTTGTTTTCTTCAACAACCAACCTACATTAAGAATATGAAAATGAAAATTACTTTATTATGTGCACTTTTCTTCTTGACAACTGGCGCTATTTCAGCACAGGCAAAAAATGCTCCAAGAAGTATTATCAGTACAACAGCTCTAATCCGTAAATACCATGATCAAAAAGAATTAAGTGGTATGCAAAAAGGAGAACTTTTAGAATTATACATTGAACGTATTAAAGTTCTGGTTAAAACCCTACCTTATATCGCTTTGGTTACTAAACCAGGTGTTACAATGGCAGACTTAGGTATTCCGGACGATGGTGAGCACAAAAAAATATTAGATAACCAGGCAGTTGGTACAACAACGTTCCTGGATACAACAGTAGAATTTCAGAGAAAAATGATGCCTTATTCTGATAAAGGAAATCTTATTGCTGCGATTTTATTCTATGAAAGCACATTAAAATCATTACACGAGTTCAACGATTTGAACGAAATGTAATAAAAAATATAGCTTGCAAAATTTAAAGCCTCCAAAATCAAATGATTTTGGAGGCTTTTTTGTGGGACATTTGTTTTATTAATTGTCCAATATTTTTGATGATTTTATTTAATTCAGTTTCCCTTTAATAAATTGATACTTACCGTAGCGATATCGGCATCTGGAAAACGTTTAAAAATTGATTTATCCGGAAATAATCCGGCTTCTGCTGCAACTTTATTAAAGACATCTATCTCAACAATATATTGATCTGAAAAACCATGAGTGGCATCATAGGCTGTTGCGGGAGTCTTTCCTAAATTACTGGCAGCCAATTTTGGATTAATACTATGTAATTCAATCAGAAGCAAACCGAATTTACGGACATAGGGTGACCATTTTTGTAAATGTTCCAATAGATTATCTTCTACCAGATTGTTGCTGATTCTTTTTCCTCTATAGGCAAATGCACCGGTAGAAGCACTAATTCTATCTTTGTTGATGTGTTTCGGATCTGTCCAAATTCTATTGTGATCTAAAAAAGTCCTCACGTTAAGTAAATCTTTCAGGTCGATATTGTAGTTTTCTCTTAAGTCATCCGAAAGTAAATCCGGACGTCCAATATCTCCCCAAATTACTTTTGCCCAAATATCTGCCTTTATAAGATTAGCTCTGGTTACTTTCAGTGCCGCCTGATTATAATCTGCCCCAACCAGAAACAATGGATATTCATCGAGCATTTTTCCTCTTAAAGTTTGCCTGTCAATTACTTCAAAAATGTGCTGCAAAAAAGCGCCGTTTCCACAACCCATATCCAGAATTCCTTTAGGCTGTTCTTCAATTGGCAAGTTGAAAAGCGCAATAATAATTTCATCTACTACTTTAAAGTAAGTATCATGAGCGCCGCCGCTTCCCCATACATTCATTTCACGATCAACATGAATTTCGTTTTCGCCATCCATTACCATTCGTAAGACGGCCGGATTGCCAAAAATTAATTCTTCAATTTTAGCAAATGTTGGTAAATAAGAAACTGTAACACCGTAGGCACTTGTTCTTTTTGCAAAAAACAAACCCGTTTCTGTAAATTGATAATTGCCATTTTTCTCCAAAAACCATCCAAGATGCACAAAGAAGTCTAATATCTTTTTAAAATTTTCAGGAGATTTATGAAACTCTTCGGGCCTGAAGGAAGTTTCCATAAAATATTTGTGAAACATCCCTTTCATGGCCAAACGTACTATCGTTGGTCCAATCAAATAACCTTCGATATGTTTTAAAATCTGATCCTGAATATTTTTTATTAAAGGATCTTCAGAAAGTTCTATTCCGTATTTCTTTTTATATTTTTCAAAAATAATATTGAGTTTTTCAAATGGCACATCTTCAAAGAGACGAGTATGAAACTGAATCGAAAACTGAAGCAAATCAACAACATCTTCATAGAGATAAAATAGTGAAAAGGCTATTGCAGTCTTTTCATTTACTGAAATCTTAATTTCCTGTGTTTTGTTATCGACTTCGTAATCTAAAAAACCCTGAGAAGCCAAAATCCTCAAACCAACATTCAGGTAGCCTTCATTTGCTTTAAAAACAGTTGCAAGTTCTGATAATTGTACTTGCTCTTTGTTCAGGATAAAATCTAAAACTGCATGGTTTTTTAGTGCTATTGCCACAGGAGCAACAGCTAATCCGTCAAGATGTCTGAAAATGAAGCTGCGAAGTTGTGATTTATCGGTCATAGTAAGGGAATGATAGTTCTTTAAAGTTAATGATTTTTTTTAACAGTGAAGAATCAGTATTCCTATATTAAACATTTACAGCAATTTTCCTTTTTAGAACGAATTTAGGCTGTTTTAAATGCTTGTATTGAATTCTTAATTATTTGTGAGTATTTTTTTAATAATAGTATTTTTTTGAACTAAAATTAAACAAAACAATACTTTAGTATACCCTAAATCGGATTTATCGATCCCTTTCAGAACCTTTTATTAATCAATTTTGTCAACGTAAATCATAAATCCATTAAACAGAATATTAAAGTGATTTGCCAAAAACTAACTAATTAATTAACCAAAAATTACAAACCAAAATGACAAAATTTATTAGGATTAAAAAAAGTCCTGATTGTGTATCTGGATTTAATTTGAAAAAGAAGATGATGATACTCTGTGTATTGTTTTCTTTATCTCAAATTGACGGATACGCTATTAGTTCTGAACGTACAGCAGAGTTACAGAATGTAAATCAGCAAAAAAGTATTAAAGGTCAGGTCAATGATGAAAATGGTGTACCAATGCCGGGAGTTTCTGTTTTAGAAAAAGGAAGTAAGAATGGTACAACAACAGATTTTGACGGAAAATTTACTTTAAAAACAGAGAATGAAAATGCTGTGTTACTGGTATCCTATTTAGGCTATGTAACGGCTGAAGTTGCTACAAAAGGACAAACTTCAATTATTGTAAAAATGCAAAAAGCTACGGCATCATTAGAGGAAGTTGTGGTGGTAGGTTATGGTAAAATGAAGAAAAAGGATTTAACAGGAGCGATCGTTCAGATAACGCCAGATAGATTGGCAAATCAAAATCCACAGACTGTGCAGGATATCCTTAGAGGTACTCCAGGCCTAAATGTAGGTTATGACCCTTCTGCAAAAGGGGGAGGGAGAATGCAAATTCGTGGACAAGGGTCTGTTTATGATCCAAGAAAAGAGGGTGTGCATAGTTCACCGCTTATTATTTTAGACGGAATGCAATTTTATGGTGAGCTTTCAGAAATCAATCCTGATGATATCGGCCAGATCGATATTTTAAAAGACGCATCGGCAGCATCTGTATATGGAGCAAAAGCCGCTGCAGGGGTTATTATTATTTCAACCAAAAAAGGTAAAACCGGGAAGCCTATTGTTAGTTTTACTACAAACACGACTATTAGTAATAAAAGTGCCTATCGCGGTGTATATTCTCCAGAAGGTTACTTAAAATACCGTGAAGATTGGGAGACTGCCCAAACTTATGGTCCTAATACAACAACCGGGCAATACGAAGCATGGATAGCCGGGACAGTTGCTCCTGGTAAACCTGGTTATTTCTCAAGCCCTAATGATTTAGGGAAGTGGGGTATTACAGAAGCACAATGGTTGGCTTATCAACCAGCTACGCAAACAGTAGGAAAAAGTGCGAAAGAAGTATGGGGAGCTCGTTTGGGGTTGAATTTCGATCCTTCGCTAATGGCTAATTTCCTGGTAGATAAAACTCATGATTGGAGTGACAGCTCTTTTAGAACAGGGATTAATCATGATAATAATTTAAGTGTTTCAGGAGCAAGCGACAAGGTAAATTATTATGTATCTTTTGGTTATTTATCTTCAGAAGGAGCAATTGTTGGAAATGATTATAAATCAGCTCGTTCTAATATGAAAATTGATGCTAAAATTACGGATTGGCTTGAATTTGGAGCAAACGTTAATTTTCAGGATCGATCAGATGGAGATATTACTCCTTCTTTGGGTACAGCGGCTGGGGATAATAATATGATGAGAACCAGTCCATTTGGAACCTTTATAGATGCAAATGGTAATTATGAGAGACAGCCAATGGGTAAAAATGTTTCAGGACAGAATTATAACTATTACTACGAACGTCAATTTATTGAAAAGGAGACAGGATTTACAACATTGAATACGATTTTTAATACAAAGATAACTTTGCCTTTAGGTATTACGTATACTTTTAACATTGCTCCGCGTTATCAATTTTGGCACGATCGTTATTTCCGATCGACACAAAATCCCAATTGGCCTGCTGCTACTACTGGAGCAGTCAGAAATAGTTCTTCAAGTTTTGATTATAACCTGAATAATACATTAGCATGGGATTATACAGTTGCTGAAAAACACCATTTCATTTTAACTTTAGTTCAGGAAGCTGAAGAACGCCGTTATTGGTCAGATGGAATGAATGCCTATAATATTTTGCCTACGGATGCTTTAGGATTTCATAATGTTGCTACTGCAACACTGGCTAATAGTGAGCTTAGATCAAAAGATACACATGAAACGGCAGATGGATTGATGGCACGACTGTTTTATTCGTTTGATAATCGTTATATGTTAACAGCGACTGTCCGTCGTGATGGATATTCTGCATTTGGAGCTTCAAATCCTTACGCAACTTTCCCTTCTTTTGGTATAGCATGGAACTTTAAAAATGAAAGCTGGTTTAATTGGGATGCGATGTCTACAGGTAAATTACGTTTGTCCTGGGGTGAAAATGGAAACAGATCGCTTGATGATCCGTACATTTCTTTAGCAAACCTGGTAAATACCGGAACGATGGGATATTTAGATGCTACAGGAAAAGCTCTTGAACTGAAATATTTGGCTCTTGATCGTATGGCAAATCCAAATCTGGTATGGGAAAAAACAAGATCAACAAATATAGGTCTTGACTTAGGTTTCTTACATGATCGTATTACTACTACTATAGATGTTTACAAAAAGTCTACCCACGATATGATTATGAGTCAGGCTCTTCCTGGTTTCACCGGTTTTTCAGCCATTGCAACCAATCTTGGAGAGGTTCAGAATCAAGGTTTTGAAGTAAGTTTTAATACCATTAATATGAGAAAACCGAACTTTGAATGGCGTACTACACTTGGAATATCTTATAACGAAAATAAGATTATGTCATTATATGGCAATATGGTAGATGTTAAGGATGCCGCTGGTAATGTCATTGGCAAAAAAGAGGGTGATGATTCAGCTAACGGATGGTTTATTGGAAAACCGATTTCTCAGATTTGGGATTATAAAGTAACTGGAATTTGGCAAAAGGATGAATGGAAAGAGGCTCAAAAATATGGACAGCGTCCCGGAGATCCAAAAATTGCAAACAGCTATACTGCAGATGACGTTGATGCTGTAGGAACAGATGGTGTTCCTTATAAAAAAGCAGTTTATAATGAAAAAGATAAGCAGTTTTTAGGAACCTCAAGTCCTCCTGTACAGTGGTCGTTGCGCAATGAATTTAAGATTTATAAAAATTGGGATTTAGCGGTGAATATGTATTCTTATATGGGACATAAATCACTTAATTCAAACTATATGAATACGTTTAACGATGCCAGTTTGTATAAATTCAATTTTAATCCTTATCTAAATCCTTATTGGACACTTGACAACCCAACCAATGATTGGGCACGTCTTGATGCTAAAGGGCCCGCCGGAACTCCGGTTGCACCAAATAAATTGTATGATCGCAGTTTTGTTCGTCTGGACAATATTTCGCTGGCTTACTCACTTCCTAGGGAACTTTTAGATCGCGTGCATATTAAAAATTTAAAAATTTATACTTCGGTTCAAAATGTAGGAACATGGTCTGCTTCTAAAGAATGGAAATATTATGGAGACCCGGAAACAGGAGGATTGGCTACACGACAGTTTAATTTAGGTTTTAATGCGCAACTTTAAAAATTATTTAACTATGAAAAGATATATACATAAAATTTCAAGACTGCTGCCTTTTATTGTATTGGCCGCAATGTCTAGTTCTTGTTCAAAAGATTTTCTCGAAGCAGATCCGCTTTCGTTTTACGAACCTGAAACTACATTTTCTACAGAAGCTGGGTTGCAGGCAACTTTAGCACTGTGCGATAAACAGCTGCGTAATAATTATATTCACTTTGGCTTTTCGGGCGTAAGTGTGCCTATTGGTACAGAATATCTTTTCTCTGACATGGCACAATATGGAAAAACGGATACAGGTGCTAATATTGCTGATTATGCTGCTACTATCGTTCCTACCGGAGATTTTCGAAGAGACGCAGGTGGTGAATCGATTTATTTAGGATTTCTCTGGACTGAAGCTTATACAGGTATTAAAAATGCCAATACTGTATTATCATATATTGGTAATGTGAAAACTTTATCAGAGGAAATTAAAAATAAATATATCGGTCAAGCTTATTTTCACAGATCATACCGTTATCTTAATCTGGTTTATGAATTTGGAGATATACCGTTGATTACTAAAATCTTAGAGGTTCCAAAGCAGAGTTATTACTCTACTAAAAAGGAAGCCATCATTGAAATGATTACAGCTGATATGGAAAAAGCGGTACAATATGTGCCGGAGCAGTCAAAAATTGGATATATAGGTATGGTTAGCAAAGGAGCATGTCGTCAGTTGTTGATAAAATGCTATTTGGCATCTGGCAAATTTGCGGAAGCAGAAGCACAGGCAAATATTTTGATTAATCAATCAGGTTACTCTTTGGTACAAAACACTTTAGGGATTTTTGACCCGGGAGGAAATCCTGCGGCATGGCCTATTACCAGAAATGTGATTTGGGATTTACACAGACCGGAGAACAAAGTGATAACCTCTAATACTGAAGCTATATTGGTGGCGCCAAATGGAGGAGCGCAGTCATTTTTAGCATTTGCTTCAATGAGAATTTTTGGACCAAACTGGAATGATGCCAATTTAATTACTCCTGATGGTAAAACAGCAGCACCACGTTTTCCATTGACTGATAAAACGAATTACAATGCAAAATATGATTATCAAAGAGCAATAGGACGTGGTATTGGTGTAATCGCTGGTTCTTATTATTCACAGCATCCTATGTGGGTTGTGAACGGTGTTGAGGACAAACTGGATCTTAGACATAACAGCACGGTTGGAAACTGGGTGAATATGGAAGATCTTAAATACGCTCCCGGAGCAGGGGGTAGTGCTACATGGGCAGGGCAAAATTTTAGAATGAAGGATGCAGCAGGCAAACTGTTAGCACAAGATTCTCTTCGTGACTGGTATGATTTTCCGCATTATAAAATCTTTTTACACGATGTTGTTGCTGAAGCTAATCCGGCAGCAAATGATTTTCAGGGTGCTACTGCAGGAGCTAGTGCACATTTGTATATCTATCGTTTAGCTGAGACCTATCTGTTACGTGCAGAAGCGCGTTTTTATCAGGGTAATGCTACCGGAGCAGCTCAGGATGTGAATGTCGTAAGAGCAAGAGCGAAGGCTACACAAATGTATTCTACTGTAACTATTGGTGATATTTGTGCAGAAAGAGGAAGAGAGCTTTATCTGGAAGAATGGAGAAATGTGGAGTTAAAACGTATTTCGCACTGTCTGGCGCTTAGTGGAAAACCAGATGAATGGGGGCATACTTACAGTAAAGAGACCTGGGACAAACAATCCGGAACAGATGCAGCCGGAGGAAGTTACTGGTACCAACGTATCGTACATTATACGCTTTATAACAAATATCCTGGTGGTATTTCTGTTAAGCCAGGTGTAAAGTTTTATACTATGGACAAACGTAATAATTACTGGCCAATTCCATTTAGACTTGCGATTGAGCCTAATATTAAAGGTCAGTTAAGTCAGAACTTTGGTTATGATGGATACAATGCAGGTGTCAAAGTTTGGGATAAATGGCAGGATGCAGTTGAGGATGAAAGTAAAATTTAAAACTCTTTTTGCCCTGAATTGAAGTTTAAGCAATAAAATGATTGAATAAATAGCTTTGTAATATCCAAAAGAAAGCTAAAACACAAAACGAGTTAATTTATATTAACTCGTTTTTTTTGTTTTTATAATGTGTTGTTACTCTGCTTTCTGATGCAGAATTTAACAAACCTGTTTTAGACAATCGTCGATTACAAAAATGGACATGTATTTTGAAAATGGTCCCGACCTAAAAAATGTATCTCAATCAATACTAACCTCGCTGTGTCAATATTGGAAATATCTTATTTGAGATGTAATGTGTTTAATTCTTAATTATTTAAAGTTTGTGTAATTTTTTAATATTTTTTTTAAGGATATAATTTTTAAAACCTAAAAAATATATGCAAAACATAAGTATTGTATTTTTTTGTACCTAAAAACGTACTTTATTTCTCCCTTTGTAAGTTGTTAATAATCAACTTTACAGTGTTAATTACTAATTGCATAACGTACGAAAATGTGATTTGTAATAAACTAACTATTTAATTATTAACCATTAACCTATTAAAAATGAAAAAATTCTTAAGATTAACAAGTTTGCTGTTTATTACAGCATTAGTATTTAATTCCTGTGAAAAGGAACAAGATGTAGATGCGCCACAAGCCATCAACAAAGAAGTGTCAAAAAGTGCTGGCGCAGATGGCCCTCAAAGTATTACTGACGAAGTCGCCCCACTTGCTGCTGCTGCAGGAGGTGGTGCCGGAGCAAGAACGATTACATTAAAAACAAATACACTATCGTGTGGTGGTGGTTTGTGTACATCGTTTGGTGTTTGGTCAGAGGGCGTTTACACCGTTTGGTTCCAGATGAAATTTAATTCCGGATTTTATTGGAGCAGAGGCGGTAAATGCGGATATGGTATCCTGATTGGTGACCAGAATACTGGTGGCGACCCAGGATGGGATGGCAATGGTGGTAGTGCCAGATTTATGTGGTATTGCCCGAATGGATCAAACAGTGCCAAAGGAAGCGGAGCGTATCTTCAACCTTATGTGTATTACAAAGATCAGCCTGGACAATTTGGTAATGATTTTGGAAAAAAATACTACATACAAGAAGGAGTTACCTATAACTGCCAGATCTCTGTTAAGTTAAACACAGGATCAAATACTAATGGATATGTCAAATATTATGTAAATGGTACAGAGATATTGAATCAAACAATTCGTTGGGTGACTAACGATTCAAAGCGAAATGTTAATGCAGTAAGTCTTCACACGTTCCGTGGTGGTAGTCAGGAATACTGGAAAGCTCCGGTAACAAGTTCTATCTATTATGCCAGTGCAGCCTGGGATGCTCAATAGTTTTTATGCGCTTTAAACAATTTGGCTGGAATAAATAAAATCACAATTTCGATGTTTTTTATTATAGCAGAATCAAAACAAAAGCCACTCCATTTAAGGGGTGGCTTTTGGCTTTTATAACTATAGCAAATCTATTTGTTCTTTTTTTTACCTTTTTTTCCTAACCAGATCAAAAATCCTGTAATGGGTAATGTCATGGCAAACAGCGTTACCAAAAATGCAATTATTTTAGTCGGAAGACCATAAAGGCTTCCGGTATGAATAGGATAGTTCAAACGCCTGATTTTGTCTCCGGTTGAGAATAATTTGTAGGGTCTGGCTTCAATGTTTTCAGCAGTGTATTTATCAAAATAAGCAGCACTCGACTGATTTGGAATTGCCATTTCTATATTTTCCTTAAGCACTAAAATACTGTTGATGGTATCCACAGGCATTCGAATCTGAATGTTTCCGGTGTAAGGAAAAATACTGTCTGCTTTGTTGTAAATGCTTTGGTAAAAAGCAGTATTGTTTAGTTTCGGATCTATTTTGGTTGGGTTTTCTACTTTTGCAGAGGGCTTTTTTGTTGTACCGTCAGCCAGGAAATAAACACCATCCTGAAACCAGGTAAAGGCAAAAGACAATCCGGTAAGTGATATAATAAGCAGAATTAAAAAACTGTAAAAACCAAAAGTAGAGTGGAAGTCCCAGTTGACTCTTTTGAAAGAAGCGCTCCATTTTACAGTTAATCTTTGCTTTAGATTTTTCATTTTTTTAGGCCACCATAATACGATTCCGGAAATGAGCATAAAAGCAAAAATTAAACAAGAGGTTCCCATGATGATTTCGCCAGTTTCTCCCAGTAATAATTGTCTGTGTAACGATAAAACGATGACAAAAAATCTGCTTTCCTGTGGTGTTGTTCCCAGAACTTTTCCGGTATAAGGATCAATTGAAAAAAATTGTGTCTTTTTATCTGAATCCTTTCCCAAAATTTGGAAGGTTCTCGAAGGATCATTAAAAGTATAAATTCGGGTTATTTTTTTTATGGAGTATTGTTTCTCAAGTACTTCTACACAATAGTCAATGCTCTTTTTTGTTTTCCCTACTGTTGAAACATTATAATATTCAGGATGTATAGCTTTATCAATTTCTTTTTCAAAAACCAAAATACTTCCCGATAAAGCGGCTATAAAAACAATTATACCAGAGCCAAGTCCTAACCATAAATGTAAAAAGCCAATATTCTTTTTTAATGTTTTCTTCATATATAAGTCTTTAGTAGAAATCTCAAATACTAACCTGAAATGTTTTTTTCAGGATCTGGCGCAAATTTAAACTTATTTAGACTAAATATGGGTTATGTTGACAAAAATAAATTGAGAATTTAACATTGAAATATTCCATTTAGTAGAAAGCATCAAAAGAGAAAATCCTCATAATTGAAGAATAGAGAGCCATTTTTTTTCAGAATAAATTGAAATTTACTTGTTAAACAATTATTAATTTATATTTTTGCACTGTTTTTATTAATTCTAAATAAGAATAAATCACTAACCAAAAATTAAAATCAATGAAATATCTTAGTTTAAGAACATCAAAGTTTTTATTTATGATGGGGCTTTTATTTTCAGCCCTTTCTTCTTTTGCACAACAAAATCATGGAAAAATAAAAGGTCATATCAACACTTCTGATGGGAAACCTGCATCAGATGTAAATATTATACTTAAAAATTCAAAATATGGAACTACTACAGATGAAGATGGAAATTTTGAAATCAGCAGAGTAAGGGAAAACAACTACACCTTACAAATCGCTCTGGCTGGTTATGAAACTTTGGAAAAGCAGGTTATGATTGAAATTAATAAAACGACTGTAGTTAATGAACAATTGAGCGTTTCTAATAAAGAGCTGCAGGAAGTTGTTATTAGTAACAGAAAGAGCCTTCTTTCCAAAAAAACACAATATGTTGCCAGAATGCCGCTTAAAAACATAGAAAATCCACAGGTTTATAATGTTATACACAAAGAACTAATTCAGGAACAAATTGTAATTGATGCAGCGGGCGCTATAAGAAACGCACCGGGAGTTGTACCACTTAATTATCCTTCAGGCGGATTTGCAGTTATTTTTAGAGGTTTCACTGTGGGAATAAATTCCCGAAACGGAATGGAAACATTATCAGGAAGATCAACTGTTGGTATTGCAAACGTAGAGCGAATTGAAGTGCTAAAAGGACCTTCAGGAACTTTGTTTGGATCGTCTGCTTCTTCTTTTGGAGGAGTTGTCAATCTGGTTACTAAAAAACCTTTTGAAACATCAGCTACAGAAATTTCGTATACAGGTGGAAGTTTTGGACTAAACCGACTTACAGTTGATATCAATACACCCTTGACTAAAGATAAAAAAGTTCTTTTTAGACTTAATGCGGCAGTTAATAATGAAAAAAGCTTTTTAGATTACGGTTTTAATAAAACAGTATCTTTTACTCCAAGTATTACTTTTAAAGCAAGTGAAAAATTGACTTTCAATATAGATGCCGAATTATTTAAGGTGAATAATACCAAACCCTTATTCCCAACTGTTACTACCGCGTCTGGAATTACTAATCCGGGAGATATAAAATTAGATTATAAAAAATCATTGGTACATGATGATGCTGATGCAAAATCTTCTTCATCAAAAGCATTCGTTCAGGCAGAGTATGAAATATCAGATCATTGGAAATCAACTACTTTATTCTCTTATGTAAATGAAGATCTGGATTACAGTTATCAGGTTTTACCAACCTGGACTTCGCCTACTACGGCTACTATACGTGCAACGGTTTTTGGGCCTATTTCAAGTAATTATACTAATGTTCAGGAGAATATTAATGGGGAATTTTCGACAGGAATTTTAAAACATAAGATAGTAGTGGGTGCTAATTACAGATATTATACGGATACATTTTCGTCAACACCAACACCTACGGCACCATTCAGAACAATTGATGTTACAACCAATTTTGCTCCGGTGAGAAGAAACGAAATAGATAAAGTATTGTTGGCACCAGTTATTAGAGCAGGAAGAGATGAATATACTTTTAGCGGTTATGCCTCTTATGTATTAGGCGTTGCAGACAGACTGTTCGCAATGGCAAGTTTACGTTTAGATAATTTTGACAGAAAAGAAAGCGGAACAGTACCGGGCTATAGCCAAAACTCCTTGTCACCAAAACTGGGAGTGGTATATCAGGTTGTTAAAGATCAGGTTTCCATATTCGGAAATTATATGAACGGATTTCAGAATTTAGCACCGGTTCAGCAACCAAGTGGCGAGCAGTTAATATTAGATCCGCTTTACGCAAATCAATATGAGGCAGGTGTAAAAACGGAATTGTTTAATAAAAAAATAAGTGCAACAGTTAGTTATTATAAAATTACGAATGATAACGCTGTAATAAGACAAGCTGATTTAGTTTACCAACAAGATGGAAAACAGGTAAGTAAAGGTGTTGAGTTTGAATTTTTAGCTCACCCGCTTCCTGGTTTAGATATTACGGCCGGATATGCTTATAATGATAATCGTATCGTAAAAACAAGTGAGGCCAACAAAGCGATTGAAGGTAATAAAGCGCAAGATGCACCAGAAGATGTAGTCAACTTTTGGGCTTCTTATAAATTTCAAAATGTTTTAAAAGGATTCGGTATTGGAGTTGGAGCTAATTATGTAGATAAAAGTTATATGTCGACTGCGAATACTTTTTATATTCCATCCTACACGATTTTTAATCAAACTGTATTTTATGAGCAATCAAACTGGAGAGTGGGAGTTAAGTTGAATAACCTTACCAATGAAAAATACTGGAGTTCCTGGGGTGCGCCTCAACCACCAGCAAATTTCTTAGTAAATTTGACTTTCAAATTCTAAAATTCGCTTCAAATTAAAAGTAAAAATCACCTCTATATTTAAATAGAGGTGATTTTTTTATTTGGTAGAATAAAGTTTATTTCACTAAAATCTCTATTTCTAAAGCTTCTTTAAGCAACGGATAATTTACTTTTCCGTTTGGCGTAAGCGGCACATCTTCTATAAACATCACTTTTAACGAATTGGCATGAAGATTCAGTTTTGCTTTTAAAACTTTCAGAATTAACTCTTTGTTTAAGTTTTTATCCGTGTACATAACGGCTAAATGTTTATCGTTTATTCCTAAACATATAAAGGTTTGTCCACCCAAAGCATCTTTCAGAAGCAGCTCTGTTTCATCGAGATTGAGTCGTACACCAAATAATTTTACAATTCGTTTTATTCTGCCTACAATATAGTAGTAACCTTCATCATCTTTCCTGGCTTTGTCTCCTGTATGGAGTTTTTCCTCCTGTTCAAAAAACTGAAGATCACCTCTAATATTGGCATAGCCTCCAAATACATTTGGACCAGTATAAATTAGTTCATCTGTTTCATTGTCGATTTCGAAGCTTCCGTTTTTTACCGGTAAACCAATTGAAGTTCCTTTTCTAAGTAAATCTTTTGGAGGTAAATATGCCATTCGGCCACAAGCTTCTGTTTGACCATATTGAGCAAAGAATTGTTTTCCGAATTTTTCACTGAAATCCGAAATAGCTTCAATTAATTTATGATTCAGCATTCCGCCTGTATGCGTAAGATATCGAAGTGAAGGATGATCTTTTTTGAAAAAACCAATACTGTACAACATCTCATAAAAATAAGGAACTCCACCTAAGGTAGAGTATCCATATTTCTTAAAATCGGCCCAGAATTCTTTCTGAAAAGCGTCTTTATCTGTACAAACAATCTGATTGGCTTTGATGCAATTTGTCGTAAAAATAGATAAGCCGTACACAAAATTAATCGGCACATTTAAAGGCACAACATCATCTGCTCGAATCGGCATATATTCCATAATAGACTTCGCATTTTGTACCAGATTTTCATCAGAAAGCCTGACAAATTTTGGTGACCCCGTTGTTCCCGAAGTACTCAGCATAAGTTTGGTTTTTGGATGTATCGGATAAACTAAATTTACATTTCGCTTAAACAATACAATCGTGTCTGAAACATTCACAGCTGTATAACCCTCTATTTCAATACGAGTCGGATCGTAGATGTAATAAGGAGTATATTTTTGCTCTAAATTCTCCTTAAAATCTTCCAGTAGACCCATTCCCAACAGCGCAATTGTGTACCTGCTTTGATAAAAGTTCAATAGCGTTTCGATTGCCGGTAACTGATTATCATTGTAAATAAAAACCACAGAACGCAGGTTTTCAATTTCCAAAGACTGATGCATTTCTGCAATAGATTTTGAAAGTCCTGTACTGGAATCTGTAAAGGTCAGTTTTTCGTTTTTCCTGATTAAATTGTATAGTTCCATAGGTTTAGGTCTATTCTAATTAATTTCAAATCCGTATTTTTTAAGAATATCTTTGATTTTTGTTACGCTTCCCATTTCCAGGATATCTTCCATTTCTATAGAAATTTTATAAGTGCTTTCCAGTTCTTCTATCAGTACCAAATGGCTCATAGAATCCCATTCGGCAATAGCCTGATATTCTAATTGGTCGTTTACTGCTTCAACAGGAATTTCAAAAGCTCTTGAAAATACGCCGTGTAATTGTTCTATTGTATTCATCTTATTATTATTATTATTTAAATTAATTTATTTTTCTGTCTGTTAATTTTTTCACGCAGATTTCAAAAGATTTAGGCAGATGTACGCAGATGATTATATCAAAATAAATATGCTTAAATCTTTTTTTAAATCTGCGTGAAACAAAATTGCCTGAATAATTGTTTTTTTTATTAAACCCTGGTATGCTTCCATTTTCCTTTTCGGAAGACAATAATACAGGCCACTGCCAGTACAATTTCCGAAACAAGGATGGCTGTAAAAACACCATTTGATCCCAGTTCAAAAGAGATTCCTAAGGTATAAGCCAGCGGAATCTGAACAATGTAAAACATTAGGATATACAGCCAGGTAACGACTTTTACTTCACCTGCTGCATTGAGCGCTCTTGAAATAACCATTGTATAACCAAGAAGGATATAGGCTATAGAAATGAGATGGATATACATCGTACTAAAAGAGATAACTTCAGGGATATCGGTAAAGATTTTGACAACAGGAACTGCAAGGAAAATCCAGCAGACGCCAATTAAAACAAGAAACCCCATATTTAGCATTCCTGCTCTCCAAACCGATTTTTCGGCTCTTTCGGGTTGTTTTGCTCCAAGATTTTGTCCGGTTAAAATTCCTGCTGCATTCCCAAGACCCCAGGCAGGCATTGTGGCGATAGACGTTACGCGTTGCGCCAGAATATATCCTGCGAGAGCACTTTCGCCAAAATGAGACATAATTTTGATCATAAAAACCCAACTTGAAGCAGGAATGATAAACTGAACCGTTCCGCCAAAAGCGAGTTTTACCACTCTTTTGAAAATTGCCAGATTGAATGCTAACTGTGCTAATCCTATTTTTAACACCGTTTTTCCTCTTACCAGATACCACGCCTGATAAAGCACACCGATCACCCTGGCAATTAATGTCGCTAATCCAACTCCCAGTAAACCGTAAGCCGGAATGGGCCCGAAACCAAAAATGAAGACCGGACATAATGCAATGTTTATGGCATTCGAAAGCCAGAGTATTCTCATAGCTGTAGAAGCGTCGCCCGCGCCACGAAAGATTCCGTTGATTACGATGCGGAGAATTAAAAATCCGCTTGACGCAAACATGACAATTCCGTAAGAGGTTCCTTCCTGAACCATTGCATCAGAAAGTCCCATGGCACTCATAATATCGGTGGCCCAAATAGAACAAACGATACTTATAAGTGCTGCAATTGGTACTGTTATGTAAATTACCTGCATTGTAGTCTGGCCTGCTGCTTTGAATTTTTTCTCTCCAATTCTTCTCGAAATCATTGCCGATGCCGCAATTCCAAGACCTATTGAAACGGAATAACAAAACGTAATAAAAGTAGTTGTAGCTCCGGCAATAGAGATTGCGTTTGTCCCCAATGTGCTCACAAAGAAAAGATTGGAACATACAAATAATGATTCCATCAAAAGTTCAGCAACCATTGGCACTGACAGCAAAATGATTGTTTTATTTATGCTTCCAGAAGTAAAATTGCTTTCAGTTCCTGCAAGTGAACGCCTTAGAAGACCAAAGAAGGAGCGGGTTTTTAAAATAGCTTCTTTCATTAGTTTTCTTTTTCGGTTAGTACTTCTTCATGAATCAATTGATGTAACGGATTCGGAATAAAACCACTTTTTTTCATGTGCGGAAAACCAGCCGTTTCTTCGTAACCATTATATAAACGGCGACTATTGAAAATAAGACGTTTAAATTCAGGAATAAATAAATTGTATTTATCAAACATATCCTGAAGTTCCGGATGTTCTTGTTGATATTCTAAAATAATATCATGAACACAATTCCAAAAAGAAGTTTCTGAATAGTTGGCAGTTGTAATTAATACATCGCTCAGGTATCTGAAAAAAGCATCGAAAACGGCAATAAGTATCGTTAACGGCGCATTTTCAGGGTTTGGAGAAGCTACAAACATGTTTTCGATAAATTCCTGTGGAAGCTTTTTCTTTCCTTCTTCATTAATTAAAATATCGCCCACAAAGTCCTGCAAGGCAATACGAGTTGGAACGTAATCCTTAAGTATAAGAATCACATTTTGGCCGTGCGGATCGATGCATAATGAATGTTGATAATAAATTTGAAGTACCGGTTTAAGATAGGCTGTCATATAGGCTTTTAACCATTGTTCTGTCGAAAGTCCGGATTTCTCGATTAGTTCTTCCACCAAACTTTTGCCATGATCGTCAACATAAAGCAATGCTGCCATGGTCATCAAATTTTCTCCGTGCTTTAGAAAATTTATCGGACTCTCGCGCCACATTGCACCCAAATACTCATTGTATTGATAGGGAGGATTTACAATTTTACTGTAATTGGGATGTGTATAGGTAACCGAAACCATTTCACCTAAAAGAATTACCCCCATTTTTTGCAAATGAAGATCTTTTTTAAGAATATCTTTAAGATAACCCGTAAGACGTGGCGCCACTGACAATTGTCTCGGACACAATCCTCGGATATGGCTTGTGTTTAAGATAGACATTGACGTTTTTACGTAATGTTTATGAGGTTTGCTCTGATTGAAAAAAGTACGGATACTTTGTTGCGGACTGTAAATATCTTCTGTTAATTCCAATGGAATAAGATGTTTAGACGCAATATCATTAGCAAATTGCATAACCAGTTTATTCTGCCATTGCCATAAATGCACGGGAATAAAAATATAATCATCGGGATTTACCTTTGACTGAATGAGTTTGTTTTTGAAAACGGCTATTTTTTCGGCACCAATTTCATTTTCATAGAAAGTATGATCGCTCATATCTTCTTGCAGACGTAAAGTGGCTCTTTTTTTATGAGCAGCAATCCAAACCAAACGGGTTTTTTGACCGGATTCCGGCGTGTAATTTTCATAATCTTCAGAGTCAAAACCAATTCGCCCCTTGTTTACAATTACCCACGGATGACCGTCGAGACTGTGTTCTATAGTTTGAAAATCAGCATTTGCCAATTTTGCTGCGGATAAGCGGCGTTTTGAATGAATAAAAGCATCAGCATATAAAGTGTGAAGCAATTCCTCAATATAATGGGCGAGAGTGAAAGAATTAATTCCGAAAGTTTCCTGAAGTTCCAGAAAGAAATTTGGTACATCAACCTGATCTGATTTTACTTCATCTTCAATTTTATAAATGCTTTCTTTGACAATATGCCAGTAGTTTAGAAATCTTGGATAAGCTGAAAAATGGTAACAAATATTTTCTTTGTCGGTTTCTAAAATAAAATGGGTCAAACCATCTTCTTCTCGGCTAATTATTTGAGGTTTTGCCACATCTTCGCGCATCAATTCAGAGATGCTTTTGGCGAGCAAGCTTCGATTTACTTTATCCCAAATAGGAGAATTAAGATGCTGTGCGTCTTTGAATATATTTTCTGAGGTTGTCATTTTTTAATTATTTAATTGCTCATTTATTAATTCCAGAACATCATTTTCAACCAATGCTGATGTTGCTTTTTGCACACCAAATTGTTGAAAAGCAATTCGTTTTTCGACCTTATAAACTTCACGATTTGCCAATTGATTTATAATAAATGAATTTCTGTAAGCGCCCATTCCTAAGTCAGGAGTAGAGAGTCCGTGCGTGTGTAATTCGGCATTCTGAACAAAAATATCCGTGCCATTTTTGTCAATCGTATAATTGCGATTTACATTAAACAAACCATTTTCCAGACGATTGATTTTGCTCTCAATTCCCGAAAGAATTGCCGGTTCTTTGTATTTATAGCCTGTTGCCAGAATTACATAATCGGTTTGATCATCGAAAGGCTGATCCAATTCAGTATGTACAAAATCTAGGTTATAAGATCCGTCGGCTTCCTGATTAACAGAAACCAGACGCATATTTGAACGTAATTCTACATTCAGCGCTTTGTCTTCTAAGCTCATTTCGTACAAACTATCGAAAATTTCGTTAATTAATTCCTGATCGATCCCTTTATAGAGTCCGTGTTGTCTGGCCAGAAGTTGCTGACGTTTTTCAGCAGAAAGACTATGAAAATGATCTACATATTCGGGAGAAGTCAATTCCAAAGTTAATTTTGATTTATTATCAAGTGGAAAAAAATGAGAAGAACGGGTAAACCATTTTAATTGTAGCCCGTTTTCAGTTTCAGGTAAAAGATCACGAAAAACTTCTGCTGCACTTTGTCCGGAACCGATAATAGTGACCGATGCATTTTTGCGAATACGTGATTTGAAATACAAATATTTCGAAGCATGAATTACATTATGTAACACTTCCTGGTCAATAAATTCCGGAATATGTGGCGAAGTTCCTGTACCCAAAACAATTTTATGAGCATAATAAGTAGCTGTTATACAAGTCTGAGTGTTCATGACGATTATTTTATAAACATAATCAACATGATCGATCGAAACAACTTTATGTGAGAACCTGCAATTTGACAACTGAGCAGCGACCCATTTGCAATATTCATTATACTCTCTTCTGTAAATAAAGAAGTTTTCACGAATGTAAAATTTATACAATCTACCGCTTTCTTTGATGTAATTTAAGAAGCTGTATTTATTTGTGGGATCAGCCATTGTGACCAAATCTCCTAAAAAAGGCACCTGAAGTGTTGCATTATTCAGCATAAGACCTGGATGCCAGTCAAAGTTTTCTGACTGATCAAAAAACAATGCTGATAATTCTTCAACAGGTTCGATAAGAGCTGCAAGCCCAAGATTGAAAGGACCAATTCCGATGCCTATTATCGAATATATTTTTTCTGTACTCATTGTTATTTTTTTATGGATTAAACCTGAGGTGCTGAAACTGTATTATTTTGAAAATCTTTGGCAGCAGGAAATTTTGCCCAATACCATTCTCTGTAACAGAAGTTTAGATTGGCTTTTTTGTGTGGCATTTCGATTACTTTTTCGATTTTAAAACCTACGTGAGCCTTGTTCATCATGGATGCAATCGAATCTATAGAACCTTCGCCAACCATTTTGCCAACCTTTGGCTCAGCCAAAACAAAATCCATCATAGATTGTGTTGCCGGCGAACCGTATTTTAATTTAGGATCGATTGGAGCGATAAATTGATGTGTTCCATAATCAGATGGCAGAACTTCATAATATTCTCCCACTATATCACGGCTTGCCCAATAAACTTCGATATTAAAAGTCGGAACTCCATTTGCTTCACCAATAAAACTATGGGAATTATCTCCCGGACTCAGCATTCTGTAATAGGCTTCCAATTCACGAATTGGCCAGTTCATTTGCCAGATTTTCAAGGCATGTTCACGATGAAACCATTCGTGAAGCATCTCCAAATCTTTATCAATATCAACCGGGC
Organism: Flavobacterium sp. GQ95; assembly: GCF_059758655.1. NCBI lineage: Bacteria > Pseudomonadati > Bacteroidota > Flavobacteriia > Flavobacteriales > Flavobacteriaceae > Flavobacterium > Flavobacterium sp. GQ95. The sequence goes on from NZ_JCAXEB010000002.1 coordinate 471,265, forward strand.
GCAATATTATCGTCACATTTTCTTTCTCAAAAAAGCGACTGAAAACAGTAGTGTTTTCTTGTGGATTAATCAGTTTTTTAGAGAAAAAGTGTTTGTTTAAAGGATTTGGGAAAGTTTTGTAAACCGCTGGATTTGTTCTCGGCGCACTGGCTTCGTCCATATTGTTTAAGCTAGTTAATAGATTTCCTTTTACGACCAATTTTACATTGTTGGTAAAATGTGAAACCAAACCTGTAGTATCTAAATCTTCTTCTTTTTTTAAGGCTTCGTATATCAGGTTAAGAAGTACGGTTTCATCGGCCAATTTGTTTTTTCCGAGGATATTAACTACTCCAAACAAGTGGTTTACCAACAAATAATAGCCCCAGAAATCAATAATTCTCTTTTCGGCGATAAAAGATCTGCTTTCTTTTCCAAAATCAGAAATCAAACGTTCCAGTTCTTCTACTTTTCCCTGACGGAAAAAATACCCCTGATTGTCTCTGAAATAAAGTTTTGAAGGGAAAAGATTCTCGTCAAATTCAACCAGCATATTTTGTTGATGAAACTCAGATCCGAAGCCGTATTTATTAAAAATGCCAACCAAAGGAGTAATGGTAATATTCAAATACTGCCTGAACCATGAAAGTGCAGTTTCGGCCACAGAAGCATCTTGTCTTTTGGCTGCTTCATTGATCAGATTGACGATTCTCGGTGTTTCGCCCAGAATTCCGTCCTGACAAAGTGATGCCACCATCGTTACATTTTTTCTGGCATTGGCTCCTTGAAAAGGATTTTGTCGCACACTTGTACTAAAACCATCAATAATTTTATCATTATAAATAACGGCAATAAAAGCAGGGTCCGTTATAAGCTGAACTTGAGGATAATCTTTCTGAATTCCTTTTCCCCAATCTGTTTTCATGAGTTGTGCCGCATCATAGCCACGATTCAATTCATGTAAATAATTAACACGAAATGAGTTGGTGATTTTTACGTGCAAAGAGAATTTGTACATCCATTCGCTTTCAGCATTATAAACCGTACGAACAGATGAAGTTGCTGTATACGCAGGTCCAAATTGTCCCAAACTAAAAAGAAGCTGCTTCGATTGCATTTCTTTTACTTCTGGCAAATTCAGTAAATAATTGGCTTCCCACGGATGTGTCGGAACTACTTTATATTGGGGATAAAAATCCAGTAATTCTTTGGCGTTTTTATCTGTATATTTTAAAATTTCTTTTTTCAGATAGTCTGCCATTAAATAGTCTTCTGCACTTTTTTCTATTACATTTTCAGGATGAATAAGGAAAAAATGCAAGGGAAATTTACCAGAAGTTTCAGGCGAATATTGAAGCAATTCTTTTTTGGTAAAACCTTCTCTGCTTTTTGGCAATGGATGAACACTATGTCCCAAAATCAAAGATTGTTCAGATTCTATAAAGGTTTGTTCAGCATTATTGGCGGAGTGCTCACTATTTTTATAATGTTCAAGGTATAAGGCCAAATTCTCAATACTGTTTTCCATACGTTTTTGCGTAGAAACAGCATCGATTTCAGGATATTCTGCTTTAGAATAAACAGCAACAAGTTCCGTAAATTCCATAGGATTAATTGCTTTGAATTCATCAGTTGCAATATCACGTGACACAACGGGAAAACTGAAAGAATTAACGCCGCTTTCTGAAAAATAAGTCAGCGGAGCAAAAACTTCCTGACCAATAGTAGTAAAATCAAACCTAAGAAAAGAGCTGTGATCAATAGTCTGCATAAAATCAGCAAGTGTCTGATCGTATTTCGGAATGCCTTCGTAACGGCTCCAGTTGCTGAATTCACGGCAATAACAATTTAGCAGTGATTTAAAATTCACCTGTTCTGCAAGCTGATGAAAATTAGTTAAGTCTGTGGTATTCATTTCCATTTTGTTTTATGAGGTTAAGAATATTTTTGATGTCATTAAGAGTGGTAAGAGGATTGAAAATGGTGAATTTCAAATAGAATTCTCCATTTACTTTGGTGCTGGCAACAAGAACTTCTCCACTAAAAAAGAGTTTTTCCTTGATGTATTGATTGACTTCGCAAGAGTTGGATTCGATCGGACCATCAAGATAACGGAATACCAGAACGCCCATGTCTGAGTGGCATAGAAGCTCAAAATTTTCATCAGCTTCAAGATAAGCAGCTGTTTTTTGAGTAGTTTCGATTATTGTATCCGTAAATTGTCCCAGCTTTTCTTTCCCCATATAACGAAGTGTAAACCAAAGTTTTAGTGCGTCAAAACGACGTGTACTCTGAATAATCGATTTATTAATCTGAGCCGGAAGTGCGTCGTAATTCTGCTCTTTCGGATTTAAATAATCAGCGTGATGCTTGATAATATTCAGATGAAGTTTGTTTTTTACAATAAAAGCACTGCTGCTTATAGGTTGAAAAAATGATTTGTGATAGTCGATAGTTACAGAATCGGCAAGTTCAATTCCGTTTAGAAGATGTCTGTGTTTTTCGGTCAACAATAATCCACAACCGTAAGCTGCATCGACATGAAGCCATAAGTTGTTGCGATTGGCAATAGCAGCGATAGCTTGCAGTGGATCAACATTTCCAAAATCTGTAGTACCTGCAGTTGCTGTAATAGCGATTGGGATATTTCCTTTCTCGATTTCCTGAGCAATTGCTTTTTCCAGTTTTTCAGTATCCATACGGTATCTCTGGTCGACACCAACATGTACAATGGCTTGTTCACCAAGACCTAAAATCCAGGCATTTTTATGATTGCTGAAATGTGCTTTATCCGAAACAAAAACTCTGAATTTAGAAGCATCAGGAGGAAGCCCGTCCAATTTAATATTCCATTTTTGATATTCCAATGAATAGTAATCTCTGGCCAGGAGCAATCCCATTAAATTACTTTGAGAACCGCCGGCAGTAAAAATACCGTCCCCATTTTTGTATCCAATTTGCTCACTTGTCCAATCGATTAGCTTGCGTTCCATAAAGGTTCCGCCTGCACTTTGATCATAAGTATCCTGGGAAGAATTGATGGCACTTATCAAAACTTCTGCTGCCAAAGCTGGTATTACAACAGGGCAATTTAAGTGGGCAATATATTCAGGTAGATGATAGGCAGTAGCATGTTTTACATAAATTTCATCGACTTCGTTAAGCAGACTTTCGTAGTCGGGTAGTGGTGATTCGAAATCTATTGCTTCAATTTTAGATTTCATCTCATCCGGTCTGATTCCGCTAAATGGTTTACGGTTGTTTTTTAGGAAATTGGAGACACGTTCCTGTGCTAATTTTACTGCCTCAGCATATTCGGTGCCGGAATTTTGGTGGAATAGGTCTTTGTAAAAATTCTGGTCCTGCAAGAGTGCTTTGTCAAACACTTCTTCTTTGATTAGTGTGGTATTATTCATAAAAAAATATTTAGGGTTTAGTTATTATTATTCGAGATAAAGGACTTTTTTAGATAAGGGAGTTCTCTTTTTTGTGGATGATTTTAAGTCTTCAGGATAATAACCCAGATAAAGAAGCCCCAATGATTTTTCATTTTCTGCCAGGCCAAATTGCGCTACATAATCGATGGCGACTGGTTTTGTACTCCAATAACTGCCAATTTTATGAGCGGTGCAGGTAAGGGCAATATTTTGCACAGCCGAAGAAACTGCTGCGATTTCTTCCCATTCCGGCAAATTGATTTTGGTATTTCGCACCATGATGACACCAATTAAGCAGGCTGCGTTTGACGGATAATTTTTGAGGTAGTTGAGCTTCTCGTTTTGAGCTTCATATGACAATTCATTATAAAAATCTTTGTAATAATGCCCCATATAGTCGCCATATTCCTGAAGATATTTTCCTTTAAAAACAATGAACCTCCATGGCTCTGTCATTTTATGATTTGGAGCCCACGTAGCATTAATTAGAATCTCTTCGAGTAGTTTTTGAGGTATTTCTTTTTTGATAAACTCATTAGCGTAGATACTTCTTCTTTTACGAATATTCTTCGAAATTTTATTTTGTTTATCAGAGTAATCTGATTCCTTGATTTTACTGGACTTAGTCTTGATTTTCATTTTTTTTTGGAAATTTTTTAAGAAAATTCTTTTTTATTTAAAGTAAATACAGATATATTTGTAAGTAATTATTATTTAGAATAAATAAGAATAGTGTTTGACAAATGTATAACTAAATCTCAATAAAAAAAATAAATGCGAAAAAAAATATACGAATGTCCGTACATAAAAAATATATACATATCTATTTTATTATGTATTTAATTGAATATTAATTAATTGTAAAATTTATAACCCTTGTCTATTAATAACTATAAATGAATTGAAAAAATGAAATCACAATCCATTATTGCAGACGAAATGCCTGTTAAAACAAGTTTTAATTTTAAAATTCCTACAAACCCAGTAATTGTAGAAGTAACGCCGCAGGAAAGGAATATTTTATCAAATGTTGGGAATCTTTTGGTAAAAGCTTTTGACCATTATGAAAATCCCGAATATATAGCAGCACTCCATCTTCACGCCTTTCAATTACTTCCGGAACGTATCAGCAGAATTTTAAGTCAGTTTGGTACTGATTTTTCGGCAAATCAATATGGGGCCATTGTTTTTCAGGGTCTTTTAGAGGTTGATCAGGAAGATTTAGGACCAACGCCTCCAAACTGGCAAGACGCTGATTACGCAAAGTTGAATAAATATGGGTTTATATGTTCGCTCCTTCATGGCGCAGTACCTTCAAAACCGGTTCAATATTATGCACAAAGAAAAGGCGGAGGGCTTTTGCACGCCGTAATTCCGGACGAAAAAATGGCCGCTACACAAACAGGATCTGGATCTAAAACGGATTTATACGTACATACTGAAGATGCTTTTTTAAGCAATCAGGCTGATTTTTTAAGTTTTCTATATTTAAGAAATGAAGAAAGAGTTCCCTCAACTTTATATTCAATTCGTTCGCATGGAGCAATAAATGCAACTATGGAAAAATTATTTGATCCTATTTATCAGTGCCCTAAAGATGCTAATTATGATGAGGACCAAACCGTTCTTGGTCCAACCGCTTCTGTTTTATATGGAAACAGAGAACTTCCTTTTATTCGTTTTGACGCTGCCGAACAAATATTCAACGAAAATGCCGGACAAACTCCTGAAGCCCTTTATAACCTGACAGAATTTTGGAATGAAGCGAAGGAACTCATCAACAGTGAATACATTCCGAATTCCGGAGATGTTATTTTTGTTAATAATCATTTATGTGCCCATGGACGAAGTGCTTTTGTAGCCGGACAACGAGAAGAGAATGGCAAAATTGTTAAATGCGAACGTCGACAAATGCTTAGAATGATGAGTAAGACTAGTCTAATTCATATACGTTCTGTGACGCAGACACATGATCCGTATTTTGTAATGGAAGAGCATTTAGGAAGCGTTTTTAATCAGCATTAGCGATAAAGATTTAACCGCAAAGTTTTTTAACCGCAAAGTGCGCAAAGTATTTTTTTTGTGATTTTGTTTACAAACAGAGAGTTCGCAAAGCTTTGCGAACTTAATAAATCCCAACTGTAAACACACCAAAAAAAATACTTTGCGCACTTTGCGGTTAAATTTTAATAATAATGGGCTTACCTCTTCTAGTTTATATTCAGCGTATTGGTAAAATTCTTACATCGAGTAGAAAATACATGAAGTATTAACTGCCTTGTTTGTAGTAATTTAAAATTCACTAAAATTTTAGTTAACATTTTTTTTGCAAAAAAAAACAATTAAACTTTTGGGGTTATTATTTTTAATATACTTTTGTTCTATCAAATTAGTAGGGTTTAAGAATTCATCTTTAATTTTGGCTAGAATTCTTATAAAATCATTCAAATAATAATAATAATAATCCAAAATAAAATAAAAATGAAAAGACGAATGTGTAGATAAGAAAAAACCATTTCTGTTGCAGCAGAAATGGTGAAGTTTAAAGAAATTGTTCATCTCTATAAGGAAAGCGAGAGTGGAGTAAATCCGTTTTCGGCTCACCTTATTTATTAAACCAAAACAAAGTAATGAAAAAAAAATTAAATAGATATGTCTGGTTATGTTTTTTGTTGATTTCCATCGGAATTAAAGCTCAGCAAACCAAACCGTTAATCCAGTCCAGACTCGACGGAACAGTAATCGATGCTATTACAAAGGAGCCTGTTATCGGTGCCTCGGTAAATATTAAAGGTACTACACACGGAGTTGTAACAGATTTGGATGGAAAGTTTTATTTCCAAACAGGGCAAAAATTCCCTTATACTTTAATAGTTAGTTATTTAGGTTATAAAAAGACGGAAGTTGTCGTGGATAAAAATGCAGTTGTGATTTCTCTTTCTGAAGAACAGAACGTGTTGTCAGAAGTGGTAGTTACCGCATTAGGTATTACAAAAGAAAAGAAATCTTTAGGATATACTACCCAGTCCTTAAAAGGTAAGGAGTTGGGAGAAACAAAAGAAACGAATTTTTTGAATAGCCTTACGGGTAAATTAGCAGGAGTACGTATCACCAATTCACAGGGGGATATGGGATCTTCACGTATTGTTATTCGTGGTGAAACCTCAATAGCCGGAAATAACCAGCCATTATTTGTGGTGGATGGAATTCCGGTAGACAATTCACAGTTGAACTTTGGTGGCGCAACCCGCGATTTCAAAAATGCGATTGCCGATTTAAATCCTCAGGATATCGAAACATTAACTGTGCTGAAGGGGCCTAACGCGGCTGCTCTATACGGATCACGTGCTGCACATGGAGTTGTTCTTATAACTACAAAATCAGGAAAAGGTCAAAAAGGATTGGGTATAAGCTTCAGTACGGGTATAACTGTTTCTCAGGTTACCACTTTACCTGATTTTCAAAATTCATTTGGACAAGGATCAAACGGAAAGTTCAGCTATGTAGATGGTAAAGGAGGCGGAGTTAATGATGGAGTTGATGAAAGCTGGGGACCTAAACTGGACGGACGACTTATTCCTCAATTTTATTCAAATGGTCAGGCTGTACCATTTGTTGCCCATCCTGATAATGTGAAAGACTTCTTTAACACTGGTCTTACCTATGATAATAGCATTTCTGTGGCCAAATCAGATGAAAAATCAGATTTTCGTTTAGGAGTAAATAATCAAAAACAATTAGGAACGGTGCCTAACAGTGAAGTAAACAAAACAAACTTTACGGTTAATTCTAATTATCAATTAACAGAAAATATAAAAGTGGGTGTAACAGCCAACTATATTGTGACCAATGCTCCGGCCTTGCCGGGTGGCCCATCAGGTAACCGTGCTGCCGGTGTAATGTTACAGTTTCTTTGGTTCGGACGTCAGGTAGATATCAATCAGCTTCAAAATAATAGAGATGTTAACTGGAACAACAGCTATTACAGCAATCCATATTGGAATGCCTATTATAATACTACCAGCCAACAACGTAATCGTTTAATAGGGGATATCCATTTGGATGCAAAGATTTTCGACGGACTTAATTTTAGATTCCGTACGGGAGTTGATTATTATAACGATCGCAGAAAGTATGAGATTAAGTATGGTACAAATGGAACTCCTTTCGGTTCTTATGCTGAAGATGCTTACACAGTAAACGAGCAAAACACAGAAGGTATTTTTACTTATACCAAAAAACTAAATGATGATTTTAGTCTGGATGCTCTTGCCGGTTTCAATGTGCGTAACCATAGCGATGCAAACAATTACCAAAAAGCACCACGTTTGGCTGTGCCTGATCTATATACATTGACCAATTCGCGAGATCCGTTAACTTCGTCAAATTCATTAGCAAGATTAAGAGTATACAGTGCCTATGCTTCAGCACAATTGGGCTATAAAAATTATGCATTTTTAAACGTGACTGCCCGTAATGACTGGTCATCGACATTGCCAAGCAGTAACCGTTCTTATTTCTATCCATCAATTAGTGGTAGTTTAGTATTATCGGATGCCCTGAAGCTGAAAAGCAATACGCTCGATTTCTTAAAAGTACGTGGTGGTTGGTCTGAAGTAGGTAATGATGCAGATCCGTATCAATTGTCTACAGTTTACAATTTTCAAACTGCATTTGACGGAAATCCAATTCAAACTTCTTCGCAAAAGAAACTTAACGAGAACTTAAAACCAGAAACAACCCGTTCTACCGAAGTTGGTTTAGAAGCTTCGTTCTGGAAAAACAGGCTGCATTTTGATGCTGCATATTATAACACAGATAGTTTTGACCAGATTCTGGAGATAAAAACAACTGCTTCGAGTGGTTATACTTCGCAATTAATCAATGCAGGTAAAATAAACAACCATGGTATAGAAATTCAATTGGATGGAAACCCTGTTCAAACTGAAAATTTCAAATGGAATGTAGGGGTAAATTATTCGAAGAATATAAGCAAAGTAGAGATTTTGGATTACGATAAACAGATTCAAAATTACACCATTGGTTCTTCGGGAGGTGTAGATGTATTGGCATCTGTAGGACAAGCTTACGGTGCACTTTACGGTACGGCTTATGAGCGTGATGCAAATGGAAATATAGTGGTAGGAGCGAATGGATTGCCTAAGGCCGATCCACAAAAGAAAGTATTAGGGCATTACACTCCGGATTATTTAGCGGGCGTAACCAACACATTGACTTATAAAAATCTTGAATTTTCGTTCCTTATTGATGCGAGTGTAGGAGGAGAGCTTTTTTCAGGAACAAACAGAACAGGAATTTATACAGGTGTACTAGCTGAAACTCTTCCTGGTCGTGATGCTGCTAATGGCGGATTAAATTACTATTTGGCTGGTACTACGAAAACCTTGTTGCCAGCTGGTGCAACTGCCCCGGGTGGAGCAGTAGTATATGATGATGGAATGATCTTTAACGGAGTATACGCTGATGGAACTCCAAACACTTCAGTTCTGAGTGCACAGGAATATTACAAAGCGCCGTACAATATTAGTGAAGCCTATATTTACAGTTCAACTTTTGTAAAACTAAGAGAAGTAAAACTTACTTACAATTTGGATAAGAAATTAGCCAAGAAGCTTGGATTTCAGGGAGCAAGTATTACAGCTGCAAGTCGTAACCTGTTCTTTATTTACAAAGACGCGCCAAATATCGATCCTGAAACCGCTTTTAATACTGGAAATGCACAAGGTTTGGAAAGTTTATCCTTGCCAACTACCAGAAATTTTAGCCTTAATGTTAATCTTAAATTTTAAAAACACAGAATCATGCTAAAAAAAATAGTATATATAACGCTGTTTGCATTGTCAGTGACCTCTTGCAGCGATACTTTGGATGATATTAATAAAAATCCAAACGCAACCGAAACACCATTGGCACCTTACCTGTTAACAGGATCATTAAAACAAGGCGCCGATTTATATTGGGGGTCAACAAATAACTTTGACTCGTCTTTATTGTTTGTACAACATTGGGCTAAAATCCAATATACAGAACCGGACCGATACGATGTATCTAACACGTCTTTCACTTCTTTGTGGAATACTGGATATTCAACCCTGATTACGGATTTGAATACGATTATTAATTTTCCGCAAGAACAGGCAAATTCAAATTATAAAGGAATTGCAGTGACCCTTCGTTCATGGACATTTTTATTGTTGACAGATGCTTATGGAAGTATTCCTTATAAAGAAGCAGGTCTAAAAGTAACACCGGCATATAATACTCAAAAGGAAGTATATACAGGATTGCTTGAAGATTTGAAACAAGCCCAATCTTTGCTAAATACAGCGAATGGTACTGTAACCGGCGATTTGGTTTATAAAGGCGACATTTTAAAATGGAAAAAACTGGTAAACTCGCTTCGTTTGCGCATCGCATTGAGAATTTCGGACAAAGAACCTGCTTTAGCGAAGCAGGCTGCGATTGAGGCAACAACAGATGCTGCAGGATTAATAAGCAACAACAGCGAAACTTTTAAGTTTATCTACATCAGTTCCCCGCAGCAGAATCCGGCCTCAGCCTGGTTTGAAACCCGTGACGATTATCGTATTTCGAAAACAATGGTTGATAAGTTAAATGAGTTATCAGATCCACGTTTACCTGTTTATGCGCAGTTACCATCAGATGCAAGCGTAGGGAAATACGTTGGTGGTGCTAATGGATTATCAAATAGTGATGCCAATAGTCAGGGTTTTGCCAAAACATCAAAACCGGGAACTTATTTCCTGACCTCGTCATCACCGGCTGTAATTGCTTCTTATTCCGAAACGTTGTTCAATCTTTCTGAAGCAGTTGCCCGCGGTTATATTGCCGGAGACGCAGAACAGCTTTACAAAAATGCAATCACGGCATCGTTCAACCAATTTGGTATTATTGATATCGCCACTATTTCTAATTATCTTAATCAGGCTACTGTAAAATATGATGCTGCAAATTATGCAAAATCAATAGGTACACAAAAATGGATTGCATTCTACGGACAAGGTCTTGATGCTTTTGTGGAGTGGAGAAGACTTGATTATCCGGTGTTGAAAGCTGGTCCGGCTACGGTTTTGGACGGACAGATTCCTTCGCGTTTCTTCTATCCCGGCACAGAGCAGTCATTGAACGGAAATAGTTATCAGGCTGCAGTAGCTGTTCAGGGAAAAGACCTGCTTACTACAAAATTATGGTTTGATGTAAAGTAGGATTGAATTCCAAAAAATATTCAACACTTATAAATAAAAAAACTCCGCAAATGTTCTGATTTTTGCGGAGTTTTTTCTATTACAAGCCTATAAATTGCTTAGGATCATAAAAAAACTTTTCAGACTTTATAAGTTCACCTTGCCAGTTTTGCCAGGCCATTTCTTCAATTTCAGAAACAGTCCCATTTTTCCATTCAAATCGAAAATACCATTGAATAACAACATGATCGCCATTTACAAAATACGGACGAATGCATTTGGATACTAAGGATTTGACTTTTAAAAGTGTATTTTTTTCATTGGCAACAAGATTACCTCTTCCTACCCGCGGTTCTGCCTGATTTTCCTGCATGGAAGCATCGGTAGTATAAAATTTTTCAATGGCTTTATCATGTTCGTTAGATTCGACCATTGCTATGAATTGCTCTATTGTTTCTATTTTAGGCATATGATTTGGCTTTTAATTTTTGAATAATTTCTAAATATCTATTTTCAAAAATCGGTTGATCAACAGGTAAAACAACCGATTCAAATAGTTGCATCAAATCGTCAGAATGATTTGCTGCTTTTTTTGTCTGGACATTGTAAGGAATAAATTTTATCCATAGAATTGCTTTTAATTCTGTTTCATGTTCATTCCACATTTTCATCTCAACTACTAGAAGATTAGGGGTATATTGAATCAGCTGCGACTCAATTAGTACGGTTTCCATTGTAGAGGCCGGTTTTAAATAGCTTATCTGATTAGAGGCAACAACCCAGCTATTTCCGGTTTCTTTCATATATTTAAATATGTCAAGATCATAATTTTCAGCAATTTGATCCTCCCGGGCATTAATAAAATACTCTAAATACTTAGAGTTGTTTAAGTGATTAAAAGGATCACAGTCCTGAAACCTAATTTTTCTTTTTGTTTTTAATACTTTTTCCATTTTCGAATATATTATATCAAATACCGATCGGTATCTGACGGGTTAAAAATTTTTTATTTCCTGATGCTTTGAATTATACTATTATCTATAAAGTCCATTGCGGTATTTATATAGGTTGGGTCATTATGGGTAAATGCCAAAAGTGAACTTCCTTCAATTAAGGATAAAATTATTTTCGCATATTGAACCGGATCCGTATTTGGCTGAATTTCATTATTATTAATGCCTTCAGTGATAATAGTAGTTAAACCAATAGTGAATTTTTGAGATAAATTTTGTGCTGCCTGAAATAATAACGGGTTGATAAATTTTGTATCAACTCCTGCACGCAACATTGGGCATCCGCCTCTGTCCTTAACTAAGTCATAATAGCTGCGCTGATAATCTGTTATTGTATGAAGCTTATTTATACTCCCTTGTTGAGCGGTAACTAGTTGGAATAAAGGTGTTATTGCAAGTTTTATATTTAATTGAAATGATTTTAATGCTAAATCTTCTTTGTTTGAAAAATTACAGTAAATCGCACCTTTTGTAAGGCCAGTGGCCTTTGTTATATCAGTTAAGCTAGTGCCAACATACCCTTGTTTATTAAAAATGGGAGCTACTTTGTTTAATATGATTTCTGAAGTATTCATAATTTCGGCATAACTTGATAAGATTCACAACAAATATAATATAAATACCGATCGGTATATGGTAAATATGAAAAAAAAATATTTTCAGAAGAAATGAGATTTTAGAAGAAGCAGCATCTCATACAAGAATGTTTTTAAAAACATTAATGAAACAGCCAGTCTACAGAAAAAGCAAGGATGATGAAAATATTGTGTATAAATACAAGTTGGAGATAATATCCCTTAAAATTGGCAGTATAAATTGATGGTATGATTTCTGCCAGAAACATCCAGCTTATAATTCGTATTACGGCGGTAATGAAACCTATAATCATACTTGTTGTCCAGGAAATTTCTCCAAATTCAGAATACCACAGAAGATAATAAATTGTTGCAAAACATAGTCCAAAGATATGATGTAATAGCTGTCCGGTCGTTAACTTTGCTTTTAACGGGAAATCTATATTAAGAGCAGAAAGAAGACTAGTGAGCAGGACCGGTTCCTGATAAAATTCGTTGTCTGATACTGATAATGCTCTGTTGAACAGTCGCAGTATACAACAGCTTACCAGCCAGGAAATAAGAATTTGAAAAAGCAGGGACAAGATCATGAAGAGGTGTAGGTTTTACACTTCAAATATAGTAATGAAAGCGTTATAAAATAAAATTAAAATAAAAAACGCTTTTATGACTTTGTTACCTCATTTTGGATGTTATTATTTTTTATTTTAAATGATTTAATAACAGGTAGTTATTTATAATTTTTTGATGATATGTGAGTAGGAGATAAACCATATTTCTTTTTAAAGGCAAAGGAAAAATGGGAGAGATCTTCAAAACCAACTTCAAGATAAACTTCCATTGGTTTTTTCTTTTTTTCTGACAATTGATAATAGGCCAATGCTAACCTCTTTTCGGTTAACCACTTCTGAGGTGTACTATTAAAATGTTTTTTAAAATCCCTATTAAAGGTAGATAAACTGCGGCCTGTCAAATAACCTAATTTTTCCATCGGCATATTAAACATAAAATTTCGCTCCATGAAATTAATTAAATCAACTTTGCCCGGCTCGTCAAAATTGGCCAAAATGTTATCCACGCTTTTATCTATTTCTCTTAAAATACTTATTGCCTCACTAATTTTTAGCGACGCGATGTTCTCAGGAAATTTGCCTTCCAGTTCAAAATATGGAATTACCGAGGCCAGGCAACTTTCTAATAACGGATGATTGTTAAAACTGTATATTTTCTGTGTGGTAACCTGCTTTTTGTTTACATCAATTTTTTCATAGAACTTTTTTAGGCGTTCTGTAGACAGATGCATTACTACAGTTTTGTGTGGCTGTCCATTTTTAGGATAATTTATTATGGTAGCCAGCAGATTTCTTGGAATTAAAAATATATCACCCGTTTTAAAATAAAAAGTAGCATCTGCCTGTATTATTTTGGTTTCACCTGAAATAAACCAAATCAGCATATGGTCCTCAAAGATTAAGTCCGATTTAAACAACTTATCATCATAGCTGGAAAGCTTAATTTCAGGTGTTAAGTATTTTGAAATGTGTTCCATATTTGTATTATTACTACTAGTCCAAAGATAGTTATCTCTGTTGGCATTGCAATACGCCCCAGATCTCATAGTTGGTAATACGGGTTTGACTGTCAATGCCTTTCAGGGTTAGTTATTGATTAAGAAAACTGAAATGATATATCTGTCATTTTCTCGCTTAAATCCCACAACCTTTTGGAATTTGTTTCATCAAGAGCATAAAGTTCTACGCCGTAAGATCCAACGCTATCCGCACCATTTGATAATGGGGCGATATCATTATTTTCGCAATAGACACCACCAATATTATCAAGTAATGGACTTGTCGCACACCACACAGTTGTAGCAGCACCTTGTGGAATTGATTTTAATTTTGCTGCTACTTCAGGAAGCAGATTGCCATTTTCATCCAGAAAGCCCATTTTTTTGAATAACTCTAATGAAGCTTCCCTTCCCAATTCAGTTCCAGCAATTGAACCAGGGTGTAAAGAGTATGCTCTTACATTGAATGCTTTGGCGCGATTGTCAAGTTCGAGGGAAAATAAATTACAAGCGGTTTTTGATTGTCCGTAAGCTTGCAAGGTTTCGTATTCTCTGTGAAGAAAGTTAGGATCTTCAAAATTGAAAGGAGCCATCTGATGTCCGAGAGAAGACACATTGATTACCCTTGCACCATTTGCGTTTTTAAGTGTCGGAAATAATCTTGCCGTTAAATGAAATTGTCCTAAATAATTAGTAGCCAATTGTGATTCGATTCCTCGACTGTCTCTGCGCAATGGAACCCACATAATACCTGCATTGTTGATAAGCAAATGCAATGGTCTGTTGGATAGGAGGAATTTCTCTGCAAATGCATCAATCGAATCGGGATTCATAATATTCATGATTTCTATTTCTACATTTTTAATCCCTTCAAGATTTTTCTTAGCTTTCTCAACATCTCTGGCAGGAACAATTACAGTAGCACCTGCATTGGCCAACGTTTTAGTGGTTTCAAGCCCTATACCTGTATTTCCACCTGTTACGATTACGATTTTCCCCTTAAGGTCAATTCCTTTAATTACATCACTTGTAGTAGATGTTGCATCAAACCCTGAACCTATTGGTTGCTGTAAGTCTCCCTGATAATTGTTGCGTCTCATATTTTTAATTATTAAAAGTTATGGGACAAAATTAGAGACATAACAGTTCTTGCATTTTGTTTATAAAGTCAAATTACTTTGTTTAGAATGTCACTTACGTTGGTGCAGCTACTATATTTTTAGCTGAAACTTTTGAATTAATTTAAAATGATGTTGTAAATTAGCTAAGTATCCTCATTTTATTTCAATTTAGACATTTTCGGAGGTGATCAGAACTCTAAAATTATCAGCATATGCCCTGGAACCCGGAAATATATAATAAGTTTAAAGATCTACGTTATAAACCATTTTATGATCTAATGGATTTTATAAAGTTACCAGAATCTTCGAGTGCTATTGATTTAGGTTGTGGTACAGGGGAACAAACTTCAATATTAGCAAGGAAATTTAGTAAAACCGATTTTCTTGGGATTGATTCCTCATCTGAAATGCTGGCAAAATCAAAATCTTTTGAAGCAAATAATCTTCGTTTTGAGCAAATGTCAGTAGAAGATCTGGCAGGATCAGATAAAAAGTGGGATTTAGTTTTTAGTAATGCAGCGCTGCAGTGGTCAGATCACCATGAGATATTATTCCCGAAACTGATTGATGCTATTAATCCGGGGGGACAATTTGCGGTACAAATGCCGGTTCAGAAAGAAAATCTGCTTAATAAAATTTTATATCAATTAGCAGAAGAAGGTCCTTTTAAAACTTATTTTAAGGGATGGAAAAGAGATTCTCCTGTACTAAGTATGGACCAGTATGCACAAATTATGTTTGATGGTGGACTGGAAGAAATTCAGATCATGCAGAAAGTTTATCCTATAATCGCGCATGATCATGATACGCTATATAATTTTATTTCAGGCTCAGCCTTGATTCCGTATATGGAACTTCTTCAGGAAGATCAGAAAGCATTTTTTATCAGCACATTTAAAATCAGGATGGCAGAGCATTTTCCAAAGCTTCCTGCCATTTATGCCTTTAAAAGAATTTTGCTTTACGGGAAGAAAAGATAAAGAAGATATGAAACCTGTTTATACTGAAAAGCATAAACAGGTTATGTAAATAATTTCTTAATTAGTACCAGCTGCACTTTTATCTACAAGAAATAATAATTCTCCTGAAACGGGCTTAATCAACTGCATCGGGTAAGTTGCAGGATTATACGCTCCGGTTGTTACTTCTTTCAATGCATGTGCTTTTTTATCTCCAAAAGCCACTACAATAATCTTTTCGGCTTTGTTTATAAGTGGTGCAGTAAGTGTAATACGATGCATCTTTTGAGGTTCCAGATAGTAGGCAGAAACCCATTTGTTTTGCTCGTCTAATACTGCCTGACCTGGAAAAAGAGAGGCAGTGTGTCCATCATCTCCCATTCCTAATAAGATAAGATCAAATTTTCCTTCCTCACCTAAAACATTTCTAATAGACTGTTCGTAAGTAACGGCAAAATCTTCTGGTGTAACACCGTCTTTGTACATTTCAAAAATGTTTTCAGACGGAATAGGAACGTGGCTTAGTAAGGTTGAATAAGACATTTTTGCATTACTAAGATCATCATTAAGAGGTACCCAGCGTTCGTCACCCCAGAAAATAAAAACTTTACTCCAGTCTATTTTAGCTTTGTAATCGTCAGAAGCTAATAATTTGTAAATCCCGGCAGGAGAGGAGCCACCTGTAAGAACGGCTGTAAATTTGCCTTTTTCAGCAATTGCTTTTTGGGCTGATGCTACAAAAAGAGCAGCTGCTTTAGTGTTAATTTCTTCTGTAGTATTATATATCTGTATCATCTAAAAGTTCTTCTTTTGTTTGTGTGTTTGGAATCCATTTGTGTCCCTGACGCGCTAATAGTTCATCAGCTTCTTCAGGTCCCCAGCTTCCTGCTTTGTAATTAGGGAATTTGACTGGTACCGTATCTTTCCATACCTGCTGAATGGTGTCAATAGCATCCCAGGCTTGTTCTACCTGATCCCAACGCATGAATAAAGTAGGGTCTCCTGCTAGGGCATCAGCAATCAGCGTTTCATACGCTTCGGGTGACATTGTTGAGCAGGAAAAATAATCAAAGATCATTTCTGCCGGTCTCAAAGAAAGTGACAGACCTGGTTTTTTGGTCATGAACTGCAGCTTGATATCCATTGCAGGCTGGATGTTGATAATAAGTCTGTTTGGTGTCATACCTTCTTTTCCATAAGAAAATGAAGAATGCGGAACAGGCTTAAATTGTATAATAATAGAAGATTGCTTTTCTTCCATTCTTTTTCCTGTACGCAGATAAAACGGAATTCCCTGCCATCTCCAGTTATCCAGATAAATTTTCATAGCCACGTATGTTTCTGTAATAGAATCGGGAGCAATTCCTTTATCCTGACGATATCCAACAACCGGTTTACCTTTTATAGTACCGGCATCGTATTGCCCTCTGACGATGTAGTGATCAACCTCATCAGGTTTGATACGGCGAATCGATTTTAAGACATCTGCTTTACGGTTTCGGATGTCATCTGCTTCCAATGAAGCCGGAGCCTCCATGGCGGTCATACATAAAATCTGAAGCAGATGGTTCTGAATCATATCTTTTAAGGCGCCAACTCCTTCATAAAAGCCGCCGCGTTCTTCAACGCCAACTTCTTCTGCTACTGTAATTTGGACAAAATCAATAAAGTTACGGCTCCATAAAGGTTCAAACATCGAATTTCCAAAACGGAAAGCCAGAATGTTTTGCACGGTTTCTTTACCTAAATAATGATCGATTCTGTAAATCTGTTCTTCTTTGAAAGTCTGCGAAAGCATTTCATTAAGAGCGATGGCAGAAGTTTTATCGTAACCAAAAGGTTTTTCAATAATGATACGATCTTGCTTAGGATTTGCAGCTAACCCGATTTTCTTAATATTACTGGAAATTGTAGTGATGAAAGAAGGTGTGATAGAAAGGTAAAAAAGACGATTGGCACGTTCTCCAAAGGCTTGGTCTATACCATTTATCTTATCATTTAAACCTTGATACGATTCTTCCTTGTCAATATCAAGACTATGATAGCTTATATGAGAAAGAAATTTTAGGGTTTCAGGGTCAGAAAGACCCTTTTTTCTTGAAAAGTTATTTAGATTTTCTAAGACATAGCTGCGAAATTCTTCATCGCTTTTTTCAGCTCTTCCCAGTGCGATAATCTCAAATTTCTTCGACATACGGCCGTCGAGATACAAATTTTGAAATGCGGGAAAGAGTTTTCTTTTTGCCAGGTCTCCGGTTCCTCCAAAAATGACAATGATTGTTGGATTTATATTTTTGAACTTACTCATTTGTGTGTTGTGTTGCTTAAGGTTCCTTATTCAGACCATTGTGTGTGGAAAACACCGGTAGTATCGATTCTTTCGTAAGTGTGAGCGCCAAAATAATCGCGCTGTGCCTGAATTAGGTTTGTTGGTAGATTTTCAGATCTGTAGGCATCAAAATAAACTAATGAATTCATTAGTCCGGCTACAGGTAATCCTTTTTGAACAGCAAATTGAATAACTGATCTCATTCCTGCCTGATTCTCCGTTAATTTTGAAGCGATTCCAGAATCTAAAAGTAAATTTGGTAAATCTGTTTTTGTAACATATGCTTTTCTGAAATCTTCTAAAATGTTGGCACGAATAATACAGCCTCCACGCCATATTTTAGCAACAGTTTCCAGATTTAGTCCGTAATTATATTCTTTAGAAGCAGTGTGGAGCTGTGCTAATCCTTGTGCATAAGTCACAACGATAGAAAAGTATAAAGCTGATTTTAAAGTCGCAATTGCTTCGCTTGTATTTACATCAGTTGCTGAAGCCTTCCAAACCAGGTTTTTGGCTGCTTCAATTCTTTCTGGTTTCGTTTTAGACATATCGCGCATAAAAACGGCTGCATCAATAGTTGGAATCGGCACTTGTAAATCCATTGCGTTCTGAGAAGTCCATTTTCCTGTTCCTTTTGATTTTGCCCAATCTGAAATTTTGTTGATCAGTCGGCTTCCGTCTTCATCTTTTTGTTTCAGAATATTTCCGGTGATTTCGATCAGATATGATTTAAGATCGTTTGTTTGGTTCCATTCTTCAAAAGTTTTCTGAATGGTATCTTCATCCAGATTATAACCTCTTTTCATAAGGTCATAAATTTCAGAAATCAGTTGCATAATTCCGTATTCGATTCCGTTGTGAACCATTTTTACATAGTTACCGGCAGATCCGTTTCCTAAATATTCTACACAAGGCTCTCCATCAACTTTTGCAGCAATAGCCTCAAAAATAGGACGAAGTCTCTCGTATGCTTTCTGATCTCCGCCGGGCATCATAGCAGGACCAAATCTGGCACCTTTTTCACCTCCTGAAATTCCCATTCCAAAGAAATGAATTCCCTTAGCAGATAATTCCAAAAATCTTCTGTCTGTATCGGTGAAATAAGTATTTCCGCCATCAATGATAATATCTCCCTTGTCTAGATGAGGAAGTAAACTTGCTATTGCGCTGTCAACAGGTTTTCCTGCAGGAACCAGCAGCATAATAGCTCTTGGTTGTTGAATAAGTTCTACAAAATGTTTAACATCTGTTGTTGCTTCAATGGTATCATTAGGACCGGCTTCCTGTTGAAGAGAATTAACTTTTTCGGTATCTAAATCTAAACCTGCTGCTGCAAAGTTGTGGCTCGCAATATTCAAAAGTAAGTTACGACCCATTACACCTAGTCCTACAATTCCAAAATCAAATTTGCTCATAGTTTTCAATTAACTAAAATTATTATAAAATGTTTTTGCAAAGAAAATGTAAGAGAAAAGGCGATAATGCTTTTTCATTCAGTTCTTTGCAGAAAAACGAAGTTTGCTTTAATCTTATATTTTAAGATTGAATGTGCTAAGTTAGAGAAAAATGATGAAATAGGAGAGGATTAATAGTCCACTTTAAGGGCTATTTTGTTACTTTTTTATGTGTAAAAAACACATTTAGAGTCTCGCAATATTTTTTCTTTGAATTAAAGAAATGTGTGAAAAGGAAGCAGATTGAGTTAAAAGCAAAAGCGATCTTAACTTTTGTTGTAGCTTATTTCTGTGGTAATACGCTATTAATTTAACATAAAGATAAATCAACTTTTTAGGTATTTTTTGTGTGTTGGTTTTCATTTGTTGTTTTAAAGCTATTATGAAAAACTATCTTTTGCAAATGTCTGACGAAGAACTCCAGAAATTGATTTTTCAGGAAAATCATGACGCGTTTGCAATTATCTTCGACAGATACTGGAAGAAATTGTATACGTATGCTTTTAAGATTTATAAGGAAGAAGAAATATGTGAGGATATCGTTCAGGAAATCTTTATCAGTCTTTGGAAAAATACAGCTAATACCGTTATTCTCAATTTAGAGGCCTATCTTTTCAGGGCTGTAAAATACAAAATTGCCAATCATATCAGAAGCTTAAAATTTGACAGAGAGCATCTTGAAGTGCTGGAGACTATTCCGGAACCGAACAATACCGTTGATAATATCGAATATATTGAATTCGAAAAAGGTATTATGAATCAAATCAGTCAATTGACACCTAAGTGCCGTGAGGTTTTTTTACTAAGCCGTATCGAACATTTTTCGAATGCTGAAATTGCAGAAAAATTAAGCCTTTCTATCCATACGGTCGAAAAGCATATCAGCAATGCTTTAAAACAGTTGCGACTTAATGGTCATCATTATAATACACTACTTTTTTACTGGGCAGCCTTTCTTTATGTTAACTAAAAAAGTACTGTTTTAAGAAAACGTTAAGACTGCTTTTTCGACTACTTGTCTGAATCAAAATTGGTGACTTATCTATAAAAGCACTCATTTTGAAAAAAGAAACCCTTTTGCTACTGGCAAAAAAATACACAGAAGGTACTTGCACACCCGAAGAAAAAATGGCAGTTGAAGCCTTTTTCGACAAAATGCAGGATGGTTCAACTATTAGTCTGCATCAATTCCCTGATGTAAAAGGCAATATTATCTTAGGAAAAATATTCCATGAATTACAAACAAAAAAACAACCTGGAAATTTCAGATTTAAAAAAGCCCTCAGAATTGCAGCGATTTTAATTGTTGCTATTGCAGTTTCTTTTTCCGTTGTAAAATTTGCGTTGACACCAAAGGAAATAATTCAGATTGCTCATAAAGGAGAAAAAAAAGAAGTTTTGCTGCAAGATGGCAGCGTGGTGGTTCTGAACTCCAACAGCAGTATTACATATCCGGAAGAATTCGGGGAAACCCGTAATATCGAACTTAGTGGAGAAGCCTATTTTAAAGTTTGCCGCGATGTAAAAAGACCTTTTATAGTACAAACTCATGATGTAAAAGTTAGGGTACTGGGAACTTCATTTGATATTAACTCCTATAAACACAGATCTACCAAAGTAAGTGTCCTTACCGGAAGAGTTGAAGTCAGCTCTGCCTCAGGAAACAAAGTAGTTATTGTGAAAAACCAACAAGCTGATCTGAAGCGTAATGCTAATTTCCATATTTCAACAGACGACAGTTCAGAAGGAATCGCCTGGACCAGCAACACTATTATTCTTAAAAACACAACACTTTCTGAAACTGCAAAAATTATTGAAAACTGGTACAATGTGGACATCACATTTGAAGATCAGGAAATCAAAAAATTTACCATTTCCGGAAAGTTTAAAGATGAAAAATTAGAGAATGTACTGGAAAGTATTGCCTTTTTGAAACAGCTAAAAATAATTTACCTAACCCAAAACCATATTGTTATAAGAAGAAAGACGCCTAAAGATTAAATAATAAACCCGCTTCCGGTGCAACGGAAACGGGCATTAAAAAAAAGACTACAAATAAAAATTTATAGCCCAATAGTAATGAACACGAAACTACAATTTTTTTTCAATACCAATATGAAGATGAACAATCTTTATATACTGATAACATTCTTTTTGACCCTGCAGGGATTTGCCATGACAAATTCGACAAAAGAAAGCCAAATCAGCCTAAACCTGAAGGATGCCACTATTACAGAATTTTTTAAAGTGATTGAACAAAAAACAGCATTCACTTTTGTTTTTGATGAAAAAATATCGGGAACTTCTCAGCGTATTACGATTTTTGCTGAAAAAGAAAGCCTTGATAATATCCTTTTAAAAATCTCAGAAAGAACCGGACTTTCTTTCAAAAAGATTAATAATACTATTATAGTGACCAAAAACGGGCACGCGCAGATGACTGTACGCGGAAAAGTGCTTGATGAAAGCGGTTTTCCAATGCCAGGGGTTACAGTCCTTGAAAAAGGAACTCACACCAGTACTTTGACAGACATGGAAGGGAATTTCAATTTTGCAGTGTCAAACTCTTCTGCAGTTCTTACCGTTTCTTATCTGGGGTATCTTTCACAGGATGTTGCAGTAAGCAATTCACTTTTGACAATTACCATGAAAGTAAGTACAAGTGAGTTAAATGAAGTTGTGGTAACGGCTTTAGGAATTAAAAGAGAAGAAAAACGACTTGGGTTTTCACAACAGACCATAAAGTCAGAAAGCTTATCTCAGGCCAGGTCTAATAACTGGTCGTCTGCTTTAAAGGGAAAAGTTGCCGGATTGAGCATTACTTCAGCAGGTTCAGGACCCATAAATTCACAGCAGATTACGCTACGTGGAAACAGATCGCTGAGCCCTAAAGGAAATTATGCGCTTATTGTAGTAGACGGAGTGCCAGTAAATGCAGAGATGACAACCTCTGGTTCAACAAGCGCCTATATGGGAGAAGATTCTCCAATTGATTATGGTAACGGAATTTCTGACCTTAACCTTGATGATATTGAGAGCGTTACAGTATTAAAAGGTGCCGGTGCGACTGCACTTTACGGTAGCCGTGCTGCAAATGGAGCATTGATTCTTACCACAAAATCAGGCAAGAAAAATAAAGGACTTGGTATTTCGTACAGTACTAGTGCCGCTTTTGATAAAATCCAGAGATGGCCAGACTATCAATACAAATATGGGCAAGGAACAGGGAATTCGCCTGATGCTCAGGGTAATCAATATTATTCTTATGGCAATTCAGCAGATGGAACAAGTACTAGTGGAACCAGCAGTGCCTGGGGACCTACTTTTATAGGACAGAATTTTTATCAATATGATCCGATGCTTCAGGGGCAGTCAGCAAACAGGGTTCCATGGACTTCTTATAAAGATAACCGCAAAGATTTCTGGAACACCGGAATAACCTTAAATAATAACATTTCTATACAAGGTGGTGACGATAAAGGATCTATGCGTCTTTCATTAGGTCGCCAGAAAAACGAATGGATTATGCCAAATACTGGTTTTGACAGGGTAACTGCTGCCATCAATGCCAATTATCAGGTATCGGAGAAAATCAAATTAGGAACTACAGTAAACTACAATACCAGAAACAGTGATAATCTTCCTTCCACAGGATATAACAATGGTTCTATTGCTTATTTTATGATTTTCCAACAGCCAAACATTGATCTTGATTGGTATCGTCCTATTTGGGAGAAAGGAAAAGAACAGATTCAGCAGTTACATCCTTTTAGTTCTTTTATTGATAATCCATATCTGATTGCTTATGAAGCTACAAATACCCTAAACAGCGATCAGATTGTGGGGAATATTTTTGCCAATATCAAATTGTCCTCCAATCTGGATTTAATGGTTCGTTCGGCTCTTAATACTTACAATCAGACCAGAGAACAAAAAAGACCGTATAGTATCAACCGATATGCAAAAGGTTTCTATGAAAGACAGGATGTGTATAAACAGGAAATCAACACGGACTTTTTGTTGTCTTATAAAAAGAATTTCGGAAGTAAATTCGCTTTGGCAGCCTCAGCAGGAGGAAATGCCATGAGTTATAAATACAGAAGAACAGAGGCAGAGGTAACAGGTTTGGTGGTTCCGGGAGTTTACAAACTTTCGAACGGATCAAGTGCACCGATTTTAACATTGGGAGATGCTTATAAAAAAATGAATAGTCTTTATGGCTTGGTTTCTTTGTCTTATGGCGAAATGGTTTTTGTAGATGTAACAGGAAGAAATGACTGGACTAGTACACTACCGGTAAAAAATAATTCATTCTTTTATCCTTCTGTAAATACAAGTTTAATCATTTCAGAAATGGCTGCTATGCCAAAAGCGATTGATTATTTAAAATACAGGTTTTCGTATGCACAGGTTGGTAATGATACGGAACCGTATAAAACCCAAAAGTATTATGGACAAAGTGCTTTTCCGAGTTCAGCGCAGACTTTAACGGTTTTATATAATGATCACTTTAAACCTGAGATTACCACCAGTTTTGAAACTGGTTTTGAAATCAGAATGCTTCATAACCGCCTGACAGCTGATGTAACTGTTTATGAAAGTAGCACAAAAAATCAAATTATTGATATTCCGATGGACTTTTCAACAGGTTATAGTGGCGCTGTATTAAATGGAGGTGAAGTTAGGAATCGTGGTATTGAACTTACCCTTGGAGGAAAATTCATAGACCATAAAAATTTCAAATGGAACACAACCTTAAACTGGTCACGCAATTGGAATAAAGTAATGGAACTTGCTGAAGGAATCGATGGACAACAGATTATCGGTACAGGTGGAACAGCTTCTATTATTGCAAAAGTAGGAGGTACGACAAGTGCAATTTATGGTTTTGGTTTTGTGAGATCGCCTGATGGACAGATTGTATACGACAATGCAGGTCTTCCGGCTTATCCTGAACAAATACAATACATCGGAGATGCGAGTCCGGATTGGAAAGCGGGTTTGACCAATACTTTTACTATCGGCAACTTTACAATGAATGTAACTATTGACGGGCAGTATGGCGGTATGCTTTATTCCATGACACACCACAAACTTGCTGAACAGGGTAAATTGAATTCTAATGAAATGGGCAGAGCTGACGGTTTTATCATTGGAGATGGAGTGATTCAGAATGCCGACGGTAGTTATGCGCCAAATACAAAGAAAGTGGCCACAGCAGATTGGTATGTTCGTTATTACAGAAGAGCCAATATTGAATCCAATTCATTTGATGCTTCTTATGCGAAACTACGTGAAGTAAGCCTTCAATATGCTATGCCAAAAAGATGGATTAAAAATACAGGTCTGCAGTCGGTTCAGTTTTCAGTTTTCGCAAGAGATTTAGCTGTTATTTCAGATTTCCCAATCTATGACCCTGAAACTGCAGCACTAAATGGTGACACTATTCTTCCTGGTGTAGAAACAGGACAGATGCCTTCACCAACGACTTATGGTTTTAATTTAAGTTTGACTTTATAATAAGACAATGAAAAAAATAAAAATTGCAGCAATATTAGTATTGCTTACCGGAATGAGTATTTCCTGTACACAAGGTTTTGAAGAGCTTAATGAAAATCCTAATCTTATAACCGAGGTAAGTCCCGGTACACTGTTGAACCCGATAATTTATGGGATTGCTTCTCAGAATGCTCTTCAGAGTGTTGATGTTACCTTCAATTTGATGCAGGTTTCCCTAACATATCCAAGTATTACCGGAGGATTGCATCGTTATGATGTCAGCAATAATATTGGAAATTCAGCATGGAACAATTATTATAAATGGCTTAATAATATCAGGGAAATGCGTATGGCCTCTGTAAAAGCCAAAGATGGTAATTATGAAGCAATAGCGCTTACGCTTAATGCTTTGGTTTATGCCAATTTAACGGATCTTTTTGGACCAGTTCCGATGACTGAAGCTGCGCGTGGAGAAGATGGTATCCTGTATCCAGGATATGACAAACAGGAATTTATTTATGAAACGTTGCTGGCAGATTTGGAAAGAGCCAATACACTTTATGATGTCAGTAAACCTATGATTTATGCAGAGGATATTTTGTTTCAGAACAAAGTAGCCAGCTGGAAGAAGTTTACCAATTCGCTAAAAATGAGATTGCTTTTAAGGATTTCAAACCGCACCGAAACCAAAGCTTTTGAAAAACTGACCTATATGATAGAGCATCCTGAAATATATCCTGTTTTTACCACTACAGCCGAAGGGGCGATTTTAAAAGTAACTGGAGTTTCTCCAAATATGTCTCCTTGGGGAAGACCACAGGATTTTAATCTTAATATAAAAATGGCTTCCTTTTTTATTGATAATTTAAATGCGATGGAAGATCCAAGAAGAGCTATAATTGCTACAGGCGCTACAGCGCTTGTGACCAATGCACCTCTTGGTTATAAAGGAATTACAAGCGCCTATGCAGGTTCTGATTCGCAATTTAAGTACAATGCCTCAACGCTCCTGAATACACAGGCCACAAACCCAATGCAGATATTTATTATGACGTACGCCGAGATAGAATTTATCAAGGCAGAAATGGCGCAACGAGGTTATGTTGCTGACCCTGCCGGACACTATGTAAAAGGCGTTAAGTCGGCTATTGAGCAGCTTAAAGCCGTAGCTCCTGCTAATTACTTTGATAATGTTCAGGCGCAGTATAATGGTACATTGGAGAGAATCATGCTTCAAAAATATTATGCGTTGTATTTTACCGATTACCAACAATGGTTTGAATACCGCAGAACAGGGTTTCCGGTTTTGCCAACAACAACCGCTATGCTTAATGGAGGCATTATGCCTTCAAGATTCACTTATCCGGACAATCAGCAGATTAAAAACTACGAAAACTATATGGAAGCCATTCAGATGATTGAAGGAGATAATATCAATTCTAAAGTTTGGTGGGACAAATAAAAAAAGCAAAGATGAAAAAGACAATTATATTAAGCGTATTACTGTTTTGTAGTGTTTTAACAGCACAAACAACTGTTAAAGGAATCGTATTTGAAGATTTAAATCAAAACGGAAAAAAAGATAAAAAGGAAAAAGGTATTGCAGATGTTGCAGTAACCAATGGACGAGAAGTTGTGGTAACGGATAAAAAAGGAAATTATGTTCTTCCTCTGCAAAACGACGCTATCATCGCTGTAATTAAGCCATCAGGTTATAAAATAGTAGTTAACAAAGATAATCTTCCACAGTTTTTTTACAATTACAAACCAGAAGGTTCTCCTAAAAGTAAGTTCGAGGGTGTAACGCCAACAGGAAAACTTCCGGAGTCGGTGGATTTTGGATTGCTTCCACAAAAAGAAACGGCTGATTTTACAGCACTTATTTTTGGAGATCCTCAGCCTTATAATCTAGAAGAAGTTGATTTTTTTACCAGAGGAATTGTTTCAGAAGTAGAAGGAATTAAGAATATTCCTTTTGGATTGAGCATGGGCGATTTGGTTGGGAATGATCTTAGCTTATTCAATCCATATATCCAGGCAGTAAAGAAAATTGGGATTCCGTGGTACAACCTTTTGGGAAACCACGATCTTAATTTTGATGCCAAAGCTGATAATCTGGCTGATGAAACCTACGAAGCTCATTTTGGCCCGGCTAATTATGCTTTCAATTATGGCAAAGTCCATTTTATTATCCTTGATGATGTGTTGTATCCTGATCCTAGGGATAACGAAGGATATTGGGGAGGATTTACTCCGGAACAAATGCAATTCATTGAAAATGATTTAAAAGCAGTACCTAAAGATAATCTGATTGTAATGGCTTTTCATATTCCGATTAGTGAACCAGATCCTAAAGACGATTCTTTCAGGGACAGTGATCGTCAAAAATTATTTGAACTGCTGAAGGATTTCCCAAATACATTATCACTTTCAGCGCATACCCATATGCAACGCCAGGATTTTTTCGATCAGAAAGATGGATGGCTGCAGGAAAAGCCACATCATCATTATAATATCGGAACAACATCAGGTGACTGGTATTCAGGAAAATTGGATGAAAAAGGAATTCCTATCTCCGTTATGAGAGACGGGACTCCAAAAGGATATGCTTTCATTCATTTTGCAGGAAATCAATATACGGTAGATTACAAAACAGCTGGTAAACCGCAGGATTATCAAATGAAGGTTTTTACGCCAAAGGTTGTTGCAAAAGGAAAGCGTACTAAATCCGGTGTGTTTGTGAATTTTTTCATGGGAAGCAAAAAAGATAAAGTAATGTACCGTGTAGATCAGGGAGAATGGAAAGAGATGGATTATGTACAGGCAGAAGACCCATCTTATGTAGAACTGGTTTATGAATGGGAACTTTCAGAAGTGTTAATGCCAGGAAGACGCTCGTCAGATCCTGAAAAAAGCACGCATGTATGGAGAGGAAGTATTCCTTCTGATCTTGCTTTGGGACAACATACTATTGAAATAAAAGCTACTGATATGTTTGGTAAGACCCATACGTCCAGTAGCAGTTACAGAATTGACAAAGTAAAATAATCAACACAAAAATGATAAGAACAATAAAGGCTCTGTTTCTTTTTACTGTATTGCTGACGGTCTGTAACTGTGCAACCAAAAGTCAGACCTCACAAAAACACGCTGTCGAAGTACAGGGACACCGTGGTGATCGGGGAAACTTTCCGGAGAATACCATTCCGGCATTTTTGAGCGCAGTAAAAAAAGGAGCTGATGTCATCGAGCTTGATGTTGTGATTTCCAAAGATCAAAAAGTGGTGGTTTCTCATGAGACTTTTATGTCTGCCCAGTACATGTCAGATTCTGCTGGAAACCCTATAGCAAAAGAAAAAGAACACAGTTATAATCTTTATGAAATGACTTATGACAGCATTAAAAGATTTGACAGCGGTTCAAGAGGAAATGCTGGTTTTCCAGGTCAGCAAAAAATGAAAACGTATAAACCATTACTATCAGAGGTTATTGATAGTGTTGAGCATTATATCAAAGCAAATAGATTAAAACCAGTCCGCTACAATATTGAAATCAAATCAGAAAAAGCAGATTACGGTAAAAGACAGCCAGAGCCAGAAATATTTTCTGCAATGGTGATGAAAATAATTATTGAAAAAGGAATTGAAAAAAAGATGAATATACAGTCTTTTGATCCGCTGCTTTTAAATGTTTTTCATAAAAAATATCCTAAACCCGCCATTGCATTTCTTGTTGGTGAAGGTGCTTTGACAGAAAACCTCGCAAAGCTTGACTTCATGCCGGAGATTTATAGTCCGAATTATAAATTACTGGACAAAAATCAGATGGATGCACTTCGAGCCCTGAAGATGAAAGTTATACCCTGGACAGTCAATGAAGATGCCGCTATTGAAAGAATGCTTGCACAGCAGGTTGACGGAATCATAACAGACTATCCTGAAAAAGTATTAAAAAAGTTATAAAGATTTTAAAACGATCTTGTGTTTAGGATCGTTTTGAATTGTGTTCAGTTTATTTATTTTTTTTAGAAAAGCCTTCACCATTGTGAAGGCTTTTTGATTTTGTTTATTATTAAAAAATAATGCGAATTTATTTTAATCAGAAATTTATTTTAAGTATCCGGGATTTATCTAAAATCTAAGTTAAATATTTATTAGTTATAATGGAAAGTCGTCTTTACAGAGAATAAAACAGTAACAAAAGCGTTGGTTATATAAACAAAACTATATTATGGGGTTATTTGATTTTATGACAGTGGAAATAGCTATGGATTTAGGAACAGCTAATACTTTAATAATCTACGACGGAAAAATTGTTGTGGACAGTCCTTCCATTGTGGCAAGGGATATTAGGAATGGGAAAATTATTGCCGTAGGGAAAGAAGCGAGTTTAATGCAGGGAAAAACACACGAGAATATTAAAACTATCCGCCCTCTTAAAGACGGGGTAATTGCAGATTTTGATGCATCAGAGAAAATGATTAGCTGGTTTATAAAAAATATACCAGAATTAAAGAAGAGTTTTTTTACACCAGCACTCCGAATGGTGGTATGTATTCCGAGTGGAATTACCGAGGTAGAAATGAGAGCCGTAAAAGAATCTTGTGAAAGAGTAAATGGAAAAGAAGTATTTTTAGTTCATGAGCCTATGGCTGCTGCAATTGGAATTGGTTTAGATGTAATGCAGCCGCAAGGACATATCATTGTTGACATTGGAGGTGGAACCACAGAAATTGCGGTTATTGCTCTGGGAGGAATAATTTGTGATAAATCCATCAAAATTGCCGGGGATGTTTTTACTAATGACATCCTGTATTTTATGAGAACACATCATAATTTGTATATTGGTGAGGCTACTGCCGAACAGATAAAAATAGATGTGGGCGCTGCCATGGAAGAGCTGGAGTTTCCGCCCAATGATTTATTGGTTCGTGGAAGGGATTTACTTACCGGAAAACCTAAAGAGGTACGAATTACCTCCAGAGAGATTGCAAAGGCTTTAGATAAATCAATATTAAGAATTGAAGATGCAATCATGGTAACACTTTCCTTAACACCTCCTGAACTGGCTGCGGATATTTACAATACAGGTCTGTATCTGGCAGGTGGAGGAGCAATGCTGCGTGGTCTTGATAAAAGAATATCAACAAAAACAGATCTGCCGGTCTATATTGCAGAAGATCCGTTGCGGGCTGTGGTAAGAGGAACTGGTATTGTTTTGAAAAATATAGCTAAATATAGAACAGTATTGATAACATAGTTTTCTCCATTAGGTCGGATCTGAAGTTAAATGCAGGACAACAAAACCGGTTATAATCAAATCCAAAACTTGTCAGATAATTACTGAAAAGTATAAAAAAAGTCCATTTCGTATGAAATGGACTTTTTTTCTTTTGTCTTTACAGAGATTTTTAAGGGTCTTAACCGGTATATTTAACCAGCCACTTCGCTTTGTGCTCTGCTCTTGAATTTATAAATGCAATATCAGTTCCTTCTGCAATTGCATCAAGAGGAAAACGTAAAGGCCTTGCACCATCGGGCATATTAATTAGTTCCAAGATGCCATCGGCTATGGTTTGCGGGTCCATATTAAATTCCTGCATTTTTCCAAACAATCCTGCGCCAATAGCATTAAACATTTCGCTCGCTACCGGATCATAAGCTTTTGTAACTTCTGGATAATCAGCATTATTACCCGTTTTCGATCCGTTATTCATTTCAGTAGGATAAACACCTGGCTGAATAGTAACGTTTTCAATATTAAATTGTTTTAATTCATCCTGAAGAGATTCAGTAATGGCTTCTACACTAAATTTAGAAGCTAAATAGGGTCCCATAAAGGGCAGGGAATGACCACTGGCACCTGATGTAAGATTAATTACCAAACCGCTTTTTGCAGCTCTCATAGAAGGTAACACGGCCTGATAAGTACGAATGATACCATAAAAATTGACCTCAAAAAATTTTTTGATCTGGTCAATTGAAAAAGCTTCGACTAATCCGAAACCTGATAATCCTGCATTATTTACCAAAACATCTATTTTTCCATATTTGTTGAGTACTTTTTGAAATGCGGTTTGTACAGAAAGATCATCTGTAACGTCTATTTCTACAACTTCAATATTTGGAAATGAAGAAAGTTCTTCCGCTGCCGATTTGTTTTTGTCATTTGTGGCACGCATGCCGGCGATTACATTATGTCCCGCTTTAGATAAGGTGATGGCTGTCAGTTTACCGAATCCGGTGCTGGTACCAGTAATAAAAATTGTCTTTGTCATGATTACTAAATTTATAATTTAACAGTACAAAGATCTGGTACAACAACATTTGCTTTCATTGACATTTGCCTGATAAAAAAACAAACAAAAGTCAATAAAAAATAAATAAGAATTACTTTTTCGGGTTACGACGAATACGTGTAATGGTTTCCGGAGTTATTCCAAGATAAGCCCCAATCATATGTTGCGGAATACGGTTTATTAATAAAGGATTGGACTCTAAAAAGCTTTGGTATTTTTCTTCTGCAGAAAAACTTATACTGGCATGGATGCGGTTTTGAGAGACCATAAAACTCTTTTGCAAAATAGTATTTACTAAATTGTTGAAGCTGGGAATCTCATGACAAAGCATCTCAAAATCTTCTTTTTTTATTAATATGATTTCAGAATTTTCGATTGCATCAATATTGAATTTTGAAGGCGTATTATTTGTTAAACTTTCACGGTCTCCAAACCAGTAATTTTCAGGAGAGAAATTTATAATATGTTCTTTTCCATCCTTGTCAACAGAAAAGGTTTTTATTAATCCTTTGCACACAAATGCATTGTATTTCCACACTTCTCCTGCCTCGAGTAGAAATTGCTTCTTTCGTATTTTCTTAACTATTGATACAGAATCAATCAAAAGCAATTCTGTTTCAGAGAGTACAATTTTGTCAACAAGATATTCCTGTAAGATACTAAGCATTTTGACGTAGCGTATTTTCTTGTAAATGTACAAAATGAATTTCAACCCATCTGCAGTATATGATCTTCAAATAAAACTGGGTTACCCGCTTTCTTGCAGCTGGGGTCGGCAGTAGCCGGAACGGTCCATTACTTTTGCTTTCTGATCACCGATATACCATAAAATGAAAAATTTAAATGCATTAGTATTAATTTTAGAAGATATAAAAACAGGGATTTCCAGCTTCTGTCAAAGAAGTACAAATTTTAGAAATAGTAATAAAAAATGGTTTGCATTTCTATTTTTAATCGGCTTTCCAACGTTGGCTCAGGCACAGCTTGAGTTATATTCTAAAGTAAACAGCGATGGATCTATTGAACCTATAATAGATTATTTTGGAAGTAAAAAAATAAACGATCAGTTTGCATTGACCTTTTTTGGACTTACTCGGGAGAAATGGGGACAGGCTTTAATCGGGTTGTCTTATTCACCAATAGAAAGAGTTGTTATTTCGGCAAGTGCCGGTATTGAGCAAGGGCATCATTCGCCACGGTATTCTTCGAGTATATGGCTAAAGAATGGTAATATTACTTTTCTGGCATTGGGTGAGAAGGGAAGTGGTGCCGATAATTATTTATATAAAGTCAATATGTTCTACGAATTTTCAGAGAAGATTAGTTTAGGAATTATGGACTGGAGATACCATGGACTTGGACCCAATTTTAGATATACAATTACAAAATTAAAAGTAACAGTATGGATTATGCCTGCCTATGATCATGAGGAAAAGACAAGCAGATGTATGGTAGGAATTAGCGTACCGATGTAAATCAGCTATTCTTTGCTTTTAAATAATTTGTCGAAGAATAGAAAGCGATTGTTCGATTTCCCGCTCGTTAAGTGCTGCAAATCCAAGCCTCAGTCCATTAGGATTAAAAAGTTCGTTATTATAAAACGTACCATCTGAAATCTTTAATCCTTTCTTCTCCGCACGGCTGGCTAATTCTATCAGGTTTATTTTTTTATCAAATAAAGACCACACAGCCATGCCGCCCTCAGGAGTTTTAAAAGTAATCACATCCTTAAAATTAGTCTCCAGTATTTCACAAAAAAGATCTCTTCTCTGTCTGTATATTTTGATAGATTTACGAAAATGTCTTTCCATTTCTCCAGTATCATAAAGAGATGCAAATGCCTCTTCAATCAAAGAATCACCCTGTTTGTCTATTAGTTGCCTTAGCGAGGCACAAGCATTTACAAATTGTGGGCCTGAGATTAAAAAACCGATACGAAGTGCAGGAGCAAAAGTTTTGGTGATCGAACCAATGTAAATAACATTTTGGTTGTGATCAATACTAGCCAGCGGTATATAAGGTTTATTATTGTAATGAAAATCAAAGTCATAATCGTCTTCAATTATAGCAAAACAATATTCTTCAGCAAGTTTAAGAAGCTTTAACCGTCGTTCCATGCTCATGGTAACAGTAGTCGGAAAGTGATGATGAGGGATAATGTATACCGCTTTTATTTTGTGATGCTGCAACGTCTCGGCTAAATAATCAATGTCCATCCCAAATTCATCGACTGGGATTCTCAAAAGAGCAGCGCCGCTATATTTAAAAATTTCATCTGCAGAGCGGTAATTTGAAACTCCAACGGCGATTGTGTCTGCTGAAGTCAGTAATAACTGTGTTGCCAGATAAATACCCATTTGGCTCCCTTTTGTAATTATTATATTTTCAGGACTCACAGCAAGGCCTCTTGTTTCAGAAAGGTATCTGCATAACGCCATCCGAAGGCGCTCTGATCCTTTAGGATGGCCATATTTTAGAAAATTCTTTCCATAGAATCTTTTGGAGATACTTCTGTATTCCCGCATCAGAAGATCCACTGGTGTCAGCCGAACATCAGGAAAACCGTCATCAATTGTCAGAACTGATTTTTGAAAATCCTCCACAGCAAATTTTTCCGTAAACGGATTATTCCATTTAAAAGAATCTGGTTTCTCTTCCAAATGTGAAATAGAAGTGTACTTTCTCTTATCTGAAAGCTCAGGAAGCTTGGAGAGTACAAATATTCCTTTGCGTTCAACAGATTCTGCCCAACCCTGGCTCATAAGTTCTTCGTATGCGACTTTCACAGTGTTGCGGCTAATTCCCGTTAATTCTGAAAGGATTCTTGTACTGGGCAAAATATCCGAAGGCTTTAAGGTTCCGTTACTAATCAATTGAATAAAACTATTGCACAATTGAACATACAGAGAAACATTCGAATCTCTGTTGAGTTGTATAAGTGATTTATATGGAAGCATTTGTACAATTTTATGTTAGGCGAATTCTTCAGCTGTCTTAGTAAATTTATAATTTTCTTACCTAATTATGGGAAAATGGTAAATGTATTTCAAAGAGAAAAGCTGCTCGCTTAAAAAACGGAGCAGCTTAGTGAATTTGTATTAAATTTATTTAGGCAGGAACGAGCTGTGTTGTAATTCCAATTCTGTTCCAGGCGTTTATAGTTATTATGGCTAAAATAACTTGTGCAAGATAGGTTTCTCCCAATGCTTCTGATGCAGTCTGGTAGGTCTCATCTTTCACATGTCCGCTAATTAGTGTTACTTCTTCAGTCAGGGCTAAAATTGCACGTTCTTCATTTGTAAAGAAAGGAGTGTCGCGCCATGCATTGAGTGCGTAAATGCGTTGCTCTGTTTCACCGGCTTTGCGTGCTTCTTTGGTATGCATGTCAATGCAGAATGCACAACCGTTTATCTGTGAAGCCCTGATTTTTATTAAGTCCTTGTGTGTTCTTGTTAGCGGAGTGCTTTCTATAAATTTTTCAAGTCCAAGGATTGCCTGATATCCGGCAGGTTCCACCTGGTCGATCTTAATACGTGTTTTCATTTTTTAAATTTTATATTTATTTGTAATTGTTATTTCGGTATTTTTCCAGAAGAATATTAAGGCTTTCCTTTTCGTCTGAAGTGAGATTATCAGCAAGTTTTGTTTCATAAGCCAGTACTTTTGGGGCAACTTCTTCAAGAAGCGCTATTCCTTTTCTTGTAATGGTTATATCTATTTTTCTGCGATTCTCACTGCATTCTTCCCGGGTTACAAGTTCCTTATGAAGTAATTTATCTATAAGTCGGGTGGTATTACTTGTTTTTGATGCCATTCTTTCCTGTATCATATACATGTTTGCACACTTACCATTTAAGTTTCCTAGTAGAACTAAAACATCATATTGTTCTTTAGAAAGAGTATGAAACTTTAATATTTCATTTAAATCTTCCTTAAAAGCAGTTTGGATGAATATGATATTCAGCAATATTCTTTTATTTATTGGTAATGGACCACCGGATTGTTTTATATCTTCTATTTTCATAGTAATAGAATTATATAGAGAATGTCAAATAGTTACATAACTACTATTTCTCTCTATTAAAAAGATTGTCTAAACTCCATTTATAATTTGGAATAAACGAAAGTAAAAGACTAGCAGCACTGGCAGTAAACACACCATAATTAATAGGTTTTTGAATTCCTACTGAAAATGTCATAAAGATGATGAAGGTGAAAGTAAGAAGCGATGCTCCTATGGCTGACCACTTAGTCTTAAACCCTAAAATCAAAAAGATGCCGATCGATAATTCGGCCACTGTTGCTACTAATCCCATAATATTAACCATGGGTCTGTCAAAAATGGGCATAAGGGTAGAAGTGTAATCAATAAAGCTTTGCCAGTTACCCCATTCAATATTGCCGGTACCAGCAGGACCCAGAATACCTAATCTGTCCGAAACCGGAGTTAAGAACGTAATACCCAGTGCGTATCTCAAAAGCAGCTGGGGAATTTTAAATGTATCTTCCATAATTTTTTTATTTATGTTTTTATAGAGACAAAGGTATCGCTAGCCTGTGTTTTTATTTTACCCCAGATTTACTAAACTATAGGACCCAGATGATATCGTATTTACATCACACCAACAAATTTTTAAGGCTGGGGCAGGTGTTGTCTGTAATCTGGGGCTTCAACGGTAGCACCATAAGCTTTTATTTTACAGTATATAAATTAAAAATTATGAAAAGAATAGCCGTTTTCTGTGGTTCCAGTTTTGGTACTGAACCCATTTTTAGGGAAGCCGCCTATAATTTAGGCACATTATTAAGCCAAAGGGGTTTTAGTTTGGTTTACGGCGGATCAGCTACAGGTTTAATGGGAGTTTTAGCTGATGGAGTCTTAGAAAATCAGGGTGAGGTTATTGGAGTTTTACCGGGATTTCTTCAGAAAAAAGAAGTTGCACATACCAGATTAACCAAACTTATTTTGGTCGATGATATGCACCAGCGAAAAGCACAAATGAATGAACTGGCAGATGGTTTTATTGTACTGCCCGGAGGACTCGGTACTTTAGAAGAACTCTTTGAAATGCTTACCTGGTCACAACTTGGACTTCACCAAAAACAAATTGTATTGCTGAATATCGGTGGTTATTATGATCCATTGTTGTCACTGCTTCAAAATCTTGAAAATTTCGGATTTCTCAAATCAGGAAATAAATCCGCATTTTTGGTTTGTGATTCGGTGTTGGCCTGTATAAATGTATTTGAGGAATAATTAGAGGCCTTAAACCATATTGTGATTTATTAATTCTGATGTTGATTATCTTTTTTGAACGAAGCTGGATCCTTTTGTTTGTTGGAAGTGGTATCCTATTAAAACAGGAATGCCGGCTAATTTTGCTTCAAAATAATATTCGTCATGAAAAAAATACTGGTAATCAATGCAAGTGCAAGAAGTTCCGAATCTAAAAGCAGTGAACTTACAGAAGTTTTTATAAAGCAATGGAAAACGATTAATGGTGAAGCAGTTTTTAGTTTTCGTGACCTGACAATTTCTGAGGTTCCTTACATTACAGAAAGTTGGATCAAAGCAGCATCAAAGAAAAAAGAGGAAAGGAGCGAGGCCGACAACAATGCACTTAAAATTAGTGATGTTTATATCAAAGAATTGAAAGATGCCGATATTATTGTTCTTGGTTCACCGATGTATAACTGGTCAGTACCAGGCATTTTAAAAGCATATATAGATCAGATCGTGCGGGTTAATGAAACGTG
Organism: Flavobacterium sp. GQ95; assembly: GCF_059758655.1. Lineage (NCBI taxonomy): Bacteria > Pseudomonadati > Bacteroidota > Flavobacteriia > Flavobacteriales > Flavobacteriaceae > Flavobacterium > Flavobacterium sp. GQ95. The sequence goes on from NZ_JCAXEB010000002.1 coordinate 508,482, forward strand.
GAAATTCAATCATGACCATCCAACAAACCCTTATAAAGGTTTACTACAGCATAAAACATTATTTCTTCTATTAGCCCGAGGAGGAATAGGATATGGAAAAGGGGAGCCCAACGAGCATATGAATTTCCAAAATACTTATCTCGAGCTAGTCTTCCAATTAATTGGCATTCATAATATACATACTGTTGCAATTGATGGTGTTTCTGTTGATCCGGAAAAGATATGTCAAAGAGTTGAGACCGCGCATCAAACCATTAAAAATTTAATTGCAAATAAAGTTTATAAAAATATAAAGCCAAATTATGAAAGCCAACAGTAAGATATTTAAGGGAAGCCTGTTAATTATTTTAGCTGCCTGCTGTTATGGAATGCTGGGAACCTTTGTAAAGCTGGCGTATAAGGACGATTATAATACTGCTGAAGTAACTATTTCTCAATTTTTTCTGGGATTTATAGTACTGTTTATTCTTACTATTATTTCCCGTAAGTCAGTGGCTGCTGTAAAAAGACCTGAAAAAGATTTAAAGAGTTGCATTAAACTTATTGTCGCCGGCACTTCATTGGGATTTACAAGTATCTTTTATTATATGGCCGTAAAGTATGTACCCGTCAGTATTTGCATAGTCCTTCTTGTTCAGGCCGTATGGATGAGCCTTGTTGTAGAGATGTTACAAAAACAAAAACAACCGGAATTTTCTAAGATAGCTACTGTTGTAATAATAATTTTTGGAACCCTGATAGCAACTGATGTTTGGCATCAGTACAATCAAATTAATTGGACAGGCGTTTCTTGGGGCCTTCTGGCAGCATTGTCTTACACAGCCACAATTTATTCATCAAACAATATTGAATTGGGCTTTCCGCCGATTAAAAGAAGTTTTTTAATGGTAAGCGGAGGCTTTATTACAGTTTTATTGGTATTCAGTTCTTCTGTTCTACAAGGATTTTCTTTTAGTATTCTCTTAAATTGGGGTATAGTAGTCGCACTTTTCGGTACTATTCTTCCTCCTATATTATTTGCTAAAGGAATGCCTCTAACCGGAATGGGATTGGGAGCAATTTTTACATCCCTGGAAATTCCGGTCGCGATCTTATTTGCCCATTTATTACTAAATGAATATGTTTCCGTTAGTCAATGGCTGGGAGTACTTCTTATAATAATTGCGGTGATTTTGAAAAACATTAGATCTTTTAGCTAGAAGTCAAGATTAAACTTCGAATCATCTTTTGTAATGATTCGAAGTATCAGGTTAATCTGTAAAATAAATGTTTAGATTCATTTGTAATAAAATATTAGTTTTATTCTGACCATGGCGAATGCAAAATAGCATCACAAAAGTTTAATTGTTTGTAATCTGGGATCATACAGGAACATATATCGGCATTCATACTTCCGAAGGTTGTGTGTGGTTTATGTTTAAAGCCATCGAAAAAAGTCGGTATTATATTTTTCTTTAATTCGCTGCGCGGAAACTGTTTTACAATTTCATTGCGATCTGCATTGGATAATTGATTGTATCCTTTTCCAACTACATCCAGGGCTACTCCAAAATTTAGTAACGCTACTTCTGGTTCTTTATATTCTGCTATACCCGGTGATGTATGGAGTGCGATGGCGTCCCAGACTAATTGCAAAGATTGTGGCGATACACCATGGCCAATAAGAAAATTTCGGGCAGCATCAGCTCCGTCGATCTCAAATCTCTTATCACTGCTACGATAATGAGCTGTTAATCCTAAATCGTGAAACATTGCGCTGACATACAATAGTTCTGCATCGTACCGAATATCATTTTGCTGACCATTTAGAGATGCAAAAAGAAAAGATCGTAAAGAGTGATTGTATAAAAGAGCACTACCATGTTCACGTAATAATTCTGTTGCCTGTTTAGTGATTGCACTGTCGGGCATTTTTACCCCTGCTATAATTTTACCTGAAATTGACATAATTATAAGTTTTATAAATTTTAAAAGAGTATCAAAGAGCTTCTGTTTTAGTTGAAATCCCTACCCGGTTTAAAAAGTTCATGTGGCATATGCAAATAATGATATCGGCTATTTCCTTTTTTGTGAAATAGGATTTGAGTTTCTCATATGCATCATCAGAAACGCCATGATTAAATATCAATGTTATTTCTTCAGCAACTTCAAGAACACTTCGTTCTATAACAGTAAACAAAGGGCTTTCCTGCCATGCAGATAATGCAAATATGCGACGGGAAGATTCTCCGTTCCTTAATGCATCCTGCGTATGGTAATCGATACAATAGGCGCACTTATTAATTTGAGAAACCCTGATCTTAATAATTTCAATAAGGCTTTTTGACAGGGTTGATTGATATAAACGTTTGTCAATTTGTGCAATTAATTGCCAATATAACGGTTCTTCTTCCCATACGTCAAGACGATGTTTAATAACTTTATCCATGATTTTATTTGTTTTCACAAAGTTAAAATACACGAATCTGAATATTCTTAAACTGGTTTAAGAAAGATATTTTTTTCTTATTTCGCTCAAATACTCTGGTGTGAAGCCTAAAAAAGAAGCAAGCAGGTATTGAGGAACACGTTGTGTAAACTCTGGAAAATCAAGTAGGAAATGCTGATATAATTCTTCTTTAGAATACTCATACAAGTACCTTATTCTCATTTGAGACGCTGCATAGGCCCGTTGAAATACCAAGTGAAAGTACATATTCATTTCCGGTATTTGTCTGAGCAATTCTTTTTGGTTCTCAGCACTAATACATAACACTTCTGTATGCTCTGTGGTCCGAATTGAAAATTGTGCAATTCCCCCGCCAGAGAAAGCATTAAAATCAGAAGCCCACCAATTCTCCAGAGCAAAATCGATGGTTTGTTCCGTTCCATTTTCCCTTAAAAAATACAAATGAACACAACCCTTAATAATAAAGAATTTTTCTAAGCATTGCTGTCCTTCAAGTAATAACAACTCTTTCTTTTTATAGATTCTACGCTCAAAAAGAGATTCGAACAAACCCGTTTCCTTTATTTTAAAGGAACAGACTTTCTCGATATGGGTCAGTAAAGGCTTTATCATAATTTATTTAGGTCAGACAGATGAGGTTTAAAGCTTTTGTGGGGTTTTTCTAAACAACGATGGAGTAATACCTTTGTGCTTTTTAAAGATTTTATTCAGATGACTTTCATCATTAAAACCTAGTTCACTGGCGATTTCACCCACTCGCAAATCACTATACATCAATCTATTTTCTACAAGCTTTATTCTGTATTTTGAAATATAATCCTGCAGTGTTTCGTTGGCTTGCTTTTTAAAATACCTTCCCAGATACGTTTCAGAAATGCGAAACTTTTCACTCATTACAGCCACGCTTAGTTTTTCAGGCTCGTAGATGTTGGATTGAATGTACTGTAAGATTGTATGTGATTTTGCATCGGACTGTTTAGTGATATTTTCAGGTAAATATTCTGAAATATTTCGGGCAATAATTACTATTAATGTATTAATCAATAACTGAATAAGTTCTGTGTTATAAAGTGTAGGATTGTGATGTTCATGTCGAATTGCATCAATAATCGGATGCACCAGATTTTTATCAGTTACTCTTTTTAGAATACAGCCCGGCTGGTGATTGGCGTGTTGCAATATATATTCCAGCTTATAGAGATTATTCGATGTAAACGGTCCATTCTTGATGTAAATGTCGGTAAAACGCAAAATGAAAATTGAGGTATGGGTTTCAATTTTTAAATTGTGAATATCATCAGGCGTTATCAAAAATAAATGACCAGGCTGATACGATAACCGATTTTCATTTATAGTCTGAATTCCGGTTCCGGACACTATATATAATAATTCAAAAAAATTATTACCCACTTCTGTTGCAAGCGAATCATCAATTTCCTTAAAAACAACTTCGTATGGAAGATATAGATTATTTTTTGCCATCGCACCTTATTACTAAATTAGTGTATAATATTACAATTATAAATTTATAAAATCAGTATAATTTTGCTCAAAGTTAATTTAAATATTTTAATGATGGACAAAATTATTCAAAATGATTACGATCAAAGTTTTCAGAAACAGAAGGTTACATTACCAATAGCACCGGCATCATTTTTTGCAATGACCTTAGGATTAGCCGAAACAGGAAACGCATGGAGAAATGCAGCTGCGATATGGAATTTGCCAGTCTATTTTGGTGAAGTTCTGGAAGGATTGGCAGTACTTTCTTTTTTGTGGTGGTTAATGCTTTATTGTAATAAATGGATTCAGCACAGAAAAGCGGCACTACTTGAATTCAATGACCCTGTGCAATCTTCTTTCTTAGCGCTGATTCCGGAGTCGGTTATTTTAATGGCATTGGCATTTCACCCATATAGTCAAAATAGTGCTATCTCATTATTCTGGATTGGTTCAATATTCAATCTTATTTATGGTGCATATCGACTTTCAAAATTATGGACACAAGAACGTCAAAGCGAACAAACAACGCCATCCTTATTTCTAACTTTTACAGCTAGTATATTGGTAAATGCTCTTGCCGCCGGATTATTAGGTTATACTAACTATGGCTTTATACTTTTAGGTATAGGCACTGTTTCCTGGTTGATTATGGATTCTGTAATTACACAGCAATTAACTGTGGGCGGACTTGGAGTTAAAACAAGAAATTTTATGGGAATTTACATGGCGCCAGCCGTTGTTTTATTTGTAGCTTACCAGGTTTTGGCCGGTACAACGTCAAGCATACCTGTTACTTATGCGCTTATGGGATATGCTTTGTTTATTTTCGTCTCCATAACTTTTGCCCTAAAGTGGCTTAAAGAACAGTCATTTGCTCCGGGTTATTGGGCGTATACTTTTGGAATTGCCACTTTATCCCAGGGTTTATCTCTATTTGCTTTAAAGGCAAATGATTCAGTTGTTACCGGGCTTGCTTTACTTGTTTTCTGCTTTACAAATATTTTAATTTTATGTGTTACAATTGGTTCGGTTAAGCTTATTTTAAAGGGAAGTTACATGCCAAAATAAATTTCACGATTTTCATTTACATTTCCTTAATAATAACAATTTTAAAGCACATACGTTTATAAAAAAAAGCGATCAGTCACCATAAATGACTGATCACTTTTTTAATCTATAATTTTGATATAAATTATTTCTTCAGATTTATATATTTTTTCTTTGGAGATAAAGTGATGCCGACTGGCTCATTGTAATCAGAGAAGCTCCAAGTATAACAATATCCTTAAGCACTAAGCGTCCACGTCCGGATAAATAAGGAAATCCGTGTTGATGATCTGTCAAATGAGGCACCCAACTTTCGGGAGTTGTAACCAAAAAGGAAAGTGTACCGATGGTAAGTATAAATACGAGTATGCTTCCTATCATACTGGCAAACGGGGCCCAGTTATGAATAGCTACTAAAAAAGCAATACCGATTAATAAAATTCCTAAACCATTTGCAAAACCATACGTATTGTTTTGAATATTCCATTGGTGATTTTCAGTGATTAATTCACCTTCTTTATTGCTGTATTTTTTATACTCGGACGGATTATCATAAAAAAAGGACATAAACGGGCTGTTTGCTACAAAAGGTACTATACCATCAGCTTCATAAGTAAAAAATTTAAGTCCGCCTATCCATAAAAAAACGATTACGATACCGGCACGTACTGCATTTTTTCCAAGCGTATCAAGATTTGCTATTGTGTTTAAAAGAGCGTTTTTCATTGTTTTGATTTTTAAGTTTTGTCATCATTAACAATGCAAAGTTATCTCCTCGATGGGAAGTAAGAAATGGATAAAAAAGGACATTACTTAGACAAATCTGCCACAATAGAGATACCGGTTGTTTTTCTGAAGGTTTGAGGAGAAACTTTGGTCATTTTTTTAAATACTCGACTAAAATAATATTCATCCTGAAATTTTAAGGCATAAGCAATTTCTTTGATACTCAATCGGGTGAGATGAAGTTGTTTTTTTGCTTCCAAAATTAATCTTTCCTGAATCATTTGAGTAGGTGTTTTATTAAAACGCTTGCTGCATTGTTTCGTAAAATTATTTGCTGTCATAGACAGTAATGATGCGTAATCACTTGCTTTATGCAGAGTTAAAAAATTTTCTTCGAGCAGTATTTTAAACTGTTCCATTTTTTCATCTTTTTGAAAATTTTGTTTTTCACTGGTTATTTTGAGACTGCTGGATTTGGCAAGCACAAGCTGAAGATAGGATCGTAAGACAATTTCTGAAGGAGTTTGTTGTTTAATCTCATCAATAATCTGATCGACTAACTGACAATATAATTGATGCTGTTCGGCAGTTAATTTTATAGAAGGTTCAACGTAAATATTGTTAAACAGTAAACCATTGCACGCAACCTCTTTTCTATGGTATTCAATGCAATAAAAATCACCATGGAATTGTAATGTGGTGTACGTTAACGCTTTAATTTCCTTAATGGATATGGATTGTTGAGGAGTTGAAAATAGTATGGCAGGAGCCTTAAATGGAAAAGAGGCAAAATCAGCATGATAGATTCCTTCTCCTTTGTTTATTAACAAAACAGTATACTCACTAAATTGTACTGGTATCGCTAATGAATTATTTTCAGATTTGTCTATTCTTAAGAGCAAGGACCCATTTTCTGAAAATACTTTGTTCATGTTACAGTGATATTAGAATTAGGTTTGATTGTAAATTTAGTTATGAATTTTGCCTGATCAATATTTTAGTTGAAATTATTACGTGAAATTAAAAATAAATCAGTGATTAGAGAATTATTAATAGCAACTATTCAAAATATTTTTTTCATGTATTAAAGAATACCAATGAGGAAAACCTCAAAATCATTCAACTATTACTTTGTGAAATATTTTAAAAACCACACAAAATTGTCAGCTGTTTGATATGTCTATATTTTTGACTGATTAGTCCATCTCCTGCATGTCCATTGTTGATAATTTTAGCCTTCAATTAAAAAGGTATTTTATTTCATAGATGAAATCTTCATCATAAATAATTCTAAAAAAACTATCGGGTCCCAACATTTTAGTGAATGATAATTTAAAAGACTAAAGCTGTAGGAATGATAGATTAATTTTAGACAATAAGAGAAATTTTGTTTGTTTGGTTTTTAAAGGGGAGATTCATTTCTAATAGTCTCCCTATTTTTTTGTTTGTATAAACCGAACGGTAAAGTGTATAATTAATAAGTATAAAATAAATGAAAAGAGGAAGCATGGAAAATAAAAGATCTAATTCCCTAAAAGCTAATATTGTTTTTCTTTTACTGTTATTTTTTGTTGTGCCTTACGGGTATAGTAAAAATGAAGAAAACACCAAAAGTTCCATAGCTGTACTAGAGAGGTTGATTGGCGATAGGGCAAAAGAGTTTGATTTACTTATCGTCGAAAACAAAAATCAAAACAATTCTGATTCGTTTGAAGTAGAAACAATCGGAAACAGAGTAAGAATCACTGCAACATCGAATACTTCAATTTGTTATGCCGCTTATACTTTTCTTAGAGATATTGGAGCCGTTTCGGTTAGTTGGGAAGGCAACAGAATCGACTTACCTAAGACATGGCCAAAATATTCAAAAAAGCAGTCTACACCTTTCAAATATAGAAAATATCTAAATGCCTGTACGTTCGGATATACAACACCTTGGTGGGATTGGAAACGTTGGGAACAGGAAATAGACTGGATGGCACTTCACGGCATAAATCTGCCTACAGCAATGGAAGGACAAGAAGCAGTTTGGCAGCTATTATGGAAAGAATACGGCTTGACTAACAGTGAGTTAGAAGCACATTTTGCAGGACCTGCATTTTTGCCGTGGCAAAGAATGGGAAATATAAACAGTCTCGAAGGACCATTACCTCAGGACTGGATTAATAAAAAAGAAGCTGTTCAGAAAAATATCATACAAAGAATGAAAGCATTGGATATGCATCCTGTCGTGCCGGCTTTTAGTGGTTATGTGCCTAAAGCATTTGCAGAGAAACATCCAGAATCTAAAATAAGTGAATTAAAATCCTGGTCCGGAGGCGGTTTTGAAAGTACGTATTTATTAGACTCCAAAGATCCACTATTTAAAGAGATAGGAAAACGATTTATAGAAATCTACATTAATTTATATGGCAAGTCGGACTTTTATTTAGCGGATTCTTTTAATGAAATAACACCACCCGTGTCTGAAGAACATAAATATGAAGAACTTTCAGATTATGGAAAAACAATATTCGAAACCATTAATGAAGCAGCGCCGGGGGCAACATGGGTAATGCAGGGCTGGCTTTTTGGAGACAATAAAGAGTTTTGGACCAAAGAAGCTACAAGTGCATTTCTTAGTAAAGTGCCTAATGACAGAATGATTGTTCAGGATTACGCCAATGACCGATATAAAGTTTGGGAAAATCAGGAAGCTTTTTACGGAAAACAATGGACTTACGGTTATGTACATAATTATGGAGGCTCTAATCCTGTTTATGGAGATTTGAATTTTTATAAAAACGAACTTACCAGTTTATTAAAGAACCCGAATAGAGGTAATCTTATAGGTTACGGTGTAATGCCGGAAGGCTTAAACAATAATTCGATCGTTTACGAATATCTTTATGATCTTCCGTGGACACAAGGAGAGGAATCTGTAAATGACTGGTTAAAAAAATATCTTAATGCTCGATACGGAGGAAATACTGCTGATCCTGTTTTTCAGGCCTGGCAATTATTAATTAAGTCGGTTTACAGTACCAGATATTGGGAAACCCGCTGGTGGAATGACAAGGCCGGAGCGTATTTGTTTTTTAAGAGACCAACTTTAAAAATCACAGAATTTAAAGGAAATCCCGGAGATAAAGTGGTATTAAAAGAAGCTTTGGATATTTTGAAAAAGCAAAGTAAAAATTTCGATAAAAAGAATCTTTACCATTATGATGTATTAGAGGTTTCGAGACATTATTATTCACTTTGCATCGACGATCTATTAATAGAATGTGTGAAAGCATATGAAATAAATGACATAAAAAAAGGCGATGCATTATTTAAAGAAATAGAAAAAACGGCTTTGGATATCGATAAAATGCTTTCCGGAGAACCTTTGAATGATTTGAATTACTGGATAAAATCTGCTTCGGACTATGGAAGTACTCCCGAAGAATCAAAATTATATGTAAAAAATGCAAAAACACTGATCACGCTTTGGGGCGGAGAAGGCCATCTGAATGATTATGCGTCCAGATCCTGGCGAGGAATGTATAAAGATTTTTACTGGCCAAGATGGAAAATGTTTCTTCAGGCATTAAAAACAGCGAAAGTGAGTAAAACACCATTTGAAGAAGCAAAAGAAAGTGAATTAATAAAACAATGGGAAATAAATTGGTGCGATAGTAACTAAATCGCTTACGGGCATTCATGCATAGCTCAATTAAGGAAATCAGGGGAGGGTAAATTTATAGTTTGAATTTACCCTCCTTTTATTTTGTCAGGATATATTGATTTTTAATTCTTAAATAAAATAAAATGAAATTCTGCAGGCCTTATTCTCATTGAGTTTATTAAAAAAATCCATGTTTGTGAATAACCTGTCCATTTCTTAACAATTCATTAATACTATTTTCGCTAGACTATTTTAACCAATTTAACTAAAAACAATATGGAAAAACTTAAGCTTTTATTACTAGCCTTTTTTCTAGGTCTCTCAATTAATTCCTGGGCGCAAAAAACTGAAATTACAGGTATCATTGTAGATGATAAGAGTATGCCGTTACCTGCAGCCAATGTGCTCGAAAGTGGGACTTCGAATAATATCGTAACAGATTTTGATGGGAAATTCAAAATAAATGTTTCAAACAAAAACGCTACTCTGATTATTTCCTTTATGGGATTTGATGACCAGCGTCTTAAACTGGATGGCGTTAAAACCAACTATACCATTAAGCTAGCTTCTAGCTCTACTAATCTGGAGCAGGTTGTAGTAGTAGGTTACGGAAAAGGAACTCGTAAAAACCTGACTACTGCTGTTACTTCTGTAAAGGCTGAACAATTAAATAATGGAGTTATTGCTGATGTCGGACAGTTGCTGCAAGGTAAAGTTGCAGGTTTAAATGTTTCTACCAGTGGTGATCCTACTAAAGGTTCTTCGGTAGTTTTACGTGGGGCATCTACATTAAATAGCTCCCAGGGACCGTTTTATGTTGTAGATGGTATTCCGGGAGTTGATATATCTATTATTGCGCCGGAAGATATTGTTACTATTGATGTTTTGAAAGATGCCGCGGCAACCGCTATTTATGGTAACCGTGCTGCAAATGGAGTTATTATGGTAACGACAAAAAGAGGAAGTAAAGACAAAACCCAGATTAACTACAGTAATTATTTTGGATTTGAGAATGTTTCAAACCAACTTGATATGATGAATGCAAGTCAACTGAGAGAATTTACAACCAAGAACAATTTAAATTTTACTCCTGAAAATGATAAAGGAGCAGATACAGACTGGCAAAAAGAAATTCTTAGAGGCGGAGCAGCTTCAAGCAGTCATAATCTTTCAATGAGCGGTGGTGGCGAACATGGCAATTATTTTGCAAGTGTATCTTCCCTGAACAAAGAAGGTGTTTTGATGGGCAGTGATTTTTCAAGAATAATTGCACACTTAGCAGTTGAGCAGTTTGCCTTTGACGATAAATTGAAAATTGGGTTGAATGTAACCAACTCTAACAGTAAATATGCAAATGTACCACAACGTAATACTGTACTTTTGCAATCAGTGAGCCACCTTCCGGTTTCTCCGGTAAGAAATCCGGATGGATCTTTTTTCGAAAATTTCATTCAGACAAGTTACTTTAATCCTGTAGCTTTAATTGAACACGGAGATGATGATACAAAAACAAATAATTTTGTTGGAAGTATTACTGCCGAATTAAAACTTCCTTATGGATTCTCTTATAACTTAAACGTAGCTTATCAGCAATTAAATACATTGCATGGTGAGTTTTATGATAGTTACTATCAAAAATACAATAGTGCTACTTTCTACAACAACCCAGATCCACCTCAGACAAAAACATTAGTAAATTTTGGTGTAAACGGGTCAGCATTAAGAAATTCTTATCAAAATACAAATACGATTGTAGAGAGCTTTTTAAACTGGGACAGAACTTTTGGTGATCATAAAATCAAGGCAGTTGTTGGTTATTCATGGCAGGAAGATGTTTTAGGTGACGGATTTCAGGCTACAGCGACAAATTTTCCTGTAGATAATGTGAGTTATAATAACCTTGCTTTAAGTAACTATACATCTGTTAATGGGTATGTTGTCAATTTTGGAGACAGCAGAGCTTATCAGAAAAAACGTCTAATCTCTGAATTTGCACGTTTAAACTACAATTACAGAGATAAATACCTTTTACAGGGAACTATCAGAAGAGATGGAGGTTCTGTATTTGGAACAAACAATCAATGGGGTTATTTCCCTTCAGTAGGTGGAGCATGGAGAATTGACAAAGAAGGTTTCATGGAAGGCCAGAAGATTTTTGATGACTTGAAATTTCGTGCAAGTTACGGGCAAACCGGAAACTCTTCAGGATTTAATGCTTATACGGCTCAGTTTATTTCAGGAAGCCTTGGAACATTCTATTATAACGGACAGCAAATTGGAGCTTACGGACCAAATCAGGCCGCTAATCCTGATTTGAAATGGGAAAAAACTTCTACGGCAAATATTGGTATTGATTTTACAATATTAAAAGGAAAAGTATCTGCTTCTGTGGATGTTTATGACAAGAAAACAACAGATATGATTTTCAATTATGCTGTAAATCCGGTACTTGTACCAGTTGGAACAATTGTAGCCAACGGAGGTAATATGTCGAACAGAGGTATTGAAGCATCTTTGAACATAAATGCAATCAGAACGAAAAATTTCAGCTGGACAACCAATATAAACGGTTCGCACAACAAGAATGAAATCACTAAATTAAGAAACCCATTATTTATTGGTGGAGATTCAATTAGAAGAGTTCAGCCTGATGGTGGAGGACAAACAGGAAGTACATTGCAAATTTTTAAAGAAGGAAAACCTCTTGGACAGTTCTTTACACTTAAATATGCAGGAAAAAATGCAAACGGTGTTTCTCAATATGTTGCAAAAGACGGAAGTTTAACTACTACGCCGGCAATTGGTACAGATTATCATTATGCAGGAAGTGCACAGCCTAAGTTTATGTTAGGATGGGATAATAATTTTACCTATAAGAAATTTGATTTAAATATCTTTTTCAGAGGTGTATTCGGAAATAAAATTTTCAATGCTACCCGTGCAGATTTGTTCAGGCCAGCTACGGCAATGACCTCAAATATTCTCGTAGATGCGGCAGATGAATCACCAAACGATTTGAATGCCTATAAGTACTCGACGCGTTTTATAGAAGATGGAAGTTACCTTCGATTAGACAACCTTACTTTAGGTTATGATTTTGGTAAAGTGGGCAGGTACATTAAAAAAGTACGTATCTATGAAACAATGAATAATCTGTTTGTAATTACTAATTATTCAGGAATTGATCCGGAAGTAGAACAAGGCGGAACAGCACCTGGTGTAGACTCCAATAACTTCTATCCTAAAACCAGAACATTCTTGTTTGGTGTAAACGTGGTATTCTAAAATTAAATTCTAAAAAATTATGAAAAATATATTAAACTATTTAGGACTTCCAATATTGATGGTTGGTTTATTATGGTCTTGTGAGGATCTTGATGTGCCTATTACAACGCAGCTTACACCAGATGTATTTCCTCAGAATTCAACACAATTTATACAAACAGCAGGTCCGGTATATGCCGCTTTTCGGGGTGAATTTTCATTTTCTTACTGGTTTACACAATCATTGAGTACAGATGAATCAATATTGCCGGCAAGAGGAGGTAACTGGTACGATAATCAGAGTTATAGAATGTTGCATTACCATGACTGGACACCAGATAACGGTAATATATCAAGTGTTTGGGACTGGTCGTCAAAAGTGATAGGAACAAGCAATCAGGCTATTTCTATTTTAGATAAAACAATGCCTGCCGGTGCTGATAAATCGACTATGATTTCAGAATTAAAAACCATGCGTGCCATCTCGTATTTTATTATGATGGACAGCTACGGAAATGTGCCTTTGGATACCGTTTATGGAGATTTTTCTGCTCATGCTAAATCAGACAGGAAAGACGTTTTTAATTTTATCGAAAAAGAATTGAAGAAAGCCCTGCCTAATTTAAATCCGGCAGCGGGAATTACAACTTATGGAAGACCAAATAGACAAACTGCAAATGCGTTGCTTGCTAAATTGTATTTAAATGCAGAAATATATACCGGAACACCTCGTTACAATGATTGTATTGCAGCCTGTGATGGTGTTATTAGTTCAGGTTTATATACTATTGAGCCAAGAACTACTTATCTTCAAATGTTTTATCCGAATAACGGACCGCAAATGAAAGAATTTATTTTTGCGATTCCTTACGATCCTACAGCAGCAACAGTAGGATATAATGGTCAGATGTATCATTCGCGTTATGATGTTCCGCGTTCTGAAAGAGCCAAGTTTGGTCTTGCTTTTACGCCTAGTGCACCAAGAAGTACCTTGCCTGAATTTTACGCTTATTTTAACGATCCAAACGATATTCGTAACAGACAATGGCTGACAGGTTTACAATTTATGAATGATGGTGTTACTCCGGTAACAGTAAGCACAACCAAAAAAGGGTATGATCAGTTTTATACCGGAGCAGATGGTGGAGCTGCCTATACCTATCAGGTAAATCTAACACCGGATATCATACTTCGTCAGAATGTTAATTTATTTGACTGTGGTAATGATGAAATTGCCTGGAACATGGGATACAGAAATATCAAATTTTATCCGGATGCTACCTCAACAAGCCGTAATCAAAATAACGATGTACCTTATTTACGTTATTCAGATGTTATTCTGATGAAAGCAGAAGCAATTCTTCGCGGAGGTACTCAAACTTTAGGACAATCTCCACTTGCATTAGTAAACATGATTCGTTCTAATCGTTCTACTTCTGCTGCCTGGAGCGGTGTAACCTTAGAAGAACTTTATAAAGAAAGATCTCGTGAATTTGCTCATGAAGCATGGCATAGAAACGATATGATTCGATTTGGTAAATTCGAAGGTAAATGGGGATTCAAAACAAATGCCGATACTTATCGTCGTACTTTCCCAATTCCAACCAATGCTTTGGTTTTAAATCCTGCACTAACTCAGAATGATGGGTACTAGGATAAATCAAAGTATAAATTAAAATAAGTTTCCACTTTACAAAGGGGAAGAAGATTTAAAATTCTTCTCCTTTTTTTCTTAAAAGGCATTGCTTCCAACTCATTTTTGAAAGTAGCCTTACAATATTTTACTTTTTGTTTTTTGAATGTATGACAAAGCTTAATTAATGAAGTTAAGAATGTCGGGAAATTAAGCTTTGCAACATTCATATTAAATTGATTTTGAATACAGATATCAATTCCGATTAAAATATCCTGGAATTTATCATAAACAAATAGGCAGCCCTCAATACAAATAGAATAAATGAAACTGGATAAAATTTATAAAATAAGCCGTATCGGAATAAGTTTTTTTCTTATTTTTTTAGTGTCATGTAAAACCGAAAAAAATATTTCTGTAAAAAAGAAATCATTTGTAGATATGGTTTACCCACAACTTGATACTGAAAATTCACGATGGTTTTTCTTTTCATCGGCAAGCCGTCCTTTTGGTATGGTCAATTTAAGTCCGGATACAGAAATCAACGGCGATTGGGGAGGTGGATATAAATATACAACAGATACAGTAAAAGGTTTCAGCCATATTCACGAATGGCAGATGTCGGGTGTATCTTTAATGCCCGTAACTATTTCACAGGAAAATAAAAAAGATATTTTTACTCATTTTTATTCTAAATTCAATCATCAAACTGAAATAATAACTCCTGGTTATCACTCGCTTATACTGGAAAGATATCAAATTAAAACAGAATTGACGAGCACAAAAAGAGTAGGTTTTCACAGATTTACTTTTCCGGCGAATGCTCAAAAAGCCATTCTTTTTAATTTAAATACAATCTTGGGGCCATGTGATAATACCAATGGAGTATTAGAAAAAAATAACGATTATGAACTCTCAGGATCATTAATATTAAGCACTAATTTTAGACGTCCTAAACCTTTGACCGTATTTTTTAAAATTAAGCTTAATGCACCAATTGCTTCAATAGAACACGATAATGCAACAAACAATTATCTGGTTAACTTAGGCCAATTTGACAAAAAGGTATTAATGAAGGTGGGTATTTCGTATACCTCTGTCGAAAATGCTACACTTAATATTCAGGAAGAATTACCAAATTGGGATTTTGATAAAATAATAACAGAATCAAAAAACGAATGGAATAATTTGTTGGGAAGAATTGAAGTTGAAGGCGGAACTGAAACAGATCAAAGACGTTTTTACACCGATCTTTGGCATTCATTGCAGGGAAGAAAAATGATTAGTGATGTAAATGGTGCCTATCCTGATAATACCGGAGAAAAATTTAGAATAGGACAGCTGCCACTAAACGCAGACGGAAAACCTAAATTTAATCAGTACAATTCAGATTCATTTTGGGGTGCGCAATGGACAATAAATACGCTTTGGGGACTTGTTTATCCTGAAATTATGGGTGATTTTGTACAATCTTTAATGCAGTATTATAAAGATGGAGGAATGATTCCGCGTGGTCCTTCCGGAGGGAATGATACTTTTGTGATGACCGGGGCTTCGACTACACCTTTCATTGTAAGCGCTATTCAAAAAGGAATCATAACAGAAGATTTAGAAACTATTTACACAGCAGTCAAAAAGAACCATATGCTAAATGGTATTATGGGAAAGGCTGGATACGAACATAATTCAGACAGCGGAGGCGGATTAAAATATTATATAGATAATGGTTTTGTTCCTTATCCAATTCCTGAAGGTGAATTCGGAAGCCATCAGGATGGAGCCAGCCAAACCTTAGAGTATGCCTATCAGGATTGGACTTTGGCACAATTGGCTAAAAAATTAAATCATCAGGAGGATTATAATTATTTTATGGCCCGTTCTAAAAATTATCAAAATATTTTTGACAAAACACTGGGTTGGATGCGTCCTAAAAATGTTAGTGGAAAATGGCTTGAAGATTTTGATCCTTATAAATATGAAAATGGATTTATAGAATCGAATGGTGCACAATCGACATGGTTTGTGCCTCATGACATTAATGGATTAGTAGATTTGATGGGAGGAAAAGAGAAAGCCACAACAAAATTAAATGCACAATTTGAAACGGCCCAAAAACTAAAATTTACTTCGGGTACATCACATGATGCTGAACTGCATCCTGAATTCAGCCGTATTCCGATCAATTTTGGAAATCAGCCATCGATACAAACTTCCTTTATTTTTAATTTCTTAGGGAGACCTGACTTAACGCAATACTGGACTAGAAATGTAGTAAAAGAAACTTTTAGTGGATTAGCCCCAAACACAGGTTACAATGGTGATGAGGATCAGGGATTAATGGGAAGCCTGAATGTCCTGCTTAAAATTGGTTTGTTTCAAATGAATGGAGGTACAGATCAAAATCCGCAATATCAAATAGGAAGCCCGTTGTTTAATAAAGTCTCAATTCAATTAAATCCAGATTATTATAAAGGTAAAAAGTTTATTATTAACGCCAAAAATAATAATCCTGAGAATATTTATATTAATCAAATAAAATACAACAATACAACTGTTCAAAATTTTAATATCTCGCATCAGGAGATTACAAACGGCGGAGAATTAATTTTAGAAATGTCAAATACACTAAAGCATTAATGTGGTAGAATTTTAAATAGCATATATTAATTATGTAATTTTTAATACATAGAAATATAGCTAGTAATTGCAAAAAGGCGTTTCACTCAAAATTGATTACTTAGGGATATGCATAGAAATTTTGATTTGCCAGAAACGCCTTAATTTTTTAAATCTATGTTCTGCTGCGATATAAAATACCTGCTAAATAATAAAATAAGAAATGAAAATAAATCGTAAGGCTCTCATTTTTTTCGGAATAGCATTATTTGCCATTAATAATAATGCTCAAAGTCAGCTTCATCAATACGTAGATCCCATGATCGGATCAGAAGGAGTTGGAAGGGTTTTTATTGGCCCTTCGTGTCCTTACGGAATGGTAAAGCCAAGTCCTGATTGTACTGTAAGCCCAAATAGCGGCTGGCTGCCATTGCCAAAAGAAGTTACAGGATTTAGTCAGGTTCATGTTAGTGGTACCGGTGGAGGCCCTAAATACGGAAATATTCAGATCATGCCTTTTTCCGGAACTTTGGATAAGTTAGATCAGACTTCATACAGGGAAGAAGAAAATGTAAAGCTTGGATATTATGAAACTATTTTCAAAGGGAATAATATTAAAACCGAAATAACAACTGCAGAAAAAGCAGCCTTTTATCGCATTACCTATCCTAAAGATGCCTCTAAAGATTTAAAAATTGATCCCGGTTTTTTCCTGGGAGAAGGACCAAAACCAGACGGAAGAGAAGAACAGCAATTTGTTGGTTCTCAAATAGAAATTGTTTCAGATACTGAAGTTCGCGGCTATAGCAGAATTAGGGGCGGATGGAACAACGGACGTGCGTATACCGTTTATTTTTGGGCTGTTTTTGATCAGCCAATTGCAAAATATGTAACGTGGAAAGATGGGAAATTTTACAGCAATCAAAAAGCTCAGTTTGATTCCGGAAAAAAAACGGCAGCATTGCTTTCGTTTGGTAAAGATGGAAAGCAGGAAGTAAACATTAAAATTGGAATTTCTTTTTTAAGTGAATTAAAAGCAAAAAATAATATCGAAGTAGAAATTCCACATTGGAATTTTAATACCGTTTTAGTGGAATTAGAAACTAAATGGGAACAATTATTAAGCCGTATTAAACTTTCAGAAGATACTTCAGATTCCTATAAAAAAATGTTTTATACAGGTTTGTATCATACCATGATTATGCCTGTCGACAGAACGGGAGAAAATCCATTATGGACCAATGACGAACCCTATTATGATGATTTTTATTGTATTTGGGATACTTTCAGGAGTTCAAGTCCACTAATTACCTTAATAGATTCACAACGTCAGGTCGAAATCGTAAATGCCTTATTAAATATATACAAACGTGAAGGTTATTTGCCGGAAGGAAGAAGCGGTAATGATAATGGGCGTACACAAGGAGGTTCCAATGCTTCTGTTGTGCTGGCTGATGCCTATGTAAAAAATCTAAAAGGAATAGATTATGAATTGGCTTTGCAGGCCATGCTTAAAGATGCCACTGTACCACCCGGAGGAAATGAAGAAAAAGAGGGCAGAGGCGGATTAATGGATTATCTGCGATTAGGATATGTACCTTATGGTATTGATCGTGCCGGAAACAGAACTATTGATTATTCGTATAACGATTATAATATTGCAACTGTAGCCAAAGGTTTGAATCATCAGGATCTTTATAACCAATACATAAAACAAGCCGACAGTTGGCAAAATTTATGGCGTTCAGATTATCAAAATAATGGTTCGACCGGATTTATCATGCCAAAAGATGCCTCTGGAAAATGGCTGGATGATGTGGTTTTTGGGGAATCAAAAATTCAGAAACCAACATTCAAATATACACCGGTTATTATTGAATCTCCTTGGTATGTATGTCATTGGTGCGTATTTTTTTACGAAGGCAATTCCTGGGAATATTCTTTAAGTATTCCGCATGATGTTCCGGAACTTGTTCGCAAATCAGGAGGAGAAGCTGCTTTTAAAAACAGACTCGATACTTTTTTTGATAGTAAGTTATACAATGTAGCAAACGAGCCGTCATTTTTAACGCCTTGTCTCTATCACTGGATCGGGAAACCTTATTTGAGCAGTGATAGAATTCGAACCATTATAAAAGAGAATTTCAATACTTCGCACGAAGGTCTTCCGGGGAATGATGATTCTGGTGCAATGTCTTCATGGCTGGCGTTCCATATGATGGGATTGTATCCTAATGCCGGTCAGCCGTATTATTTATTGAATACACCATTGATCACCGAAACGACCATACAATTAGGAAACGGAAAGCATTTTAAGATCTCTGCAAAAAAAATGAGTGATAAAAATAAATATATCAAATCGGCTTTGTTAGATGGAAAACCGTATAACAAAGCCTGGATTTTGCACGATGATATTGCTAAAGGTGGCGAATTGATTTTCGAAATGGATTCAAAACCTTCGGCTTGGGGAACAACTATTTTACCACCAACAAAATAAAAATCCAGCAGATGAAAAATACAATTTTAACTCTTATTTTGTGTGCAATGTGTCAGGTAGGAATAGCACAAAACTATATTCCGTCCATTAAAAACAATACCGTATTACATTATATCTGTAAACTGCACGGTCAGACCAGAACTTTAACCCTGACCACAAAAATAGCAACAGATAAACTTATTTTGGATTTAGATACAAGAGGTGTAAAAAGCAGTATTGTAACCACAGCCGAAGGATTGAAAAACGGAAATGAATTAAGTTTTAACCAGGGAGAATATGCACCTGTTCTGAACCTGAAACCTACAGAAACTTTTTTTATGATTTCACAGTCGGCTTATAAGGATTTATTAAAAAACAAGAAGTTTATTTACAACAATACAACCTATGTATTAGATGAAAATACAACTACTAACAGTGTTGATCTGGAAGGGAAATTATTGGATACCTTTCATGTAGTCGCCCAAATTGATGAAACAGAAATGTGGATCGTAAAAAATCCGACTTATCCTTTAATCTGTAAAATAACCAAAAATCCATTAGGAATAAATTTCACATTAGTAAAAATTGTGGAAGGAGAAAAATAAATATTTTGTTAGTTTTCTGATTGACCTGACGGGTTTTTTAAATCTGTCAGGTTTTTGTTGAATCTCAAAAGTTTTGAATGTAGATCTATTAGTTAGGTTAGATTGAATAAAAAGATACAGTATGAAAAATCAAATCAGCCGTGGCGAATTTATCAGGTTATCCGGACTGACATTGGCGGGAGCATTAGTTAGTGATATTATTTTTGCAAATGATCTGTTAGTAAATAATACTACTTCACAGGAAGATATTCAATTAATGAAAAAGCTCATTTTAAGTAATGATGCCAAAGTTAAAACGATATTGAATAATCCTTTAGATCCCAATATAAAACTCAGTAGTTTTCGATTCATAGCAAATAATATTTTAGTTTTAACGGCTTCGCTATGTAATTCCGGATCAGAATATTATAAA
The DNA here is from genome assembly GCF_059758655.1 of Flavobacterium sp. GQ95. Lineage (NCBI taxonomy): Bacteria > Pseudomonadati > Bacteroidota > Flavobacteriia > Flavobacteriales > Flavobacteriaceae > Flavobacterium > Flavobacterium sp. GQ95. The sequence goes on from NZ_JCAXEB010000002.1 coordinate 528,862, forward strand.
TCTAAAATTGTAGTAGAAAGACTGAACCAATTCACCGATATTCTGCTTAAGGAACAATATGAAGATGGTACATTAGATGCAGGCGGCAACAGACAATCACCTCCTGACACAGCTTTTATACTGGAATATATTTGTCCGGCAGCAGCAATTTTAAATGCAGATAAAAAAACAGATACAGCAGTATTAAGAGATAAACTGAAAAAATTCATTTTAAATGCCGGCAAAGCCATGGTAACTGGCGGTGTACACACTCCAAATCACAGGTGGGTAGTTTGCGCTGCTTTGGCCAGTATAAACGATCTGTATCCCGATCCAGCTTACGTAAAAAGAATTGACGAATGGCTGGCAGAAGGTATTGACTGTAACGAAGACGGGCATTATTCTGAAAGAAGCGGTATTTATTCTGCCGTAATTGATAAAGCTTTAATTACAGTTGGCAGACTATTAAACAGGCCAAAATTACTTGATATTGTCTCTAAAAACCTAACAACCTATTTTTATCACACAGAACCAAACGGTGATTTAATTACACTGGATTCCAGAAGACAGGATCAGTTCATGAATCTAAAAGTTACTAAGTTTTATCTTCAGTACAGGTTTATGGCGATTTATACCAATAATGCCATGTTTGCCTATATGGTAAATACTATTGAAAATCTGCCGGAATTTAATACTGATATTTTATCAGATTCATTGGGGTTTTTTATGGAAAGCAATACGCTAAGAAAGCCAATTCCTGTTGAAGGGAAAGGGATAAATGATTTCGAAAAGTTTTTTGCAGTTTCAAATCTGGCAAGAATCAAACGGGGCAAAACCACTGTAACTCTTTTTGGCGGTAATGACCAGCCAGTACAGATTGTTTCCGGAAGATCTTCAAATCCTAATTTTCTAACTTACAGAAAAGGAAATGCCATTTTGAAATACATGCGCTTGTCAACTTCCTTTTTTAGAATGGGATATTTTAGCAGTGAAGGGATCGTTAAAGAAGGAAATAAATATATTTTGACAGAAACAAAAGAAGCAGATTACTACCAGCCTTTAGCAGAAAAATTTCGCAAATCAGATGGAGATTATACATTATCTGAATCACCGGATACAAGATTTTGGAACAAAATGGAATTTGGTTCAAGAACAAAGAGCAATGTTAAAAAACAGAAAACAGTAATAGAAATCACCGAAGAAAATGGAGCATTAAGTTTAGATTTTAAAGTAGATGGCCCTCCAAATGTTGAGGTGACTATTGAAATGTGCTTTAATGAAGGAAGTACTATTACCGGAACAATACAAGACGATAAAAAGAATTATTTCCTTAAATCCGGATTTGGAGAACTAGCTACTGCAGGCGATGCAATACAATTTGGCCCTGGAAAATGCGAACATTTTAATGTAGAAAATCTCGATAGTGAAGAGTACACCTATCATCAGGGAAGTCTGCGAACAAATGGAGAACATGTTTATTTAACAGGATTTACACCATTTCATCACAAAATGACGATATCTTAATGATAAAATTTTTGTGTATTGTTAAAAGGTTAGTTTAAATTTACGGAAATTAAACTTAACTATTAATACCTTAAATTATGAAATTATCATTTATCGCCTCTTTGCTGTTTTGTTTTACCTGTTTGGCACAAAATAATACTGATACAAGTTTGTATATGAAGTCTGATAAAATTACTTATTTGACAGATATTGGCTCAGAAACAGGAGATTTATATAAAACTATTGGACACCACGGACCGGCAATTGAGAACGAATGGATGGCGTTGCGAATCTATTTTAGTGATAAAGTGGCTATCGACGTTTATTCGAAAGCAAAACCAGGCTTAGAATTAAGAAAAGCAAATTGGTACCCAACGGCAGAGCAACAAAAAGAAGGTTGGGGAGCAGATTATTATAAAGTAGCATCAACTGTTGGTTTAGGCGGTGTAAAACTTTGGGATGGGGAAAAAGTAGTTCCCTTGAATCCGGTAACCAATCGTTTGGCACGCGTTGGAAAAACAGACACCACTTCATGGATGGAAATGATTTCTAAAGGAGTTCCTTACAAAGGAAAAAAAGTAGATATTTTAGTGCGTGTAACTGTATTTTCAGGAAAAAGAGAAGCACAGGTAGAGGCTGTTTCTTTAAGCGGAGAGAAAGTACAATTTGTTACAGGAGTAAATTATTTTAAAGATTTCGAAACAAAAAAAGGTGCTAACTATATCGCTGTATGGGGGAAACATCCTGAAGATGTAGCGGCAGAGATTGTACCAATTGGCGCCGCAATCATGTATAATCCTAAAGATTATGTAAAAAATACAGATGACGGAACTCAATATTTATTGATTTCAAAACCAACTAAAACGTTACAAACAAAAATTATATCTTCAAGTGCAAGAGAAGAAGAAATAAATACTTTAGATAAATTAGAAGCTTACATTAAATAAGCTGGCTAGAAACAATTTAATTACATGCTTAGAATATCGGTTTTAATAGCGCTCTTACTTTTTTTATATGCCTGTAAACCAAAACAGGTCGTTACGAAAGATGTTCAGATTGCTTTTATAGCCGATGTTCATTTGCAGGATATCTTTGCAAAATTTGAAGACAATACTTATCAGGGCACAAAAAATCCGGTAACGGGTGAATATGCTAATATCAGAACGATGAATGCGCAATTGCATTCCACCAGAATTTTCAACGAGAATTATTTTGCCTTTATAGAGGCATTGAATGATATTTCAAAAAGGGGAATTAAACAAGTTGTACTTCCAGGTGATTTTAGCGATGACGGACAGCCAGTTCATGTCAGAGGGTTAAGAAAAATTCTGGATCAATATTCAAAAGAAAAAGGCATGTCATTTTTTGTAACCACAGGAAATCATGATGCTGTCAAACCCTTTGCACAAGAAGCTGCCAAAACAGATTTTCTGGGAAAAGACGGAAAAGAGCAAATTATCAGCAGCTCGCAAACCAATTTTAAGAAAGAAGAAAATGCATTAGAACCTGTTATCACAGCCGATATAAAAAATTGGGGATACAAAGAAACCATGCAGGAAATGGCTGCTTTCGGATTTTTTCCACAAAAGAAGTATGTGTATTGGGAAACCCCTTTTTCAAATTATAATTATGACAATTATTCTTTAGAGAAAGCACTGACTGAATCTGCATTAGAAAAAAGAATTTACACCATTAAAAACACTAATTTATCGCTTCCTGATGCGAGTTATGTAGTTGAACCCATCAAAGGAATCTGGCTTTTGGCAATAGACGCTAATGTTTATGTTCCCAATAAAAAACTGTCGGGCCTGCCAGATAATCCTAATGATTTTTCGGGAGCCAGTATTGGTTATAACAATATGTTTCTTTACAAAAGTCATTTAATAGACTGGGTAAGGAAAGTTGCAGAAGAAGCCAGACAAAAAGGAAAAATATTGATAGCTTTTAGTCATTATCCCATGGTTGATTTTAATGATGATGCCTCACCAGAATTAAAATTACTGTTTGGAGCTGATAAAATGCAATTGTCCAGAGTTCCAACTGAAGAAATAGCCCAGACATTTGCTGACGCAGGTATTCAGATTCATTTTGGCGGTCACATGCACATTAACGATACGGGAGTACGTACCACACCAAAAGGCAATACACTTTTTAATATTCAGACACCGTCTTTGGCAGCCTATATGCCGGCTTATAAAATTTTGACCATTCACTCTGATTCAGATTTCGAGGTAGAAACTGTTGTCGTTGGTACTGTTCCGAAATTTAATAGTTTATTTCCTTTTTATGAAGAGGAATATGCCCATTTACAAAAGATAAAAAACGCTACCATTTGGAACAAAGAGATTTTAAAAGCCAAAGATTATAAGGAGTTTACAGAATGGCATTTAAAAGAACTGGTACGTCTTCGGTTTTTGCCTGAAGATTTTCCGGCTGCTTTTTTAACATCAATTCTAAATCTTTCCGGCAGTAATTTAGCGTATAGTAATAAAAGTACATCAGAAGTTGATGCTGCATTAGAATCGAACGGACTAAAAAAAGAAGATCTTGATTCATGGACCGGTTTTGATATGATTTTTGATTTTTACAGATTAAAAAATGCCGATGAATTAGCTATTCCTGAAATAGGACGCAGCAGATTAAAACAATATGAAATTGTTTGTGCGGCATTAGAAAAAGCAAATGATGAGAAGTTGGTTTTATGGGCAAAAATATTTTTGAAAACTATCAAAAGTGAGCCTGCAGATCATTTTAGAATTGACTTAAGAAATAATAAAATTGATAGAATAAATCCTTAAGAGTAATAACTATTAATAAAACTGTAAATTGCAGTATATGAGACAGAACCCTTACATTATTTTTCTTTGTTTAATCGTATTTTATTATTCGCATTCGCAGAATATAAAATTTACGCATTATAATGACAATAATGGATTGTCTCATAATTCTGTACGACATATTGTGCAGGATAAAAAAGGTTTTTTGTGGTTTGGAACTTTTTCAGGATTGAATCGTTTTGACGGCTATCAATTTAAAAATTATATGAGTTATTCATCTGGTACGAATAAATTGTATAATGATGATATAACAGCATTGGAATTGGATGAAGATTCCAATAATTTATGGATAGGAACCAGAAAAGGCCTGACACTTTTTAAATTGGATACTCAGGTTTTTACCACTTTTTTTTCCAAAAAAGACGATCCTAATAGTTTGCCGGAAGAAGAGATCCGATCCGTTTATGTTGATAAATTTAAAAGAGTCTGGGTAGGTACCAAAACTAAGGGCGTTTATCTGTTTTATTTAAAGGGAAACCGATTTGAAAAGATTCCGATCAGGGGTTTTGATTATGTAAAAGAAATTTTTGAAGATAAAAAAGGAAATATCTGGATAGGTAGTTATGAAAAGGGATCTGTGGCAAAAATTACCATGGACGCAAAAGGTGCTATTGTAAGAATTAATGATTATACGCTTTCGGTTCCTAATTCTAATGCGAAGAATCCGTACGTTAATTTTATTTATGAAGATGCAAAATCGGATATTTTTATAGGAACGCGCCAAGGGCTGTATAAATTAGATAAAAAAAACGATCAATTTGTAAACTTATATATTGAAGACAAGGAAATTAGAGGGAGTTTAGGCCCATATTTTTTGTCAGTTGCCCGGGCTCAGGACGGTAAATATTGGGTGGGTACTTTAGGAGGATTACTGGTGTGCAAGAATTTGGAAGATATTCAAAAAGGAAATTACAAATGGTATTATTCCATATTATCAGAAGACACATCTATCGTTGATAATTTAATTTCTGCATTATATTTTGACGCATCCGGAGTACTATGGATAGGAACAGAGGACGGACTGGATAAATTTGATCCATACGAAAATCAGTTTATACTCAATAAAGACATATCTCATCATATAGGCAATCAGGCTCCGCGTATAAGAGGTTTTGCGAGAACATTTGATGAAAAAGTTATTGTAGCAACCAGTCATAGCGGACTTTTTATATCTAATGACAAAGGTTTTAAGCCATTGTACAATAATGACAGGGATATCGCCAGTATTTATTCGGAGGACGGAAAGGTCTTTTATTGCGGTCTTTGGAATGGTAATCTGATGGTATATAATTATGTAACTAATTCTTCGAAAGAAATTCCCCTTGGCTTTGAGTCCTCTGCAGTATTTGCTTTTTGCAAAATTGGACCACAAACCATGATGGTAGGTTCTTTTGGAGAAGGGGCTGTCATTATAAACACAAATACCTTACAAGTTGAGACTTCCAAAGGTAAATTATTACCTGGTTTTCAGGTTAATGCTATAGAAAAAGATACTAAAAATAATATTTGGTTTGCAACAGAAACGGGTGTAGTGAGATACAACAATACATCAGGAAAAATAGAAACCTATAAGTCACTTTCCAAAAAAGAAAATGGTGCTCCATACGATGATAACGTAAGTGATGTTATGATCGATAAAAAAGGGAAAATATGGGCTTCAACGCGTTATGGACTATGCCTTTATGAACCTTCAAAAAACAGTTTTAAAACAATTTCACATTTTAAGGAGCTCTCCGGAAAATGGGTTACGGATATGTTATCTGATACCAATGGGAATTTATGGTTAAACATAAACAATAATAGTATTGCATGGGTAAACGCTAATCTAAAAGAGATTAATATCTATCACGTAAGCAGTGGTAACAGACTGGATGTTTTTAGTTCAAGCGGTTTTTTTAATTTTAATAATTCTAATATTTATTTGGGTGGTAAAAACGGTGTTATCACTTTTTCTCCAAATGCAATGAAGAGAAATAAGTGGTCGCCGGAACCTGTGATAACCGAATTTAAAATTCAGAATGAGGAGGTATTTCCCAACATGGAAATAAACGGTCAAGTTCCGCTGTTGCAGGATTTGAATTACGGTAAAAAAGCAGAACTCAATTATAAAAACCGAAATTTTTCGTTACAGTTTTCGACACCTTCATTTGTAAACGAAAAGCTAAATAAGTTTCAATACATGCTCGAAGGGTTTGACAAACATTGGATTACTGCCAACAGTAACTCCAGAATTGTTCAGTATACCAACCTGTATCCGGGCAAGTATGTTTTTAAAATAAAATCGTGCAATAGTGATGGAAACTGGAGCAAAGAAGTATCCTACCAAATTAGAATTCTTCCTCCTTTTTGGTTAACCCCGACTTCATTTATCCTGTTTATATTACTATTAGCATGTATTTTTTATTTTATCAGAAAAGAAATAAAAAACCGCATCCGACTAAAACAAGAACTGCTGACAGAAAAAGTAAACAGGGAGCATGACATCAAACTCAACAATGAAAAATTACGTTTTTTTACCAATATCTCACATGAGCTAAGAACGCCGTTGACGCTTATTTTGGGCCCTGCCAAACAATTATTAGACGAAAACAATAGTAACGCCACCGAATATGAAAAAAGCCGTTACAATCTAATTTATCAAAATGCAAGCAGATTGCTGAATCTGGTCAATCAGGTACTCGATTTTAGGAAAGCGCAGTCTGGCGAATTAAAACTTAAAGTTTCAAAAACAGATATTCTGGCCTATTCAAAGAACATCTTCGATTCTTATAAAGAGTTGGCTTACAACAAGAAAATTAAATTAAATTTTACATCTGGAGTTGATACTATTACAGGCTGGATAGACAATGATAAATACGATAAGATTCTTTATAATCTGTTGTCTAATGCCTTGAAATTCACCAATAAATACGGAAATGTAGATTTGTTTATTAATCTTAAAGAAGGTCCGGAAGATCTTCTGGTTATAGAGGTTACTGACGATGGTATTGGAATTCCTCTAAAAAGTCAGGAAAAAATCTTTAAACGATTCTATCAGGCCTCCAACAGTAAAGCAAATAATACAGGTTCCGGTATTGGTTTATCATTGGTAAAATCTCTTGTAGCCATTCATAAAGGAACTATAACGGTAGAAAGTACACCTGGCAAAGGCAGTACCTTTAGAGTTGAAATTCCAATACAGCGAAGTTCTTATGATACTAAAGAAGTGTTTGAATATGCTTTGAAAAATGATAACCTAAGTATGCTTATTCCTGAAAAAGCAGCCAAAAAAATTATTCAGAATACAGATTTAAAAGAAAAAATACTGGTTATTGAAGACAATATTGAACTTAGAAAATACTTAGTCGATTATCTGTCTGATTACTATAAAGTTTACGATGCCGAAAATGGAGAAGAAGGCTTGAAAATATGCAGGCAAATAAAACCAATTTTGTGTGTTGCAGATGTCATGATGCCGGTTATGGACGGATTAGAATTTTGTCGACAATTAAAAAGTGATGAATTTATCAGTCATATTCCTGTGGTTCTTTTAACCGCACTTGCCGAAAACACAGATAAAGTGAAAGGATATGACATGGGAGCCGATAGTTATTTAGTCAAACCTTTTGAACCATTACTTTTAAAAACAGTAATCGAAAATATTATTAAATCGCGTTTAGAGCTAAAAGTAAAATTCTCTGGCGAAATAGAAAGTAAAATAAGTTTGCTAACTCATTCTCCAATCGATGAAGAGTTTATGGAAAAAATTACGGCTTTGATTAATGATAATCTGAGTGAAGAAGATTTATCAACAGAATTTCTTTGTGATAAATTGGGCGTTAGCTCGTCTAAGTTATACAGGAAAATAAAGGAATTGACTGATTTGGCCCCAAACGAGTTTATCAGAACAATTCGTTTAAAAAAATCAGCAGAGCTTTTAAAAACCAAAAAATATAACGTTTCTGAAGTAACCAGTTTGGTAGGCTTTAATGATCCTTTATATTTCAGCAGATGTTTCAAAAAACAGTTTGGTTTCCCTCCAAGCAAACTGATCAATTAAAATTGGTTTAAATCCCAATTTTTAAATTCCAAATTCCAATTGCGCTCTGAATTGGAATTTGGATTTTTTTTATTGGAATTTTTCCATTGGGATTTGTAATTTTTTTATTGGAATTTATCACGAAGTCTCGGGATTTGAATATTTAAATTAAAAGTATAATTCTTACTTTAGCCAAATCTAAATTTAACCTATGGAGAGTTTTATACTTTTTGCATTAATTGTTTGTGTAGTTGTATTGTTTAATAATTTATCTAAATTAAAAACAGAAAATGAAGAGTTAGATTCTCTTTATCGAAAAAATAAAGATAATTACAACTCTTTGAAAAAAGAAATTGATGAAATCAAAAGACAAATCACCCAACCTGAGTTTGTCGCCACGAATACAGTTTCAAAAATTGATGCCATTGAAATAGTTCCGGAACAAAAGCAAGATGTTTCTCCTGAAATCATTCCTATTCTCCCATCTATTATTGAAGATTCTTCTCAAAGTGAAACAAATACAATTAGTGAAGAGTCTCTTGAAAAAATTGCTTTGAGTTTCGACAAGCCGGCTATTGCTGTAACTGATAAAAAAGAAAGCATTACTGCAATAAAAATACCTGAGCCCTTAGAAAATGTTGAAATAAAACAAACGAGTGAAGTAGAAGTACAGTCGGAACCTCAAATTCACGAAGAAGAAATTTATGTAGAAAGTGCTTTTTCTATTCTGATAAAAAAACTGGAACAGCAATTTGCCGAAAATTGGACGGGGATTTTGGGAACAGCCATTATGGTATTGGGAATTGGTTATTTAAGCATTTATACCGCAATGAAAGTTTCGCCAATGTTCCGAATTTTAATTCTTTGGCTTTATGCCGGAATTTTAGCCGGTTCCTATTTTTTTCTGGCGAAAAAAGAAAAATGGCTTAAAACGGGGCTTTGGCTTCGTAGTGCCGGAGCAAGTTTGTTTTTGTTTGGCTGTTTTGGCGCTTCACAAATTCCAGCGCTCACTTTTATACATAATATTCCGCTCGCTTATTCCCTCATCGGAATTGGAATTGCAATCAATTTGTATGTTGGTTATATAATAAAACAGCAGACTTTTTTATCGCTGCATGTAATATTGAGTATCCTGATTTTATGTGTAATTCCTGAAAAACTCTTGATTACTTTTTTATTGGCGTCGTTAACGGCAACAGCAGGAATCGTTTTATCCTATAAAGAAAAATGGGAATATCATCTATTGATTGTTATTTCGGCTTTTATAGTATTTGATATTTGGTTTACACAGGGAACAAACATTTTAACTCCATCTCAAAATATTTTTGCTATAATTGGTATTATTTTGGTTTCGGTAAGTTGCATGTATATGCAATACCGCAGCATTTATGCAAATACTCGTTTTGACAGAATTGCTTTTGTAACCCATTTAATCAATTGGATTTTATTTGCTTTAGGATTAATTTTACATTCAACAGGAAGCAAAATCAAAATCTTCGTTTTATTTACCGCGGCAATTCTTTGCCTTTTTGCAGCTATTTTTGCCAGAAAGAAAAAGATTTTTTGGCTGTATCATCTGGACGGGATGGTATCATTTATACTCTTTGCTTTAAGCATCATTATGCTCAATGATTGGAAAGTAGGTTTTGATAGTATTGCATGCGGATTGTACCTTTTAGTGATCACTTGTTTGTTTGTCGTTTATAAAAACAAAGAAATTCTCCTGCATAAAATATTTTTAGGTATCAATCATGTTTTGTGTTTACTTGTTTTCCTCTTTTTTGTTGTACATATAAATCCGTCTTACGATCAAATCAACATTACCAACACTTTTACGACATTGATTGTTATGCTATTTATAACATTAGTAGTTCCTGTTTTTTGTGTTATAAAAAAAGAATTTTTAGAAATTGATTCTTTTATAATAAAAAAAGATTTGAGTTTAAACGGAGTTTTCTCAATACTGTTTTCAATATTGTTTTTTGTAAGCTGGTATCATACCATCGTTATTTCATTTTATTTTCCGCTTTTATTTATCGCTTTATTGTGGTGCTCTTTACGATTTAAATTCAAAACAAATACTTTTGATTTCGGGAGATTTACATTTTTCATCATCACAATTGTCGCAGGATTAATGTTAATTCTCACCGATCCAAAATCTAACTTAGATCTTGTTTTAGCTTTAGGAATCATTACCGTAATAACCTTTAACTGGTTTGTGAAAGTATTTTATAATGATGACTCCATAATCAAAACCTTTGGAATCATTGGTATAAACGCTTTATTGGTTTCGCTTACTTATAAATACTTAGCCTCTTATGATATTATCCAAATTTTCGCATGGTTTGGTATTGCTTTACTAAATCATGAATTTTTATGGATTCAATTCAAACGAAAAGCACTTACCACCGAAAATCAGATCTTGCTTTACGGTTTTTGCCTTGTTTTTTCTTTATTTGGAAGCGGCTTATTTGCATACAATACCCGATTTTTAAATACTGCCGAAATTGGATTAATCGCCATCGGACTTTCTATAATCGAGACTTATATTTTATTTGCAGATAAAATCAGAAATAAATCAAATGATGTTATTTCCGGTTGGGGAAAATTCAACATATTAAATTCTGAATTCATTCTTTTTAACGCGCTTGTTTTTGGTTTTTCTTGTATCCAAATAAACTATATTCCGGTTTATTTAGGAAGTTTAGCATTAATTACTTTTTTCATTTTTCAAAAAACAGAAAGAATCAAACGCTACAATTTCTACTCTTTCGCATTATTAATGGGGTCTATAGTTCTAAGTATTTATTTAGCTATTTACGAAGCAGATACAGTGAATCAATATATACTTTATGGCACACAAGCTGTATGTATTTTATTATCTGTTTTGTATAGTTATTTGCAAGTGAAAAGCACAAAAGAAGCGAGTAAAATGTTTATTTCAATTTTGCCTGTTAATCAAAACTTATGGATAATCGCTTTATTGTTTATCCAGGTAAAATTAGTTTACCTGGCACCGTTGTTTATGCTTTTGGCTATCCTGAATTTTGCTCTTATTTTATACAAAAAAATGCAACTAGCTCCGGAATCGGTATTAGTTATCGGACTTTTATCTATTTTGACATCTGTTTTTTACAGCATCAGAGAGCTTAATAGTTTTACTTTGTCAGCTTGGGTTTTACAGCTTTCAAGTATTGTTTTATTGATTGTTTTAGCACTTCTGATAAACAAAAAAGAATTCATAAAATCATTAAAAATAGATTATCAAATTTTCATAAATATTTGGCTTTCTATTATTATGTTTTCGCAATTAGAACACAAATGGCTTCCCGTATTCTGGGCTGTAACGGCGATAGTAAACCTATGTCTTTATTATAAAAAGATTGGGAATAAAAAGGAAATCAGTATTGTATATTATTTACTGGCAAATTTTCATTTAGCTTTTATTAGTTTCACCTATTACGAATCTAAATTTGAATTTGTTTATCTCATCATATTTGCACTATTGGCATTGTATATTTTTATTATTTATAGATATATCGAAGATTTTAAATTCAGAAATAGTATCATTATTTATCCTGCCACTTTTAGCATCGGATTGTTTTTGTATCTCTCGTTCGATAAAGGAATCTTAACGTTCTTCTGGATTTTAGAATCTCTGGGATTGCTAATACTCGGAATTATCCTGAAAGAAAAATACTTCCGTTACGTTTCGCTTTCTTTAGTAGGTATTTGCGTAATCCGACTCATGTTTTTCGATTTGTCAAATGCAGATTTCCTCATTAGAGCGTTGGTTCTATTGGGTGTTGGAGTAGTACTTTTAGTAATGAATACGTTATTCAAAAAATACAAAGAGAGATTCGATTAAAAAGGAAGGTTATTAATATCAGCTTCCATCTATTTCCACAAGGCGAAATCAAACTCCAATTTTGAAAATTCCAAATTCCAATTACTTCTGAAGTTGGAGTTTGGAATTTTTTTATTGGAATTTATTTTAACAATCATTTGTTATAAAAATCACATTAATTTAAAATCTATCCATGTTTTTGATGTATTAGTCCATTCTGTTTTCTGAAGGTAATTTTATTTTTGTATGAAACAATAAAATTAAATCTTATGAAAAAGCCAATTGACACTGACAATCCGCTGAACAATCTGGATGAATGGGAAGACGATTTGTTAATACGATATCCAGACCCATCTGAACCTGTAAAAGAAAAAGAAGAGTTTAGAAATTATGTCGATTCAGAAAGAGTAGAAACTGTCAAGGAGTTTTATAGAATAAACCATACCTATCAAACGTATGACTTTGTTTGCAGTAAAGAAGATGAATTTTTGCAGTTCAATAAAAAAGAAATGTCGATTTGGGAAGCTGTTGATTTCTTAAATACACTTGTAGACGACAGTGATCCGGATATTGATTTGGATCAGACACAACATCTTCTGCAAACTTCAGAAGCCATCAGGGCAGACGGTCACCCGGACTGGTTTGTACTGACGGGTTTTATACATGATCTTGGAAAAATTTTATGCTTGTTTGGCGAACCGCAATGGGCGGTTGTTGGGGACACTTTTCCGGTAGGATGTTCTTATTCTGATAAGATTGTTTATCCTGAATTTTTCAAAGAAAATCCGGATTATACAGATGAAAGATTCAATACGAAATTAGGTGTTTATACTCAAAATTGCGGATTGGATAAAGTAAAAATGAGCTGGGGACATGATGAATATTTATATCAAATCATGAAAGATTATCTTCCTGATCCAGCTTTATATATGATTAGATACCATTCTTTCTATTCACAACACAAGGAAAATGCCTATGCACATTTGATGAATGAAAAAGATATAGAAATGTTTGACTGGGTTCGAAAATTTAATCCATATGACTTATATACAAAAGCACCGGTTAAACCAGATGTTAAAGCATTGTTGCCTTATTACAAGGAATTAGTTGCTAAATATTTACCGGAGAAAATGAAGTTTTAAGCAAACTTCGTTATTTCAACTTTTTCTTCTTCATAATTTGAAGATTTAAACTACTAACTAAATGCAGAAAATCAAAACCACAATACTTTTACTAACTCTTTTTGTAATTACGACTGTTTTAGGACAGGAAAATAAGGACAGAAACGATTGGGAAAATCCTGAAGTTTTTCAAATTAACAGAGAACCCGCACGAGCAGCATTTCTTCCGTATGCAGATGAACCTTCAGCTATAAGCGATAAATATGAAAACTCGCCTTGGTATTTTTCCTTAAACGGTAAATGGAAATTTTCCTGGTCGCCAACACCGGATCAGCGTCCGAAAGATTTTTATAAACAGGATTTCAGTACTTTACATTGGAAAGAACTACAAGTTCCTTCTAACTGGGAATTAAATGGTTACGGTATTCCAATTTATACCAATATTACGTATCCTTTTGAGAGAAACCCTCCTTTTATTAATCATTGGGATAATCCTGTCGGTTCTTATAAAAAAGATTTTGTTCTGCCAGAGAACTGGGATAACCGTCATGTATTTCTTCACTTTGAAGCAGGAACAGCTGCAATGTACATTTGGGTAAACGGACAAAAGGTAGGTTATACTGAAAATACTAAAAGTCCGGCAGAATTTGATATTACGAAATATTTAAAAGCGGGAAATAATACTTTGGCAGTCGAAGTGTACCGATGGAGTGATGGTTCGTATTTGGAAGATCAGGATATGTGGAGACTTTCAGGTATTGACAGAAGCGTTTATTTATACAGTACTAATGACATTCGGATTGCCGATTTTTTCGCAAAACCTGATTTGGATTCCAATTACAAAAACGGAAGTTTAAATGTAGCTATTACTTTAAAAAACCTAAGTTCTGCAGCAATCAATAATCAAAAAGTAGAAGCTAAATTAGTTGACGCGTCGGGCAAAAATATTTTCACCAAAATAGTACAAGTAAATTCTGAGGCCAATAAAATCCAGACCATCAGTTTTTCTCAAAATGTATCCAGTCCAAAATTATGGAGCAGTGAAACGCCTAATTTATATTCACTGGTACTGTCGTTAAAAAATGAAAAAGGCAGCATAATTGAAACAGTTGCGACCCAAATCGGATTCAGAAAAGTAGAACTCAAAGGAGGACAATTACTGGTAAACGGAGTCAGATTAATGGTTCATGGTGTAAACATTCACGAACATAATCCGGTTACAGGACATTTTCAGGATGAAGCCACCATGATGAAAGATATTAAGATGATGAAACAGCTGAATATCAATTCGGTTCGCTGCAGTCATTATCCGAATAATGTTTTATGGGTAAAACTTTGCAATAAATATGGTTTGTTTCTTGTAGATGAAGCCAATATCGAAAGTCATGGAATGGGAGTAGAGGGACAGCCTCTTATTTATATGAATCCAAAAACTAATCCTGGTCATCTTCCGGAATGGAGAGAAGCACATCTGGACAGAATTTATAGTCTTGTTGAAAGAGATAAAAATGCTCCATCGGTAATTCTTTGGTCATTAGGTAATGAAAGTGCCAACGGACCTGTTTTTCACGAAGCTTATAAATGGGTTAAAAAGAGAGACAATACCCGATTGGTTCAGTTTGAACAAGCAAAAGAAAACGAAAATACAGATATTGTCTGCCCTATGTATCCTACAATTGCCTATATGAAAGAATATGCGGCCCGTAAAGAAGTCGCCCGCCCGTATATTATGTGTGAGTATTCGCATGCCATGGGAAACAGCAGCGGTAATTTTCAGGAATATTGGGACATTATTCGCGGAAGCAAAAATATGCAGGGTGGTTTTATTTGGGACTGGGTAGATCAGGGTTTTGAAAGAGAAGATGAAGCCGGACGCAAATATTGGGCTTATGGCGGCGATATGGGAAGTCAGAATTATCTAAATGATGAAAATTTCTGTCATAACGGATTAGTGTATGCCGACAGAACACCGCATCCGGGTGCCTTTGAAGTAAAAAAAGTATATCAGGATATTTTGTTTGAAGCCGTTGATGTCAAAAACGGAGTCATTGAAATTATAAACGATTTTGGATTTACCAATTTAAGTCAGTACAATTTTAAATATGAGGTTTTAGAAAACGGAAAAATTATAAAAGAAGGAACAATTAATGTTGCTTTAAATCCAAAATCAAAAAAACAGTTTACACTTGATTTACCAAAATTACAATCAAAAGATGGGACAGAATATTTGTTGAATGTTTTTGCTTATACAAAAACAGGATCAGAGTTATTGCCTCAGAATTTTGAAATTGCCAAAGAACAGTTTGTAATTAATGATGGAGCCTATTTTGCACAATCAAAAAAGGCAAATGCTGCTAAAATTCAGGATGAAAAAGACCAGTTTGTATTGACTTCGGACAATGTTATTGTGAAAATAAGTAAGTCAACAGGATTAATTTCCTATTACAGTTCAAAAGGCGAGGAGCAGTTTAAGCAATATCCGGAACCCAATTTTTGGAGAGCACCAACTGATAATGATATTGGAAATAAAATGCAGATCAGAACGAATGTATGGAGAACAGCAGGTAAGAACACTACTTTAGAAAGCATTCAGGAAACGGAGAAAGACGGAAAAAAATATGTGATTGCCAAATTAAGACTGAATGATGTTGCTTCGGAGTATACAATCCAATATTCGCTAGAAAATGATGATGCTTTAGAAATACAGGCTTCTTATAAAAAAGGGACTAATCCGGTACCGGAAATGCCTCGTTTCGGAATGATTTTCGTCTTAAAAGACAGCTATGAAAATCTGGATTATTACGGAAGAGGACCATTAGAAAATTATCCGGATAGAAATACCGCATCTCTTAAAGGAATTTACGAGAGCAAAGTTGCAGATCAATATGTTCCGTACACACGTCCGCAGGAAAACGGATATAAAACAGATGTTCGCTGGTTTAAACTTTCAAATAATACCGGAAATGGTTTGGAAATTAAGGGATCACAGTCTTTAGGAATAAGTACTCTGAATAATTATCCGAGTGATTTTGATGGTGGAATAGCCAAGAAAAATATTCACTCCAGTGATATTACACCCCGAAAAGAAGTTGTGGTTTGTGTTGATTTAACACAGCGCGGATTAGGTGGAGACAACAGCTGGGGATTACCTCCGCACGAGCAATATGTATTGTCAAAAAGCGAATACAGCTACGGATTTATTATTAAACCAATAAAATAAGTTTACAGTATTCGGTCTCAGTTTACAGTTTGAGTAAACACTACGACTGTAAACTGCGACTGCAAACTGCGACTGACACTAAAAAACAACTATCAACTAAAAAATAACCACAAAAAAATGACTAACACTACAAACGGAAGATTAATTTCTTTGGATGTGCTTCGCGGATTTGTTATGTTTTGGATTATGAGCGGTGAACATATTATACATGCTCTGGCAAAGGCTGCACCAATTCCTGTTTTTATCTGGATGTCGTCTCAATTGCATCACGCAGAGTGGAATGGTATTACATTTTATGACATGATATTTCCGGTATTTCTATTTGTTGCCGGAATTTCAATGCCGTTTTCTTTTGAAAAGAAAATGAGCCTCGCAGGCGTAAAAACACCAAATGAATTACCATCAAAAGAAAAACAAAAAATATACTTATCGATGTTACGAAGAACCTGCATTTTATTGGTTCTGGGTTTTGTTGTAAACGGATTATTAAGGTTTGATGGTTTCGACCAAACCCGTTTTGCCAGTGTTCTTGGCCGTATTGGGCTTGCCTGGTTTTTTGCAGGTCTTATTTATTTAAATTTTAATCTGAAACAGCAGCTTATATGGTTTGCAGCTATTTTGACAGGTTATTATTTAGCAATGAAATTAATTCCAGTTCCGGTTTTTGGAGCAGGTGTTTTAACCAAAGCAGGTTCATTAGAAGCATATATAGATCGTTTGTTTTTACCCGGAAGGTTACACAGCAAAGTTTATGATCCGGAAGGATTGTTTTCGACAATACCAGCCATTGCCACAGCTTTGCTCGGTGTGTTTTTAGGTACCTTTTTAAGAGCAAAAAATCACTTTTCGTCAGGTAAAAAACTGACAGTATTGGTTCTTTCGGCACTTATTTTAATAGGTATAGGAATTCTTTGGGATTATGATTTCCCCATTAATAAACATTTGTGGACAAGCTCGTTTGTATGTTTTGTAGGTGGATTTAGTATTTTGTTTTTTACTTTTTTTTATCTGATTATTGATCTTTTAGGATTTCAAAATTGGGCCTTTCCATTGCTGTTAATCGGTTCAAATTCTATTTTGATTTATATGGCAGCTGAAGGTTTAGTAGATTTTAAGCATACAGCCGAATATGTTTTTGGAGGAATTATAAAGTTCCTGCCGCTCATCTGGCAGCCGGTTTTTACTACTTTATCAGTAACGGTCGTGCAGCTCATGCTACTTTATTTTCTCTATAAGAAAAAATGGTTTTTGAAAGTCTAAAAAAACTTTATACAATAGTAAACTATCCAATAATTTAAAAAGAGCACGTGAACAAAAATCAAATTTAAGTTTTAAAAAACTTTAAAAACTTGTTTAGAGATTTCTATCAGTTCTAGACATTTTAAACTGACTAACTAAAAAATAACCACACCATTATGAATGTATTACAAACCGCAGATTATATTGTCTTTCTTATTTATTTTGTAATCGTTTCATCCTATGGAATGTATATTTACAGAAGTAAAAAAAATGCCTCAACCAGTTCCAACGAATATTTTTTAGCCGAAGGATCACTCACCTGGTGGGCCATCGGAGCATCATTGATCGCTTCTAATATTTCGGCAGAACATTTTATCGGGATGAGTGGTTCCGGCTTTGCCATTGGACTGGCGATTGCTTCTTACGAATGGATGTCAGCTGCAACATTAATTGTAGTGGCAATGTTCATTTTACCAGTCTATCTTAAAAACAAGATATTTACAATGCCACAATTTTTGGCAAAAAGATATAATGGTACAGTAAGTACCATAATGGCAATAATCTGGCTGTTGATTTATGTATTTGTAAATCTTACTTCTATTATTTATTTAGGTGCTCTGGCAATTTCATCGATAGCACCTGTTAGTTTTCAATTTTGCGTTATCGGGTTGAGTTTATTCTCTATCATTGTTACTTTGGGAGGAATGAAAGTAATTGGATATACTGATATGTTTCAGGTTATCGTATTGATTTTGGGAGGTTTGGTTACCACTTATTTGTCCCTAACGTTATTATCAGAACAATTTGGATTCGGAAAAGATATTTTAAAAGGACTTTTAGTTTTAAAACAGGAAGCACCGGATCATTTGCACATGATATTAGATAAATCAAGTCCGCATTATACTGAATTACCCGGAATATCAGTACTCGTAGGTGGTATGCTGATCAATAATCTGGCTTATTGGGGTTGTAATCAATATATTGTGCAAAGAGCTTTAGGAGCCGATTTAAAAACAGCCCGAAAAGGAATTTTGTTTGCTGCATTTTTAAAATTATTAGTTCCAATTATTGCGGTTCTACCAGGTATTGCGATGTATGTAATGCACCAAAACGGAATGTTTCAAAAAGAAATGGTCGACGCAGCCGGAGTTTTAAAACCAGATCAGGCGTATCCAACCTTGATGAATTTATTGCCTGCCGGATTAAAAGGGGTAGCATTGGCTGCATTAACAGCAGCAATTGTAGCTTCTCTGGCTGGTAAAGCCAATAGCATCTCGACAATTTTTTCTTTAGATATTTATAAAAAATATTTTAATAAGGAAGCATCTGAAAGAAAATTGGTGCTTACAGGAAGATGGGTCGTAGTAGCCGCCATGTTTATTGCTGCGCTTGTTGCTCCGGCTTTAAAATCATTAGATCAGGCGTATCAGTTTATACAGGAATATGTTGGCTTCTTTTCACCGGGCGTTTTAGCTATTTTTTTACTGGGAATGTTCTGGAAAAAAACAACGGCTTCGGCCGGACTTGCAGGCGCATTGTTTACCGTACCAATTGCAGCAGTATTAAAATTTTTGCCGGTATGGACAAATGGAGCTTTTCCTGATTATCCTTTTTTAGACAGAATGACCATTGCTTTCTTTTTAATTGTGATCATGATGGTACTAATTAGTCTTTTAAAACCTGAACCGAAACTGGAGCATGAGGCACATAAAATAGAAGTAGATACAGCTATGTTCAAAGTATCCTCAGAGTTTATCATTGGATCTTTTATAATCTGCGGAATCTTAGTAGCTTTATATACAGTCTTTTGGTAAGCTTCCTCTGTTAAATTTACAACTAAATAAGATTTAAGTATCTTTAAAAATAGAACTAATGATAAAGAAATCGATAACCTTTATAATTGCTTTTTGTTTTTCGCTGGTAATGACAGCACAAAAAGTATATGATGTTAAAAAGTACGGAGCCAAAGGAGATGGTAAAACCAATGATGCAGCGGCGATTCAAAAAGCAATAGACGCCTGCAGCAAAACGGGTGGACGTGTTTTATTGCCTGCCCCTTTTACCTTTTTGGCAGGACCATTTGATGTAAAATCGGGAATTGATCTGCATGTTGAAGCCGGAGCAAAACTATTGGCAAGCCCGGATGAAAAACTATACACCAAAAGTGCTTTTCGCACGAATCCCGGAGAAGGTACTATCTGGATTGGCGGTGAAAATGTAGAAAATTTCAGCATTAGCGGAAGCGGAAAAATAGATGGAAACGGTATTTCTTTTATGGGAGAAGAACTGGAAGACTCTTATGTTTTAAAACCGTTTACAGTTTTAGACCCAAGACCTCATGTTCTGACTATTATTGGTGGAAAAAACATTAGAATAAGAGATATTCATATTGGGAACTCGGCTTATTGGACGATTCACCTTGTGGGTTGTAATGATGTTGTGATCAGCGGAATTACATTGCTCAACAGTTTAAAAGTCCGCAATAGCGATGGTATTGATTTAGATCATTCAAAAAATGTACGTATTAGCGACTGCTATATCGAAAGCGGGGATGATTGTATTTGCTTAAAAAACAGAAGGGAATTTGAAGAGTTTGGTGCCTGCGAAAACATAACTGTTACCAATTGCACCATGACGAGCAGCAGTTGCGCCATCAAAATAGGTTCAGAAAACATGGATGCTATCAGACAGGTAGTCTTCAATAATTGCATTATTAAAAATAGTAATCGCGCCTTAGGTATTCAAAATCGGGACGAAGGAACGGTGAGTGATGTTATCTTTTCTAACATTATTATTGAAGCCAAACTAACTACTGATACCTGGTGGGGAAAAGCAGAGCCTATTTATGTAACGGCTTTCAGAAGAGCAAAAGGAAATCATAAAGATGCCAACTGGCGTTTTCCAAAAGGTGCCGTTGAAGGGAAGGTAGGTGCTATTAAAAACATCTATTTCAGTAATATTCAGTGTACAGGAGAAAATGGGGTTTATGTAAGTGCTGAATCAAAGGATAAAATAAATAATGTTGTTTTTGATAATGTTAGTATTTTTATAGATAAAACAACCTCACATCAAGGGGGTATCTATGATCGCCGTCCTGCAGATATAGAAGGTTTTGTAAAAGGAAGTACATCAGGATTTTATTTTGATTCGGCAGAAAAAATTAAAATACAAAATTGCTCAGTAGAATGGGGAAAAAACAGACCTGACTATTTCGCTTATGCAGTCGAAAGTAAAAATGTGGATTCACTTATTATTAATAATTTAGAAGGCGAATCGGCTTTTCCGGATAAATTAAAAGCGGTCAAAAAATAATTAATTGGAATGAAAAAGAACAGAAGTACAAAATTTATCATTTGCAGTCTTTTGCTTGGGAGTCTTTTAGCAAATTCTCAAAGCATCAATTTAGATGTGGATGCTTCCAAAACCATCACGAAAATTCAGCCAACCATGTTCGGACTCTTTTTTGAGGACATAAATTTTGCAGCTGATGGCGGATTGTATGCCGAAATGATTAAAAACAGATCTTTTGAATTTGATAAACCTTTGATGGGATGGGAGCAACCCAATACAAAGAGATCTTCTTTGAACAAAGAATCGGGTAGTGCAACCCCAATCGAAATAGCAGCAAACAACACCAATTTTAGCAGAGTTGAAATCAATAATGCTACAGGATATGCCCTAATAAATGAAGGGTTTAGAGGAATGGGAGTTAAAAAAGACGCACGATATAATCTTTCGTTAAAAGCATTAAATCAGGAGGGAAACATTAAAAAAATAATCATTCAACTGATTGATAAAGACCAAAAAGTTATTGGTGAAACAGTTATCACGCCAACCTCTAAAGAATGGAAAACGTATACGTCGCAATTTACAGCAACTCAAACTGAAGCAAAAGCAAAATTAAAAATAACTTTTGAAGGAACCGGAACTATTGATTTAGACATGATTTCGCTTTTTCCGGAGGATACCTGGAAGAACAGAAAAAACGGCTTGCGCAAAGATCTTGTGCAGCTTTTGTATGATATGAAACCAGGATTTTTACGTTTTCCCGGTGGTTGTATTGTTGAAGGAAGAACTTTGGCAGATCGTTACCAATGGAAAAAATCAGTTGGAAATGTGGAAGACAGAAAAACGATGATGAATCGTTGGAATGTAGAATTTGGCCACAAACAAACTCCGGATTATTTTCAAAGTTTTGGATTGGGATTTTATGAATATTTTCAGCTTTCAGAAGATATTGGTGCCACTCCTTTACCTATTTTAAGTTGTGGAATGGCATGCCAGTACAATACGGGGCAATTGGCTCCGCTTGAAGAATTAGATCCTTATGTGCAGGATGCTTTAGACTTAATTGAATTTGCCAATGGTTCAGAAGATACGGCATGGGGTAAAGTTCGCTCAGATATGGGGCATCCAAAACCTTTTGGATTAAAATATATTGGCGTTGGAAATGAGCAATGGGGACCCGATTATATTGACAGATACAAAGTTTTTGAAAAAGCGATAAAGGCAAAATATCCAAATATAATTATTGTCTCAGGAAGCGGACCTTCGCCAGATGGTGAACATTTTGATTATGCCATGCAGGAACTTAAAAAATTAGATGCCGAACTGATAGACGAACATTATTATAAAAGCCCGCAATGGTTTAGAGAAAATGCAGCGCGTTATGATAAATATGACAGAAAAGGCCCGAAGATATTTGCAGGAGAATATGCAGCACAAAGTGTTTCAGGAGCAAATCCAAATAACAGAAACAATTGGGAATGTGCTTTTTCTGAAGCAGCTTTCATGACGGGTCTTGAAAGAAATGCGGATGTGGTTAATTTAACTTCTTATGCACCGTTAATGGCGCATGAAGATGCCTGGCAATGGACACCGGATATGATTTGGTTCAATAATTTACAAGCTTATGGTTCTGCCAATTATTATGTACAAAAGCTATTTTCGACGAATAAAGGAACCGATTTGTTGGCCATTAGCAAAAAAGGAGAACCACTGACAGGACAAAATAATTTGTATGCATCTGCGGTTAAAGATGCGAATACTAAAGAAATAATTATAAAATTGGTCAATACATCTTCTGTAGTACAAGATGTTTCAATTAATTTTAAAGGAACTAAATTAAGTACTGATGGAACTATAATAACGCTTACCAGTCCTGATCTACAAGATGAAAATACTTTTGCTGATCCAAAAAAAATAAGTCCAAAGGAAGCAAAATTTAAATCGGAAAAAGAGAAGGTTAAATTGAAATTAGCTGCCTATTCGGTAAATGTTTTAAAATTAAAGATGAAATAATTTGAAATGAAGCTTTTGCATTCATCATTTCATGCACAATTAAATAAAAAAAAATGATCAAAATTCGTCTGTTTTTTTTACTATCGTTATTTGTCTCAACAGCCTATTCGCAAGAGGATTTAAAGATTCATTATGACAAACCGGCGACTTTCTGGACTGAGGCTCTGCCTGTAGGCAATGGTAGACTTGGAGCAATGGTTTTTGGAAAAGTTAATGAAGAACTCATACAACTCAATGAGGCAACGCTTTGGAGTGGCGGACCTGTATCTAAAAATGTAAATCCAACTGCATTTGAAAATTTAGCTCCTGTGAGACAAGCTTTAACAGATGGCGACTATGAAAAAGCATATGAACTTACAAAAAAGATGCAGGGCGTTTATAGCCAGAGTTATATGCCACTTGGAGATTTAGTGTTGAAACAAAATCTGAGTGATAATGCGCCTACAGCTTACTATCGTGATCTTAATATACAAGATGCAATTGCAACGACAATTTTTACGGTTGACGGTGTAACGTACAAAAGAGAAATTTTTGCCTCAGCTCCCGGACAATGCATTATTTTAAAATTGACAGCCAGTCAGCCTAAAAAACTCTCTGTTAATTTAAGTGCTAAAAGTCAGCTCCATTTCAAAAGTGCGATAAAAGAAACATCCCTGTTTTTAAATGGAAAAGCACCTTCAAATGTTGATCCCAACTATATAGATTATAATAAAGAGCCAGTAGTTTATGATGAAAACGGTTGTAAAGGCATGCGTTTTGAGTTAATTGTAAAGCCTATAATTAAAGACGGAACAATTAGTGAAAAGGATAATAATCTGGAGATTAAGGATGCTACGGAAATTGTAATTCTAATATCTGCGGCAACAAGCTTTAATGGTTTTGACAAATGCCCGGATAGCGAAGGAAAAGACGAAAAAAAACTGGCTGAAGGCTATCTGGCTAATGCGGCTTCAAAAAACTATGATCGTTTACTGAAAGATCATCTCGAAGATTTTCATCACTTTTTTAATCGTGTTTCTTTCAATCTGAACGAAAGTGAAACAAAGAAAACAACAATAGCCACAGATAAGCGACTGGAAGATTATTTTAAGGGAGGAAAAGATTCGAATCTTGAAATGTTATTTTTTCAGTACGGAAGATATTTATTGATATCATCCTCTCGCACAAAAGAGGTTCCGGCAAATTTACAAGGAATATGGAATAAAGAATTACGACCACCCTGGAGCAGTAATTATACTACGAATATCAATTTACAAATGAACTACTGGCCTGTAGAAACAGCCAATTTATCAGAGTTGTTCTATCCACTTGATGGTTTTATAAAAAACCTCTCTATTACAGGAGCTGAGACGGCAAAAGATTATTATCATGCCAGAGGTTGGGTCGTACATCATAATTCAGATATATGGGGGCTAACCAATCCAGTGGGTGATTTAGGCAAGGGTGATCCCATGTGGGCGAACTGGTATATGGGTGCCAACTGGTTAAGCAGGCATTTATGGGAACATTACCAGTTTACCGGTGATAAAAAATACTTAAAAGAGGTTTATCCTATTTTAAAAGGAGCAGCAGAGTTTACATTAGACTGGCTGCAGGAAGATAAAGATGGTTACCTGATAACAATGCCTTCTACTTCGCCTGAAAACAGGTATTATTATGATGGAAAAAAGAAAGGGTCTGTAACAGTTGCGACTACAATGGATATGGGTATTATTAAAGATTTGTTTGGTAATATTACAGAAGCATCGAGCATTTTAAATACAGATCAGGATTTTATAAATACAATAAAAAAAGCCGATCAGAAATTATTTCCGTTCAGAATTGGCAGTAAAAAGCAATTATTAGAATGGTATAAAGATTTTGAGGAAGAAGATCCGCACCACAGGCATACTTCGCATTTGTATGCGTTGCACCCTGCAAACTTAATATCACCTTTATCTACGCCAGAATTAGCGAATGCGGCCAAAACAACTTTAGAATTACGGGGCGATGATGGAACCGGATGGAGTCTTGGGTGGAAAGTAAATATGTGGGCGAGACTTTTAGACGGAAACCATGCTTATAAATTATTTAGAAATCAGCTTCGATTGACTAAAGAAGGAGACCGTAATTTTAATAAGGGCGGGGGAGTGTATGCTAATCTTTTTGATGCTCATCCTCCATTTCAAATTGACGGCAACTTTGCAGCTACTGCCGGAGTTATAGAGATGCTTATGCAAAGCCAAAATCACGAAATACATTTATTACCTGCCTTACCAGGCGCATGGGAAGAAGGAGCAATAAAAGGCATCGTAGCAAGAGGCAATTTCACTGTAGATATCATCTGGGAAAAAGGTAAGCTTAGTTCATCAAAAATTACGGCTAATGAAGGTGGAAACTGTGTCATACGATACAGCGAGCCTTTTAAAGTGGAGACCCTTAATCTTAAAAGTGAAAAAACAACGATGGGATATTTAATTACTTTTAAAGCAAAAAAAGGGAAGTCTTACTTAATAGAACCAGCTTTATAGCTATTGCCGTATCTAAAAAATAAGTTTTTTTTCGTTACATAAAAAAATCATTCGTTACAGGCTAAATCAGTTTATGCCTGATTTCCTTATATTTTGAACGTCCTACTGGCAATAATTCACCATTTTTAAGTAACATATTGTATCTGCCGCCAGCTTCTACAACAAGCTTATCAGCCTCGTTCCAACAAAGAATATAGGATTTATGTATTCGCTCAAATATTGGCGGAAGCAACTTTTCTAATGATTCTAAAGATTTATCATGCAGTTCCATATGCCCATCTGACAAATGCAGTTCCGTATAAATTCCGGCACCTTTAATATATTTGATATCCTTAATCGTTATAAGCTTAATGCTCTTCCCTTTTTTTACTGCCAAAAACTGAATGTTTCCGTTTGATTGTTTTTCTGGTGTTGTAAAGCGCGTAAAGGCTTGTCTTAGTCTGGTTTCATCAAATGGTTTAGGTACGAAATCCAGTACCCCATAGTTAAATGCACTAATTGCCTTATCGGTATAAGCCGAAATAATAATGGTTTGAAAAGATTTGACCACTACACTTTGAAGAATTTCAAAACCATCTTCTCCGTTTAAATTCAAATCCAGCAATAATAAATCGATCGGATGCTGTTCAATAGCATGCAGCCCATTTTCAAGTGAATCACAAAGTAAAATCTGTACCTCTTTGTCAAAGAAATTTCTTGTCATTCTTTCTATACGTTTGGCAATTCGGGCCTCGTCTTCAATAATCAGAATCTTCATTTTTTATCAAAAATTTTAATAGTTGTCAGCCAGCCTTTTTCCACTTGATGGGAATCAAAAAGCCAATTGTCACCAAAACTTTCATTCAATCTCGCTTTGATGTATTTAAAACCGGTACCGTTACTGCCTTCTTTCTTTCTGTTTCGGTTTTGTGCGATAGTTAAGAGCGAATATTCCTTATGTTTTTTTTCTTTGGTAAAACTCAGGCAGAAAGTAATACAGCCTTCTTTTGGCGGTAAACTGTGCGTAATTCCGTTTTCGACAATAGTATGAATAATCGCTGGCGGAATTTCTTCATTCTCATCAATGTTTTTTTCTTGCCACTCATAACAAACTTCTTTACGAAAAGACATTACTTCGAGGTGTTTTCTGCACAAATCGATTTCTTCTCTAATGGGGATCAGGGTATCTTCAGCAATCGAATTCATAATATCAAACTCATCTGCTAATGCACGAATAAACACAACGCCTTGCTGTGGCGATTCTTCAACCCAATCAATTAGAGAGGTTAATGTATTTCGAAGAAAATGTGGCTGAATATTTTTCTTAATCAGTTCTAACTGTAATCTTGACGAAAGTAATAATGATGCATTATGAGCTTCTTCGATTGCTTTTGCCCGAATGGTATGCAGATAAAGCATGGAAAGTACAATGATTGTAAAAGCGATAAACAATCCAAAATCATAAAAAATATAGCGATTCACCTCGATACTTATAAGTAAGCCTACAACCACAATCAGCCCGCCTTTGATTTTCCGTATTGCTGCATTGGTTGCGATAATAAGAGAAACAAGACACATCGCATAACTAAAATAGATCGCGGTAATATCATAGTGACCGTAATAATAAATATAAATTACGATTAGGCTTATGAATAAAAGAGATAAAAACAATCGCTTTTTTTCGAATTCAAACTGCAGTATAAAATACCACGGAACGAGCATTGAAATTGCAAAAGTCAGCGCTCCAACGATTTGCAAACGGGTATAAAATTGGTTATACGGAATGTCAACATAAAACTTTAAATATTCTATAATCAACAAACAGAAGAAAAGAAGACAAATTATTCCGAAAAGTAAAACCGTTGCTTCTTTTCGTGTACTGTTTATATAGAGAAAAAAGTAATAAATGGCTGCAATGAGAAAAGCGCCCGCCATGAGATTCATAAAAGACATGACAATAAGCGGTGCCCGATGCAATCTTAAAAAACTTTCGAGTTTGACGTCGATACCGCGTCGTGCTTCTCGAAATTCAGTTTGTGTTCCAACTATTGTAACGATGTGTTTGCCTATACTGGATAATTTTTCGGGTATTTGATAATATGTTGTTTCCGTTCCGGGTATTTCTCGATGACCAGATTTTGCCATTTGACCGTTGCTACCCACAAAAACACCATCCCAATAAACATCAAAAGCACCAAAACCACTTACCTGCAGACCTAATGGTCCTGAGCTGTTTTCGCGCTTTATCAACTCTAATTCTATTGGAACTTTAAAAATAGCATCTTCAGATTGTCCCAAATAATTTTGCAGACGATCGTCATCAACATAATACGTTACATCAGATTTCACGTAATCAGTATATTGTTTACAGGACGTAAACGATAGCAGTAAAAAAGCGCTAAAAAAGATAAATCGAAACATGAGATAAAGATAGAATAAATATCGAATTTCGAAATGCATTTTGAAAGCTATTAGAGCCGTTTGCATGTTTTAAAGGATAGTGTTTTAATTTATAAACTACTCTTGTACTATCAAAACCAATCAACATGAGAGCATTAATAACCACTATTTTAATCTTTTTATTTCACCTTTTAGCTAATGCGCAGCAAACCACACTTTCCGGAAAAGTTCAGGATGTTACGAACAGGGAACCGCTGCCATATGTAACCGTAACGGTAAAGGACAATGCCTTAAAAACAATAGTGGTTGGCGTTACTGATGATCTTGGGGCTTTTAGTTTAGACGCATTACCTTCTGGTAAAATGACGATCAGCTTTAGTTTTATAGGGTATCAAAATCATAGTCAGCCATTAGAAAATATTTCGGGTAAAACAAAAATAGAATTAGGAACTATTGGTTTATCTACTGATGCGGTACAATTGAATGCAGTAGAGATTAATGGACAAAAAACAAATGTTAGCTTAAAACTGGATAAAAAAGTTTTTGAAGTTGGCAAAGATGTACTTTCTCAGAATGGTTCTGCTCATGATGTTCTAAATGGCGTTCCGTCCGTAACGGTAAGCCCAACAGGCGCAATAAGTCTTCGTGGCAATAGCAGCGTATTGGTATTGATCAACGGACGTCAATCAGGCTTAACACAAAGCAATGCCCTCGACCAGATTGCCGCCGACCAAATTGAGCGTATAGAAGTAATTACAAATCCGTCATCCAGATATGATGCTTCGGGTTCAGCAGGAATCATTAATATCATATTAAAGAAAAACAAAAAAAGTGGTTTTAGCGGTCAGGTACGATTGGTAGCGGGTTCACCAAATGATAGCCGTCTTAATCCAAGTATCAACTTTAAATCTGATAAAATTAACATCTTTTCAAATTTTAGCATTCGTTCTTCTGATTATGTTGGTTTATACACAACGAATCAGTCAACAGTTAATAATGGCACATCAACTTTTCTGAATCATGTGCAGAACGAAGACCGCCACGACGATGGTAAATTGATTTACCTTGGCGCGGATTATTTTATTGATGAACATCGAACGATTACGACTGCTTTTTTAAAGAATGCCACAAACGATAATGATAAAACAAATTTATTGTACGAGTACAGTAATGCCAACAATACTCAGGATAGTATTTTGACCAGAGAAGGAAAATCATGGGAGAAACGAGATTACAACCAATTAGAGTTTAATTATACCCAGACATTTAAACAACCGGCAAAAAAATGGACTATAGATATCCAGTATGATTGGTGGAACAGCGATAAAAACTGGAATCTTTCAACACAGCGTTTATATCCGGATCAATCAGTTTATCCTGGTATTAGAACAAGCTCAATTGGCAATAGCAAGGATTTGCTTCTACAAAGTGATTTTATTCAGCCAATTGATACTGTCTCGGTATTTGAATTCGGAATTAAAACAGAAATTCGTAAGGTCTCCAGTGCATTTTTGGCAGAACAGCAGCAAGAGAATATTTGGCTCATCTACCAAAATATTGATAATGACCTTAAGTACACCGAGACTATTTCGAGTGCATATGCGCAATATAGCAACAAAGCAGGCAAGCTTAATTACATGGCTGGTCTTCGTACAGAGTTTACAAGGATTTCTATCACAGATATAAAAAACACTTATAATGACGATAAAAAATACGGAAAGCTGTTTCCTACCGTCAATTTAAGTTATAAGTTTGATGCTTCAACTTTGCAATTAAATTATAGCAAACGCATTAATCGTCCGTCTTTGTATGCCTTATATCCTTTTAATGAACTGACCGATTTAAATTCACAATATATTGGCAATCCGGATCTTAATCCTTCTTATACTGATGTTTTTGAACTGGCTTTTCTTAAAACATGGAAGAAACTTACCTTAAATCCTTCTGTTTATTATCAATGGGAAAGTGGTTACATTCAGGATTTTACTTATCGTGAGAATGATATATTTTATACAACGCCAATTAATATTCAGCATGAAATACGCAGTGGTGTTGAACTTTCGACTCTATACAATCCGCTAAAATGGCTACAGGTGAATATGGAAATGAATTTTTATCATTTTTCGCAAAAAGGAAGTTATCAGGAAGAAAACCTTGACTACGAAGGAAAAACTTTTACAGGACGTTTAAGCACGCAAATTAAATTGCCGGCAAAATTTAGTTTTCAGGGTCGTTATAACTTTCGTGGCGCACAGCAAAATGCACAAACGAGAAACAATGCATTGCAATCATTGGATTTTGGCCTGAGTAAGATCTTATTAAAAGACAAGGCGACAATTGTATTTGATGTTACTAATGCTTTCAACTTACGCCAAAATAAAAGTACTACAACCGGTACAGATTATTATTTTACTGAAAACAGTATTCCCAACGCTGCGCGCTACCGACTAAGTTTTGTTTATCGTTTTAACCTGACAGATCAAAAAGGAATCAGACAAGCCAATAGTGCCAATCGTAATTAATGGCAGGTACACTTATTCTGTTTTATTTTCAAGTTGTACAGTGAATTTACCAAAATAAGGATTGTCAGCCATTAGTGAATGTCCAATTACTATGATATGATTTCCTTTTTGTTTGAGATCGATATTTAAGTCTATTCCAAAAGGGCCATCTGAGGATTTATCGGGAAAAATAATTTGGTTAAAACGAATGTTTCCTTTCCCTGTGGCCGGAACAATCTTTCCTTTTAACTCGCCTAAATCTTCATTTTTAAATTTGAGATACACTTTGGAATGAATAGAATCTAAGGAACCTTCAGCTATATATAACCCTTTTTCATTTTTAAAATTCATAAGGATAGTGTCGCCAATTTGTTTGTTCTCTTCCTTTTGTTTTATTTCTACTTTGTTTTCCTTTGGAATAATTGAATCTGAAGATTGAACAGGAGTTGTATGATTTTCTTTTTGTTGACATGAAAAAAAGAAAATCGATAACAGAAGCATTAAATAATTTTTCATAACAGTATTTTTAATAAGGAGACCAAATTTAGTTGTTTTCTGAGGATGCTTTGTTACATAATAACATTGAGATTTTGCAGGATCCAAATCCAGGGATTTATAAAACATAGTGAGAATTATATAAAATTTTACAACATCATAATTTTAAATTTGAAGTATTAGGAACAAAAAAATAATATTATGAAAACGCTATTAAAATTAAAAATTGCCTTCGTTATACTGATAACAGGATTTCTATTTTCATGTAAGAATAATAAAGATGGATATAGTGATGAAATTGATACCAGAAAAACGCCTGTCGACACCGCTTCAGCAGATACTACAAATATAAATAATGGTCCAAATACTACGGGTACAAATTCAACCGGCGCAACCGGAACCGAATCTGAAAGCGTAACAGGTGCAGGAAGTATTTCAGCCCCGGGAAAACCGAACGCTCCGGGTACTAACACGACTGGTACAGGAACGGGGCCCGGACCAAGTGCAAAAGACGGTTCAGCGTATGATATTTCATCTCAAACTAAAAAAGATACCACTAAATTAGGTGCTAAGGCTTTAAAAAAAGAAAAAATAAGCAAAGAATAGTTCTCGATGCTTCTTTTTTTTATTCTTTTATAAGTGTTAATTAACTGCTGCTTATATTAAAAAAAACAAATAATAAACCAGTACCTTTGATAGTAAATAATAATAAATTACAATTGCATACAAGGACAGACAAGTCTGCATTTTTTTTAAATAATAAATTATGGAAAATTTGAAGAAAGCTTATATCGCCGGAGGATGTTTTTGGGGAATGGAAGACCTTTTTCGTGTACGTCCGGGAGTAAGAGACACAGAGGTTGGCTACATTGGTGGTCAAAATGATAATCCAACTTACGAGAATCATCCGGGACATGCTGAAGGCATCGAAATTACATATGACAGTAATGAAACCTCTTATAAAGAATTATTGGATTACTTTTTCAGAATGCATGATCCAACAACTGTAGACAAGCAGGGAAATGATAGAGGATCAAGTTACCGATCCGCTATATTTATCCAGAATGAAGAAGAAAAACAAGTTTCTGATGAAGTGATTAACATTGTCGACCAGTCAGGCAAATGGCCGGGTAAAATTGTTACTACGCTGGAGGCCTTCACTAAATTTTGGCCAGCTGAAGAATATCATCAGGACTATCTTATTAAACATCCAAATGGATATACCTGCCATTTTGAAAGGTTTGGCACTTTCTTATAAATTTCATATTTAAGAAATGAATGTTTTGCCAGGTAAACTATTCACAACTAAATCCTCAATCAATAATTTGATGGAGGATTTTTAGTTTATGAGAATAATGGTTTTAGAGTTGAAATAAAAAGACAGTTTTAAATTACCTATTGATTGATTTCTTAGCTTTGTATAACGCCACCAAAAACTTTTCTTATCATGCCAGTAATTGAACAATCAGAATATAATTTTCCTTCGATTATGCATCGGAACAGGCATATTTCTACTATTTATGCTGCCTTATTTAAAAAGTTTGACGTTCCGGGATATACAAGAGAAAAGCATGAGTTGAGTGACGGAGATTTTATTAATATTGATTTTATTATAGATGATCCTAAAAAAGCAGTGATTTTATGTCATGGTTTAGAAGGAGATTCCCGCAGAACTTACAATAATAGCTGTGCGGATTATTTTCAGCAGAAAAGTTTTTCAGTTTTCGCATGGAACAATCGCACCTGCGGAGGAGAAATGAACCGCCTTCCAAGACTTTATCATCATGGTGCCGTTGATGATTTGGATGAAGTGGTTCAGTTTGTTTTGAAAAAAGGGTTCGAAGAAGTCTATTTGATAGGATATTCAATGGGAGGTGTGCAGCTCCTGAATTATTTTGGCTGGACAAAAATCGATGAACGTGTAAAAGCCGGAGTTTCCATTTCGGTTCCGACTCATATTGCAACAAGTGCTGCTATACTTAAACAAGGCTTTAACAGAGTCTATTTAAAGAATTTTACAATTGATATTAAAAAAAAGCTGAAATACAAAGCGGCACAGTTTCCTGATTTTATAAACCGTGATCAAATTGATAGCATTTCTTCTTTTGATGAAGTTGATCATTATTTTACAGCACCATTGCATGGCTTTGCTAGTCGGGACGATTATTATCAACGTGTTTCTCCGGAATTTTCCCTTAAAAATATTACCACTCCGGTTTTAATCATTAATTCTCTGGATGATCCTTTTTTAGGTGAAAGATGTTACCCCAGAGCTATAGCTCAAGACAGTGCATACGTTTACCTTGAAACCCCTAAATATGGAGGGCACTGTGCTTTTCCCTTGCGTAATTCAATGTATTCCTATGCAGAAAAAAGAGCCTATGAGTTTTTTAAATCCTACAAATAGCCTTCAATAATACTGTTGACACACAATTAGGAAACTCCTCGCTTAAAACCTATCGTATCTTTATAAACTTTGATATATATAAGTTTTCTTCACATTCCTGTTTTTATTCTAACGAATGTCCGCAGGTTCCAGGACTAAATCATGCACCCGGAATTTGGGGAAAACTCGAAAAAGCTGTGTTGGAAAAAGGAGTTAAGAAACAAACGGATAGTGATGAAATTAAAATGAGTGTTTTTAACGGACCAATTTTTAATAAAAAAACAGACAGAATCTTTAGAGGCGTAGGAACACCTATGGAGTTTTTTAAAATAATTGTATGGCTGTGGATGATCAGGATAATTTAAAAGCAACAGCTTTTACATTATCACAAAAACTACTGATTGATGAGGAATCTATAGTTGTTTAGTTTTTTGTCTTTTTCATAGCAAATAAACCATTCTTATAACGGAGAACGAGGGCTGGCTATTTCTAATTCAGTAATGAGTTTTTATGAAAGTAATTTAACAAAATAAGATCTAAAATTTTACATTTGATGAGTTAAATTAAAAATCAGTTAAATGCCGGAGATTATTATTAACTCATTTTCAGTAGCAATTTGCTTTCTAATAGGGATTTTAGCCATTTTTTATATACCCTATAATAAAAAAGGGAATCTGTGGTTTGGTGTTTTTCTTATATCGCTGGGATTTGCTTTGTTGAGCAAAATAATATGGCAGGAAGAATTGTATATAAAATTTCCATATATCATTCCAGTTTCTGAGTTATCTCGTTTTGTTGTTGCTCCAGGTTTATATTTAAGTATTTGGTACTACACACATTTGGGCAAAATAAGATTTGGGAAAAAATGGCTGCATTTTATACCAGCACTAGTATTTATTCTTGTGGTATCATTGCCTTATTTTCTTTCAGTAGGCAATATTTCTGATTTAATAGGAGAACGCGCAAGTCATATACTTGGGGGTTTAATGCGTGTGGTGCTACCGCTTCAACTAATTATTTATTGGATTTTATCGTATCAATTATTAAAAAAACATAGAAGCAGTATATTACTGTTTTCGTCTCAGAAAAAAGAAAGAGATTTAAAGTGGCTGTTAAACATACTTGTATGGATGCTTTTTATGATTTTTCTATATCTGATAATGAAAATAGAAGAAAATAACATACTTAATTCATTTAGTACTTATTTGTATTTGATATTTATACTATTTATGGTTTATAGTCTTTTGAAACAAAAAGAAGTTTTCTTAAATAATAAAAACGAAAACATTGCGCTTGAAAATATTATATATCCTGATCTTAGGTTTCAGACCGAAAAGCCTGTATCACGACTAAACGAGGACGAATTATTAAAATACAAGTCAATTTTAAATAATCTTTTAGAA
This sequence comes from Flavobacterium sp. GQ95, assembly GCF_059758655.1. Taxonomy (NCBI): domain Bacteria; kingdom Pseudomonadati; phylum Bacteroidota; class Flavobacteriia; order Flavobacteriales; family Flavobacteriaceae; genus Flavobacterium; species Flavobacterium sp. GQ95. The sequence continues at coordinate 563,601 of NZ_JCAXEB010000002.1, forward strand.
CGCGACCAAGTGTTTGCAGATCCTGAAATTAATTTAGCGTCGCTTGCTGATAAAGTTGGAATTTCAATGAATGATTTATCCTTCGTGATCAACAACAGTTATAATATGAATTTCTACGCATTAATTAATAACTACAGAGTAGAAAAGGTCAAAGAGATGTTGTCAAAAAAACAATACAGTCATTTAACAATTCTCGGTATTGCTTATGAGGCAGGATTTACATCAAAGTCAACTTTTAATAATGCATTTAAGAAAAACACAGGACATACTCCTAGTGATTACATGAAAAAAAATAACCAAAAAGAGGTCTGAATGGGTACATCAGGACGACTCAGGATTTAAGAAGATGTTCTTTTGCTTAGAATTTAAACAGCAAAATTATGTATTCAACATCTTTAAAAAACAAAATTTGGTTAGGATTGTGTTTCGGATTAGTCGTAGGCGAAACCTTCAGAAGATTATCCTTCAAGTATTTTTCGCCATGGATTCCTATTCCTTTTTTACTCGGTACGGCAGTTCTATTTTTAATTGCAGCATTGATTTTACCTTTTGTATGGCATTCAATGGAAAAACAAAAAGGGATTAACAGCGGCGAGCTCAAAACAAGACTGGAGCACCGGATTATTTATGCAATGTCTCTTGACTTAATTATGTTTGGCTTTCATAAAATAGAAGGACTGCAAATGATAGTTCCGTTAGGCTTGCTTGACACGCCATTTAGTAGTTTATCCGGAGAAACTCTGGTATGGTCATTCTTTAAATATTCGTATCCTTTTACCGTTTTTATCGCCTTATTAGAAATTCTGACCGCAGTTCTTTTACTCTTTTCAAGAACAAGGCTTTTCGGGTTGATTTTGGCAGTACCCGTTTTATCTTTTATAACATGTCTTAATTTCTTTTATCACATGCCAGTGGGGCCATTAATACATGGTATAATATTATTATTGGGAGTGTTTTACTTTTTATCTCAGGATTCAAAAAGAGTAATGAATTTTATTTTTCAGCCTTTAGAAGGCACTAAAAGTCTAAATATCCCTAATTATTATAAAAATATATACAGAATATCTCTATTTGTTTGGCCTCTGTTTTTCTATTTCATTTATAATTATCCCAATAAGCATCCGCAATTAACCGGAAAATATCAGGTCCAAAATTTGAAAATAGATAATATTGCTATGAAAGCCAAGAGCCCTAAGGATAGCGTATTGACCACCGTCTATATGGATCTCGACGATGAAATAGCTTTTGACTTTAATGATTGGAGATACAGATATATTGGAACATACTTTCTTAATGAAAGAAACGATTCCATTACCATTCGTTGGCGATATCCTTCTGATAAGTTAGATAATTTTAAAGGCAAATTGATAAGGGAAAATAATCAATTGATTTTAAGAGGAAAAATGAATGAGAAAACGCTTGAAATGGAATTGAAATAATTAAAACACTATTTTTGTATGTGTCTGAATGTAAGAATGCAGGCACCGTGAACAAGAGCAAATCAGTAAAAACGCTCATCATTACTGTAATATTTATTATAAAATCCGCTTAGCCGGATGCCCGTATTTGGGGTACAAGATATAATTGGCGTCTGTAGCAAACGATGCTTTTTGAAAAACGAAATGAAAATTATTAAATCGACAGCAACAACATTTTAGAAATTAGAATAAAAAATGGAAATCATGGAAAAGAGAATATTAGGAACACAAGGATTAGAAGTTTCTGCATTAGGATTAGGTTGTATGGGATTAAGCTACGCTTATGGTACTGTGATTGAGAAGCAGCAAGCGATAAAAATAATTAGAGAAGCGTATGAACAGGGAATTACCTTTTTTGATACTGCTGAAGCATATGGAATTGACAATGAAGAATTGGTAGGAGAGGCTTTAAGCCCATTTAGAAAAGAAGTTGTTATTGCGACAAAATTTGGTTTTAAAGGAGGAAACGCTTTTAACGGACAAGATAGCAGACCAGAAAATATCAGGGCAGTTGCCGAGGAATCTTTAAGAAGATTAAAAACAGATGTAATTGATTTATTCTATCAACACAGAGTAGATCAAAATGTACCTATGGAAGATGTGGCAGGAACGGTTAAAGATCTTATACAGGAGGGAAAAGTAAAATACTTTGGACTTTCAGAAGCGGGTGTTGAATCTATTCGCAAAGCACATTCGGTTCAGCCCGTAACAGCTTTGCAAAGTGAATATTCAATTTGGTGGAGAGAACCTGAATTAGAAATTTTACCAACACTTGAAGAATTAGGAATTGGTTTTGTGCCTTTTAGTCCATTAGGAAGAGGTTTTTTAACGGGAGCAATTACTGAAAATACAAGTTTTGAAAGTACTGATTTCAGAAATAATTTACCTCGCTTTAGTGAAGGTAACAGAAAGGCAAATCAAAAATTAATTGATTTACTATCTGCAATTGCTACTCAAAAAAATGCCACTCCAGCACAAATTGCATTAGCCTGGCTTTTAGCGCAAAAACCATGGATAGCGCCAATTCCGGGAACAACAAAATCAAACCGATTAACAGAAAATATTGGAGGAGCATCAATTCATCTAACTGTAGATGATGTTAAAAAAATTGACGATGCTTTTTCTCAAACAATAATACAAGGAGATCGTTATCCTGCTCATCTTCAAAAAGCGGTAGGGAAATAAAAATGAATCCTGATTAACAAATAAGTTATTATAGTTATTGGTGCCTGATCTATTGATCAGGCAATTGCCAGAATAGTTGGAGCAGGAAAATATATTTTGCTGACTGATTTTTATAATGAAAATAGTGATGCAGCTGTAAAAAGTTCTATTTAATGCAGGTTTGAAGTGAGTATTACGAATCTTATTACATATAAAATTATATTATCGTACAATAAATGAACGTTGTTCAATAAAAATTTGTATGTTTGCAAAATAAATTTAAAATATGAGTACAGGGGAAAGAAAGGCACGTGAAAAAGAAGCTTTGAAAGCGCTGATTTTAAAAGGCGCTAAAAAGCTATTTCTTGAAAAAGGTATTGAACAAACTACTATTCGAAATATAGCTGATGAAATTGATTATAGTGTAGGTACTGTATATGTTTATTTTAAAGATAAAAATGCCATTTTGCATGACCTGCATTCTATTGGTTTTGAGGAATTAGGAGGGTATTTTAAAGACTTATTCGCATTAGAAGATCCTATGGAAAGAATCCGAAAAATGGGATTTATGTACATAAAATTTGCTTTGGAAAATCCAGAGATGTATGATTTGATGTTTAATGTAAAAGCACCGATGGAATTTTTAGAAAAATCTGAAAATGAAAATTGGGATGAAGGTGCAAATACATTTAATTATGTCAAAAAAACAATTGAGGAATGCATCAATAAAGGGCATTTTAAGGGACACAATGTAGAACCACTTTCATTTATGGTGTGGAGTTTAGTACACGGAATGTGCTGTCTGGAAATTCGTCAGAGAACCAAAGGAGTGAAATTTACAAATCCAGATACGATTTTGTTTGACGGGTATAATGAATATTTAAAAATAATAGAAAAGCTTTAACTTTTTTTTGATCAAAAAAATGAACAATGTTCAATTTAAAAACAATGTATAGTAAAATGAAAATAGTAGTGAATTTGGCAATAATCTGTTTTGGATATCTGGGATACTCACAAAGCAGGCTGGACAGTTACATACAAACTGGACTAAAAAATAACGAAATAATTAAGCAACATAACTTTGATATTAATAAAAGTATGTATGCTCTAAAAGAAGCAAGATCCTTGTTTTATCCAACGGTTTCCTTAAACGGAAGTTATACTAAGGCAGAAGGCGGAAGGACAATTGATATTCCGATAGGGGATATGCTGAATCCGGTGTACAATACCCTCAACCAAATTACAAATTCTAATGCCTTTCCAGCTTTAGAGAATCAGTCTGTCTTAATTAATCCGGATAATTTTTATGATGCTAAAATTCATACCACAATGCCACTGCTGAATTATGAAATTATCTATAACAAAAGAATTAAAAATCAGCAGACATCATTACAAAAAATAGAACTGGAAATTTATCAAAGGGAATTAGTCAAGGAAATAAAAATAGCCTACTACAAATACCTTCAGTCTGTTGAAGGCATTAAAATATATCAGGATGCTTTGGCATTGGTCAAGGAAAATCAAAGGGTTAATCAATCGTTATTTAAAAATGATAAAATAAACCGTACCGCTGTTTTAAGAAGTGATAATGAGGTAATACGAATACAGGCAAACTTAGAAACGGCAAAACAAACCAGTAATAATGCCAAATCGTATTTTAATTTTTTATTGAATGAAAAATTGGATACAGCAATAGAAACGGATCAAAGTGAAGCCTTGCCAATTGAAGCTCTTTCAGAAAACACCCAAAACAGAGAAGAACTCCAAAAACTTACTCAGGTAAAAGAAATAAACGATAATGTGAGTAAACTTACGCAGTCGTACTGGTTTCCTGAAGTGAACGGTTTTGCAGATTTTGGAATTCAGGATTTTGATTTTGAAGTAAACAAACAGTCGCGTTACTATTTTGCCGGATTGGGTTTAGAATGGAATATTTTTTCAGGAAACAAGAATAAATTCAAACTCAAACAAGTAGAAGAAGACAATAAAAAAATTAGTTCACAGATCGATAATGTAAAACAGCAGTTACTTCTTCAGTTTCAGGTTTCCAGGAATAATTTAAAATCAGCATTGGAACAATTCTACGCAGATAGAAACCAAAAAGAGTCATCCAAAAAATACAACGATGACATAACAAAATTATACAAAGAAGGACAGGCAATATACATAGAACTTCTGGATGCACAAAACCAATGGGTAAATGCGCAGCTTAATACCAATATTGCTCTTTATAATTCCTGGATTGCTTTTGCAGAATTAGAAAGAGCCAATGCAACTTTTACTTTTAACTAAATAGAAAAAATCATGAAATTAAAGATTAACGAACACCAAAAAAATAATTTTACACTTGTGAGTAAAACAATACTAATAAGTCTTTTTGTATTTCCTCTTTTTTATGCGTGTAAGGAAGAAAAAAAAGAGCATACACCATTTGAAACTGCTGATATTATTCCAATTAAAACAGCAACAGTTCAATCTTTGGCACTCATAAATAATATAAGTGCATCTGGTTTAATAACTACAGAAAATCAGGCCAATTATGGTTTTAAAATAGGCGGTGTTGTAAAGCGTATTTATGTAGAAGAAGGGCAGTTTTTCAAGAAAGGCCAGTTATTGGCGGCTTTAGATGAAACCGAAATTAATGCCGGTTTAAACCAAACAGATTTGAACGTAAAAAAATACGAACGCGATTACAACCGTGCCAATAATCTGTATAAAGATAGTGTATACACCTTAGAGCAACTTCAAAATACAAAAACAGGACTTGACATTGCTAAAAAGCAGAAAGATGCCGTTGCCTTTAATGCTCGTTATGCTAAAATTTATGCGGCTGCCGATGGGTTTGTAGCTGCTAAAATAGCTAACGAAGGTGAAGTAGTGGGAGCAGGATCTCCAATTTTGGCTATTAATGAAACCAGTCAAAATAATAATTATTTATTAAAAATTGGTTTAACAGACAAAGAATGGGCATCAACTAAAATAGGTCAGAAAGCAGTTGTTACCCTCGATGGTTATCCAGACGAACGTTTTGATGCTTCTGTTTTTAGAAAATCACAAGCTTCAGATGCTGCATTAGGCTCTTTTCAGGTAGAATTGAAACTGAATATGAAAAAGAGTAAACCAGCGGTGGGCATGTTTGGGAAAGCTGAAATTAAAGCTGAAACTGCCGAAGATTTTATTGTTATTCCATATAACTCGCTTATTGAAGCCGATGGAAATAAAGCCTTTGTGTTTATAGTGGAAAATAATAAAGTAAAACGTCAGGCTGTGACCATTAATAAATTTGAAAATAACAAAGTATTTATAAAAGATGGTCTTCAGAAAACCGATCAGATTGTGATATCTAACAGCGCTTATCTAAACGAACAATCAACAATCAAGATCATTAAATAATCGAAACATCATGAAGATTACAAACTTTGCCGTTAAAAATTATCAGTTTACACTGATCATATTTCTGCTAGTGTCGATAGTAGGATATCTTACCCTATTTTCGATGCCGCGCGCGGAAGACCCTTCGACTCATCCACCACAATATTTAATTACGGTTATTTACCCCGGAACGAGTCCAAAAGATATGGAGGAACAAGTAGTAAAACCTATCGAGAATAAAATTTACGGACTTGAAAACATAGATAAAATATTAACTACTGTAGAAGATGGTGTAGCTGCTTTTCAGGTAAAATTTAAATATGGAGTAGATGTTGATAATAAATATCAGGAGATTTCTACTGAAATGAATGCGCTTAAAAGTAGTGAACTCCCAAAAGACATTTATCAGATTAAAACAGAGAAAATCGCCTCTTCGGATGTGAAAATTCTTCAGGTTGCCTTAGTGTCAGAAAATGCTTCCGACAAAAAGATGCGTGACGAAGCAGATAAACTCAAGACAAAATTAGAGAAAATTACCAACCTTAAAGATGTAAAATATTCGGGAATTCCAGAGCAGGAAATTCGTATTGATCTGCAATTGGATAAATTGGCACAATTAAAAATTCCCTTAAATGTAGTAATGGGAAGTTTGCAAAGCGAGGCTGCTGATATTCCCGGAGGAAGTATTGATCTGGACAGCAAAGTCTTTAATGTAAAAACAAGCGGTAAATTTAAAAATGCCGAAGATGTCGCTAATACGGTTATATATAATGCAAACGGAAAAATTGTCTACATGAAAGATGTTGCTGAAGTTGGCTATAAATCTCAGATTGTAGATCATATTACCCGAGTAAACGGGCATCGATGTGTATTGGTGACTGCCGGAATGAAAGATAATGTAAACATTACCGATGTTCAGAAAGAATTTTCACCAATAATAGAAGAATTCTCAAAAGATCTGCCTCAAAATATCGAGCTGGTTAAAAACTTCGATCAGGCAAATATGGTATCGCAACGTTTAGGGCATTTAGGTTTTGATTTTGCACTTGCCATCGTTTTGGTAATCATTACTTTATTACCATTAGGATCAAGAGCATCTTTAATAGTGATGATTTCAATACCATTATCTTTGGCATTGGGGCTTATTACCATGAATGCATTTGGTTTTTCTTTAAATCAGTTAAGTATAGTGGGTTTAGTGGTTGCTTTGGGGCTTCTGGTTGATGATAGTATTGTCGTAATAGAAAACATCGAGCGATGGCTTAGGGAAGGACATTCTAAAATGGATGCTGTTTTAAAAGGAACAAAACAAATAGGACTTGCTGTTGTAGGATGTACAGCAACACTTGTGATTGCTTTTTTACCACTGGTTTTTCTTCCTGATGTTTCGGGTGAATTTATCAGAAGTCTGCCAATGGCAGTTATTACAAGTGTGTTGGCTTCTATGATTGTAGCCTTGACATTAGTTCCGTTTTTGGGAAGCCGATTTTTAAAAACACATGAGCATGCTGGTGGTAACATTTTTCTTCAGTATTTGCAAAAGTTCCTAACAAGATCTTATAGAGATATAATGCCTAAAGCATTAAAATATCCAAGAACAACTATTGCCATCTCTATAGTATTAAGCATTACTGCTTTTGGATTGTTTAAAGCCACTGGTTTTAAGTTATTTCCAACTTCAGAAAAACCAATGTTTTTAATTAATATAAAACTGCCTCTTCAGGCTAATATATCAGAGAGTGACAGGGTTACAAAAATTGTCGAAGCAGAGCTGAAAAACCATAAAGAAATTGTGTTTTATACCGCCAACGTTGGTAAAGGAAACCCACAGATTTACTACAATGTGCATCCGCAGGATAGAAAATCTGATTTTGCCCAGATTTTTGTTCAATTGGAAGATGAAGCGAAACCTTCGGATAAAACAGCTTTGATTGAAAAATTGAGAGATAAATTTAAAACAATGCCTTACGCTAAAGTAGAGGTAAAAGACTTTGAACAAGGAACGCCTTTGGAAGCTAATATTGTAGTGCGTTTATTTGGTGAAGACCAAAAAGTTTTACGACAACTTTCGTCTGAGGTGGAAAATATTTTACGAAATCAGAAAGGAACGGTTTATATCAATAATGAACTCAACACTTATAAAACGGATGTCAAAGTAAAAATTAATAAAGAAAAAGCAAGAACACTTGGTGTTTTAACAAGCGAAGCTGACAAAGTAATTCGCCTTGCTGTTGCCGGATTAATTGTTGGTGATTATATAGACGATCGTGGTGATGCAAGAAATGTAACACTTACTTTGCCAAGAAATAAATTTTCTAATCTTGATGCACTAAAAAAATTATATGTAAATAATATTCAGGGAACACCCGTAGCACTAAACCAGATTGCGACAATCTCTTTTGAAACTTCACCCACAGCGATTAACCATTTTAATAAATCACGTTTTTCAAAAGTAACGGCCTTGTCAGCAAAAGGATATTATGCTAATGACCTTTTGGTTGAAATCGTCCCTAAATTGGATCAATTAATAATGCCAAAAGGATATTATTACAAGCTTTCAGGAGAAAAAGAATCTGAAGGTGATGCGCTGGGTGGTAATTTTCTTGCTGTTATTATTTTGAGTACATTCCTTTTCATTGGTGTATTACTACTACAGTTTAAAACCTTCAAAGGCATTATAATTGTACTTTCCATTATTCCGTTAGGAATTTTAGGAGGTGTAGTATTATTGCTTATTAACGGAAGCCCTATGTCACTTGTGGCGATAATTGGCTTTATTGGTCTTTCGGGAATTCAGGTAAAAAATTCACTGCTTTTGGTAGATTTTACCAATCAATTGCGTCAGGAAGGACATTCAATTGATGAAGCAATTGCTATTGCAGGAGAAACCCGCTTTCTGCCCGTAGTACTAACTTCTATAACAGCAATCTGTGGACTTATTCCTCTTGCACTCAACTCAAATCCACTAATTGCACCATTGGCAATTGTATTAATCGGAGGTCTTATAAGTTCTACCATTCTTTCCAGAATTGTAACACCAGTCATGTATAAATTAATGCCTCCAAGCATCGAAAATGAGAATGTAAATTAAATACCTAACCGTTATCTTATATAAAAACAAATTAAGTTCATATTGTATTAGAATTGCAAACCTCCAAAAGTCATTGATTTTGGAGGTTTCTCGTTTTTGATGAGGTTTTTGCTATTTTTGTACATGTCTAAATTTAAGAATCCAGGCTAGGTAAACAAGAGCAGATCAGCAAGGAAGTTTTGATTTCAACAGTTATTAAAATAGAATTAGTATAAAAATAGAAATATGGATCAAAGGAATATTAGAAATAGAATTTATATTACCCCTCAACAACAAGAAATAATCAAAAGCACACCTATATTATTAGGCGGAGCAGGTATCGGAAGTGTAATTGCAGAGTGTTTACTACGATTGGGTTTTGAAACCCTTACCATAATTGATGGCGATGTTGTTGAATTATCCAATTTAAACAGACAAAACTATACTGAAAAAGATATCTCTAAACCTAAAGTAGAAGCGCTTAAAGAAAGATTGCTTTCTATTAATAGTGAAGCAAAAATTACGACTCATAATTGTTTTTTAACTCCGGAAAATGTTGAGGAATATATAAAAGATCATAAAATTGCGATCAACGCTTTGGACTTTACTTCAGATGTACCGCTTTTATTCGATTCTATATGTCAAAGTAGGAAGATCCCGGTACTGCATCCGTATAATTTAGGATGGGGCGCCTTGATATTGGTAATTTCAGAAGAAGAAAGATTAGATGCTCTAAAAAAATCAGATGAAAAATTTACCGAAATTAATGTTGTCAATTATGTTTTAGAATATATGCAATATTGGGAAAATCCCCAGGAATGGCTGGAAAAAGTCCTGGATGAATATATAAAAGAAGACAAAAATCTTTCTCCTCCGCAACTTTCTATTGCATCCTGGTTAGTTGCAGGTTTGTGTACTAATATTGCATTTGATATCGCGGTTAATAACCGTATAAAAGTATTTCCGGAATTTTATTTGACGAGTATCAAATAGACCATTTTGCAAGATCTACTTGCTTAGATTTCCGATTCTTAATAAAAATAATTTCTTTAAAAGCTGTATTCAAAATCAAATTTTGAATACAGCTTTTTTGTTATGCAGAAAAAATGAAAGAATGTACGCTGCCAAAAAAAAAAATGAGTTTTAAAAGAATCCCTTAAAAAGTATTTTTAAATCAGCTTATTACTGGTAGCAAAAGCAATCGCTTCTGAAATATTGGTCACTTCTAATTTGTCAAAAAGTTTTCGTCTATGAAATTTTACGGTATCGGGCGAAACAAATATTTCTTCGGCGATTTCATTTATAGCAAAACCTCGGGTTGAAAGCTGTAAAATTTCTTTTTCTCTTTTAGACAAAGTTATTTTTTTAAAGTTTTCCCATTGGTTAAGCGCGAGATTATAATTATGCACTATATTTTCTCCGTTTTTATGTATTTTAATATTACCCGCTTTGCGTTCAGATGATAATGAAATAATACATATTGCTTTCCATATTTTTCCTGTACTGGTTAAAAAAACAGGAGTAAGTTTTTGATTGATTAAAATCAATTTTCCTTCCTGGTTTTTTAAATGAAAATCATACGAGATTGTGTATAGAATTCGGTCTTCCATTGGTGTTTTATCGTAAAAATCAAATCCGATAGAATTAATTTTGAGCAATAACTCTAAATCGGATTGAGGAACATGTTTAAAATAAAAAGCATATCCCATTTCCAGAACTTGCTGGGGCGTATTACCACACAGAAATAAAGGATTATCCGAAACATATTCAAATCCCTGTTCCAGATAATTTATAACGTATAAACTGGTATATGTTGCTCTTGCAAATGCCTTTATTGGCTCTATATAATCAAATTTTCGTACTCTTTCTTCATCTGTCAAGCTGTAAATCGTATTCCTTGAATCAAAAAATGAATTCAAATCCTGGTCTTTCATCTGCTTAATTTTTATCAAATTTACCCATTTTTTTTTATGTATGAAAAAAATCACATCAATCTTGTATAATAATGATATATGTTGATTTTCAGATTCTTATAATTATTTTTTAGTTTAAAAAACAATCTAATATTTTTCTTCAGGGCTATTAAAATTCAAGTTTTTTTTAATCTGGCTTATTTCTCGTTATCCCTTTTTTTATTGCCAACAAAACAGTTCATGTCCTTTAGCGTAGTTTATTGTTTTTTAGTTAAATACTACTATTTAGTGTAGCAAAATAAAGCGATATGAAAATTAGATTTGTTACGAACCAAATGAAATAAACTCCATGACAATTACTCAAAATTACTTAGAAAGATTAGAATTAAATCAACTTACAGAATTAGCCAAATTTGTAGTAGAGGAAAACTTCAATCATCATTGTGAAAATGTAAGTGAGAAGGAAATCATTTCAGACACTCAGGAAGTGTATGATGAAGAATTAAATTATTTCAAAGATTCTGAAATTTTTGTAGCCAAAGATTTTTCGGGAAACATTCAGGGATCAATCAGGGTAATTAAATGGGATTATAAAACAAAATTACCACTTCAGAAAATTTTTAATATCGACCCCTTAAGTTACAAGTATTCACAAAAAGCCTCATCTGTCTGGCATATTGGTCGATTTGCTACCAAAAAAGATGTAAAGGATAAAACACTTTTTAGACGATTAATGGTGTGCGCGATTGCTCCCATATGTGAACAGAAAGATGGTGTTGCGTTTGCAGAGTGCGACAGCAAGCTTTTAAGAATAATGAACCTCCTTGGTATAAAAGCAGAAGTTATCGGAGCTTCTATAAATTATCTGGGTTCTGAGACCATACCAATAGCTATGAATTACGCCGGTCTAGAGGAGTTTTATTATAACAATAAATCATTGGTGACATCTCACTCTATTAACAAAATGTCCAATCAAACATTTCAAAACAAACAGTATCAGTATAGTATATGCTAATTCCTGTATGATAGTAAAACAGGCAATTTAAAAAAAAGAGAAAATGAGACTCAAAACGAGATTATTTTTAGAGTACAAAGCAGATAAACAACCTGATATAAGAATTATAGATGAATTCAATTCAATTCAGGGACGTCTGGAAATTTTTGACATCTACGAATCAAATAAAAATGGTAAGGAGTCGTGTGTCAATCAAATTACATGGCAGAAAGTGGCAAAATTAGATCAGGACTGGCTATTGAATCTGGAAAAGGGAATTTATAGTTCGATTAGTCAAAATGATATGAACCTTTATGAACTGTTTTATTATTTCTCATAGCTTTTCATAAAGCAATACTTATCTCAAAGAATTAATCAATTCTTTGAGATAAGTATAGACAACACGATTTTCAGCATAGATCAAAAAAAAAAAATTTAAGCATAAAAAAGATGATTTTAACAGAAGAACAAAAAAAAGGTCAGGATGTGTTTTTTAGAATAATTACAGAGGCATGGGAAAATGATGATTTTAAAAAGTCATTGATAAAAAACCCCGAAAAAACATTAGAGGTGTTTTTTGAAAGAAGCCTGCCAATAGGGAAAAAGATAAAGGTTACAGACCAGTCTGACCCAGAGTTTTTGTACATCAATATTCCTATAAAAATGCCATCTGAAGATCAGGAGCTAAACGAAAAAAAATTAGACAACTGTAGAGGTGGCAACTCAAACGGATCTGCTGTTACAGACTTTGATAATTTGTATGATTCGTTACGCGGTATCTATAAATAATATTTTAAGATAAAAACGCAGATCTTATCTATGTTCTGGATAAAGAAGAAATTGTTGAATCAGGTACTTATGAAGAATTAATGCAGCAGGACGGCTTATTTACACAACTGGCTAAATGCCAAATTTAGTAAAATCATGAACAATTTAATTACTTTAGAACCAGTTGATTGCGAGGTGTCGATTGGTTTGTCCTCTGAAATTAAAGCTTATCTTTTTAATAAGTTTATTTTAGATGATGTTTTTGCGGTTTCGAATAATGATGATACGGACATTCAATTCTGGGAAGATCTACTGAATGCTTCTGAAAAAAAAGACATTTTTACGCTATTAAAAGAATGCTATCCGCAATTGAATTTTTTAATCGAAAAAGAAATAGATAAAATTGAATTGTATAAAAATGTTGTTTTAAAAGGAAAAACAGATACTATTAAATTTGCTGCTTATCTAAAATTAGAAGATGCAAAAAGCATTAGTTTAGAACTTCACCAAAGTGTTGCAGGCAGAATTCCGGTATTAATAGTTCCTAATAAAGAAGATTTTGTAAAAATTCTGCAGTCTTTAATGCATAAAAATAATCCCGTATCCATTCCGCCATCAATAGGGGCGATGTTGTTAAATGGTCTTAATAACGGGAAAAGATTAAATAATATCAAAAAAAGATGGTTGCAAAATAATCCTTTGGGCGATTGGAATACTGAGTTTTCTGATAATATTATTCACAATAGATCTTTATACAAAGACGAATTCATTGTTTTAAGTACAAAGCCGTACAGTAACGTTACAGCATGCCAATTGGGACTGGCAGAAGATGTATGGACTTCTTATTCTGTTTCGATTCGAAAAGAACATGAGTTTACCCATTTATATATGCTAAAAAAATACGGGCACGCTACCAATAATCTGCATGATGAATTAATAGCTGATTATATAGGAATTATTAAAACAACCTGGAGTTATAATAAAGTCTGGATGCTGACCTTTATGGGATTAGAAAATTTTCCTCATTATAGAGAAGGCGGGCGACTGGAAAACTATGTAAAAGAAAGTAAGCTGTCTCAAGCTGACTTTATACAATTAACGATTATTGTAAAAAACGCTATAGAAAACATTGCCATTTTTGATAAAAATCTGGGTAAACTAAAATCAATTAAAGATCAAACGCGCAGAATCGATGCACTTTGTGAAATAGGATTGCTTGATTTGGCATCATCTAATGGAGCTGATTTATTGATTGAAATTTATTATGGAAACTTTTATCAGACACTATTTTAATATTTATAAGAAGAATTATTGGGTTAAGATGAAATAGAAAAAGCTCATTCCGCTAGAAATGAGCTTTTTTTGTATTCAAAAGGCATTAAACTTTACAAATGGAAATTGATCCATTTTTTTTAGGGTTTAATATTCCTGGCGCGTAGGTCTAAATAAAACTTCATTAATATCAACTTCCTCCGGCTGACTGATAGCAAATTCAACTACTCTTGCAAAAGAATCTGCAGGAATGGCTACAGCCTGATAGAATTGTTTGGTTGATTCATCCGGAACACCACTTGCGTTTGGTAATTCAGTATCTATAACTCCCGGAGAAATAATTGTGGTTCTAATATTGTAATCTTTGGCTTCCATTCTTAAACCTTCTGAAATTGCTCTTACAGCAGTTTTAGTAGCGGAATAAATTCCTGATCCTTTTCCAATTTTGTGCGCGGCAACCGAAGACACATTAATAATATGTCCTGATTTTTGCGCCTTAAAGTAGGGCAGTACCGCCGCAATACCATTTAAAACCCCGTTGATGTTCACATTAATAACCTGATTCCATGATAGGACATCACAATCCATCATTGGCGTAGAGGGCATAATTCCGGCATTATTAAGCAGTACATCTATTTTTCCGAATTTATTTACAGCTTCTTTCATTAAGGTTTGCATCTGTGCAAAATCTGTCACATCAGTCTGTATCGCAAGAGCTTTTTTTCCGTTTTTAGAAAACTCTTGTACAAGTGCATCAATACGCTCGAGACGTCTTGCTGCTAAGACAAGAATTGCTCCTTTTGCAGATAGTGCTTTTGCAGAAGCTTCACCTAATCCGCTGCTTGCGCCTGTAATTACGATTACTTTACCTTCGATATTATTCATTGTAAACCGTTTATTTGTTTAATAATAATTTAGACAATGCTTTACCAACACTCGCAGCAGATTGCGGGTTTTGCCCTGTAATTAAACGACCGTCTACAATAGTATTATCGCTCCAGTTTGGTGCTGGCTGATGAAATGCTCCATTAATTTTTAAGGCATCGGCTAATAAAAAAGGAACTACATGTGTAGATTGTACTTCTTCCTCTTCCTCGTTTGTAAATGCCGCTACTTTTTTTCCGCTAATTAAATACGAACCATCGGTTAATGTAGCATTTACAAGTGCTGCCGGTCCGTGGCATACCGCCGATACAATCTTTCCGTCTTCATATATTTCGCGAATCGCGTTTATAACGGCTGGTGTATCTGGAAAATCCCACATTGTTCCGTGCCCACCTGCAAAGAATATCGCATCGTATTGTTTTACATTTACCTCTTCTAATTTCAGGGTGTTTTCAATTTTATTTCTAAAATTGGTATCGGCCCAATATTTTGCAATAACAGGATCGTTGAAGTCTTCTAATCCGTCAAGCGGAGCTGTTCCTCCTTTTATAGAAGCAATATCTACTTGAATTCCATCATTTTCCAAAACCTCTAACGGATGTGTAACTTCGGCTAAATTAAATCCGGTTGGAAGCTTTGTTTCGCCTTTCTCGTTACAACTTGTAACTACAAATAATACTTTTTTCATGATTAAAATTGTTGGTTTAGTAGCGTGTATTCTATTTTTGTAAAATGTTTGTAAAGGGGTAATTGGGCTAGTAATTTTTCCACTTTGTCCTGATTGGTTTCATTAAAAACAAGAACAGCACCTCCCATAGCTTCTTTTATAAAAATGTGTGCTAAAACTCCTTCTTCTTTCCAAGTCGCCACAACAGCAAATTCCTGAGGTAAAATCTCTTCAATGTTTTCGACTTTACTTAAAACAGTGTTTACTAATATTCTATTCATTTTCTTTTTTTTATTTAGTTATAAAGCAAAATTATAGTGTATTACAGGTAATTTGTTAAGAATATTTATACCGATATTTATGAATTTCAAACCATTTTTGTTCTCAAATAGAAGTATTTCAAACTAGAATAGTTAATGTAGTATTAGAGATCAAAAAGGCTTTCTGCGTTTTTGTACCCAATTTTTTCTTTGTCTTCAATTGATATAGAGGCATTTTCAAGAAAGCCTCGTGTATTTTTATCTATCAAAAATGGATAATCACCAGAATAAAGAATATGGTCTGATCCAAGTTCTGAAATGGCAAATTGTAATTGTGCTTCAGAAAAAAGCCCGCTTGGGGTGATGTAAATGTTGCTTTTGTAATATTCAGAAATTTTTCGGTCTAATTTTAAAGTTTTACCAAGCTGATCATCTAAGCGATTTAAGTAAAACGGAACCATCTCTCCCCAATGGCCGGATATAAGCTTAAGTGCAGGGAGCTTGTCGAAGATGCCTGAAATAATTAGTCTTATAATTCCAATACCGGAATCTAAATGCCATCCATAACCTGCACCAGCAAACATTGCCCCCGCAATAGCTGGCCACTGATCGCTTTGATAATAGGAACTTGCAATATTTTCTGATATTGGGGCAGGATGCATGTAAAGAGGTATATTAAGCTCTTGTGCTTTATAAAAAACAGGTAGAAATTCAGGATGATCAAAAAAACGTCCATTATAAGTTCCTGAGAGCATAGCACCTTTCAGACCTAATACATTTACTGATCTTTCCAGTTCTTTGCTTGCTGCTATAGGGTCTGCCATGGGTAAGACTGCTAATCCGGAAAATCTTGTTGGGTGTATTTTGATTAGCTGTGCTAATTCATTGTTGGCCTGCTTACACAAATCTAAAGCTAAAATTTTATCTGTAATATTCTGCGGACTCCCTGGTCCATATGAAAGTATCTGCATGTCTGTGCCGCTGTCATCCATAAATTTAATTCGAAGTGCTGCTACATCTTCTATTACATCAGTATTAGGCAGGGCAATTGACATCAGTTCTTTTTGCACCTGGTTTGATGATGCGTTAAAAGTATTTTTTGAGGCATTAAACGCCATTACTTTTTGTGAAATTTCCTTAAGAGCAAAATGCTCTTCTGTAGTTATAATTTTAAAAGTTGAGTGAGACATTTGATTGGATTTAAATTGTTTTTAATTCAGTATTAAATATTAGTTTGTTTTGCGAAATGATTTTGGACTCAAACCAGTTGTTCTTTTAAAAACATTATCAAAATAAGAGGTATATTCAAAACCCAACGTGCAGGCTATTTCTGTAATGCTCCAATCCGTATGCAGCAATAAAATTTTAGCCTCTGTTACAATTCTTTCATTTATAATTTTTAAAATTGTTTTTCCGGTTTCTTTCTTTACCAAACGGTTTAGGTAATTGGGATGAATACTCAATTGGTGCGCAAAATCGGTAGTGGTTTTGAAGGGCAGAATACGATTTTTATCCTCTATGGGAAATTGTTCATTCAGCAGATTTAAGAATTTGGAAGAGATTCTTTCAGAGGCTTTTCTACTGTTGAAGTTTATAAGGTTGTTTTCGTCAATACTCAGCTTTAGTGCTTCATGAATTAATATGCTTATAAAATTACGAACCATATCTTTTCTTTTTATATACTGCCCGTTGCTTTCTTCCAGGATTCTTTCGAAAATAAACTGAATATTAGCTTTTTCTTTTTCTCCAATAATTTCATATACAGGAACTTTTTCTATGTTAAAAACAGAAAGCAGTTCTGTGTTATCTAAATATCCGGCGACCTTCAGGAAATTTTCAGTAAAAAGACAGCTGTAGCCATTTTGCTCTGATTCTGCCTCCCATGAATATGGAGTGTTTATATTGCCAAAAAACAGATGCATTCCACTAATGGTGATGCTTCTATCTCTAAAATGTACCGTACTTTTCCCATCGACTAAACATATCCGATAAAGATCTTTTCTGCCAAAAGAGGGAGTGTAAGTATCCAGATTTTCAATCTTAAATGCTTTAAAATCATTTGAATCCATTGGCTTGTTTCTTATTAGAATTACTTTCCAATCTTTTCAAAAATTAGTTGCATCATCTCGGGATCTAAGGCAGTCATGTCTACTAATTTTAATGATTTTACCATTTTTAAGGTTGTGGTTTTATAATGCTGAAAATGGGGTGTCTGCAAATGAGATTTATAGGCTTTTTGATTAGCGTATATCTCTATTATCCTAATCTGCGCAGGATTTTCTTTTTGCGACATAGGATAAATCGCAATGACTCCTGCTTCAAGTTTTACTGATTCTGACGATTCTTTTTCAAGTATGGTTTTGTATTCTTCTAAATATTCAGGAATAATTTCGATTTCAGAAATTCTCACCATCATATCAGGTTCAATAATTGGTGTAACAGGCTGATCAATAGCATTTCTTAATACATTGGCTTGTGTTTTGCCAGCTGTTTTTTCGATGATAGTTGTAAGCTCTAAAAGCTGCATATCTGTTATCCCGGTATTTTTACCCATAAAGAGATGCGCTTGCAGTTGTGGCTCAACTCCTGTCATTGCAGCTAGTGCCGAGATGGTAACAAACTCTCTTTGGCGGTAATTCAGCACATCACGATTGAAAATATCTGCAAACAAATGTTCTTTTAAAAAAGTATCTATTACAGGAGCAAAAGCGGCGGCACCCGTTTTTGGGCCAGTTTCTTCTTTATTCGTTAATTTTTGAAGATTCCCTTTTCCTGATTTGTATTTGTCAGTCACTGGTGTATCAGAAGCATCTTTACCTACAGCATCTTTTATGCCCTGAGATTTTCTTTCTTCAAGAATCGCCATTAACGTGTTGATAGCATTTAAGCTTCGGGGAAATCCGCAGTAGGCATAAAGCTGTACCAGAGCTTCTTTTATTTCATTTATGGTGAGTCCGGCGTCAAGACCAGTTTTTATGGCAGGTTTCAATTGTTCTAAATTTCCTGTGGCTGTAAGTGCAGCGATGGCAGCCATGCTTTGCTGATGTGTATTTAAGGTTTGATCTTTTTTATCGTTTTTTTGTGCAGTCATTGTATTGAAAATTAAGCAGAAAGTGAATATATATAGTGAGAGTCGAAGTTTCTTTTTTAGCATAGCTATGTTGATTTAAAAATTAAACAGTTTGAGAACTTTACTAAAGTTAATCATAGAATTATTAGCAATTCTCTACTTTTAACTATTACAAATTTCGGAATTGAAAAGGACATGATTTTATACAAAATACAGATGTATTTACCATTTTTACTGATTTTGAATACGGATTGTCAATTTCATGAGTGTGTTTGCTAAATTTGTATAAACATTTGGTTATGGAACGAATTGATAGAATTGAAACAGTTAAGCAATACAATGATTCAGTAGGAGCAGAGACTTTGCATCCTCTTGTTAGTGTTGTCAATTTTGATGAAATACCAACTTACCAGTATTTTAAAAGATATATGGGTGTTTATTGTGTTTTTTTGAAATATATAAAATGTGGCGATATGCGTTATGGATGCCAGTCTTATGATTATGAGGATGGTACATTGGTTTTTATTTCACCGGGTCAGATTTATGGAATTGATGGCAGGAACGAAATTATTAAGCCGTGGGGCAAAGCGTTGGTTTTTCATCCTGATTTGCTTGCAGGAACAAGTCTTGCTAAACAAATCAAGGACTATTCTTTTTTTTCTTATGAAGTAAATGAAGCATTGCATTTATCTAAAAAAGAAAGAAAAGCTATCAATGATTGTTTTGAAAAAATCCTGACTGAAATTGACCAAAATATTGACAAGCATAGTAAAACACTTATTGTTTCTAATATAGAGCTTTTATTAAATTATTGTATGCGCTATTATGACAGGCAGTTTATAACCAGAAATCATGTAAATAAAGATATACTGATTCGTTTTGAAAATCTGCTGAAGGATTATTTTACTTCGGGCAAGGCTAAGACTTTAGGGCTTCCTTCAGTAACCTATTGTGCTGAACAATTATTTCTCTCCGCTAATTATTTTGGAGACCTTATAAAAAAAGAAACCGGAAGCACAGCTTTAGATTATATTCAGTCAAAATTAATTGAAGAGGCGAAAGCAATATTATTTGATCACGAAAAATCGGTAAGCGATATTGCTTATGAATTAGGTTTTAAATATCAGCAGCATTTTACAAGATTATTTAAACAAAAGACAGGACTCACTCCGTTGCAATATCGCGTCAATGCATAGTTAAAAATATAGAATCTATTAAATAGCTATATATTAAAAACAACTTTGCCAATTGCACCCTCCTTTATAAAATTTTCATATGCCTCTTTATATTCTGTCAGGGAATAAGTTCTGCTTATGTGGATGTCCATGCCTTTTAAAACATCTTCTGCCAAAATATTTAAATCCTGACTATTGGATTTCATCATAATAAATTTGTATTTCTTTTTAGAAAACAGATTGTTAAAAAAGGAGTTTATAAATACAGGTACTGTTGGAAGAGCAGTAATATAAGTTGCTTTACGGTTCATTAACTTCTTAGCTTTTGAGAAGGGAAGTTTATTGGAAAGTTCAAGAATAACATCAAATTTTCGATTTATATCACTTACATTCTGTTTGTTATAGTCAATCGTGTGATCACTTCCCCATTTTTTTAAAAGATCTTGAGATTTTCCACTTGCTACAGCGGTCACAATTGCGCCCTTTCTTTTTGCAATTTGTATAGCAAACATTCCTACACCACCGGATGCTCCGTTTATTAAAACCTCCTGTCCCTTTAGAATGTTACTTTTTGTGAGCATTTGCAAAGCCGTTTGTCCGGCTGTTGGTATTGAAGATGCTTGCTCGAATGAAAGCTGTGTTGGTTTTAACGAAACCTGCTTTTCGTCAATCAATATATATTCTCCCAGTACACCTTCCTTAAAAGGATCAAGTAAACCAAATACTTCATCACCCTTTTTAAAATTGGAAGTATTGTGACCCACGCTTTCAATTACTCCTGAAAAGTCGCATCCGACAAATTTAGGAAATTTGGATCCTGACATTAACTTAACTTCTCCTGTAAAAATCTTCCAGTCTAATGGATTTAGAGAAACAGATTTTACGTTAATTAACAACTGCAGATTGTTTGGAATAGGCTTTTCAATTTCCTGGAGATGTAAAACTTCTACACCGCCGTATTTAGTATAAACTACTTTTTTCATGGATTAATTATTTCTTAAAGATTTGTTTTATAGATCACACGAAGAAAAGTGCAGTAACTTCAAAATAGAAGCTAAAGTGCAGGCTCTAACGGTGATGTTTTATAAGGCAAATGTATAAGAAGATAAATTGCAAGTTGTTGACTTGGATCAACAAAATCAGATTTGCGTAATTCTTTTGCGAATTCGGCTAAGTGTCTCTTTTCGGATACCAAGAAAGCTAGCGATGTATTTCTGCGGGACACGCAATATCAATGAAGGCCGCTGCTTAAGAATTTCAAGATACAGATCCTCAGGTGAAGTCATCTTATTTCGGCTGGTTTCTTCCCGTATCTTAGCATTGTCGGAAAAGTTTTTTAAAATAGTATAATGCTGAAGCCATGGAGTATGCTCCATTGCATTGCACATGTCATCGCCTGTTATACAAAGCAGAATACTATCCTCAAGAGCCTGAAGATTCATATTGGTTGGAGTATGATTAATCATACTTTCTACTTCACCAACCCACATGCTTTCGTCATAGAACTGAACAATTTGTTCACTTCCTTGATCATCAGTTAAATACTGTCGAAAGCAACCTTTAAGTATAAATGAACTATATTTAGGGACTATACCAGCCTGGTAATGGTGTTCTCCTTTTTTTAAAAACACTGGTTTAAACAGACTTAAAAAACGCTCAAAATCGTCTTTAGAAACAGGTATGTAAGAGCATATATGTTCATGAAGAATCTCAGAATTTATGGTATGTAATTTCATCTCTATGCTTATTTAAGTGTTTAGATTCTAGGTCGTGTTGGAGTTTGATACTGAAAGTGAGAACTGCAGAACAAAAATACGGATTTAACTTTCTTTAAATGAAAAGGGATTTTTGTTTATAGTTTTTCTTAAAAATCCGGTTAGCTCCTCTGCCAGTAAAAGTCATAATAAAAAGTACCACTTTATATATTTGAACCCAACGCTGTAAACCTTGCAAATACTGAAATGAAAGTTTTTGAAGAACTCTTATGTGATGATTTTACCATAAAACTTAAAGTATTAATTTTGTCCTATTTTTTCATATTTTGGCAGCTTTTAAATACGTTTTTTTTTATTTTTAGGCTGATTTGCTTTATTTTTTTGTATCTTAAAAATTATAATCAATAAAGAAAAAAGATGGCAAAATTACGAATTTCATTAATCAACATTCACGGACTTTTGAAAGGTTCAGGGCTTGAGATTGGTCGGGATGCAGATAATGGAGGACAGACTAAATATGTTTTTGAACTTGCTGAATTTTTATCTCAGCATGATGCAGTAGAACACGTTGATTTATTTACAAGACTAATTGATGATCCCAATCTTTCTCCAGAATATGCAGTGCCGGTTGAAGCTGTCAATGAAAAATTAGATATAAGAAGAATCCCTTTTTTAGGCAGGAAATACAAACCTAAAGAACAATTATGGGAAGGTTTGGACACTTTTGTAACAGGAGTAGTGCAGCACATTAAGTTTTATGATATATTCCCCAATTGGATTCACTCTCACTACGGTGATGCAGGATATGTGGCCAGTGAATTATCGACAATTTTAAATATTCCGTTTGCCCATACCGGACATTCCCTGGGGTTTCATAAAAAGAAAAAACTGCTGGAAAGCGGTATTACGGAAGAAGAACTGGAGAAGAAATTTAAGTTTACAGCCAGAATTGCCGCTGAAGAAAAAACACTTGAATTATCAGAATTTATTGTTACTTCGACAGAGCAGGAAATAGAAACTTATAAACCATATAAAAACTTTGGATTAGGAAAATACCATGCTATTTCGCCTGGTATTGACACCCGAAAATTTGTTCCTTACTATCATCTTGAACAGGACCCGGTGAAACAGATGGAAGAGGAACAAAGGAAATACTGGGTAGCCGAAACCATTTCTAAATTTTTAACCAATCCGCATAAGCCTTTTATATTGGCGCTTTCGAGGCCTGATCGTCATAAAAATCTGCATACGCTTATCGATGTTTACGGTAAAGACAAGGAGCTTCAAAGCATGGCTAATCTGGTTATTTTTGCAGGAATCCGAAAAGACATTACAAGAATGCCGGAATCTGAAAAAGAGGTACTGACAGATTTGCTTTTATCTATGGATAAGTATGATTTGTACGGAAAAATGGCTATTCCCAAAAAGCACGACGTAGAAAATGAGGTTTCGATTATTTATCGTTACGCAGCCGAGAAAAGAGGTGTTTTTGTAAATTTGACCTTACATGAAAATTTCGGTTTAACCGTGATAGAATCTGCCAGTTCCGGTTTACCGGTTGTGGTAACCAAAAATGGGGGGCCATCAGAAATTATTCCCACCTGCCAGAACGGAATTTTAGTAGATCCTCTGGATGTAAATGAAATCAAGAAGGCTTTACGAACGATATTAACCGATGAAAATCAATGGAAATATTATTCGAATAACGGCGCTATCAATATTCAAAAACATTACAGCTGGTTAAGTCATGTCAATCAGTATGTCGATCTGATTAATGAGAATTTGTCGCTTTCTTCCGGAGCGGGTATCAAAAACCAGCATTATCCAAACATTAATATTTCGCGATTAAAAAGAAAAGTCGAAAATTTATTGGTTTCAGATATTGACGGAACATTAATAGAACCTAAACTAAACAATCCGGGATTAAAAGAGTTAAAAGCACATTTAGTCAATCGTACTGAAAAAATGGCCTTTGCCATGGCGTCAGGAAGAAACCTGAGACTGGTAAAAAAGGTTATTGAAGAAGAGCAGTTTCCTGTACCTGATTTTATTATTTGCTCGGTCGGGACCGAAATTTATTATACAAACGGCATAGATTATATTTTAGACAAAGGATGGTCTGTATTTTTGTCAGGACGATGGAAAAGAGAGGATGTAGAAAGCCGTTTAAAAGCTATTCCGTGGATAAGACTGCAGGAAGACGAAGCTCAAAATCCGTTTAAAATCTCTTATTATTATGATCAGGAAAAATATAATTATGACGAATTGGTTGCCGTTTTAGGCAAAGGATGGTATAAGATCAATATTATTCCGAGTCACGGACAATTTCTGGATTTTATTCCCAAAAGGGCTTCAAAAGGAAATGCAATTAAATTTTTATGCCGCAAATGGTCAATTCCATTATCCAATGTAATTGCAGCGGGCGATTCAGGTAATGATATTGATATGTTCAGAGGTGCCATTAAGGGAATTATTGTAGGAAACCGAAGCGTAGAATTAAATCATTATCAAACGGGTAAAAGTATTTTTGTGGCAAAAAGTGCCGCTTCTTTGGGTATTTTAGAAGGATTAAAACATTATAAAATAATTAAATAATATGTATTCAGGATCAGGTTTTAGCAGTTGGGAAATAGGCGATGTTGATGTTTTTATTGATGAAAACGGCGTGCATCATTTATTTCATTTAATTATTCCCAATCACGATTATATTGCACATGCAGTCTCACGGGACGGTCTTTCCTGGAAAAGAGTAAAAAATGCTTTGTTTGTAGGAGACCCCGGCGAATGGGATGATGATATGTTATGGACCATGCATGTTAGTAAGAACTCCGACGGAGAAGGGTACGAGATGTATTATACCGGCCTCAAACGCAGGGATAAAGGAATAATGCAAAAAGTAGGAAGGGCGGTTTCGCCAGACCTGATTCATTGGACAAAAGAAAATGAGTACGGGCTTCCCTTAAAAAGTCAGGCGCCTTATTATGAAAGTTCTGCCAATAATCCCCGTGAATGGATTAGTTTCAGGGATCCGTACAAATACCATTTTGAAGGAGAAGATTATTTATTGATTTGTGCCCGAAGCGCCATTGGTCCCATTTATAGAAGAGGCTGTATTGGCGTTGCCAAAAGAGGTGAAAATGGTTTTGTACTTCAAAAACCTTTGCACGTGCCTTACGTATATGACGATGTTGAATGTCCTTGCGTGGTCGAAATAAAAGGAATGCATTATTTGCTGGGTTCCATTCGGGAGGATATCAAAGTGAGATATTGGTTTTCTCCTGATTTTAAGGGCGAATACCACGCTTTTCATAATAATGTTTTAATGCCCCAGGGAAATTATGCTGCAAGAATAGTAAAAGAGGGTGATTATTACCTGATTTACAATTTTTATTTTGTGGGCAGAAATGTTAATACACATCGTGTTATTCCGCCTCCAAAACAGCTTGATGTCGATAGCAGCGGCAGGCTTTTGTTAAAGACCTATCATCGTTGGGAAAGTATTTATCAGCGCACTATTCTTCAGAAAGATTTACCAATTCCGTTACCTATTTTATGTAATCCTTCGGCAAATTTTGTTTTGGAGCATGAAAATAAATGGCGCTTTGGATGCAGAAGCGGTTATGAAGTTTTTTGTTTTGAAAAGCCTTCTAATGATTTTGTCTGGGAAGGAACGCTGGCGGTTGAAGGAATGGGAAAAACAGGATTTGTAATTGAATGCGATGAGGAAGGAACGGCTTATTATATATCAATTGATTTTGTAAATGGATATGTTCAATTCAGGGCATGGGGATTTAATGAAAAAGATGTGAAGAACAATTTTATTTTTGAAAATATTCAGGCCAATCAATTTGAAATTGTAGACACTAAAGAGATTTATTTTAAAATAATTCGTCATGGCAATTATTATGAACTTTCTATCAACGAAGTAGTAAAATTAACCTTATTGGATTTCAAATACAGTGATGGAAAAATTGGAGTATATGTGTGTTCTGCCATTGTATCTTTACGAGACTCAAAAATTCACGTAATTCCGGAACCCGAAAATGAATATGCAACAGCAGATCCGGATAAGGCATTTGAAGAGTACCTCAAAAAAACGCACTAAAGGAATAAGAATTGTATATTTTATGCTGATAGTTTAATAATGATTATTTTTGGATGGAATTTGATGGCAGGCCGAAAGGAAGGACAAGAAGAGAATTAAACTCACAATAATAGTGATTTAGACACATTCGACTGTCAAGAATATTAAAAAATTATTATGCTCAAAAAATACAAATCAAATAAAGTTTATTATCAAAGTACAATTGCGCTCGCAGGACCTGTTGTAATTTCACAGTTGGGTCACACTTTGGTTCAGACTGCCGACACAATTGTGATCGGGCATTATGCAGGAACCATTTCGCTCGCCGCGGTTTCGCTAGTTCATTCTGTTTTTATGGTTGTTTTGGTTATTGGATTGGGAATTGCATACGGGTTGACACCTTTGATAGCGCAAGAAAATGGAAGGTCTAACTTTAAAGAATGTGCCAAACTTCTTTCCAATAGTTTATGGCTTAATATTATAGCTGCAATATTGCTTTTTATGGTTGTCTATTTCGGCTCCATGTTTGCCATGCAGCATGCCGACCAGGATCCTAAGGTTGTAGAAACAGCAAAACCTTATCTTCTTATTTTAAGTTTGTCCATTTTTCCTTTAATGATTTTTCAGACATTTAAGCAATTTGCAGAAGGGCTGGGGTTTACAAAACAAGCCATGAACATTACAATTTGGGGAAATTTGATTAACGTAGTGATTGCCGTGATTCTGGTGAAAGGAATGTTTGGCATCGCCCCAATGGGTGTTAAAGGAGTAGGAATCGCAACTTTAGCAGATAGGGTTTTAATGATGGTAGTAATGGCCTGGTATGTATTCCGATCAGATAAATTCAAAAATTATCTGGAGCATTTTTCAGTAAAGTATATCAATCTTCCAAAAATCCTGGCGGTAGTAAAAATTGGTCTGCCGGTTGCGATGCAATATGTATTCGAAATAGGCGCATTTGCAGCTGCAGCTTTAATTGCAGGTCAATTAGGGGCAACAGAGCAAGCTGCTCATCAGACTGCTATAACCCTCGCGGCAATGACTTACATGATGGCGGGAGGAATTGCCTCTGCAGCAACCATTAAAATTGGAAATAGTTTCGGAAATCAAAATTATATCAGACTTGAAAAATTTGCTCATGCTTCTTATCATTTGGTGATTATTTTCATGCTTTTCTTCGCTGTTATTTTTACACTTTTCAATCAATATTTACCGTACTTAATAACTAGTGATGTTAATGTGGTAGCGATAGCCGCACAATTATTGCTAATTGCCGCAATATTTCAACTATTTGATGGTACGCAGGTTGTAGGGCTCGGAACCCTGAGGGGAATGGGTGATGTCAATATTCCAACTTTCATAACCTTTGTGGCTTACTGGATTATTGGTCTGCCGTCTTGCTATGTTTTAGGTATTTATTTCAATATTGGGATTCAGGGAATTTGGTATGGTTTAACTTTAGGCTTGATAACATCATCTGTTTTACTTTATTTGAGGTTTAAATATGTTATGAAATTAAAGCTGAAGAACAGTAATTCATAGTTATAAAAGCTTAAGAAAAAAGCAGCAAAAATACTCAGGTATTCTTGCTGCTTTTTTTTATTTTAGTTAATGAAAATCCCTTATTGATTTTAACCCAATTGTAACAATCAGAAAAATTCGCAGTCTTTGATACTAATCATTTACATTTCCTTTTAATAAATAGCAATGAAGATGCAAATTTTTAGATTTTAGATCTAAAAAAAATTATGATGAAAATGAATGTAATGCTATTGTTTAATTATAGAACGGCCTTTCAGGGAATAATATTTAGACCAGAATCAAACTAACTAATTCACTATATATATGAATAACATCGTTCACACTTTTTTGACCTTTTTTATTGCTGCAGGTTTACACTGTACTGTTGCTAATGGACAAGAAACCAAACAAAATAAAAGTACTTTGGCGTTCATAAATGCCACTATATATGTTTCCCCAACAGATCCGGCGATTCTTGAAGGAACCGTGCTTACTAAGGATGATAAAATAATTGCAATAGGTAAAAAGAACGAAGTAAAACTACCAGAGAAAGCTAAACTGATTGATTGCAAAGGCTTAACAATTACAGCAGGATTCTGGAATAGTCACGTCCATTTCACCGATCCCAAAATTGCCAATGCACAAAATTTAAGTAATAGTGAATTATCCACCTACCTTGAACAATTTTTAATCAAATATGGTTTTACTTATGCCTTCGATATAGGTTCATTTCCAGAGAATACAAATAACATACGACAACGAATTAACAACGGTTCTATCCGAAGTCCTCTCATCCTGACTACAGGCCTTCCACTTACGGCTGAGGATGGCACTCCTTTCTATGTGAAAGCAATGAATATAAAATTGCCAGAGTTGACTTCCGTAGATGTCGCTACAAAAATCGTCAACCAAAATATTGCTGCGGGCTTAGATGGAATAAAAATATTTGCCGGATCTCCTATGGGACCGGGTAGAGCCGAAAAGATGATGCCTATAGAAATAGCGAAAGCTGTTATCAATACTGCCCACAAAAAAGGCAAACTCGTTTTTGCACATCCTTCTATAAATGACGGGATTTTAGTTTCATTAAAATCGGGTATCGATATACTGGCACACACCACCCCTGACGGTGGGCAGGCTTGGGATAGTCAAATGATTCAACAAATGGTTAAAAAGAATCTATATTTAATTCCAACATTAAAACTTTGGAAATGGAGTTTACTTAACAATAATCAATCTCCGAAACAGATTGAAGATTTTGTTTCCATTGCTATTGGACAAGTAAAAGATTTTAATGAAGCAGGAGGAAATCTTTTATTTGGAACTGATATTGGCTTCATGGATGATTTTGATCCTACCGATGAGTATGTTTATTTGCAGAAGGCAGGACTTAATTTCCGACAGATTCTGGCAATGCTTACTACAACACCCTCAGGAAAATACGGTTTTTCAAAGCAATATGGCAGACTTGCTGTTGGCATGACTGCAGATATGGTAGTTTTTAAGGGGAATCCGGAACTAGACATCAGAGCTTTGGCGGATGTAAAATACACGATTAGGAATGGTGAAATGATATTTATAAAATAGAATGAATAAATGATTATAACGTAGCTCTTTTAAGTTCTTTGACTGGACTTAAATGCCTATTTTAGTTTATAAAGATCAAAACCCTTTCTTAAAAAACGTTAGTTTAAAATTCAAATAGTATAGGACAGATTTTTAGTTCATTGAATTGAAATTCTATAATTATAACATAATTTCCTAAAATCAAATCTACTGGGAATTCTGTAACATCCTGCTGAAATTAAATACTTCTTACTCTCTTGTCATTTGTATCTTTAAATAGTATTTTAAAACTATTTTATAATCAAAAAAAAGAAGTTATGGCAGAAATTAAAATTGAGAAAAAGAAACCTGTATGGCCATGGATTGTAGCATTGCTTATAATCGGAGCACTTATATACTACATCTTTGTAATAGATCATGAAGCTAACAGTGAAAACAGCGTAGAAATCGAAAACACTACAAGTACACAATAGGAAAATAACCGGAAAACAGTGGGACAATATTGTTCTTTAGCGTTTTAAGGAAAAATTTAGTTTCCTGAAGTTATAACCCGGGAGAAAAACAGTATATAATATTATTTATAAAAAATTATGGAAAATAAAGACAAAAACTTATACAGACTAGACGAACTATCTGATTATAAAATTGCCTCAAATTATTCTGATGTAAGAGGATGGAAGATAGTAGACGCTGACAACCGTACAATAGGCAAAATTGATAATCTCTGGGTTAATAAAGATATGAAGCGTGTGGTCTATCTGGATGTGAAATTAGATAAAGGACTACTAGATGAACGTAATGAAGTGCATGACGTTATAGCAAACGACAATGGAAAGGAGTTTATCTATAAAGAAGGAGACAGCCACATTATCATACCAATTGGATCTGTAAACATAAATAAAGATACGAAAATTGTTATGGCTAATAGTATAGGATATGATACATTTAGAAATACAAGCAGATACAACAGGCAGCATAATTTTGACAGAGACTATGAAAGAAGAGTAATGAAGTCCTATTATCCTGAAAATGATCCTAACTATGATAGTAATGATGACGCTTTTTACAACCGCAGGGAATTTGACAACCACTAAAGAATACAAATAGCATTTATTTATACATGGATGCTCATTATAGAAAATACCAAATAAAAAGCTCCAAATCATTGATTTGGAGCTTTTTATTTGGTAGTCTCAGAGAAATAAATTTCATACCAATTTCTTCTGGATTGAAGAAATTGGTATCCTTTTTAAGTTTATTCTATAAATTTATTTAGCTGGAATAATATCAATTATAACAGTACGGTTGTAAAAACGTTCTTCTGGAAGTTTATTTTCAAATGCAGACATACTTTCGTCTTCACCAAAACCATGTACTTCAAATTTTACATCTTTTCTGCCAGAATCTGACAATGCCTTCTCTATAATGCCCTTCACTTCATTGGCTCTGTCTAAAGATAAATTCAAATTATAAGACTCTTCACCAATAATATCAGTATGGCCATGAATGATAACAGCAGCGTTTTTAGGTATTCTAGGTGTAACAACTTCTGTCAAATATTTCTCATACATCGCAATTGCCTTTGATTTATTAAATTCAAAAAGAATGCTATATCTAAGACCTTCGTCTGTTTTAGATGGTGTCCACAACACCATGTGAGTAGTAGTAACTTTTTCTTCAATACTTCCACTTTTGGTTTTTCCAATCATTTTTACTTTATAATCACCCTCAGAACGAGTTCCCATAATGCTTTTACCAGGAATACTTACTTTTTCCTGAGTATAAGGACCAAAAACTTTTACTTTCCCATCTGGATCCGTAGTTTCTAAAGACCATGACGAGTATGCCTGTCCGGCACCAGTAGCATCGATAGTAACATAACTGTCAATAGGCGCTTCCTGAACTGTAACAATTTCTAATGGTTTTAACGGAGCATCTGGACCCGCTTGAAATTCCATCAATAAATCAGGAGAA
This sequence comes from Flavobacterium sp. GQ95, assembly GCF_059758655.1. Classification (NCBI taxonomy): domain Bacteria; kingdom Pseudomonadati; phylum Bacteroidota; class Flavobacteriia; order Flavobacteriales; family Flavobacteriaceae; genus Flavobacterium; species Flavobacterium sp. GQ95. The sequence continues at coordinate 594,549 of NZ_JCAXEB010000002.1, forward strand.
TTACTTTCGATAGAAACCCTGCGGTCTCCTTCGCGAAGCAGCACCAATTCTTTTGTTGCTCCAGGCTGTTCAGATGGAATGGAAGGTTTTAACTGTCCTTTGGTCGTTATTCTTGATGCATTTATTTCAAATACAGATACTAAATAAGTCTTTATAGATTCGGCCATCTCAGTGCCATCCTCGGTTCCTTTTTCTGAAGAACCAACAAGTGTAACATTTGCTCCGGGATTTTTCACCATTCGATATCCAAGAATATTAATAACGTTATAATAAACCGCCATTTGTCGTGCAGAACGACCAGATGGATTTACAATGGCTGTAATTCCAATCTGGGCTTCATTAAAATCTTTTACATCTTCTCTTTTTAATAATTTGTAGCGACCTGGTATTTTATTGGATTCAAGATCATAGAAAACATAATTACGCAAAGGAAATGTCTCTCGAACGTTACGCTCTCCGGGAATATTTTTAGGAGCATTTACAGAGAACTGTACCTTAGATGCAGCTATTGGAGAAGTATCCAGTGCATTTCCTTGTCCAAACTTAAGTGCCATACCTACTCTAAGGGTAGTGTTGTTCCAGGTTTCGGTTGTGCGGGGATGTTGTCCAAAATAGGGTTGAAAATTCACAAAAGGAGACAAAATAAATTGTGTTTTATGATTTTGTGAAGATAACGGAATATCGTAACCTGCTCCAATCTGCATCGAAATAAGCGTTTCTTTCATTGCATCGAAGTCACCTCTTACAGCAGGAGTGGCCTCTTGTTGTGGATAATCAGGATTAGTTCCTAATGAATATTTAAATGATTTGTCTAAATTGAAAGCCAAACGCGGTCCTCCATACAAATAAAAATTAGATTTAAAAGGAGCAAAACGAATGCTTGGTTCTATAGTAATATAACTAAGTTTGGTAGATAAATCTGCAGGGCAGTTACAAGGAGTAACTTTCTGATCGAAAGAGCCTTTTCTACTGTCATAACCTGCCTGGAACATGAATCCCAATCGGGTATCGGGCTTATGAAATTCTACAAGTGGTGCTAAATAAAGTCCTGCACCTTCACCATTATGGAAAGTAACAGGAGGAGTCAAATTCGAATTAAGCTGATGAGTTGAACCGCGGTAAAAATTATAATTTGTGGCACCCGCAACACCAAAGAACCAGGAAGGTTTTGTGTAATATATTTCTTGTGCCTGAAGCGTTGTCTGAGCACTGAAGCATAATAAAGTAAAAAGTAAAAATCTATTTAATAGCCTTTTATCCAAGAATTTAATTATGTATGTATTTGTTTTAAAACTAATGTTAGTTTTCATTTACGTTTGTTTAGGTGATTGTTTTTATAGAGAAAAAAATCCCGTCTTAGGACGGGATTTACTATTTTAAAATATTTTATTTATGGGACATTAATAGTGGTGTTTACCATGGTGACAGATGCTACTAAAGAGATAGCTCTTCCGTTAAGCACTGTTTGATTTGCATTTCCTGCAGTAGAAAAAGTAACTCCGGAATTTGCAATAATAGTTCCTACCATCGTTCCACCGCCGGCACTGTTTATAGTAGCAGCACTACCAACATACCAAAAAACATTTTTAGGCAATCCGCCATTTATCATTATTACACTTTTGGCACCTGTAGGTCCAGCAATTCCAACTGTAAGTCCTGATGCGGTTTGAAAAATCCAGGTCGCATTTGGGTCACCCTGTGCATCAAGTGTCAGGTTGCCATTGCTGATTTTGAAAGTACCACTTGCTGACTTATAAACACCCGGAGCTAAAGTCAATCCGCCTAATTCTCCAGCGTTAGGATCTGAACCACCCGGTTTTGCTGCCGGCGAAATACTTAAATAGGCCGCATTTGCATCCAGTAATCCTTTTTGAGCAATTGCTAACGATGTAGCTGTTCCTGGAACAGGAGGTGCTGTAAATATATCACCAGTAACATTTCCAACATTTAGAGGAGTCTCGGTATAAATGACAAGACCATCATGAAAACCTGTAATCAGAGTCGATGCTGCTGTCGTTCCAAGACTTCCATTATTTATTACTGTATTTAATCCCTGATTTGTAATTCCGGCGTTACCACCAAAAGCTCCAAACATAGCAGCACTACCAAGATCTATTACTAAAGGTACAGGAGGCAAAAGCGAAGTTGTAAAGTTCCAGACATAGTCACCAGCCAATGGAGTTCCGGCTGCACTTTTAGCCCCATTTGTAATGGTGGCTGTGTAGATTTTTCCTAATACAAGTGAATTTGTCGGTTTAAACGACGCTGTAGTACCAGAATAAGAAACAGTACCAGGAATTGTTGTGGCACCCTGTTTAAGCGTAAATGTGGCAGCATTGATGGAAGCAACATCCATAATAGTACTAAAATCAGCAGTTACAGTTTGATTTAAAGCAACATTAACAGCATTATTCAAAGGATCTGTTGCAGTTACTGCTGGTATCATATCTGTCGTAAAATTCCAGGTATAATCTGCTGCCATTGCAGTATCCAGTGAGTTTTTTGCACCTGTAGTTATAGTAACAGTGTAAATTTTATTAGGTAATAAGGGACTGGCAGGTATAAAAGATACCGTTGATCCTGTATAAGAAATGGATCCCGCTACAGCATTAGTTCCCTGATTTACTTTAAAAGTGGTGTTGTTTAATGTGGCCGGATTCATAGCCATATTGAATGTTGCCGAAATTGTTTTATTTAAGGGCACTGAAACGGCATTATTAATAGGATCTGCAGTAATAACTACAGGTCTTAAAAGTGTCCCGGTCGAAAATACCCATACATATTCAAGCTGTAAAAAATTACCCAATACGTCTTTGGCTTTTGTTGTAATTTTGGCCGTATAAGTAGTATTCTCCGCAAGTAAAACTGCTGGTGTAAATGATGCCGTTCTTCCGGAATAGGTTACCGTTCCTGCAATCGGAGTCGTTCCTGCCACAATAAACGAAGTTGAAGTAATAGAACCCGGATCCATTTCTTCGTTAAATGTTGCAGTAACAACCTGTCCCAATGGAACATTTAAAGCATTACTCAAAGGAGTTGTAGACTCGACTACAGGGCATACTCCTACGACTTCTTCGAAATCATCATTTTCGCATCCGGTAATAAATGTAATGCATATTATAGCAAATGTTAATAGTAAAATTTTAATTTTCATTTTATTTTGTTTAAGAAATTAGATTATTTGACTGGAGTAAAGGTGATGTCAAATGGTAGTTAAACATTATACAATTCTGACTAAGAGTTGTATGATTAACACTATTTTTAAAGAAAAATTCAGGAAGTGAAGTATATATTTAAGACTAGAAAATAAAAGAAAAATACGCTGGGTTAATGCTAAATTTGTTAATGCTTTTAAGATTATTGATTTGTGGAAATTTTATTAGGTATTTATATAGTACTTTTGGTGTTTGTAAAACCATTTCAATATGATAAGTTCTGAAAAATCAGTAGTAAATACTAAAGACGTAAATGAAGAGCCGGTAAAAATTATATTGGCTGAGGATGATAAAGATGATCAGGAATTATTTCTGGAAGCTGTTAATGCAACAAAAGTTCCTTCTGAGATTATTACGGTAGAAAACGGGGAGGAATTGGTTAACACCTTGAAAGATGAGTCGGAACCAAAACCTGATATTATTTTTATAGATATCAATATGCCGATTAAAGGAGGCAAGGAGGCACTAGAAGAAATAAAGAGCGATCAGGAACTTAAGGAGATTCCTGCAGTTATGCTCTCTACTTCTAATCATCCTAAAGATATTGAAGACACTTTTAATAAGGGAGCAAATCTCTATATACAAAAACCAAATTCTTTTACAGGCTTTATTCTCATTCTGAAAAAAGTATTCTTTCTGCACTGGACAAAAGCTTTAATGAATCCGGTTAAAAATGTATTTTTTGTTTCTGAAAAGAATATATCCCGTGAGGATTAAATAATCCCCACTCTCTAAAGTATTCCTTATGAAAAATGCGCAAATGCCCTTTTCATAATTTCAAATGCTTTTTAGCGTGTTGAGCAGTATAGGATTTTTGGTTTTCCAGGAGTTTTTTGACTGTTCCTTCAAAAATAACGTTTCCCCCATATTTTCCCGCACCGAGTCCAATGTCAATAATCCAGTCTGCCTGAGCAATAACATCCAGATTATGTTCAACTATAATTAAGGTATTGTTTTTTTGGAGTAATTTGTTGCAAAATAAAAGCAGCTTTTGTGTATCACTTGGATGCAATCCTGTAGTGGGTTCGTCTAAAATGAGAACTTTATTTGCATTATTTAGCTCTTTAGTTAGTTTTAACCTTTGCCTCTCACCACCGGAAAAACTGCTCAATCGTTGACCTAAGGTTAAATAGTCTAAGCCAAGTTCGATTAAAACATTGAAGTGTTCAGTGAATATTTCATCATTAAAGAAGGAATACGCTTCTGTAATAGTCATATTCATTACAGCAACAATATTTTTTTTATTATAACGATATTGCAGCACTTCCGGTTTAAATCCGGAGCCATTGCAAACTTCGCACACTTGTTCGATATCATCCATAAAAGCTAAATCAATTCTCTCAATTCCAGATCCTTTACAATTTTTGCAGCCACCTTCACTATTACTGCTAAATAATTTATCCGAAACTTTATTAGCTTTTGCAAACAATCGTCGTACTGTATCAGACAGACCCAGATAAGTTAGTAAATTTGATCTGAAACTTGCTGTAAATAAAGATTGGTCTATTACAGTTACATTTTTATATAAATCCGGAAGTACTTTAGTAATTAATGTACTTTTTCCTGAACCTGCGATTCCTGTTACTACTGTCATTACCTGTTTTGGAATTTTAACACTAACATTATTAAGATTATGCAGAGTAGCATTCTTAATTTCCAAATATTCCTCGGCAATTTTTGGATTATGGTTCATCAAAGGTATTTCGGCGAAATACAATCCTGTTTTTCCTTTTGATTTTTTGAGATCTTCAAATGTGCCTTCAAAAACGATTTCTCCACCATTTTTTCCGGATCCGGGTCCCATATCAATTACCCAATCTCCAATCTTAATTAAATCAGGATCATGCTCTACTATTAAAACAGTGTTTCCTTTATCCCTGATTTGCTGAATAATCGAAGAAATATTTTGTAAATCTCTTGGATGAAGTCCAATACTGGGCTCATCAAAAACATAAAGTAAATCGACCAGGCTGTTGCCCAGGTTTCTAACCATTTTTATGCGTTGTGATTCCCCTCCCGAAAGCGTGTCGGTTCGTCTGTCTAAGGTTAAATATTGCAACCCGATGTTTATGATGTTTTCTAATTTTTTTGTAAGCTCATTTAATATGACTTCATACGATTTAGTTTTTATCCGGCGAATAAAATCAAGAAGTTCATCAACCGAAAGCGCTGTGCAGTCCGCAATATTTTTATCATTTATCTGGCAGGACAGGATTTTATTATTTAATCTTTTTCCATTACACGCCGGACAGACTTTGGTTGTAATAATCTCCTGAAGATCTTTTTTTCTGGTTAGATTCTCTTTTGAATCCTTTTTTAAAAATGCTTTTTCAATTCGGGGAACCACGCCCTCATAACTTACCGTTTTTCCCCATTCCTTACTTGGTTTTTTCGGTTTGTGTTCTGTTGCATAAAGTAAGGTTTCCCATTCCTGGGCAGTGTAATCTTTCAGTTTTTTATCATTATCAAAATAGCCTGATAACGTATATCTGGTTAAGCGCCAGCCGCCCGGTTGAAACGTTGGAAATTTAACAGCACCTTCATTTAATGATTTATTTTTATCGATCAGTACATTGATGTTTACACTTTGGATAAAGCCTAAACCTCCGCAATTTGTACACATTCCCTGCGGATTATTGAATGAAAAAACATTCGAATAACCAACAAAAGGTTCGCCAATGCGCGAAAAAAGAAGCCGTAACGACGCATATATGTCCGTTGCTGTACCAACTGTAGATCGTGCATTTCCGCCCAATCTTTTTTGGTTAATGATAATGGGGACATTCAGGTTTTCTATCTTATCGACATCGGGAATTCCAAAATGCTGTAATCTGTTGCGTATAAAACTATTTTGTGTTTCATTAATCTGTCGTTGGGCTTCGGCTCCTATTGTTTCAAAAACCAGCGATGATTTTCCTGAACCCGAAACGCCTGTAAAGACGGTAATTTTATGTTTAGGGATATTTAATGATACGTTCTTAAGATTATTTTGCCGTGCATTTGTTATTACAATACTTTCCATAGATTATTACTTTAAAAGACTAAATCCTATTTTTTAAGACTAAGCCGTTTCTAAAATAAAAGTCTTGCTATTGTAAACGCCGGCAAATCTCAGTTGGGTTTAAAAGAACCAATAATTACTTAGCTTCTCATTAGAAATGTCCCGGGATCTTCTTCATTCTTATCATATTCTCCTTCAAAGTTTTCAGAGGAATCCTCTTCTTCCCAGTCATTTTCGTCGTACTCTGACTCAAAATCATCCTCAAGGTCCTCTTCTAATTCTCCAAATTCTAAGCTGTAGTGGTTTTTTGCTGATAATGGATTTACTGAACGGTCTTCAAGATAATCATCATAGTTTAATAGCAGATGTTCTTCATAAGAGGTCAAATCGCCAGATTCATCAGGTCTGTAAAAGTAGTTTTGGAATGTCATATATTTTTAATTTAAGTTATTAAAAAGGCAAATTCAATAAATTAAAAATACAATTATTAGAGGCTGTGGCTTTTATATGATTACAGGCAAAATTTGTTGAATTTTCATTTTTACATGATATACTAATTTTAAAGTTTATACCGATAAAAATGCCGAAACTGACGACTATTACATAATTTTGCAATGCATGAAGCAACTAGCTTCTTACTATTATACTATGAACAATACATTTTCTGACAGTAGCCAAATTGGAATAGTATCTACTTTCCCTGAGCTTGTACATACCAATTTCAAAGGAGAAACGAATGCGCTATGCTGGTACAGAAATCTGGATGGCGATTTTAACGAGATTGTAGCCCAGTTATGTTTAAAAGAAAATATAACGGAAGTTTATCCTGAAGATCTAATAGCACTCCAACTGTCAGAAAAGGGAAGTATAGCAAGGGAAATAATCTTAAATGATTTACAATTATTAACTGATTTTGGAGCTTCGCCTTCTCTTAATTTATTGAAGTGTTATGAACGCGATGATGAATTTGATTTCATATCGACTGATGTGTATTCGTTTCATGTGGATCGTTCGCCCATTGCAACAGATACTTTTTTATGTACTTATCACGGCGCGGCGAGTGATATTGTTTCTAATTCGCAGGCAGAGCAAAAAATTCTGATTCCGGAAATTCGAACAAAGCTAAAAGAGCTGTATGATGGGCCAGCGGAAGAATTCGAAGACTTTTTGAAGGAGAATTACTTTGATTTGCATTATCAGGTACATGCAGATGCAGAACCTGTTAATTTAGGGGTAGGGCATCTTTGGCGGCTGGCCGTAGATCATCCAAAACAACAAGTACTGCCTTGTATTCATAGAGCACCAGTAGAAAAGGAGGGGGAGTATCGGTTGTTGTTGATTTGTTAAGCTGTTATATTTAGTAATTAAAGAAAATATACATCATGTATGAAAAACATATAATGTATAAACCGATATTTTTTTTTAAATGTAATCGACTTATGTTGAGGATTATTTCTTATTCTTATTGAAATCATGGATTTTATAAATTCCTAATAATAACCCGGCTATAGCAAGTAGCCATGGCTCCTCTAAAGAAATGCAAAGTGAGATTTGGGATGTTTGTAAGCTAGATATTTCTGAAGGTTCAATATTAGGGCACATAATTCATTTTTGTTTTTGAGATTATTTATTTTGACTGAAAGTTTGTAACCTACTATTGTTATTTATAAATTAATACAAAGAAGATTTTTGATATTTCATTTTTTACAAAAATAATTTAGTATTGGTAAAAAATATATAGCACAAAATACGTCATTTATAGGATTATTGTTGCTTAGTTCTTACTTGGTTAAATAGTAAGAAAAAGGCATGAAAAAATTCCATTTCTAAAGAAATGGAATTTTTTGGTGACCGTTACTGAACAATTTACAAGCCATTTTATGCAAGATTTAAAGAAATTACTGGTATTATAAGGAAGTATCTTGATATCGATTTTCCTGAATCGAGAATTATAAGAGTCAGTTAAATTGTCCGATTGAAAAGACGACCGAATTAATTATTCAATACAGTAAGGATCATCCAAAACAACAATTGCTTCCTTGTATTCATAGAGCACCAATAGAAAGGGAAGGAGAATATCGGTTGTTGTTGATTTGTTAGGGAAATGGAAAAATAAATAAAAACCCTTTAATTTTTATTTATTAAAAAACAGGTATTTATACTGTTTTATTATTATAGGTTTATTAATAAATTCACACAGTTATTTTAATTTTTATTTATGTTATAGCTGTAAAACGTTGTTTAATCTTTAATTCACCTAAAATAATAAGAAAGATGGGAAAAATAGTCTTATTTGTATGTTTATTGATGCAACTGAGCAGCTTAGCACAGTCTTCAAAACAGTTTGATAAAACAAAAATGGAGTTTAAAGGTTCAAAAGCTGATCAGGCAAAGTTACTGCTGCGCACCGTTAAAATGTGGGGAAAAATTGAACAGAAAGTACCAAGTATTGATACAGTTTTCCTTAATCTTCTTAACAATGAGCCTGAAATAAGTAAAGAAAAACTCAGATTCTACCTTAAAAAACATTCTATCTCTGATAATGAAATCTGCGGCAGTATAGATTTTGATATTTCAAATATTATGCTGAATGGAAAAAAGGTTTTTGCGAAATACTTTGTAATTCATGATATGAGTACGCCTGCATTCCTAGATAAATTTCCTGTAAATATTAATGAAAGCACTTGGTCAAAGAACAAGTTAAACTCATGGAATTGGCCAAAAGGAAAAGAACCTGCACATGGTCTTATAACAAGAACTGGATTATCAAAAACACTTAACGATTTTGAAAAAGGATGGCGTGCTACAAAGTTTGAAAATAATATCGGTGTTTCTTGCAGAGGATTATTTCTGCATGTAGAACTATTACAGCCAAGAGTTTATCCGCCGGGGACGGAGGTAAGTGCTCCAGTTGCTCCCACGCCGGGATTTACAAATTTGCAGTATAAAAGACTTGCTTTATTATATGTATGTGCAGGAATAAGAAAAGATGAATGGCTGGTACCAGCTTTTCACGTAAATATTGATGAGGGACTAAAGGATGGGCATGATGATCCTCAGAATTTTGAGCTGTCTCAATTTACGGATGAAGTTCTAAGCCTGGTTACACAAATTAAGAAAATATGAAGTGGCAAATAAATTTTACTAAGTGCTGATTTATTTTTAGTAATAGACTCTTTTCTACTATTTCAAATTTTACAACATTAATTTTAAATAAAAAAGCAAATGGATAATCCGCAGCATATAGAATCCTTCGAAACCAGCTTTAAGGGAGGGTTTGTGGAAGGAAATCCACTTTCATCTTACTTCCCTGACGAAGGAAGAATACGAAAATCCTTTTTATTGTATTTCAAAAAGCATTTTGATGAAAAAATGCTGGAACAATTTGAATTTTTTCTATGTGAAATCGTCCGCCTATCCTTGTCTCCGCAAGCGGTAGAATAAAGCATGAAAAAATTTAGTTGATAAATCAGGTATAACTACTTGGTTTTTAATGATTTGAAAAAGGTATATTTGTTATGTACTATTGTTGGTTTTATTGAAGTATTGATACTAATTAAAGGACATTCCGTGTAAATGTAAATTATACTTTGTATCAATCGAAGTATATGATCACTTTAAAAATTCTTTTATTAATTATCATGATTAAGCATTACAATATTAATAATTTCCAACTGTAAATCTACAGGTATAATGCTCTGTTGCTTTTGGCTTTACTGTACATCATAAACTTAAAAATTTTTTAATCATGGATTCTATGATTTCTTTAGCAGTGGTATTATTTATTTTAAGTATGATTAATGAACGGATTGCGAATTTTATAAAACTTCAATTTTCCGAATCAAAATTGCTTGGGATAGCAATAGGTAATTTGAAAGATAAAAAAAAAGACGGAGAAGAGGATGATCGTAATAAGCGTATAATACTTCTTAATATCGTAATAGGGACCATTGTTAGTTTGTTAATGAGAGCAGATTTGATTTCTATGATTTCTGATGTTAATAATGCCTCGTGCGGTATAGGCTGGAAAAACTTTGATGCGAGTAGTATTGTTGGCTGGATAACTTTAGTTCCAGGATGTTTTTTAACAGGATGTTTTTTAAGTTTAGGCTCTAAATTTTGGCATGATCTTTTGGATTTGTTGCTTTATACAAAAGATCTAAAAGGAACACTAGTCAAACAAGCAATAGAAGAACCTTCAAAAAATGATGATGATGATGAACTTGAAATAGAGGAAGCAGCATCTCTTTTTAAGAAACAGGTCATGTTAATTGAAAATGTCACTTCTGTTTTATTAAAATCAGATCTGACACCGATGAATATTGAGGTGTATGTTAATGAACATTACAAAGGAGAAACATTGATTCCAAAAAAAATGTTCTATCTGGACTCTATCAATCAGCAAAAATTTATTGATGTAAAAGTTATCCATGATTTCAACCCAAAGGTGCATAGTGAAATATGGCCCGCAGATAATATTTTAAACGAAAAGCCTTATCCTAATAATCGAGGTTCAATGGGAGGAAAGGTATATGATAAAGATACAAATGAGCCATATTTTATTTCTTGTTACCATGTTGTCAAATCTCCTTCACATAGCTGGAATTTTAAGCCAAACGGTAACGAGGAAATTTTGGAATACGAATCTAATCTACCTTGTGGCAGTATTGTAAATGCAATTAGGGACAACGAGATAGATGCTGCTATAATGAAAGCTAAAGGAAGTTTTGAAATACGAGATGCAATTAGTGGCATTGGAGCACCCCATTTAATACGTGATCTTAACAAAGATGACAGAAAATTGAAAACAGGTGTTAAAATGTTTGGAGGTCTTAGTCAGGAACTTAAAACAGGATATATAATTGGTATCGATGTACCGGCAAGAATTAGATATTATAAAGATGATTCTACAGAAATGGAATACCATAGGCTTGATAAGTTGATTTTTATCAAGTCTGATGATGAATTTCCTTTTTCGCTTCCTGGAGATTCAGGTTCAATGGTTATTGATGAATATAATTATTTGATAGGACTACTTGTTGGCGGAGAAGGAACAAGAAGTTTTGTTATCCCTATAAATACTGTTTTTAGTCGTCTTAAACTTAAATTAAAACCTATATGAAACAAAAAAACTTTATCTTATCAATTGTATTTGTGTTTGTATTTATTATCGTAGCTAATGCACAAACAACAACAATTAATGTCCAAATTAACGGAGGTGTATTTACGGTAGCAAATCCACCTGTTCAAGCTGATTTCACAAAACCTGTGAAAATTGTATGTGCTGGCAGCCCTACTAATTTTTTAGTCCAGAAAAAAAGTGATAATATTGCCGATCCATCGAAACAGGCTGATGGCTCGTTTGATATCAACGTTAATAAACCAAAAGCAAAAAGCTTTAAATTAATACTAACGGCTGATGGAGTTAAATCATTCCAACTAGAAATCAAAAACACGAACGGAGGTGGCGGAAGTGGATCAATTGTAAAAATCGGATCAAATACTAAAGCTACTGCTTTTTTTGAGAAAAATATTCCTCAATTTAATAATTTTTATCGTTATGATCGTAAAGCCAATAGAGCATATTTCTTTTTTGATCAAAATGGTGCTCTCATCGGACCTGCTCCAGTTAATATTGATGCAGACGATTATATTGAAATTTTTATGGCTGTGCCGGAAACAGAGCTAATTAATTATTCTGTTGAAGTAGTAGGTGATTATAGTCCTTCTGATCTATTAATAAGACCACACGAAGCCATTGCTACAGGTGCTGCGCATGGTACTGGTACAGAGGACGAAAAGTACAGCTATGTTCACCAAATATTTGGTCCCTTTACTTCAGATAGAGCTACTATAAAGATTTATGGAAAGGATGATGATGGTGAAGACACTATATTAAACCAGATGGATGCCAAAATAAATAAATTGTATAATGTTGGCATTGGAGCAAGTTTTATATCTACACAATTGGCAAATCCTGATTATGAGGTCTTCCCTATAAACGGGACAACCAATAATACAATACGTACGATAAATGACGGTAACAGGACTATGGTTACTTTTAATGTAATTTATTACTGGAAACCAACAATTGATTGGATAAGTGGAAAATTAAAAGGCTCCGGTCATATCACACGGGGAAGGGACATTTTGAAAGAACCTGATTTTTGGGAAAGATTAAATCCTATTTTTGGTGTAGCATTATCTAATAAATGGGATGAAAATTTCTTTATAGGCGGAAATTTCGAATTTGCCAGAGGGGGAAGCATATCTGCTGGTTGGCATTATGGTAAAGTTCAATCACTTGCAGACGAAAATTTTAAACTTGGCGAAGATGTCTTTACAGGTACTCAGGAGGATATTAAGCTTACGAATTCATGGCAGTGGAGCACCTTCGTTGGTATTACTGTAGATACAAGAATTTTTAATGCATTGTTTTCCCATCAATAAAGATTAACATAGAAACTTTTTCAGGATAAGACAAATTTAATAAAAAGCCTCTAGATA